>JACKBR010000048.1 GCA_020634495.1 Ardenticatenaceae bacterium | reverse complement strand
GGGTTTTGGCAAATGTGGCTGCCATCTTTGTAGGCCAGGCCAAGGATTTGGGAGAGCGGTTGGGGGGAACGGCCGTCTAAAACCCCCAACAGCTCCATCATCGTCTCCTCACCCTCGCCCAGCAGCACAAAATCGGCCCCGGCTCGCAGGTAGCTGGCGGCCTGATCTGTGGCATCAGAGCCGCACAAAATGACGGTGCTGCCTTGCTCTTTGGCCATTTCAATCATGGCAAAAGCAGCGTCACGCATGGCCAACAGGCACATTTTGGAAAGGTAGTTAAAGCTGTCTTCGTAGATGATGGCATAGCGCGGTTGGTGCTGGGCCAGGGCAGCTCCCCACGCCGCTTCGGACTCCGCCAGCATGGCGTCAAACAGGGCCACGCTGTACCCCTGCTGCCGGGCCACGCTGGCGGCATAGAGTGTGCCCAACGGCGGGTACGGCTGCATCGCCTGCCACAGCTTGGGGTCAAACTTCAGGTAATATGATTGGCCAAACAAAATATCAGACATAAATCCTTAAACTATCCGCAGATGACACAGATTTTCGCAGATTTAGGCAATTAATCTGCGTAATCTGCGGATGACTTGAGGCGGTGCTGGTAGGCGGTGAGGGTGCGCTGTTGGTGGGCCTGGAAGTGGCCTTTGCAGATAACGGCCGTAAAACAACTCTCACCCGATCCATTTTGCTGCAACCGTAATTTTTCAATTTTACGCCCCTGTTCCCACTGCTCCAACCACGTACCCAGCGGCGTGCGCAAAGGCAATTCAGCCATCGTTTGCGGCCAGGAAGCAGGCTCCGGCTCAGGAACCTGCACCAAGGGCGGCCCAGCAGCGTTGGGCATAAACTGGCTGGCCCAGCAGTTCTGCTGGCGCAACTGCCGGTACACCTCATGACCAAACAACGGCACCATTTGCACAATTTCTCGTGCCGTGTAAATGTTGCGTTCCGGCAACGTCAGGGCCGATTCGGCCACAAAATAGTTGGGGCATAAAATGATGCCGCGCCGCGCTGCCAGCCGGACAATGCCAATTACCAAGGCACGGGTTAGCCAGAGACGGCCGTTTTCTGTCACCACAAAATAATCAATATCCGCATCCGCACCAACGTTATTCATTGCCAGGGAGCCAGTGACGGCCACCAGGCGTACAAAAGGCAGGCGGGCAATGATACGGCCGTAGCGCACCGCCTCCGGCCATAATGCCTGCGCCCGCCGCCTGCGCTCTCGCCGAATTTCAACAATCCCTTCTCGCTCCGGCAGGCAAAAAAAGCCATCTTTGTGGCTCAAATTTTCTGCCAGGGCTGGACTGCCTACCAACTGCCGGGCAACCTCGCTGGCCGTCGCCGGAACCCCATCCAGGTAGCGATGAATTTCAACGGCCGTTAACGGATAATCAAACAGATCGACATAGGCCACAGTGCGCCAGATCGCCTGTTCTAGCCGGGTAAGCGTGGTGGGCGGGGCTAATTTCATGTCTGGCTCCACTCGTGACGGGGTGAAGGGGTGACAGGGTGACCAGGTGACAAATTCTTACTGCTATGCCACTGGGCGGCGGCCAGGCCCCACAGCACTGCGCCTTTGGGCAGGTAAAGAGTTGGTTCAGGGTGCAGCAGAGCCATAAGAATGAGCGCCAGCCAGACGGCCGTTCCTGCCGCATAGTTCGCCACAAGACCAAACTGCCACAGCGGCCATCCCCAAAAAACAAGCCACAACGCCAGCCCAACTAGCCCCAGCTCTGCCCCGATGAGCAGCGGCACGTTATGAACCAGGGCCGCCTCTGGATTGAGCGCAGCCGCGCTGGGCAAATATTGACCTAAACCGGCTCCCAGCAACGGCCGTTCCGCCAACAACTGCCAGGCCACGCCCAAATCCCGCTGCCGCTCCCACAGCGAACGGCTTTCTAACGGCGAATCCAGAGCCAGCAGCCGTCCGGCCATCACATCGCCGTAGGCCAGGGCAAAAAGCAACACGCCAGCCGCCAGCAGCGCCAGCGGCAAAATAATTTCGCGGCGGGGCAGCGCCAAAGCCGTTTGCCGATGCAAGACAAACACCAGACCACCCAAAAACAGCCCCAGCCCAGCCGAGCGCGACAAACTCATCAACAGCCCCGCCAGGCCAGCAGCCAGACCCAGCCAAAAGAGCCAGCGCCACCTGCCTTGTGCTCTGTGCCGGTTTGGCCACAGCAGCAAACAGAGGGCCATCATGAGCAGCCCCAACTGGTTGGGATGGCTGTTCAAACCGTAAGCCCGCAGCCAATTTTGGCCGTCACGTTGGGCCACGCTGGTGCCTTCCACCAGCAAATCCAGCCGTGGCTCGCCCAGCCAGGCCAGGCCAAGCTCGCGCTGCCAGAAAAATTGGGTCATGGCCACCGCGCCCTGCACCAACAGCACTGCGGCCAGCACGCGCCACAACCAATCCCGCTGCCAGCCTGAATGGTTCACCAAAAACAAATAGACCAACCAGCACAGCCCAAGCATGGCGGCGATGTAAGCGGTTTCTGCATTGAGCCGCAGCAGAACGAAAAATGAAAAAGCAGCCAGGGGAATGGTTACGGCCGTTTCCCCCCAGGCCCATGAGCTTTTGATCAAAGATTGCACAGATTTATTAGATTTTTTTCTTCCAATCTTTTTAATCTGCGTAATCTGCGGATAAATCCAGCCAAATATGACAAGAACAGGCAGCAGCGACAGCACACCAATTTGCCATACCCTGCCCAGAAACGGCCGTTGGCAGCGAAATCGGCAGCCAGGCAAACGGCCCACCACTGGCCGAGGCGTGGCTAATCAAAAAAACGCAAACAATCCAAACAAAAAACTGGCTCTATGATTTCCGTTGAGCACTTTTTCGTAGACAACGGCCGTTTCCCGCGCCGTTCGTTCCCAAGAATAACGCTGCGCCTGCGCCAGGCCCAGCTGCCGCAGATGTTCGCGCCTGTCCGGCTCCGCCAGCAAGCAGGCCAACCCATCGCAATCGCCTCCTCCGCTGCGGATCAACCAGACAGGCTGCCCTCGCCGCAAATTTCAGCCATGGCCGAATCGCGGCTGGTGAGCACGGGCGTGCCGCAGGCCATTGCCTCCAGCGGCGGCAGACCAAACCCTTCGTACAGCGAGGGAAAGGCGAACACTGTAGCCAAAGAATAAATGCCGGGCAAATCTTCCTGCGGCACGTAACCCAAATTTTGCACAGCGTCCTGCAAATTCAGCGCCTCGACCTCCTTTTCCAATGAGCCATTGATGAGCCAGCCGTTTGGCCCCACCAACACCAGCCGCGTGTTGCAGCCGCGCTGGCGCAGTTGAGCAATGGCTCGTATCAACCGCTTCAGATTCTTGCGTGGTTCCATGGTGCCCACAAACAGCACAAACTGCTCCGGCAAATTATACCGGGCGCGCAGCTGGCGGCGCTGAATTGGGTCTACCAGCGGCTGAAATCCATCCGGTGCCGCTTCATGAATCACATGAATTTTGTCCGCAGGCAGTTTTAAGATGCGCCTTAAATCTTGCCGGGCGTGCTGGGAAACGGTGATAACGGCCGTTGCTCGGCGAGCCACGTGCGGCAGCAGCAAACGCAGCGCCAGCAGCCGACTGCGCGGATGGTGGCGGCTGTGCAAAAAGAGCGACGCATCATGAATGGTAATCACCGAAGGGCGACTCAGGCACAGCGGCGCGGTGTTGTTTGGAAAATGGCACAAATCCGGCTGCCGCTGGCGAATGATGCGCGGCAGCATCAGCTGCATCCAGACAAAACGGCTGAAGCCAAAATTGTCGGCCAGGGGCAGCGTGCCCGCCAGCTCTGCTTCCAGCGGCTCGAAGGGGCGGTTGCTGAACAGCATGTATTCCCACTCAGGACGCTGCTGCACCAAATGAGCCAGCAAACGGCCCGTGTAGTGCCCAACCCCGGAGCGTTGCCCCAGCAGCGGTGTGCCATCAAACCCAATGCGCATCAAACCTTCCTTGACAAGCGGAACACAGAGTTTCGCAGAGAAGCCACAGAGGACCGCAGAGAATTTAGAGAAAAAATCTGCGTCATCTGCGGATTGTTATTTTCTTTTAGCCATTGCCACCACAAGCCAATGAGCAGCCAAAAGAGCAGCCCCGTGCTGTTGAACAGCAAAAAGAAATCGAGCAAACCGTGAATTAAAAAAGCCAGCAGTCCGGCCAAAATGGCCAGCAGCCGGATCATTTGGCTGGGGGCGCTGCGTGCCAAAGCCAGCAGCCCTTCCCCGGCCAGCCAGGCAAAAAGGGCAGCGCAGCCAGCACGCCACCGCGACCAAAATTCAGGTACCAGTTGCTGGTGGATGGTTTCGTTCCAACTGTCGGCATTCAGCAAACGGCCGTAACCCAGCCGAAAATTATCTAATCCGATGCCCAGCAACGGCCGTTCGCCAATCAACTGCACCGCCAGCCGCCACAACGTGCTGCGGTCTGGAATGGGCAGCGAGTAATTCCAGGCAGGCGCCACCGTTTCCGGCTCAGGAAATGGAGAGCGGTTGTTAGAGGGCAGCACCTGAACGCTGCTGGTGGCAAACACGCCGCTCTTCTCACCAAACCAGGTCACCTGCTCGTGTACCACATCCCAAATGAGGGTGTAGGCCCCAGGATTAGACGGCGCGCGCAGGGGAATTTTCATTTCCAGCCGCTCGCCAGGCGGAATGGATTCGGCAAACGGCCAGCGCGGTTCGGCCATCTGTAGCCCGCTCTCCGCCTGAATCCAGCGGCCACCCAACTGAATCGGCTGGGCACGATTGCTGGACCAGGTTAAAGCCCCGTCGTTGGTAACGGTGATGGGCACCTGCTGAATTTCATTGGCGGCCAGGGTGAGCTGCGGCGGCACCTGCCAACTGGCGGCATACCAGCCATTGTCCCCCTCGCTGGCAAAGCGCAGCCGGAACACATCGCTGCCCACCGTATTCAAAATGAACATCACGCCAACCAATGCAACCAGCCCCAGCCACGGTCGAACGAACTCATTTGAGCGCCGTTCACCCAAAGCCAGCAGCAGAATCATCCCTGCGCCCACGACCCCAATTGTCACAAAGCTGGCCCGGCTCAGGGTGGCAAAGCTGGCCTGGAGCAAAAATATCAGGGCAAAAACCACGAGTAGGAGAACGGCCGTTTTCCCCACACGTTTCCACCACAACCAACCCGCCACCAGCAGCAGCGGCACGGTCACCTCGATGAACATGGCAGCATGATTGGCGTAATCGAGCGGGCCGGTTAGGCGCAAGTATTGGCCCGTCACGGTGATGCCAGCGCGGAAAGGAGCCAGCCAGCCAAACTCACGCCCCAGCCACACCTCCAGCAGACCGATGCCCGCCACCAGCAAACCGCTCACCAGCAGCGCCAGCAGCACAATTTTCCGCTGGCGCGGCTGCTGTACCAGCAAAGGCACCGCCAGCGCCAACGCCATTCCGCTGAGCAAGCGAAATGAGGCTTTGAGGGCATTGCCGTTTTGTTCGGGGGTCAATACGGCCGTAACCACAAACAACCCACCCGCCGCCAACAACAAAACCACACCCCGATGCGGTAGAGGCAGGCACGGGGGCCTGCCCCTACCGCCAAACCACATCACAAGCGCCGCCAACAAAATCAGCCCCAGCAGCAGCTCCAGATTGGTCACCGCCAGAGGGCCAACGGCCAGCAGCGGCCGATCCAGCTCAAACGGCAGGGTGAGGGCCAACAGCAGCAGCAGAGCGTAACCAATTTGGCGCGGGGTGCTTTGGATCATACGGCCGTCTCCAATCCTGCCTTCTCTAAAGAAACGGGGCGACGCAAAAACCACAAACAACCCAGCAGCAGCACGCTTTCTGCCAGCAGCACAGAAAGCGCTGGGCCAATCAAGCCCAGGCGAGGAATCAGCAGCCAGCAGAAAAACGCATGGAGCAGGAGGGTAACGGCCGTTAAGCCCGTTAACGTTTGCTGCTGGCCACGCGCCACCAAATAGTGGGTTAAGCTGTAATTGATGTAGACAGGCAGCACCGTCAGCCCCAGAATTTGCAAAACTGGGGCGCTGGCAGCAAAGTCGGCCCCATACAGCCAATCCACCAGCCAGGGCGCAGCCAGCCAAAAAATGCCAGCCACCGCGCCTCCAGCCAGGGCCAGCAGCAGGCTCGTTTGCCGTCCGAGCTGCCCGGCCCGGCGGCGATTTTGGGTGAGTGCCAGGGAAAAGGCGGGGAAAACGGCCGCCAGCAAGGAAGCGGGTAAAATTTGGGTCGGCTCGACCAGCCGCCACGCCGCGCTGTAATGAGCCACAGCGTCAGCCTCGCCCCACACTGCCAGGAGCAAGATGGCCAGTCGCGTGTAGGCAATGGAAAGAAAAATGGAGAGTCCCAGGGGCCACGCTTGCTGCGCCACTTTTTTGGTGACGGCCGTACCCGGCCATCCCACCGGCCAAAGCTGGGCGTAGTGAGCAATCCAGCCCGCCCGCCGCAGCTTGTGCAGAGCAAATAGCAAGGCAGTTCCCATCACCAACAGGCTGACAGCCGCCAGCCACAGCAGGTTCTCCGTTTGCCAGAGGATGAGTGCGCCGAAAACGGCCGTGCCCAGCCGCACCCACAACAAAAGCTGCACCTCCACCCACAGCCGCTGCTGTCCGCGAAAAACGTAGGCCACAAATTCCACAAAGGTTTGCAGCAGCAGCGTCAGCCCCAGCAAAAAGATGACCAGGCCTTGCCCACCATTTTGCCAGCTAAACAAGCCCAGCAGGGCCAAAACCGGCAGACTCAGCCACAGTTTCAGGTGAAACGCTGCCAAAACCAACGGCCGTGCCCCCAAAGCCTGTCGCGCCACTTCCCGCGTGAGCAAAAGCTGCAAGCCAAAATCAGCCAGCTGCACCAGGACAAAACCCAGCGCCAGAGCGTAGTTGTAGCTGCCAAATTCGGCCGTGGTCAGCCGTCGGGCCGCCAGCAGCAGCAGCAAAAAAGTGGCGGCACGACCGCCTAATTCAGCAGCCAGCTTCAGGACGGTGTTGGTTGTGAGCTGCCGGGTAAACAGCAAGGATGCAATCATAAATCGGGTCCATTCATGCGGCGGCGGATTGTAGAACCACCCAGCCGCATTGTCTACTTTTACGCAGCCAGTCGGTACTTAGATTTGTTTTGGGCGAATGGCCTTGCTGGTTTACAATTTGGGCAATGTCCAGTCGCTTAAATCATCCAGGGGTAACGGCTGTGGTTACGGCCGTTTGCATTTTCATCTTCCTCGTACTCACGCTCAACCAGCACGATCCTGGCACTTTCCCCCAGGCAGGCGAGATTTTTACGAACACAACCATCACACCAGGAAATATTATTGCTGTCACCGAATTTACAGGCTACGATGGGCAATTTTATTATCGTCTAGCGCTTGATCCTTTTACCCGCGAACAAACTGATTTTGGCATTCAAATCGACAGTCCACGATACCGGCATCAGCGCATTCTTTATCCACTGCTCGCCTGGATTGGGTCTTTTGGCAGTCCGCCGCTTGTGGCTGATGCGCTCATCTTAGTCAATTTTCTTGCCTTAATTTGGCTTGGTTACAGTGCAGGGCAATTTGCCAAATTAGCAGGTCGTCATGCGCTTTGGGGGTTAACTTTCACTTTATACCCTGGCTTTTTGCTAACACTCAGCCGAGATTTAGCAGAAATTGTAGAAGCGGCGTTTGTCCTGGCTGGGATTCTCGCCCTCCAACAAAAACGACACACGATTGCTTCAGCAGTCCTATCACTGGCGATATTGGCCAAGGAGACAGCATTATTAACGGCCGTTTCCTTCATCACCCAAAGAAAAATTTGGAAAGTTGCTATCTTGCCGCTGGCAGTTTATGGTCTCTGGCAGCTCTTTATGAACTGGTGGTGGGGCTATGTACCATCTAGCTCGGTAAGCGTCAATATTGGCTGGCCAATATGGGGAATTTTACGCGGATTTAGAATTACCAATGACCCGCAACGGTGGCTAATTGAAGTTGGATTATTGGGTCTCTTCGTTTTTATTGTTTTTGTCTCGTTGCATCGCTCAAAGGCAGAGCTTTACATCAAGGCAGCATTTATTTTCTATTTTGCGCTCCTCCTGGTATTAACAGAAAATATTTGGCTTGAGGATTGGGCGTTTTTGCGGGCGGCCGCATTAGGTGTTTTGTTTGGTACGGCCGTTCTCCTTCAAACAAAAAGTCGCATCGCAAATGTCTGCCTGATAGGCGTCTGCTTCACCTGGCTTTGGCTGGCGGTTAATCTCCTTACGACTTAGCATCGACTCAGCCAAAAGCCATCACGCATCACGTTTCACTCACCACCCTCAAACCAGACCAATTTCTAATTGTCTCCACAAATTAACCCGCATTGTCTCTTTGCAAAACAGGATTGTCTCTGTAAAGTTGGGCCATTCCCCACGATTGGAGGCATTTATGAAAGGCCAATTTGCGCAAAGGATGTTGCGCACCAAAAAATCATTTATCCGTGAAATCTTAAAAGTCACTCAAAACCCAGACGTCATCTCCTTTGCTGGCGGCCTGCCCAATCCCGATTATTTTCCCATCGAACCGCTGCGCGCCGCCGCTGACCGCATCTTTGCCGAGCAGGGCAGGCAGGCGCTGCAATACGCCCCCACCCTTGGGTACGAACCGCTGCGGGCTTTTATCGCCCAGCGTTACGCCGACCGCACGGGCATGGCGGTTGATCCAGATGAAATTCTTATCACCAATGGGTCACAGCAGGCGCTGGATTTGGTGGGCAAGATTCTCATCGATCCGGGTGACCATGTGCTGATGGAGTCGCCCAGCTACCTGGGTGGGATTCAGGCATTTACGATGTACGAACCGGAATTTCAGACAGTGCCACTGGGAGAAGATGGGGTGGATACGGCCGTACTCGCCCAAAAAGCCGCCCATCCCCAAAGCAAACTATTTTATGCCCTGCCCAACTTCCAGAATCCCAGCGGCATCACCTACTCACGGGAAACGCGCCAGGCCGTCAGCCAAATCCTGGCAGAAAATGAAACCTTCCTCATTGAAGACGATCCGTACCGGGAGCTGCGCTTCCTCGGCGAAGATTTGCCGCCAATCGCCAGCTTCAACCAGGCGCGTGCATTTTTGCTCGGCTCATTTTCCAAAATCGTAGCACCTGGCTTGCGCATGGGCTGGATTTATGCCCCCCTGCCGCTGATGGACAAGCTGGTGACGGCCAAACAAGGCACCGATTTGCATTCCAACTACGTCTCGCAGCTCATCATCCACCGCTTTTTGCAGGACAATGATTTAGACGCCCACATTGCTAAAATTCGCACCGCCTACAAACAGCAGCGGGAGACAATGGTAGCCATGATTGAAGAATGCTTTCCGCCCGAAGTGACGTTCACCCTGCCAGAAGGCGGCATGTTTTTGTGGGTCACGCTGCCGCCGCAGCTTTCGGCGATGGATTTATTTGAGGCAGCTTCCAAGCAAAACGTGGTCTTTGTGCCCGGTGCGCCGTTCCATGTGGATGGCACAGGTGGCAACACGCTCCGCCTGAACTTCTCTAACACCACGGCCGAAAAAATCGAGGTAGGCATGACCCGCCTGGTGCAGGCCATTAAGCAAATGATGATTGAAAAAACCGCGGTTATCAATAAATAAAGCCTTAAGAAAATAGGATACAGATTTCACAGATGAACACAGATTAAGAACAAAAATCTGCGAAATCTGCGTGAATCTGTGGATTAACTCTTTGGAATAAGACATGCTCGAATTAACCGTAAACCGCGACAGCAAACCGCCGCTCTATCGGCAAATTGCCGAGCAAATCAAGACGCAGATTAGCAACGGCCGTTTACCAGCCAACAGCCGCCTACCCACCGTGCGCGGACTGGCCCGCTCGTTGGGCGTCACCCGCCTGACGGTGCAAAACGCCTACGCCGAACTGCAAGCCGACGGCTGGATTGAAGCCACGGTGGGGCGTGGGACCTTTGTGAGTACGGCCGTTCAGCACATGAGCCTGCAACCAACCGTAGGCCAATACCTGACGCCAGACAGCGCTATCAACGACATGCTGGCCATTAACCAGGTCATCGGCGTGCGCTCTATGGCGATGGCCCACGCCGACCCCGCGCTCTTTCCGCTGGATGCCTTTTGGCAGCAGATGGCCCGGCTGCGGCCAGAGGCCAACCAACTGCTCAGCTACGGCCCCATTCAAGGCGATACGGCGCTGCGCGTAGAAGTAAGCCAGATGCTGCAAGATGACGGAATTCAGGCAAGCCCAGACGACATTCTCATCACCTCTGGGGCCATTCAATCCATCTCCCTGGCCACCGCGGCGGTGGCCCAGCCCGGTGATGTGGTTCTGGTAGAGCAGCCTACTTTTTTGGGGGTGCTGAACATTTTGAAGGCCCAGGGATTACGGCCGTTGCACATTCCTATGCAACCAGATGGCCCCGATTTGGCCCAAATGGAACGCCTCATCCAGACCCATAAACCCCGCTGCTACTACACTGTGGCTACCTTTCACAATCCCACCGGCTACAGCACCAGCGCGGCCAGGCGACAGGCCATTTTGCAGCTTGCCCAACGGCACAACATGCTCATCATTGAAGACGATATTTACAGCAAGTTGGGTTTTGCTGGGCCAGCGCTGCCCGCCTTCAAGCAACAAGATGGGGATGACCGGGTGCTGTACCTGAGCAGCTTTTCTAAAATGCTGATGCCAGGGCTGCGCGTGGGCTATTTGCTCATGCCAATTGCCTGGCGAGACCAACTTTTAACCTTACGCCGGGCCACCGACTTGTGCGGCACTGGCTTGCTGCAACGAGCCCTGGCCCATTTTTTGCAGGATGGTGGTCTGAAAAAGCACCTGCGGCGGGTCATTCCCATTTATCGGGAACGACGCGATGCGCTGCTGGCCAGTTTGGGGCGTTGGATGCCAACGGCCGTTCGCTGGACAGAACCACAAGGCGGCTTTAGCTGCTGGGTCACCTTGCCTCGTCGCCTGCCGCCCGGCTTGCTTTACCGGCAAGCCCTGGAAAATGGCTTCGCCTTCACCCCCGGCGAAGCCTACATGATAGAAGATACCGGGCATGAATACCTACGACTTTGCTTTGGCAACCTGAGCACAGAAGGCATCGAAGCGGGCGTCAAGCTGCTCAGCACGCTCATCCAGCAGCAGCTCACCAGCGCCCCCACCCACAGCGACTGGCTGCCTTATGTTTAATTTGATAGGACGCTGATTAACGCAGATAAACGCTGATTTTTTGTTTTTCATCCGCGTCATCCGCGTTCATCCGCGTCCCATTTTTTGGAGAACTTGACATGCAAACAATTGGCTTACTGGGCGGTATGAGTTGGGAAAGCACCGAACTGTACTACCGCTGGATCAACGAAATGGTAAAACAGAAATTAGGCGGGCTGCATTCGGCCAAAATTGTGCTGGTCAGCGTGGATTTTCAGGAAATTGAGACGTTGCAGCACGAAGGCCGCTGGGATGAGGCAGGCGCGATGTTGGCCAAAGCCGGTCAGCAAATTGAAGCTGCCGGGGCCGATTTTCTACTCATCTGCACCAACACCATGCACAAAGTGGCTCCCCAAATTGAGCAAGCAATTCACATTCCCATTTTGCACCTGGCGGATGCAACGGCCGTTCGCATCCAGCAACAAGGTCTGCAAAAAGTGGGCCTGCTAGGCACCAACTTCACCATGGAGCAAGATTTTTACCGGGGACGGCTGGAACAGCACGGCCTGGAAGTGATCGTGCCACCCGCCGCCGACCGGGCCATCGTACACGGCGTCATCTACAACGAACTGTGCCTGGGTAAAGTGGCAGATGCCTCGCGCCAGGAATTCCTGCGCATCATCGACGACCTGCACGCCCAGGGCGCTGAGGGCATCATCGAAGGCTGCACCGAAATTGTGATGCTTGTCCAGCAGCAGCACACCGCCGTGCCCCTGTTCGACACGACGGCGATTCATGCGGAAACGGCCGTAAACCGCGCATTAGGAATTTGTTAGCCACAGAGGGCACAGAGGGTTTTGAGAGGATGAATGAGCAGTTGAAGCAAGATCGACAAAATCAGGGTGAATTGTTGCAAACGGCCGTTCATGCCGCCAACGAATTTTTAACCAGCCTGCCGGAACGGAAAGCGGCCATTTTCCCCCGAACCGTACCGAATCGCCCCGATTTACCAGAAACGGGCCTGGGCGCAGCAGCCGCCCTGCAAAATTTCCGCGAACGCTTTGAAGCCGGGCTTTCCGGCAGCGCCGGGCCGCGCTACCTGGGCTTTGTCACCGGGGGCAGCACCCCCGCCGCCCTGCTCGGCGACTGGCTGGCCACCACCTACGACCAAAACGCGATGGCCGATGAAGATTCCATCGCGCCGCACGTGGAACAGGAAGCGATTCATTGGCTGCGGCAGCTCTTTGGCCTGCCAGACAGCTTTGCCGGTACGTTTGTCAGCGGGGCAACCATCAGCAATCTGGTGGGCCTGGCCCAGGCGCGGCAGTGGATTGGGCAGCAGCAGGGAATCAACGTGGCGGAAGATGGATTGTGGGGACTACGGCCGTTTCCCCATCCTCGCCGCCACGCCCCATTCCAGCAGCAAAAAGCGCTGGCCATGCTGGGCCTGGGCCGCCGGGCCATCACCCCGTGCCCACGCTGCCCAACCGGGAAGCGATGGACGTGGCTGCCCTGGCGAAATTTTGGCCACGCTGGACCAGCCTGCCGTGGTCATTGCCAGCGGCGGCACCGTCAACACCGTGGATTTTGACGATTTGCAAGCGCTTGCCGCACTAAAGCAAAAAGCACAACTTCTGGCTGCATCTGGACGCCGCGTTTGGCGGCTTTGCCGCCTGTTCGCCCCCAATTTGCCCACCTGCTCTCCGGGCAAAGCCGCCGCCGATTCGATTACCATCGATGCCCACAAGTGGCTCAACGTGCCGTACGACTCGGCGATGACCTTCAGCCGCCATCCTGAATTGCAGCTGGCGGCGTTCCAAAATTCGGCCGTTTACCTGGGCGACATGGGCGAACAGCCCAGTTTGGTGCATTGGACGCCGCAAAATTCGCGCCGCTTTCGGGCCCTGCCCGCCTGGATGAGCTTGTTGGCATACGGCCGTTCCGGTTACCGTGACATCGTGGAGCGCAACTGCGCCCAGGCCCGCTGGCTGGGCGAGCAAATTGCACAATCGGACCAGTTTGAACTGCTGGCTCCGGTGCGGCTCAACTGCGTTTGCTTCACCCTGGCAACAAGCCCCAGCCTGCCCCAGATTCAGGAATTTTTGGCCAAGGTGCGGGATGACGGCCGTATCTTCCTGACGCAAACTGTCTACCAGGGCCAACCGGCCATTCGCGCCGCCTTTTCAAACTGGCAAACGGAGCAGCGCGGACGTGGAAATTTGTTGGCAAGCGCTGGTGGAGATTGGAGATTAGAGACTGGAGACTGGAGACTCTTTCAATCTCCAGTCTCCAATCTCCAGTCTCTCTAAAGAATTATGTTAACTAAAACAGAAACCATTTCACCTCCCAAAACTGCCCTGTGGCAAGGCATCAAAGCCGAGCTGCCCATCACCATCGGGGTGATCCCCTTTGGCATGATTTACGGCGTGCTGGGTCTGTCCGCCGGGCTGACGCCGCTGCAAGCGCAGGCGATGTCGTCGATTGTGTTTGCCGGGTCGGCCCAATTTTGGGGGGCGCAGCTCATCGGGGTGGGCACGCCATTCCCATTTGTGGCTGACCACATTCATCGTGAATTTGCGGCATGTGCTTTACAGCACCTCGCTGGGGCCAGACGTGCAGCATTTGTCGCGCAAATGGCGCTGGCTGCTGGCCTATCTGCTCACCGATGAGGCGTATGCGGCAACGGCCGTTCATTACGGCGATAAGCAAATTCCGCTGACACATAAACATTATTTTTGGCTGGGCGCTGGCTTTACGCTGTGGGGAACGTGGCAGCTGAGTACGGCCGTAGGCATTTTGCTGGGCACGCAGGTGCCGCCGGAATGGGGTCTGGATTTCACCCTGGCGCTCACCTTCATCGGCATTGTGGTGCCCAGCGCTGAAGGATCGACCCAACACCATGGCCGCGCTCACCGCCGGATTGGTGGCTGTGCTCACCTTTAGCCTGCCGTACAAACTCGGCCTCATGCTGGCCACACTCACCGGCATCGGCGTGGGCGTCTGGCTGGAGAATCGAAAAAAAATGATCATCCGCAGATTTCGCAGATTAGCGCAGATTTTTTATTGACATTTCCGCGAAGGCGGGAATCCACGCCCCGATAAAATTGGATACCTGCTTTCGCGAGTATAACAAATAATCAAAGGATGCGAACGCCTCGGTAAAGGAATGAAACATGACGCTTTGGATTGCAATTATTGGTATGGGCCTCATCACTCGTACAGCATTCGGCTGGTGCCGATTTGGCTGCTGGAACGGGCCACAATTAGCGTTGGCTGGCGGCAAGCGCTGCGCTTTGTGCCTGCGGCCGTACTTTCCGCTATCATCTTGCCCGAAATAATGATGCCCGGCGGCACGCTCGACCTGTCGTTGGCCAATGCCCGCTTGCTGGCTGGTCTGGCTGCCATTCTGGTCGCCTGGCGCACGAAGAATATTTTGTGGACGCTGGCGGTGGGGATGGCGCTGTTGTGGGCGTTTGGGTGACAAGGTGATGGGGTGACAAGGTGACAGGGTGAAGGGGTGACAAGGTGAAGGGGTGACAGGGTGACAGGGTGATCTGATGGCGCTCGCTTACACGCAAACTCGCATACTCGCAAACTTGCAAACTCGCCCACTCGCAAACTTGCAAACCCGCCCACTCGCCCACTCGCCCACTGTTCGAGGTGAAAATGATTGAGGAATTTGTAGAAGTTGGTGTTGTAAAAGAACTGTATCGCTTTCCGGTGAAGTCGATGCGCGGGGAAATGCTGGAAGAGGCGTATGCTTATTGGCATGGATTGGATGGGGACCGGCGCTATGCCTTTGTCCGCGCAGACAACCGCTCTGGCTTTCCCTGGCTCACCGGCCGGGAGCTGCCGCAGCTGCTGCAATTTACGCCCCGGTACACCCAGCCAGACGATGTTGCTGAATCACCCGTGGAAGTCGGAATTGCCAGACGGCCGTATCCTCCCATCGACGCCCCCGAACTCAACCAGCAGCTGGCCGAAGCGTACGGCAAGCCCGTCAACCTGATCAAAATTGGGCGCGGCGCGTTTGACAGCCAGGTCATTTCGGTGATGAGTACGGCGACTGTGGCGGCATTGGGCGAGGCAATTGGTACGGCCGATTGGCGCCTCCTCTGCGCTTCCGGCAAAACATCATCATCGAGCCGTTTGACGAACAGCCGTTTGTGGAGGAACGCTGGCTGACAGCAGCCTGGTGTTTGGCAATCAAGCGGATGGCCTGCGGCTGCGGCTCAACCGGCGCATCCAGCGCTGCGTGATGATCAACATCGATCCTGAAACGTCTGACAAGGAGCCAGCTGTGCTCAAAAAAACCGTTACCCAAACGCGGCAAAACTGCGCGGGCGTCTTTGGCAGCACCGAACGCCCCGGCAATATTCGCCTGGGGACGTGGTGAAATTGGTGCGGGTGTGAAAAGGTTTAGGTAATTGGGCAATTGCTCAATTACCAATACTGGAGTAACTAATGGAAGCATTTACCATTCAACAACTCATTGCGGAACAGGCGGCAGGCGAACGGCCGTATCTGGAATTTCTGCGTAACGATTCCATGAGCCTGGGCTTGTATGCCCTGCCAGCCGAGAATGCACCCACAGTAAATGAAGCTGCAGCCACACGACGAGGACGAGGTTTATTACATCGTCAGCGGCAGGGGCAAATTACCGTGGGCGATGAAACCCAGCCCGTGCAGCCAGGCAGTCTGGTTTTTGTAGCGGCTGAGGTGCCTCACAAATTCCACGACATTCGCGAAGACCTTAAATCCTGGTCTTTTGCCCCGCCAGAAACCGATTAGCACAGGAGCCAGCCATGCCCACCTACCCTTTTATGCAAGTGGATGCCTTTACGAAACGGCCGTTGGCCGGGAATCCCTGCGCCATCATTTTTGATGCAGATTCTTTGAGCGACAGCCAGATGTTGGCCATTGCCAAAGAGATGAACCTGTCTGAAACGGCCTTTGTACTCAAGTCAGAAATCGCCGACGTGCGGGCACGCTACTTCACCCCCGCCGAAGAAATCCCGCTGGCAGGGCATCCCACCATCGCCACGATGCACGCCCTGGTGGAAACTGGCCAGATTCAATTGCCGGGTGATTACACGAAAATATCGCTGGAATTGCAAGTCGGGCCAATTCCTATTGAACTGTACGCAACTGAGTCAGGCGTGCGAGTGGTGATGAACCAGAAAAAACCACAGTTTTTGGCGACGCTTCCACCGGAAGAGGTGATGCCGCACTTTGGTCTGGAAACGGCCGATTGCCTGCCAAACGCTCCGGTGCAAATTGTGAGCACCGGCACGCCCCAGCTTATGATCCCAGTCCGCAATTTGGAGCGCTGCGCCGCGCCCGGCTAAAACACCGCCACCTACCCAGCTTTTTCGGCAAAAGGCTGGATTTTTTCAGCCCGCATCTTTTTTTTGCAAGGGCGCAACCGACCAGGGGACAGCTTTGTTTCGCCACTTCGGCGTGCCGCCAGACACAATGGAAGACCGTTCACGGCTCGGCTCGGCCACGGGTGGCATGGCAGCTTACCTGTGGCATCATCACCTGATCGACAAACCGACATTCACGGCCGAACAGGGCATGGATGAACCGGCCCGGCCAGGCGCAGGTGGAGGTTGTCGGCCCGCCAGACAATATTGAAACGGTGAAGGTGGGCGGTACGGCCGTTACCGTTATGTGCGGCAAATTAACCATCTAAAAAAAATAATTGAGCAACCATGAAAGATTACACAACCCTTCCTAAAACAGAAGTCCGGCGCAGCGACCGCGCCGTAGAGGGATGAAGCCTGGATTCGCGATGCTGCATCGTGCGGCCGTTGGCGTTTAGCCACCGCCCAGGGCGACCAGCCATTCCTAAACAGCAACCTGTTTGTCTACGACGAGGCAGCCCAGGCCATTTACCCGCACACGGCACGAGTGGGCCGCACCGCTGCCAATCTGGCCAGCGAAGCCAAAATTTGCTTCACGGTTTTTGAGATGGGCCGCCTGCTGCCCGCGGACGAAGCGCTGGAGTTTAGCGTGGAGTACAGTGGGGTGACGGTGTTTGGGTCGGCCGTTACCATCGAAGACCCCGTTGAAGCCAAACATGGCCTGCAACTTTTGCTAGACAAATATGCCCCGCACCTGCGCCCAGACGTGCATTATCGCGGCATTACCCCAGAAGAATTGAAGCGAACGGCCGTTTACCGCATCAACATTCACGAATGGAGCGGCAAAAAGAAGCAAGTGGCAGAGGATTTTCCCGGCGCTTTTTACTATAGTTAGGTTCTGTTGACATTTGAGAAAGATTGTAAAATTGTCTCATGTCAACTGTACGATTAAACGATTTTCAATGGACAAAAATCCGGTCATTCTTGAAATCAGACCGGAATGTTTATATCGGTAATGAGGCAGAGTGCCGTTGCTTCGTCGAAGGCGTGCTCTGGATGAGCCGCAGTGGTTCCCAATGGCGGCTCTTACCAAGCGAATACGGGAAATGGAACAGCGTCTACAAACGCTTTGCCCGCTGGTGCGACCAAGGTGTGTGGGAACGGATGCTGACCCATTTCGCTGACGACCCCGACATGGAAAATGGGCTGATTGACAGCACCATTGTGCGGGCACATCCCTGCGCTGCCGGGGCACAAAAAAAGCGGTGGCCAGGAGGCACAAGCGCTGGGACGTAGTCGTGGTGGGTTCACCACCAAGATTCATGTCATAGTCGATGGTTTGGGCAATCCGTTGCGTTTGCACCTGACTGCCGGGCAGGATTCGGACATTGGTCAAGCCGTGCTTCTCGTTGACGGTTTGCCCTTCGACCGAATCATTGCTGACCGAGGCTATGCGGCTCAGGATTTCTATGACTGGGTGGTTGTGCAGGAAATGGAACCCGTTATCCCGCCGCATCAGCGAGCCAAAGGTGAAAAGGCGGAGCGACCTTACGATAAGTGGCTTTATCGTGAGCGTCATTTGGTGGAGTGTTTTATCAACAAAATCAAACATTATCGCCGTGTCTTTTCTCGTTTTGACAAGCTGGCTAGCCGCTATCTCGGCTTTTTACATTTTGTAAGTTCGTTAATTTGGCTGCGTTGAAATGTCAACACACCCTAGTGAAAACATAAAGTGAAGAGTAAAAATGAGATGTACTGTTTTTTACTCTTCACTTATCAGTTCTCTACCACTTTTAATTTTAAATAAAGATTAAGCTCAATTTAATTGAGGACTCCCGTCAAGCAAATAAAAAAAATGAATTCACTATTTGCTCGTCATTGCTTTTAATCTCTCGACCTCTTCAACCTGATCGGGTACCTGTTTTTCAATAAACTCGAATTGATCCAAGTCAACCTTTTCGTTAATTGCCTCTACAATACTGACTGACTGGTTATAATTTAGATAACGATTATGGTTGCTTTGATAAAGTTTCCAAAAAGCAAACGCCAAAACCACAGCTATAATCGCGAAAACTACAGTGAGACCGCGAAAACTACTGGAATCCATGAAATGCAAGAATTACAGGACTGCTCCAAATAAAAAAAGCTGGCCCCTTTGTCAGTTTTCTATTAAAATCAGAATATCGCATCTTATTTCTTAACCCACCATATCTTTTTTTTTCAGCTTTTTATTCTCCACTATACTTAACGCGTCTCGGTACTCACGCACGATAGGGTTCTTTTTCAAGATAATAAGTGTAATCAGGCAATCTAAGTGCTGATTTCGCTGCATTTGTAGCTTCTGGGCATCATCAACACTTAACACATTCATATATTTACTTAAATTCACATTTATCAGGTATCCATTACTTCAATACAGTACTCTTTATCTCGAATTTCTGGGAACATATCTGGAATAATACCCATATCTTCCAACTGAAGAGAGAGCAATTTGAACGTCCCCCAGCAACCTTAGCGTTTTGAGATCGGCTATAACTTGAGCTTTTTCGGCAACTCTTTTTAATTTAAAAAAGTTCATTCCTAGCTGATTCAACTATTGCCTTACGAACAGCTTCATTAAGTTGATTCATAGCCATGTTTGCTTGTTGCTCTTTAATTTTTTTGCAGTTCAATATGTTGCCCAATATCTAACCCTAAACTGGCAATATCTATAAGAGTTCCTAGTTTGCTCATTACTTTATGTCTCCTTAGTAGATGGTTTTTGAGAAGGAACAAGAACGGAAATAATGTACAAAAAAATATCCCAAATATGTCAACAAACTTTTTAGACAAAATAAGATTTGATTTCAAAAGATGTAAAATTTTAAAAACTACATGATATGGTAAAGCCGATCTCGCTAATAGCTCATATAAAATAATTATGATCACATCACAAACTGACGACATTGACAGACTAAGCCATAAACGGCCGCTTGCCTACCACGAACTGCGCGACATTATCGACCTGAGCCTGTGGGCGGGACAAATGCTGCTGCAACACGGGGCCACCAGCCAGCGCGTTGAAGAATCCGTCCACCGCATTGGCACCGGGCTGGGCTGCGATTGGCTCGACATTCTCGTTTCACCCAACGTCATAACCATCACCGCCTCCAGCGGCTCAGAATTTCGCACGAAGCTGCGGCGCGTCACCTCGCTGGGGGTTGATCTGGGCAAAGTGACGGCGCTCAACGATCTCAGCCGCCGCATCATCAGCGGCGAGGTGGATCACTTTCAAGCCCGTACCGAACTAAAGAAAATTGACCAGATGCCGCGCAGCTACAACCGCTGGCTGGTAGTAATCATGGTGGGCTTGGCCTGTGCCGCTTTCAGTCGCTTGTTTGGCGGCGACTGGATTATCTTCGGCATTACCTTTGGGGCCTCAGCCGTAGCCATGTTTTTGCGCCAGGAGCTTACCCAACGCTACTTCAACCCGCTGTTGGTGGTGGTAACCTGCGCTTTTGTGGCCGGTTGCCTGGCCAGCACGGCCGGATTGTTCAAATTAAGCAATCAATCAGAGATAGCCCTGGCAGCGGCCGTTTTGCTGTTGGTACCCGGCGTACCGCTGATCAATGCGGCCCAAGACCTGATTCGTGGCCATCTGGTTACGGGCATCACGCGCGGTGTCACCGGCCTGCTTATTTCGCTGGCCATTGCACTGGGTCTGCTGCTGGCCATCAGCCTGACAGGGGTGTCACTGTGAATCCGCTGCTGCAAGTTTTACTGGAGGATGCCTTTTGGTCTGGCGGTGGCTGCAACTGGCTTCGCTTATTTTATTCAACGTACCGCCCCGCGCCTTGCCTGGCTGCGCTTTGGCGGCAGCGATTGGCCATGCCCTACGCAGTTGGGTCATTCAGCTTGGCTTGCCCATCGAGCCAGCCACCTTGTTGGCGGCCACCATAATTGGCTTTTTGGGCTTTTTTTCGCCCGCAAATTTCAATCTCCTACGGCCATCTTCACCGTTCCGGCGGTAATTCCCATGGTGCCGGGCACGTTTGCTTTTCGCACAATGCTGGGCATTTTGGAAATTACCAACATGGGTGTGTTTGGCAGCACGCCAGTGCTGGTGGGAAGCGGGCTGAATGCTGTAAAACCGGGCTGATTTTGGCAGCGTTGGCAGGCGGGATCATTGCCCCACGGCTGCTGTTTGGGAGGCAGCAACCGGTCGTGTAGTCAGTTTTGGAGTGCAAGGTCTAGCAACAGATTGCGCAATCTTTGATTCAACTTTAGCTAAAAGTTTATTGAGGCGAGTATGCAAATGGAAATCACGATTCACCCGATGGCGACAGCAGATTGGACGGCCGTTTCCCAAATTTACGCTGAGGGAATTGCCACCGGGGAACGCGACGTTTGAAACGGCCGTGCCCACCTGGGAAGCGTGGGACAAAAAGCCACATGATGACCTGCCGCTTTGTGGCCAAATCGGCAGAAAATGGCGAGGTTGTCGGCTGGGCTGCGCTGACGCCTGTTTCCAGTCGCTGCGTTTACGCGGGCGTGGCGGAGGTGAGCGTTTATGTGGCTCCGGCGGCCTGGGGCCAGGGCATCGGCAAACGGCTGCTGCAAACGTTGCTGAACAGCTCTGAAGCGGAAGGCATTTGACGCTGCAAGCAGGCATTTTTCCCGAAAACGAAGCCAGCGTAAAGCTGCACGAACAGTTAGGTTTTCGGGTTGTGGGACGGCGGGAAAAATTGGGGCAGCAAGTACGGCCGTTGGCGGGACGTGCTCTTTCTGGAGCGGGCGCAGCCAAACCGTAGGAACCTGAAATTTTTGGGACACGGATGAACGCAGATTTACACAGATTTATTGATCTGTACCTGTGTACATCTGTGAAAATCTATCTCCCATAGTTTTCAAACAAAATCCAGCAGGAAATGTGTTTATGCATCTTTATGAAATCAGGCAGTGTGAGGCGATGGCGTGCCAGTTTCGCTTTCCTGTGGCCGTGGGTGATCCAAAAGGCGCATATTGCCCGCACTGTGGCAATCAAACCGTGTTAGCCGCCAGGCCACAAGTCACAGAAACACCATTTCCTCAATTTGCACCGCGCTTCAGCCAGCTGGAACTGCTGCTGGACAATATTCGCAGTTTGTACAATGTGGGGGCCATCATGCGCACGGCCGACGGCGCGGGTGTGCAGCATCTGCACCTGGGCGGCATCACCGCTCCGCCAACGCATCCTAAGCTGGCCAAAACGGCGCTTGGCGCGGAAAGCGCCCTGCCCTGGACACAGCATCGGAACAGTGTTCAGGCGGTAGAGCAGCTCAAGGCTGATGGGTACGCAATTTGGGTGCTGGAAGAGGGGGAAACGGCCGTAAATCTCTTCACCGCCACCTTGCCAGAAAACACAAAGCAACCCATCCTCCTCGTCATTGGCAACGAAAAAGTCGGCGTAGACCCGGAGATTGTCGCCCTGGCCGACCACGTTTTTGCCCTGCCCATGAGCGGCGTCAAAAACTCCCTCAACGTCGCTGTTGCCTTCGGCGTCGCCATCTACCAGCTCCAGTTTGGCTCCCTTTAGAAAGGTTTAAAAGTTGCATTTAAATTCCGCGTGCAAAAGCTCGCTCATTCAATTTGAATAGCGAAGAGTATAAGCGATTCCTTTTTTCCCATTTACAAAAGGCGACTGAATTTCACATTGCTCCCACATTAAATCAAACTGTTCTTTAAAAAAGAAAAACCATTGAGGATCATTATCCTCTGAAAGAGAAAACTTGGGGGAAGGTTTTTGGGAGTTATGATGGTAAATTTCAATTAATGCTTTTCCATTAGCAGTATCTGGATCAACCACTATACTTCCAAAGATGGTACACAAGGCAATAGCCCGATTTCAAGTGTCCCAGAAGCATTTTGTGTTCCTGCTATGATACGTATCAAAGTCAATGCAGCATTAATCCTGTCTCGGTAGTATTGAGCTTCCGGTGGTGGTTGCCAAAACTTCCGTCGCACAACTTGCTCCAACACAACCTCCTCTTTGAGATCAAAATAAACCTAATCCGGGCTCCGGCTTCTAATCTTCGACTAAGGTCATTAACAAATGATTTTGTAGTATTTCCCAAAGTGATTCCGACTATATCTATCTGCGTAGCTGTAGAAAAAAAAGCTGCTGTTTGGGACGGCATTTTCATCAAAAAAGCTGCTGCTCTAATTTGTTTTAGAATTCTCTGTTCAATCAATTCTCGTGTTTCTTTCTCAGATTTAGGTATCAATCCTTTCAGTGTTCTATAGCGATCCAAGTTGCTAATGGCTATAAATAACATGACCGACAGTATTGCAGCCTATGGCTCGTTTGAGAGGGCTTGTTCGGTAAATACTGCAAAAGATATAACCAAGTAAAGTCCAATGATAACCGAGCCAAGGCCAAAATTCCTACAAACGTAATTATGGTAAATATTAGTTCGTACGTCTTTTCTTTAGAACCATACTAACCTGCCTTTTGACAAAAAAAGAGCAAAAAACCAGGTTGCTTTTGGCATTTTCTACTATATTTCATTGATAAATTTGAATCTGGATAGGTTCATACAAATTTATGACTCTTAAATTGTTTTGATTAAGTTGCTCAAAATAGACCTCAATGGGTCGGTGTACATAGGGCACATGGGGCCAAAGGATTTTTATCATTTGCAATAACGAAGGAAACTTATAGGAAGCGGGTTTGATATATTCATAATCTACATTTCTAAAATCTGTTTTCACTTCAGCCCAAAAACATGGATGAGGGATTGTAAAAATAAAAGTACAGTTTTCTTTTTAAAATTTGAGATATGTTCGCCAGGCAAGTATCAATATCTTCAATCACATGAAGTATATGCGCGACTGCAATATCAAATTCATCTGTAAAGTTTGCTGTTAGCGGCGTTGGCGCTTTGTACCAAAAACTTGATATTGGTTAAATCTTGTTGTGTTCTTTTTGCAAGCTCAATACATTGAGGTGCAGTATCTATTCCCACCAATTCGGATATTTTAGGAGCCAACATCCCCGCAAGAATGCCTGTTCCACATCCTATTTCTATTAATCGACTAGAACCCACATCAGATATAGACGTTATTAATTTAATGATTTTTTGGGCTAGTAACTCTGAGAAGGTGGCGTGCCGGATAAGATTTGTTCGTGTCTCTGTGGGTGTTTTCAAAAGGCCATGCATCATTCATAATGGTGGCTCATTTGCGAAAAATTCTTGAAGAGCCATAAATATGATTCCTGAACCGTGATTATAGATAACGATGTCTGCTCGCGCTGAATAAATCGACCTACGGCTTTTTCTGCTGGATGATATTATCATATTAATATATTCTCTTAAGTTGCAAATTATTCCTTTTCTCGCTTGATGTGCAGCATATGAAGCCTGTCAATTGTTGCCCCACCAATGTAGATAGTCGTAATATGCGTACCAAGTAATTTCTCAAGCGTCAAGTGTCTCTAAGTATCGAAGACCATCAAGCACAAATTTAGTTCCGTTGCTATTCTGCATAAACTCTACAATTGCTTCAGCAAGTTTTCGATGACCATCTGCCTGTGAAATAAGCTTCAACCCTTCTTCTTGAAGGTGCCTGCGAAACGGCAGTTTCTATAAGGGTCACATCCAATTAATTCTTGCATCACCTTAGAACAGGAACCAACACAAAGCCAAATTCATCAGCAAGCACCCGAACACAGTGCTTCGGATTTAGACCTGCCAACAAATCCCACTACTAACATATAATTTATATGCTTTCCGAATCTAAAGTTAGATGTTGACAGAATGTCGGCAAGAAGTCTCAAGTTGAGAACTAAACAAATTCAAGATAATTATCTTCGACCAATACTCATACTTCCAGCAAAATCATTAGACATGGAACTAAAATTGACCAGTCTCAAGCCAGTTTTTTTACTGATTTTTCCCTTTATCAAATTCAACTTGCCCCGCTAAAATGCTTTGATTTGATTTCTCTTTAAAGAACAAAAGTGGATGGAAATGTCTTCTACCTAATGGTTTGTGGAGTCATAAGCTATGGCGCAATCATTCGCAACTCATAATCATCCTTAGACCAAACGAGCTTAAATCAGGTGCTATTTCCTCGTTCAATTCTCGTATTACACTTTGAATAAATCCACTATCTCCTAGCGAAAAGAGGTTCCAATCTTTGTTGTCAACATGGCCACCAAAACCCAAAGAGCAGTATATACAGTATTTGTAAACACTGGTAATTTTTCCTCTTGTGAACCTTAACAATTTATTACCATGTTTGACAATTCAACTAACGACTTGTTTAAATTTTTCAGTTTCCTCAGGGGTACGGGACATAAAAAAGACGCATCTGGATTCAGCAAGCCTATCTTTTGAAACGTAAGCGAGGAAAAAATTTTGAAAGAAACCGTGAGTGGCACCATGTTTCCTGCATTTTATCGACAAAATCGTCGGGGGAAAACTAACACTAGTTTGAAATGCTTGTGATCTTTTGACGAGGAACGATATATTCATCATCAGCAAAGGTTGTTCTCAATGGAACATGTGCTGGCGGAGGGGGGAAGCTCTTACAAACAAAAGAATTTTGACCGCGCTGAAGAATATCTTCGCTTATTCTTGCGTTTATTGTGTTTTTCGTTTCGCCATGAATATCAGCGAGCTGGCGTTTTGAATTTCCTAACTATTTATCCGCGAGTTTAGAGCAATGGCTATTCTTCAACACAATAGCTGCTGCGTCCCGCAATCCTTTAGATGATTCGTTCATAAACCAATGTCCATATGAATTTTACTATTGAAGGCCTTTTTCAAACCCTTTTGCACATCAAACCCAGTTACCATATTTCATCATAATGCCGCCAAATTTAGAAATAATAGTGGAAAATCATCTAAAAGAGAGATTCCAAATAAAATTAGTGTTAATCTTAAGGAATTAGAGGTGTTGTTACGCAGCGGAAGCCGGTGCTGGGGATTTGGCGGAATTCGGGGGCGCGTTCGCTGGCGCGGTTGGAGGTGCGCAGGTCTACTGCCGGGCTGTCGTAGCCGCCGCCGCGCCTGACGTAATCGCCCGTCACGCCAACATCGGGCCCAGTGGGATTTTCGGTTGGGGTTAGGTCGTAGTAAAGCGGATCATAGCCGTCGGCCACCCATTCCCAGACGTTGCCTGCCATGTGGTGTACCCCGAATGGGCTGGCTCCTTCGGGCAGGCTGTTGACGGGCTGCAAATTGTCGAAGGTTCCAGCAAAGACAGCGGGGTTGGTGCTTTCGGCATCAATTTCTAGCGTGTCACCCCAGGGATAGATACGGCCGTCTCCCCCCGTAGCTGCTAATTCCCATTCCGCCTCAGTGGGCAGCCGCCCACCCACCCATTGGCAGTAGGCATTGGCTCCATGCCAGCTCACATTGTTAATTGGATAATACGCATAACCTTCAACAGGAACATGCACAATTGTATCGTCTGTAAGGTAGCTGAATCTGGTCTCAAAATTAGTGGAAAGACAGGTAAACCCGTTACAGCCAGCCACATAATCATCTAGCGTGTTGAGGAATGCAGCGTATTGCGCCACGCTCACCTCGTACAGGTCAATGGCAAAGGCATCCAGCGAAACTTCGTGCGGGGGCTGCTCATCTGGTTCCGCCAGTTCATCCGCAGCCTGCGCGCCCATTGTGAAGGTCGTGGCGGGAATAATCACCTGCGGCATCCCATCCAGTTCGCGGATTTGCACGATGGTGGGCGTGGGGGTCGGTAGGCTGGTGTGCCGTTGGCGATGCGGTTGGCGTGCTGGTTGGGGAGGATGTGGGGCTGGGCAATGGCGTGTTGGGTACGGCCGTTTCCGTTTCTGTCGCCAAAATGATTTCTGTGGGAACGGCCGTTGGCGTCAAGGTTGGTTCGATGGTTGGCGTTTCTGTCGGGGCCAGCGTGGCCGTAGCCGTGGCCGTCGGGGGCAAGCCGCCATTCTGCGCCAAATAGATCAGATCGTCTGGCGCATGGCCTTCCAAAATAAAAAACCAGATGGATGCCCCGGCAATCCCGGCAATGAGTAGGAAAAACAGGAAAGCGAAGAGGCAGGAACGGCCGTTATTTGTTTTTGTCTTCTCCATTTTGGGCGTGGGCACCACCACATGCTGCGCCTGGCCCATGGCCACGGCCGCAGGCGGAGGCGGCAGGTCACGCGGGGCGCTGGAAAGCGGCGGGCCGGAAATCGCTGGCGGTGGGGGCGGCTTGACAAGCGGCACAGCCCCAAAATCTGGATCATCGCCAATGGCAGCTAAGGTGGCAATTTCCACTTCTTCCGGCTGCTCGATGGCTTGCTCAACGGCCGTTGCCAACAAATTCCCGTTGCCATACCGATCCCCTGGCTCCTTGGCCAACGCTTTAAGGATAACGGCCGTTAGGGCCGGACTTAAATCTGGGCGGATTTCCTGCGGCGAAGGCGGCAGCTCCCCCATTTGTTTCATGGCAATTTCTAGCGGGGCGGCACCTTCAAACGGCCGTTGCCCGGTAAACATCTCGTACAAAATAACGCCCACCGCATACAGATCGCTCTGCGGCACCACGCTGGCCGAAGAAATAGCTTGCTCTGGCGCTAAGTAATGGGGTGAGCCAAAAATATCGCCCTTGGTTTCACTATCTGCCAGCAAGGCCAGGCCAAAATCGGTGAGGTAGGAACGGCCGTCCTCCCCCAACAAAATATTCGAAGGTTTCACATCCCGGTGAATGATCCCCTTGCTATGGGCATAATCAAGCGCCCCGCAAAGTTCCCGCACAAAGCGGGCCGCTTCCAAAGCCGGGATTCGTTCATCTTGCGCCTTTAGTTCGGCCAAATAGCCAGACAAATCTCGGCCAGGAATATATTGCATCGCCATGTAAAAAAGGCCAGACACCTCGCCATAACGATACAGGCGCACAATGTGCGGATGCTCTAGCTGGGCAATGGCCTGAGCTTCTCGCTCAAAGCGCGCCCGGTACGCCTCATCTGCCCGGTAAACAGCGTCAATCACCTTGATGGCCACGTCACGCTTCAGGCGAATATCGCGCCCGCGATAGACACGCGCCATCCCCCCGTAACCCAACAGGGAAACGAGTTCATATTCATCTAGCTGCTGCCCAATCAATGGGTCCTGGTTTAAGTTCGCCATAAAAGTTTTTATCCGCAGATTTTCGCAGATTACGCAGATTAATGGTTCCTCATCTGCGAAAATCTGTGTAATCTGCGGATATCAAATAATTGAATCATCGCCGGATGAGCAGCCCTTTTTTTTCGTAGGAGGTGCTGACAACGCGGGTTAAGTCGCGCACGTATTGGTTTAGGCCAGTGGCAAAGGAGTCCAGCTGATCGGCAATAATGCGCACGGCTAAATCCTGGCGGCCAACGGCCGTTAACTGAGCCACATGCGGCCGAAAATCGCGCACCGTCACGTGCATCACATCATCGGCATCGGTCAGCACCCCCCAGGCCAGCTCCTTCTTTTCGTTGTCGTCCTTTGCCGTCATGAAGCGCGTCAGGCTGCTGCCAGGGGAGACGCGCCCCACGTTTGAGAACACCTCTCGCCCCTTGATTAAATCGTTTAGCACGTCAAATTGACCCGGAATTTTATCCAGCAAACGCTGCAAGGGCACCGGCAAATGGGCCAAAAGCCGGATGGTATCCACGCTGATGCTTTCCCCGGTGCTGGCTCGTATTTTGGCTCGACTCAACACTTCACCAAACCCCGCCAGCATCGTCAGGTACAATTTTTGCTGCTTCTCAAACTGGGCAAAAATATGCTGGCGGTTGCGCTGGGCGCGCTCATAATTGCGCAAGGCAGCCAGCGTCCGTTGATGCTCCCCAATTAAATCCAGATTATCCAGGGGCACCTCAAATGTCATCGGGTAGACCCGGTCACGCGGGCTGCGGCGGCTGGCATCTACGGGGATGAGGATGACGGGATTGTTCGATTGGCTTTTTAGGGCGGCGAGCGCGGCTTTGGCGGCAGGTTGGGTACGGCCGTCTCCCAACAACGCCTCTAACTGCTCCACCAATTCAGGAGCCGGACGGTACACCAAACTGTGAATGGTACGGTACAACACCAGCAAATCATTCACCGTCATGCGCAGCAAATCATTGCGCTGCTTGAACAGCTCGCGCAGCTCTAAAATTGCCGCCAGATCGATGGCTGTTGTCTCGGCGCTAACTTCTTGAGCCACATGGGGCGCGGCTTGAATGCGCTGGCGGTCGCCGGGCCGCAGAATAAGCTCTGGCGCATACGGCCGATTTTGCGGCCCGGTTGTTGCCGGTAAGCTGTGCAAATGCACGGCCCAGGACAATGCCTCATTGGTTAAAATTTCAGCAACGGCTGCCCCCCAAATGCCATCAAAAAAGATGTGCGACAAATCAAACACAAAGGTCTCGCCCGTGTCAAAAATGGTGAGCGGCTGGTCGCCGATGGCCCGTTCTGCCTGGCGCAGGCCAGCCAGCGGCTGGTGGCGCGACTGCTGATCCGTGTTGATCCAAATGGGAGCCAGGCGCAGGCTGCTCATTTCTTGGCGCAGCCCTTCGCTGGTGCTGGCTAAAAATTCAGGCAGGGCGGCCCGTTTCATCTGGGCCAGTTCAGCCAGCCGGGCCGGGGCTGTTTTTGCTGGATTGTTCATCAGGTTGGCAATGTAGCCGCGCATGGTGGCCACGTTTTGGGGACGGCCGTTTTTGTCTGAGCAGGCCGGAATGAGATAGTAACGACCTTGATGAATAATGCCAATTTGCAATTGCTCCAGCGGAACTGGCTTGCGCTCTTCACCGTACAGGGCTGGCTCCAAATAAGCTCGAATGCTGAGCTGCTGCTGGTAGGCGGGCAGCGCCCTGGCTTCTGCGGCGGCAATTTTCTTTTGAAAGTCATCAAGCGTGACGGCGGGCAGTTCAGCCAGGGCATTGGCTAAAAATGTGTCAAATTTGCGGCGGCGATAGGCGGGATAATCTTCCTGCGGCTGCACATCGGCCCCACGAGCGTACGGCCGTAATCTTTCCCAGCGCGTGTATAAACCGGCAAAGCGTTTCCCGTTGGGCAAATTTTTGGTGAGTTCGCGCAGGGTGGCGGTATAGACCCGTTCGCGCCACTCGTTTTCTAGCAAATGGTAATATTGATGCAGGCAGTAAACGGCCGTCATGGCCCAGGCGGTTACACGGTCTACAGGGGAAAGCCGAATGTTGTGCTGGCGCAGCGTGGTATCAAAGCCGTGGGTCTCGCAGGCGTGGCGTGCGGTGTCATCTCGCAGGGCATAATCGATATAAAACTGCCAGATGCCTTCGGGGAAAGAAGCATCAACCTCTTTACCGGCCAGCTTGAGCAAATTTTGGTACGCCCACAAAACGGCCGCAGGCCCCGCAAAAAACGTACCGTATACCGCTTTGTCTAACAACGCCTGGTCTATTCCTTTGAAAAGTAAATGAATGTCTCGTCTGACGGTATTGGCGGGTGGCTTACGGCTGGGCAAGCGCAGCAAACCATTGAGGATCACGCTGGGAACGTTTCCTGCCGGGGCATACCGGGCAATGGCCGCCACCAATTTATCAATTTCGGGCAAGGACAAGGACGACAATTCATGCACCTTCTGTGTGTAGGCAATCTTACGAAGAGTATGAATGGTAGCTTGTGTGGCGTCAATGGCCCGTTTACGGTCGTCCACAAGACGTTGCCTTTGCGTATGATTACGTGGGTACTACAAGATGGTGCGTGCTTATTATGCCGAATTTACGGGTTACTGTAAACCTTTATTTCGTTTTGACATTGCGCCAAACGGCCGTTTCTCCCCAGGGATCGTAAGCAGCGCCATTTTCTGGGGCAACGGCCGTTTTCCCGGCGCTGCTCCTGCCCTGAAGCAGTTCAAAAATAGCGGCACCCAGCCACGCTTCGTCCGGCATTGGCCCTGGCTGCCAGTTGGGCAGCACCTCTGGCAAATAGTTGGTGCTGGTCTGGCCGCTGCGGAAAGTTGGCTCCTGCAAAATAGCAAGCAAGTAAGGAATGTTGGTCGTGACGCCAAGCACAACCGTTTGCTGCAACGCCTGCACCATCTTGCCAATGGCCTCGTCCCGCGTGTGGCCCCAAGTGATTACTTTGGCCAGCATCGGATCGTAATAAGGCGAAACGGCCGTTCCCGACACAATGCCATCATCCACCCGAACACCAGGGCCAGACGGCCGTTCATACTGCGTAATTTGCCCAATCGAGGGCAAAAAGTTTTGCGCCGGGTCTTCGGCATAAACGCGGCATTCAATGGCGTGGCCGCGCTGCCGAATCTCGCCCTGGCTGAACGGCAGCGGCTCCCCAGCAGCAATGCGAATTTGCCAAACGGCAATGTCGATCCCCGTTACCAGCTCCGTAATGGGATGCTCCACCTGGAGCCGAGTATTCATTTCCAAAAAGTAAAAATTCCCCTCACCATCAACAATAAACTCCACCGTGCCGGCACTGCTGTAACCCACCGACTGCGCCAGCGAAACGGCCGCTTCGGCCATGCGCTGCCGTAACCCATCATCTTGAATCACCGGCGCTGGCGTTTCCTCGATGATTTTTTGGTGTCGCCGCTGGATGGAACATTCACGCTCAAACAGATGCAGCACCTTGCCGTGCTGGTCGCCCAGCACCTGAATTTCTACATGGTGAATCTCGGTGAAATATTTTTCAACCAAAATGTGGCTGTCGCCAAAGGAATTTTGGGCCTCGCTGCGGGCTGCCTGCACCGCTCCGGCAAACTCGTCATCGGCCCACACCACGCGCATCCCCTTGCCGCCGCCGCCTGCGCTGGCTTTGATGAGAATGGGAAGATCGATGTGGGCAACGGCCGTTTGCAACGCCGCCACATCCAGTCCTGCCCCATCCACACCGGGCACAATGGGCACACCCGCCTGTGCCGCCAATTCACGGGATTTCGCCTTACTGCCCATCAGCTCAATCGCTTGCGGGCTGGGGCCGATAAACACAATCTCCCGTTCAGCACACGCAGAGGCAAAAGCCGCATTTTCGCTTAAAAACCCATAGCCGGGATGAATTGCTTCGGCTCCGCAATGGGTGGCAATGTCTAAAATGGCGGTCTGGTTGAGGTAGGTGTCGGTGGCGCTGACGCCGGGCAGCCCGTACCGCTCATCAGCCAACTTCACCCAGGGCGCTTCGGCATCGGCATCTGAATGAACGGCAACGGCCGTAATCCCCAATTCATGGCAGGCTAAAATCAAACGCCGGGCAATTTCTCCCCGATTGGCAATCAACACTTTTTGAAACATAAAAACAAAACTCCCGCAGATTTATGGATAAGGGCCAACTTTACCATAAACCTGCGGGAGCGTGAAAATCACCACTCACGGATTACCGTCCTACGGCCACCCCACTTCCACCGCATGGCACATGCCGCGGGCGACCCAGCCAAAATCTGTGCCGGGCGCTGGGTTAAAAACAGCCATCTTGACAGGGTTGCCGCCACTATCATCGTGGTAAAACACCTCAACGTACACAGCTTCGTACGAGATTTCAATGTCATGAATCCAGCCGCTGTCCTGCCAACCTGCTTTTGCCGTCCAACTTGCCAGGGAACGGCCGCCACTTCCACAACCTCATAACTGCCAGCCTGCGCCACATCCCCGCTTACCTCAAAGTTCACCCGCAGGCAGGCCAGGCCGGGGTCAGGCGGCAGCTCTGGCGTCACAGGCACATCTGTGGGCTGGGGCAAAGGCGTTGGGGTCGAGGTAACAGCAAGCGGTGCGTCTGGATTCTCTGGCAGTGAGGCCATCTTGTCAGCCGCAACCTGGGTCGTTTGCTGCGGCAAAAACATTAGAAAAAGCAGGGCCAAAAAAACAACGATTGGCGAAACATATTTCATCTTATTAACTCCTGAGATTGCATTTTGGTGGATGGGCCGCAAAGAATATGGTTACCAATTTATTGGGAAATTGTAACGATCCATCTCGCCGTTAACGGTTAACAATCTCTTGCGCAGGGAGCTTACTGGCGACGCAGCCAACTGGTGGCAAAATCAACGGCCGTTTTCTGCGAAAATAAGCGACACTCCGCCAGCCCCACCTTGCCAATCTGTACCGGATGGGCCTGCTCAAAATCGGCCCCGATCTGAGGAAACAACTCATCGTCGTAATCCAGCTCATCGTACCAGTGCCACACGCGACGGCCGTTTTGCCACACGGGCGCACCCTGCCGAATTGACTTTCCCCCACCCACCCGAATCTCGGCCAGGTGAAATGAGGTGTTGTTGCCATACCCCACGCCCAAAAGCAGCACCTGCCCGTCCAAATTGTACAGGCGAGCCAGGGGCGACTGTTCACCCAGGCCAAAATCCAGCGCGTGATCGGCCGTTAGGGTGGCGGCGTGTCTGCCCCAGGCGGCAAAAGACACCTGGGGATGGCTGCTGCGAAAAACGCCTGGCCAGGTACGGAACAGCTCAGGAATGACCCCCATGCTCCGCGTAGGGGTCAGGTGCGGATCAAATGCAGGCATTTCGTCCCGGACAATTTGCTGCCATGCCTCTGGCACCGGCGGATTTTGCCAGTAGGCGGGGTCGGAATAATCGCTGGTGTGCGTGGGCATCATCAGGGTTCCGGCTTCGGTCAGCGCCGCTTGCAAGGCTTGAATAACGGCAACTGGGCCACCCGGCACATAGCCAATTTGGCTCAGGCTGGAATGCACCAAAACGGTCATTCCTGCGTGCAGGCCAAGGGAGTGCAAATGCTCAATGAGGATTGTCTGGGTAAACGGTTGGGGCGATTTTTGAACAACGGCCGTTTCGGTCATAGATCACTTTTTTCACCGCAGAATGGCGCGAATTGCGCTCACAGATTTTTCTCTGCGCCCTCCGCCTGCTCAGTGGTTATTCTGCCACCACGGTTTGCGCTTTTCTAGAAATGAACTCATGCCTTCGCGCCCCTCGTCGCTGTCGCGCAGGTTAGCGATGAGTTCTGAAGTGTAGCCGCGCATTGCTGCTTTGGGCTGGTGGGCCACCTGGCGAATGAGTTCTTTGGCAGCGGCCTGCGCCCCAGGGGCGGCTTGCAAAAGTTGGTCAATGCGTTCGGAGACGGCCGTATCCAAATCCGCCTCCGCCACCACATGCTGCACCAGGCCAATCTGCTGTGCTTTATCAGCAGCAAATCGTTCCCCGGTCAGGAACAGCTCACGGCCGTTTGCCACGCCAATCTTCGCCAACACAAACGGCGAAATAACAGCCGGCACAATGCCCAGCCGCGCCTCGCTAAAGCCAAAGTTAGCCCGGTCCACCGCCACCACGATGTCGCAGCAGCTCACCAGCCCCACGCCACCGCCAATTGCTGCCCCGTTGATGCGGCCAATCACCGGGCGGGGGAATTGCTCAACCATCAGCATCAGGTCAAAAATGCCCTCGCCGTCCTGCACATTTTCAGCAAAGGTATAGTCAGCCGCAGCCCGCATAAAGCCTAAATCGGCCCCGGCACAAAAGGAACGGCCGTTCCCCGTCAGCACCACTACGCGCACATCGTCTTGGGTAGGGATGGCTTGGAATACGGCCGTTAACTCCCGGATCATCGT
>JACKBR010000047.1 GCA_020634495.1 Ardenticatenaceae bacterium | reverse complement strand
AGATAGAGGCCGCCACCCTGGATGGAGCGGCGAGCGTCGCCTTTGGAGGAGGCGACGCCGGTGTCTACCAGCAGATCCACCACGGAGAGGCCGTCGCCTTCTAGCGTGGTTTTGGCCAGTTGGCTACTAGGCACATCGGTGAAGATGTCGCGGATGTCGGCGGCTTCCAGGCCGTCTAAGTCACCGCCAAACAGGACGTCGGCGGCTTTTTCAGCTTTGGCTACGGCCGTTTCCCCATGAATCATCCGCGTTACCTCTTGCGCCAGACGCCGCTGCGCCTCCCGTTTCTCCGGGGCGTTGAACAGCTTGTCCTCGTACTCAGCAATCTCTTGCTGGTCCAGCCAGGTAAAGTAGCGCAGGTAGTTCAGCACGTCGCCATCGTCGGCGTTGAGCCAGAACTGGTAGAAGCGGTAGGGCGAGGTGCGATCCGCCGCCAGCCAGGCGTTGGTCCCGGCCGATGTTTTGCCAAATTTGCTGCCGTCTGCCTGGGTGATGAGCGGAAAGACCAGCGCGTGTGCTTTTTCGCCTTTGGCGCGGCGAATGAGTTCTACGCCAGCCAGAATGTTGCCCCACTGGTCGCTGCCACCTAGCTGTAAAAGGCAGTTGTGGTTCTGGTGCAGGTGCATGAAGTCGTAGGCTTGCAGCAGCATGTAGCTAAACTCGGTGTAAGAGATGCCATCTTCACGAGCCAGCCGCGATTTCACAGAATCCTTGGCCATCATGTAATTCACCGTGAAATGCTTGCCAATATCGCGCAAAAATTCCATCATGCTTACTTCTGTAAGCCACAGCGCATTGTTCAGAATGCGCGCCGGATTGCTCTTGACTTCAAAATCTAAAATGCCCGCGAGCTGATCATGGATGCGCGCCAGGTTGGCCTGTACTTCATCCAGGGTGAGGAGATTGCGCTCGGTGGAACGGCCGCTTGGATCCCCAATCATGCCCGTGCCGCCGCCCGCCAGGGCAATTGGCGTGTGGCCATATCGCTGCATCCGGGCCATAGCCATCATCGGCACCAGGTGGCCAATGTGCAGGCTGTCGCCTGTGGGGTCAAAGCCACTGTACAGCGTCACTTTCTCTTTCGCCAGCAGTTCTGGCACGCTTTCGGTGTGGTCGTAGACAAATCCGCGCCAGCGCAGTTCTTCAAATGCGTTCATAAGTCCTTCTCCAGAATAGCAATCCGCAGATTACACAGATTTTTGCAGATTATAAAGTAATTCTTTTCTCTGTGTGCTCTGTGGCAAAAATAAAAAAGACGCGGGGATTAGCCGCGTCTTGGGTGGTCTGGGTCATTTGGTTCAGTTGTCAGTGACAGCCAACTTCATCCCCACACGCCTGCGGCGTCTGTGTTTGCAAAGAATAGCTGCGGTAATAGCTGAAAATGTGCAAATTCATGATGGCCGCATGGTAGCATGGGGACGTTGATTCGTCAAGAATTGGGCGATTGAAAAGTAAAAAGTGAGAAGTGAAAGAGCTCATATACCGGGTTGTGGTTTTACACGTTGCATGACGGCCCAGGCCAGGGCCATGAAAAAGGCGCTGAAGAGGAAGAGCCAGCGGTAGTTGCTGTTCAGGCTGTCCACCATTACGCCGCCTAGCGTTGGCCCTAAAACGGCCGCTAACTGCGAAGAAAAATAATACAGCCCCGTATACGCGCCGATGCGCCGCTCATCGCCGTGATCGTACACCAGCGGCAGGCTGTTGACGTTGACGCAAGACCAGAAGACGCCCGCCAGCACCAAAATGATGATGAAGGTGGCAGCTCCTTGAATGAGAAAGTAGCCAACCAACAGCAGCAACGTGAGTCCGGTTAAACCAATTCGGATTGCCTGGCGACGGCCGTATTTGGTGCCAATCAACCCCGCCGGAACCGCAAACAGGATGAAGCTGATGGTGATCGATCCGGCATAAATCGAAGCGGTGCCGGGGGAGATGTCCAGCGTGAAGACGGCAAATGAAGAAAGCCCGGCCTCCAGGGCGTTGAAGCCCATGAACCAGAACAAAATGCCCAACAGCACAAACAGCCCGCTCTTGTTGGGATTGCGCCAAACGGTTTGCAGATTGGCCAGCACGCCGGGATCATCTGGCTCGGCTTCGACGGTGATTTTCTCCGGTTCGCGCACGCCCAGCAGGGCCACCAGCGCCGCTGCCAGCAGCAAAATGCCGCCACCGATGAAGGGGGCCATGCGCCCCAGTTCCGGGTCGATCTTGCTAAACTGCTCAAAAAGAGCGCCCCCGCCAAAAAAGGCCAACAGCCCACCAACGCCGCCCATCAAATTGATGATGCCATTCGCCTTGCTGCGATCATCTGGCTCGTACAAATCGCCCAGCCAGGCGACGGTGGGGGAGCGGAACAGGGCCATGCCAAAGTTGGTGATGAGGATGAAGGCGGCGATGGCAACGGCCGTTTGGGCAAAGGGTATCAACGTAAATCCAACCAAAGCAATGGGCACGCCCAGCAAAATCCACGGCTTGCGCCGCCCAAAGCGGTTCCAGGTGCGGTCGCTTTTGGCCCCCACCCACGGCTGCACAAACACGTTAATCAGATTGTCCCAGGTCATGATGAACAGGGCCAGCGCCGGGCCAAGCCCAAAGCCGCGCACATCGGCCCCGCCCTCGAAGGCAGGGTTGCCCGCCTGCAAAAAGATGGGAATGTACTGGTTGAAAATGGGCCAGATGATGCTGATGCCCAAAAAGCCAAAGCCCACAATGATTGTTTTTTTGTAGTTAAACGGCCGTTCCGTCGCCACGCTGCTCGCCATCTAAACCCTCCCAAAAAATTTTGTTAGACTATTCAATTGGAGGAGCGGGCATCCTCAAATGCCCGGTTCGCATCTGAGGATGCGAACTCCTCATTTTATTCCCTGAGCGGTGAATAAGTATGCAAATGGTAACCGAATTTTGGCAGATGCAAAGTGGTTGAGGGAGTATCGGGTACGGCCGTTTGGCAACTCGTTCCAATCTGGCTAAACTGATAAAAATATGTTTAATTTTTGAGGTACACATGAACATCAAGCGCATAGAGCCTGGCCCAGGGCAAGAATCGGTGTGGGATTACCCGCGCCCGCCCCGGCTGGAAGAGACAAACAAGCATATCCAGATTGTGTTCAACGGCGTGATGATTGCCGACACGCGCCGGGCGAAGCGCGTGCTGGAAACCAGCCATCCGCCCACCTACTACATCCCGCCAGAAGACATCAAAACAGAATATCTGGTGCCGCGCTTTAGCACCTCATTGTGCGAATGGAAAGGCCAGGCGCATTACTACGGCTTGATGGTAGGCGAGGCCCAGATTCCGGTGGCGGGTTGGTATTACATCGAACCGCGCCCGCCGTTTGAGGCAATAAAAATGCACGTCGCCTTCTACGCTGATCCCATGGACGCCTGCACGGTGGATGGTGAGCTGGTGAGGCCACAGCCGGGCAGCTTTTACGGTGGTTGGATCACCAGCGACATTGTTGGGCCATTCAAAGGAGAACCGGGGACGGAGTTTTGGTAATGGCGTTAATCTTCGGGTAAAAAATCAACGCAGAGGCGCGGAGACGCAGAGAAATTCAAAGAAAAAAACTGCGCTAATCTGCGAAATCTGTGGATTCTTTAAGGGCAAAGATGAAGGTGCCGTTACGGCCGTAAATCATTTCAATCCCCGGATTTTGCAGCAGCGCAGCCGGATCCATCTGCCCCCCTTTGGCTCCGATGTAGATGTGCGTGATTCCTTGTTCTTGCAGCCAAACGGCCGTTTCTGGCGACGACCAATCTTGTACGGCCGTCAACGCCTCGTTAAACGGCCGTACAAAATCACCCAGGGTTCGGTTGTAAATGTAGTCGGCGGGTGGCGTGCTGCTTTGCCGCCCGGTAAGCGGCACAATCCACGCCCCGCCATCGCTGCCCGACCAAGTTTTGCCCAGCCAAAGCCAACTGTTCACAGCAACAACCGCCTCATCCGGCAAATTTGCATCCAGCCAGGCCAATGCCGCCGCGTCAGCAGGCCTGGCCAAAATCGTTTGTTCGTTGATGATGGTGAGCTGCTGCTGGAGGCCAAAGAGGGTTACGGCCGTTCCCAGCGGCGCAAGCAGCAAAATTCCGGCAATGACCATAGGTTCCGCCTGCCGTCGCAGCCAGCGCCAAAACGCAGCTGCCACACTGCCCAAAAACAGCGCCAGCGGCAAAAACGTGGCGATGTAATAGCTGTTTAAGTTGACCAAATTAATGCTGGGGAAGCCTAAATAATCGCCAGAAAGCGCCACCAGCATACCCCCTGCCCACAGTGCCAGAATGATTGGAACGGCCGTCCAGGAACGCCGTCGCCACAGCCAGATAAACAAAACCGGCAGCAGCAATCCGCCAGCCAGCCACAAAAACAGCCGATCCCAACCAGCCGTGTAATACGCGGTAGGGAATGCGGTGTAGCCAGACGTGCGGGCCACCACCGCTTTACTCGTTTCTGTATTTTGCAGCAGGTAAATGATCTGAGGCAGCAGCAGCAGAAAGCCTACCCCCGCAGTTTGCCACAGGAAACGGCCGTTTCGCCCCCCGCTCAACAGCCAGACCAGCCCGGCAAACGGCAAGTAAAACACAAATACCCGAAAATGCAGCAAAAACAGCCCAACGGCCAGCAGCGCCACCAGCCACCCTGTGCTGCGCCAGCCCTGCGCCCCGCGCAGCAGTCGCCACGTCAGCCCCAGCAGCACGGGCATGAGCAGCATGGCTGTTAGCTGCGTGTAGCGACCCCAGGTGGCGTAATATGCCGGGAAGAAGAGCGGAATTGCCACCAAAAAGGCGGCCAGCAGACCGGCCCGCCGCTGGCGAGTGAGCAGCCAGCCGCCAGCATACACCGTCAGCGGCAGCAGGGCGTTGAGCAGCTGCCCCAGCCCCAGCAGCAGGCGTGGAATTTCCCAGCCGCCCAGCAGTGCCAGACTGCTGCTGATGGTGTGAAAGCCAAAATGATAGGGAAAGCGCTCAACTGGCAGGAATGGCTCGTAGCCAGTCTGGGTAATCGTTTGGCCCGATTGGCTCATAACGGCCGTAATTAGCCCATGCCGTACCGAATCGACCCAGGGAGGGAATACTAAATCTCGCACCGCCAGCAGCCGCAGGGCCAGGCCAATTAGCAGGATGAGCAGGAGGAGGTGGTGTTCTTTTTTCCAGCGTTTGGGTGATGGGGTGATGGGGTGACCGGGTGAAGGGGTGACAGGGTGACGGGGTGACAGGGTGACAAGGTGACGATAAGCTACCAGCAGCCAGCCGCTAACAAGTAAACTCCAGAGCAGCCAGGGGGTGAAGCGGCCACCGATTAGTGAAAACAGATACCAGATGATGGGCCAGACGGCCGTTCCCAGCGCCAGCATCACGCCCAATTTTGCCATCGGGTCGGGGAATTTGTGGCGGAACGGCCGTAATTGCCAAATCAATGACCCCGGCAGCAGCAAAAAAAGCAGCGCCAGCAAGATGAGCCAGCCGTATTTCCCAAGCAAATTGCCCAACGTGCTGAGGGCATCCAGCCAGCCAGGTTGGTAGCGGCTGGTGAATTGGAGTTCCTGCACGGCCGTTTCTGGCGTTTCATTGCGCAATGGCCCGGAGGTTAACGTCAGCTCGGTATCTTCAAGCAGATCAACCGTGTAGCCCCACGCCGTTACCCGGTTGTCGCTATTGCCGCTGAGGGTGAGTTGGTACGGCCGTCCGGCGGAATCCGGTTGGCGGGGGATTTGCAGCACAAACGGCTGGTTGTGCCGCAGCTGGCGCGTGGGCAACGTTTGGCTTACAAGTTGGTTGCCTTGCCAATCGGTGAGTGTGAGGGTGAAACGGCCGTTTTCCTCCGGGTCTGGCTCCCCATTGCGCGCTAAAAGCAGCTCCAGCTCCAGCAGGCCGTTGTGCTGGGCCACAAAGCGGTAAACGAGCTGCACATCGCCAGCGGGCGCTGGCGGTACGGCGTTTAGCCGCCCTTGTGATATGTCCTCCGCCAGGATGGGGCTGGTCATGGGATTGAAGGAAGACGGCCGTCCCGGTTCGCCCAATCCATCCCACAGCAGCACCAGCCCAATGCCCAGCAAAACCGCCAGCCACTTCAGCCACCACCGCGCCCGCTTATGCCCAATTTCCAAACTCCAATCTCCAATATTTTGTGCGGGTAAGGACTGCCAGTCCTGCTTGTGAAACAACGATAAAGAAAAAGCCGCCCCAATTGGGAGCGGCCTTTGTGTTTTTTCTGTGGCGCCAAGTGGATTTGAACCACTGACCTAGGGCTTATGAGTCCCCCGCTCTGACCAACTGAGCTATGGCGCCAAAAGCGACCGAAATTATAACCAACTCTGCCATGCGTGGCAAAAATTAGCCCAAAACGCGCAGCGGAACCGGGACAAAAATCAGAACAAAGATAATCATCACCGCAATGCCCAGCCAGCGGCGGCGCGGATCCAATGGTGTCACATCATCCAGTGGCTCAGCATGAACCCTGCCAAAGAAAAAGAGCAGGATAATCCACAATCCCCAGGTGAACGTATTGTCAATAAAAAATGAAGCTAACGTTAGGGCAATCAAGGTGGCTAGCACTGGCGTGAATAGTTTCTTGGCTTTGGAGCCAATCATCGAGTAAACAATATGCCCGCCATCAAGTTGACCCACGGGCATGAGGTTGAGTGCTGTTACCAACAGCCCTACCCAGCCAGCCCAGGCAACCTGATTCAAGTAAACGTCGGCCGCTGTGTTGGGTAGATATTGGCCAAAAAAGGCATATTTGGCCAGAAGATAAAAGATAGAATTGCCCTCAAGATAACCAACAGAAGAAGGAGGGCCTGTGTGCGAAGTGGCCAGACCATAGAGCAAAATGGGGATGGCAAAAACAAGCCCCGCTAGCGGTCCCGCCACACCAATATCAAAAAGGGCGCGTTTGCTCTGGATAGGTGCCTTCATGCGAATGACAGCTCCCAAGGTACCCATTGGTGAGATAATGGGCAAGGGAATGAAGTAGGGCAGCGTGACGGCAACTTTATGGTAGCGAGCAGCAAAATAGTGGCCCAGTTCGTGAGCGCCTAAAATGAGCATGATGCTCAGGCTAAATGGCCAACCATGCCAAATTTGCCAGACTTCTTGCGGTGTGGTGGCCTCCGATACAGAACCAGTAAGCAGCGTGGCCAGCACCGTAGCAATAAACAGGATGAGGTTGATGCGCCAGTCGGAGGCGGGTGGGTTGAATACCTGGGGAATGGCGACGATGGCAATACGGCCGTTCTCATCCTCTCGCACCGTTGGCGTAAACCCCTGCCCTTCAAACACAGCCCGCATTTCATCAAAACAGTCGGCCGGGTCCACCAAAAAACGGCCGCGATACCGCACAAACCCCTTGTGTGGCTCATCCAGCGTCGTATCGCCCACCACAAATAAATGGGCAATTCCTTGGCGCATAATTTCAACTTTTTCTAGAGAAACAACCGGCAGCTGTGGTGAGTGGAGAGGAGAACGCATAGCTATTCTTGCTCAGCAGCCGGAGCATCGACCAGATCGTCATCGTCATCCCCCCAGCTAATGATCCAGATACAGGCACCCGCCACCAAGATGGTGATTACAATGAGCCAAAACCATTGACTGCCCTGCAAGCCCACATCGCGCGCTTCATAAACCAGCAAAATCACCATGCCCAGGGCCAGCACAAACCAGGCCGATAAATTTGGGTGACTTGTAATCCAATTCTTCAAACCGTCCATCGAGTAACACCTATTCACATATTTCGCTGACCAAACATCTAAACATCTGCGAAACGAATGCAAGCCATTGTTAAAATGTTGTTGAGTCCGATTATAAAGAAAAATTGCGTAATCAGGTAATGTCCCGATGACGCAATTACAAAACATTCATTTGAAAGACAGCCTGCGGGAGGTTTCCCAAAGGAGGGTGTCAATACAGAAACCTCCCGCAGGGCTTTATTTAATGGTTACTCTTGCGCGGCAAGCCACTTTTCCAGTTCCATACCGGCACCGGCTCCCTGGCCAACCGAGGTGGCAATTTGGCGGAAGTGGGCATCCTGAATTTCGCCAGCGGCGTAGATTCCAGGCACGCTGGTGCGGTACCGCTCGTCGGTGATGACGTAGCCTTCCTCATCCATTGCCAGCTGCCCCACCAGGAATTTGCTGTTGGGATAATGGCCAATGAAGATGAAGACACCGTCGGTATCTAACTTTTGGGTTTCGCCCGTTTTTACGTTTTTGGTCTGCACGCCTTGCACCACGCCGTTGCCCTGAATTTCTTCAATGACGGTGTCCCAAACGAAGGAGATTTTTTCGTTGGCAAAGGCGCGATTTTGCAAAGAGGTGCCAGCCCGCAGTTCGTCGCGCCGGTGAATAACTTCAACTTTGTTGGCAAACTTGGTCAGGAAGATGCCTTCTTCCATGGCGCTGTCGCCGCCGCCAACGACGACTACATCTTTGCCCCGAAAGAAGAAGCCATCGCAGGTGCCGCAATAGCTTACACCACGACCAATGAAGGCTTCCTCGCCGGGAACCCCCAGATGGCGGGGAGACGCGCCAGCGGTTACCACAACGCCATCGGCTTCGTATTCTTTGCCGTAGGTTTTAATGTAAAAGGGGGAACCTTTGCTGAAATCTACCTCAACGACTTCATCGTATTCAAAGCGAGCGCCAAAATGCTCGGCCTGCTTTTGCATGACGTCAACCAGCTCTGGGCCGGTGGGCGTTTTTTCTGCATCCCAAAAGCCGGGATAGTTTTCTACTTCGTGGGTAATGGCAATTTGCCCGCCAATTTGGGTGCCTGCAATGACCAGGGGATTTAGCTGGGCGCGGGCGGTGTAAAGTGCGGCCGTAAGGCCAGCCGGGCCTGATCCAATGATAATGACTCGTTCTTTTTGCATGTGAAATCTTCTCTCTAGCTTATAAATTTTAGGGTAAACCTTGCTTTGTTGATGGGTCTAGCAGGGTTTTTCTTACATTCGTCTTTTTGATGCGTGAGGGGGTGGTTTGGTTACATAGCCTGGCTAATGGGTAAACAAATGGTAAAGGTGGTGCCCTCGCCGACGGTGCTGGCTACTTCGATACGGCCGTTATGCTCTTCCACTATCTTTTGGGCCACAGATAAGCCCAGGCCGCTTCCTTCGGCGCTTTCGCTGCCGGGGATGCGGTAGAAGCGTTCAAAGAGATGCGCCATATCTTCGGGAGTGATGCCGGGGCCGGTGTCTGCCACGCTGATTTTTACTTCCGCTGCCTGGCAGTTGGCGCTGATGAGGATTCGGCCGTTTTCCTTGTTGTACTTGGTGGCATTGCTTACCAAATTGAGCAGCACCTGTTTTAGCCGGTCGGCATCGCCGATAACGGCCGTTTGGCTGCTGGCCGTGGGCAAATCTGGCGCTAACTCAGGGATAATTTCAATGTTTCGCGCCGCTGCCTGGGTCTGCGAAATGCTGATCACCTCTTCAATAATCTGCGCCAAGGCCAACGCCTCTTGCTCCAGCCGCATTCGGCCAGACTCTAACCGGGCAAAATCAAGGAAATCCTTGGTCATCTTCGAAAGCCGGTTCGACTCTTTTTTAATCATGCTTACCAAATCGCCGTGCTTTTCTTGGGGAAACTCCGGCCGGGTGAGCAGTTCGCTGGCGGCAGAAATGGCCATCAGCGGCGTTTTCAGTTCGTGCATAATTTCGGCAATCAGGTCAGACTGGCTAAACAGATGGGCGTTCACAATGGCCACGGCCGATTGCGAGGCCAGCGCCTCCATGAGGGCCACATCCTGGCTGGTGTAGGCAGCTTCATTTTGCTTGTTGATGACTTCCAGCGCTCCAATGACTCCTTGCCCGGTTACCAACGGCACAGCCAGCATCGACCGGGTGACAAACTCCAGGTCTTCATCGACATTGGCATAAAAGCGCTCATCTGTTTGCACATCATCCAAAATGAGGGAACGGTTGTGGCGCACAACCCATCCGGCAATACTGTTATCTAAGGGCACAACAATATCTTTCAGCACTTTGCCTCTGGTTGAAGCAGCAAAATGCAGCTGCCCGGTTGAACGATCCACCAGCAAAATTGAGGCCGTTTCGGTTTGGGTTAGCTCGGTGGCTACGTCCATTACCAAAGATAGCAGCTCGTCCAGCCGCAGCGTGGAGCTAAGGCGGCGGCTAATTTGCAGCAGACGAGCGAGATGTTCTGCAGAAATGGCGCTGCTTGAAACGTGAATTTGAGCATCTGTTTTATTCATGGTGCTGTTCACTTCTTAATGGGCAAAGGGCTCTGCCAGCTGCGGCAGCAGCTCCGCCACGTCTTCCCGAAACAATAAGTCAGCTTCTCTGTCCATATGGGTGGGGCCAAGATTGACAATGATTAATTTTGCCCCAGCCTGCTTGGCCAGCATGGGTAAATCGCCAGCAGGCGCAACTTCTAATGAAGAGCCAGCTACCAGCATCAGGTCGCACTTTTTGGTTGCTTCTTGGGCCAGGTGCATAACAAGCGCTGGCAGCATCTCGCCAAATAATACCATGTTTGGTTTGAGAATATGACCACAGCTTTCGCAGTAGGGGAGCTGGTTGTCTTGAACAAACTGCTGCCACAGGGGCAGCGCATTGGATTGGGCGTGGCAGCCCTGGCAGGTGGCCCGGCTCATGCTGCCGTGTACTTCAAACACAGTTCGGCTGCCGGCTTTGCTATGCAGCAGGTCGATGTTTTGGGTGACGAGGGTGTGCAAACGGCCGTTTGCCTCCAAAGAGGCCAGGGCAGCATGGGCTGGATTGGGTTGCGCAGTGAGGATGGTTTGGGCCAACGGCCGTATCCATTCAAAAAAGGCCCTTGGATTATGCCGAAAGGCATAAATAGAAGCCACCTCCATCGGGTCTACATGATCCCAAATGCCAGATTCTGGACTGCGAAAATCGGGAATGCCAGATGGCGTGCTAACCCCGGCTCCAGTGAGCGCTACCACATGTTTTGCCTGGCGAAGCAGCGCAATGGCACGGGCGACGGCAGGGGATGGGACCATAGAACTTACGCTTTTGTTAGCTGCTGGGCAACTTGCCGAATTAAAATGGATGCCTTGGCCTGGGGATTTAGCTGCACCAGCGGAATGCTTTTGTTGACAGCCTTGTTCATTTCTGTAGGCGAAATTGGCAAAATGGCCAGCAACGGATGGTTAAGAAACTTTTCTAATGATTCATGAGGAATGTTCATCTGGTTGGTGAAATCAAAAATAATGGCCTGAACCGAAGCTTCTAACGGAGAAATCTCATGCAAATAGGTTAGCAAATGGCGGGCATTTGCCAGCGCTACCCGCTCTGGCCGCAGACAAACAATAATTTGGTCAGCTAATGACAAAACAGATTCAATGACTGGGCTAATTTGGTGACCGCAGTCGATAACCAGATGATGATTCGGTTTGATAAACGGCTGAAGCAAGTTTTGAACCTGTTCTGGCCGCAAGGCAACCGGTTCATCTGCTAACTTTTTGTGCAACAGCAGCAGGCTTAGATGCTCGTTGTATTGGCTGATTTCGGTTTGGACAACCTGGGGCCATTGTGTTTCTGGCTGGGCCAGCAGGTTGTTTAGGCCGTGCTGGTGTTTCTGGCTTAAATAGAGGGCAATGTGTCCCTGGGCCAGGTCGAGGTCGAGCAGGGTTGTATGATGCCCGTTACTGGCCATGCTGCTGGCGAGGTTGATGGCCAATGTTGTGGCTCCTGCACCCCCTCTGGCTCCCAAAACGGCCGTAATGCTGCCCTCATTGGGAAAAGACATGGTGGTTGGCAGTGGTATTTTAGGCTCGCTAGCTGGCCTTATGTTGGTGGTGAGTGGCTCATGGAGCTGCGTTTGGGCTACTGCTTTTGGCGTACGGTTTTCTAAAATGGTTTTAACGCGCTCTAGCAGTTCATCAGGCTCAGTTGGTTTTGTCAGGTAATCATCGGCTCCGGCGTCAAACCCGGCCAATTTTTGTTCGGCTTCGTCAACGGCCGTAAACATGATGATTGGAATTTCAGCCAGACGTGGATTGCCCCGCAATTGGCGACACACCTCCCACCCATCCATTTCTGGCATCATGCCATCTACCATTACCAGGTCTGGATTTTCTGATTCTGCCAGGGCTAACCCGCGAAAGCCAGAGCGTGCGCCCAACACGTTATAGCCTTGCTGTTGCAAGACGCGCTGGATGATACTTAGGGTTTCTGGGTGGTCGTCTATAACTAAAATTTTATAGGCAATCGGTGATGTCATTGGTTGTTTCCGATTAAACTGCCTCAACTAAAAATAGATCGATACTATACAATTGCTCTGAATAATAGTCACTATGACTTAAGAATCTACCCGATAAAGCCATAAGGGAAAAGAAATCTAAGAATTGGCCAGCGTTTGCCCAGCGGCTGAGGCGCTTTGTGAACCCTACACGGGCGGCCAGGGATAGTGACGCCCTGGCCCCGGCGAATTAAAAACGCCCCGTTTTAGAATGTGCTGGATGCGTTTTTGCAGGGCTGCAATTTCTGCAGGAGCTAGCAATAATTGTAGCTCATCGTGCAGACCGGCTTCATTGGCTGCCACTTTGTCGCTTAATGATACCAAATCGGCTAACAATGTCTCTGGAATTGGCTCACCGGCAAATTCCCAAATGACTGTGCGCAGTTTGTACTCTGTATGAAAACTGATGCCGTGGTCAATAAGCCACAAACGATCGTGGTCTTCTTTCTCTTCAACTAAAACATGCCCCGCTTTGCGGTCTGCATTGTTAATAATAATGTCTAGCAAGGCGATTTTTTGCAACGGTTCTCTAAAACGGCCGTCTCCTTCAAAGGTGAAGTAATGGGCTTCTGGGTCATGCGGAATAAAGAGCTGAACGGAGCCTGTGCCGTGTTCGCCATCTCTCAGGACGGTGGGGGGAATTAAATGCCAGTTCAGGGCATGGCTAATTAAAAAGGCGGCCCGTTCTCGTTGGCATAAGGTGCCCTGGGTAAAGTCCCACAACGGCCGTTCCCCGCGGCGTGGTTTATAAACAGCGCGTGTATCGGCAAAGGTGTTTTGGGGTAGATGGGGAAGGGCTTCTTTTACGGCCGTATTGGGGCAAATGTCCACCAAAAACGAGTAATTAGAACTCCAAGGCAGCACCCCCTTGACGTTTAATGTGCCCACCTGTAACAGTTGGAGCCACTCCGCGGTACTTAATTTGCTTTTTCCCATCTCGACGAATAAATACAATCTTGACACCTATCCGAATAGGCGGCTCAGAACTCACAGAGATTTTTTGAAGTCAGGCGCAACACCGCCAGATTCTCTTTTTCCCTGTGGCCTTTTCGGATAGATTCTAGTTTAGTAGGCGTGCCCGTTACGGTGCGGGCAAAAATGACCAGTGGGGTCAATAGGTTTGCCACAGTTTCCGCAAATAGGCCGCCCGGCCTTAACCACATCGTAAGCGTGTTGCACCAAGGCTTGAACCTGGCTGCGCGATATCCAATAGCTTACTACGTTTGGCTCTTCTTCTTCCTCAACCAACTCATAGGCTACCAGCACTACCTGGTTGCTGTCTTCATTATAGCCAATGCCAATATTGCCCACGCGAAACAGCGCTTCCACTGGCTCGCGCAGCCGCATATCAGTCCATACAGACGCTTCATTTTCTGGCTCTGGGTATTTTTTTGCCAGCTCTTGAATGAGGGCGTCAAAGCTTTCGGCGAGCATTCGCGCCTGCTCTTTCTCGATGGTGAGTGAAATAACCTGGGCACCACGACTGCCTTGTAAATAAAACGTCCGCTGCCCAGGAGGGCCGACGGTGCCTACGGTAATTTGGGTTGCTGGATTTAGTTCAATATGGCTGGCCATAATATTCTCTAACTGTTTGGTGGGTGAGCACCGCTGTGATTAAGGGGGGAAACGGCCGTATCCGCACTGGCTGCTTTTTCGGCGGGCTGTTTCTTTTCCGATTTCTTCTCGTCCTTGTTGTTGGGCTGGGCTGGCGGTTTTAGGGGGCCATCATCATTAATGCGCCCCACCCGCACAACGCCATTGGGAGCCAGGTGCAGCACGCTCACAGACGCTGGCGACACAATAATCCGCTGAAAAAGATCGATATGCACGCCTAAGTAATGCGCCAGCACCAGCTTGATCAAATCTGCATGAGAAACAACCACAATGATCTCATGCTCTTTGTGGGTTTGGGCTAAGGTCTCCAGGGCATTTACCCCGCGTGTTTGTACCCCGCGCAGAGTGTCTCCACCGGGGAACTTCATGCGGCTGGGATAAAACTGCACGGCAAACCATTCTTTTTTCTTCGCCAGTTTTTTGATCTTTTTGCCTTCCCATTCCCCATAGCGAACTTCGCCAACGGCATCCAGTAAATTTACGGGGAGTCCTTGCGCCTCGGCAATAAAATCGGCCGTTTCGCGGCAGCGCAGCACAGGGCTGCTGTAAATGGCGTTGACGGGGAGCGACACCAGCCGGGCTGCGGCATCTGCTGCTTGCTGACGGCCGTTTTCATTCAAATGAATCCCCTCGATCCAGCCAGCCAGCCGATGCTTTTTCACCCAATCATTTTCGCCGTGTCGCACAAGAAGTATGGTTGTCATACGTGAATAATAGCACAACTGGTAAGCGTGCGAAATAGAAATTGCGCTTACCAGTTCTTCTTTGCACTCTCGTGTTGTGTGTCTTGAATAAGGTTAGTTACGTTGAACTGCACTCAGCAAATCAGGCGGCATCACCGGATTGAAGCTGAGTGAATTGCAGACCCTGGTGTCACCCTCTACAACTTCCTCATCGACAGCGCCTGTCAGGGCGGCGTACTGGCCCAGGCCAAAATAAGCGGCTATTACGTTACAGGCAACCGGCGCAGCCCATTGCGAGCCTTCCCCGCCATGATACAAAAAGGCCGACACCACAATTTCTGGCTCATCGAAGGGGGCATACCCCACATACCAGGAGTGGGTGGGCAAAATGCGTCGGTTTAAAATGTCGTCAAAGCTGCACCAGCCTTTTTCGATGGCAATATTGTCGCAGAATTCGGCCGTTCCCGTTTTGCCCGCTGTGGTAATGCCAAATGGTTCTAGCCAATCCACATAGGTGGCCCCTGTGTAAAATTGGTCTTCATCAATGAAGGTATTCACCAGCCGCATCCCCTCGGCAATGGTCTCCAGATTCTCTCGATCCACATCTACCGCGTTGAGTACCTCTGGCTGGTAAATGTAATCGCCGTCGGCGTCAAAGCGCACGTTGAAGGAAGGATCATCGAGCGGGTTGCCATCTGCGTCAGTGAGGACGGTACGGCCGTCTGCACCCAACCTCGCCCGCGCCACAATTTGGCTGTTTTCATCCACAAATACCACATTGCCTTCCGCATCTGTCATATGGTGGATAATAGAGGGACGGTACAAAAAACCGCCATTGGCCACCACAGCTGCCATTTGAGCCACCTGCATCGGCGAAGCCGTCAGGAATCCCTGCCCAATGCCCAAATTATAATCATCACCCGTTGACCACGGTTCGCCGTAAACCCGCGCCTTCCAGTCGCGGTCAGGCGGCAAATCGCCAGCCGCTTCCAGAGGCAGCTCAATCCCCTGCACGCGGCCAAAGCCAAATTGGGAAGCGTAGCGAGAAATGCGATTAATCCCCAGGCCCTCCACAAACTCGCCATCCTGGTCAAAGCCGCCGCTGATTTTGTAGTAATAAATATCGCACGAGTTGGCCAGCCCGGTAATGGCGTTCATCAGGCCGTGCCCCGCGCGGAACCAACAATAAAAACTCTGGGCCGGACGCCCAGGATCATTTTCGGCAAAACGGTTGGCAATGACGATTTCTCCCGGCCCTAAAATCAGGCGAGAAGCCGTAACGGTTCCTTCCTGAAGCGAGGCAGAACCCGGCACAATTTTGAAGGTGGAACCTGGCGGGTAAATACTGCTTACCGTGTGGTTTACAAACGGTTGGTACACACTGCGAGATTGCGTCAGGTAATATTCCACAGGCACTTCGGTCTGGAAACGATTGTTGTCAAAGCTGGGCAGGCTAACCATGGCCAACACCTCACCCGTTTGGGGATTTAGGGCCACAACGGCCCCTTGCTGTGTCTCCACAAATGATTCCTGCCCGGTAATTGGGTCTCGTGAAGGCACCAGCTCCCGCTGTTCCATTGCCTGGCGCAAAATTTCTGTCGCAATGATTTGTAAATCAATGTCCAGGGTAAGGTGCAAATTTAGCCCGGCCACAGGGTCCACCTCAGACCCAATTTGGCGCAGTTCACGTCCAGTCCAATCTACCTCAATTTGACGTTCCCCTTTGGTGCCAGCCATTTCAATTTCCATAGACGACTCTAAACCAGCCCAGCCAACGCGGTCATCACGCTGGTAGCCTAATCCTAAATTGAGCCAGTTTTCATTGGGCAGCGGGCCCATAAAGCCGATGATGGGAGCCGTGTATTCGGCCGTGGGGTAGTACCGCAGCGGTTCTGGGATAACGCGAACGCCAGGCAGAAAGATGCTTTCTTGCTCAATGGTGTACGCCTGGGTGATGGGAATACCAGAAGTGATGACGGCGGGAATATATTGCAGCGGTGCATTGATGCGCACAATTTCAGCGATGCTGTCTGGCAATTGGGGCACTACCCCAGCCTGTGCCAGGGTCTCCTGGCCAGAAACGCCATAGATTTCTGCCAGGCGGGTGTAGGTTTCTACCAACTCTGGGTTGGCAGCCTCGACAAGCACCTGCTGCTCAATGGTATTGGTGACTGGCACGCCAGTAAGCAGGGAAAGTCGCTCATAAATGGCTTGCAGTTCGTTTTCATCGTCGGGCAAAAAGGTGGGGGTGATGGTAACGTTGAAGCTGGGGATATTGATGGCCAGCGGATCGCCGTCCCGGTCGAAGATAACGCCTCGTGGAGCATCATTGCGCAGAATGGCAAACTGGTTTTCCTGGGCGAGCGCTTCTAGCTCGCCGCCCTGCGTTTGTTGAATCCAATAAACCCGGTAGAGAAGCAGTCCTAAAATGGCAACAATGACAATACGAAAGAAGAAGAGGCGACCCCGAAGGCCAAAATCCTCTTTTTCTAGTTCTTCCATATCTTCTACACGATCCCAACCCATTCGAGACATAATGGTTTCCTCTACGATTAAGAGTTTGCCGGTTTGTTTCTTAATAAAAACTCAACTGTACAAACCGGCAAACCTCGCGGTGTCGCGGATTTCTCTGACACACTTAAAGCCGGACACGGCGTGGCTGTGTCACTTGTTTAGCAATATAAAGAAGCCAGTAAATTGGCAAAGTGGCTAGAACGTGAACCAGAAGCAGGTTTGGCAGGACCATGATACTCTGGAAGTCTGTAATGGTGCCGAACAGGCGCAGCAGCACGAGTTCGATAATGAAGCTGATGATGGTTGCTAGGCCAGCCAGGGCCAGCGGCAATAAGACTCGGCTGGCAGGCAGGGCTTGTGTGGCCCAAATAACGGCCGTAATTCCCACCATAAACGCCAATGACGAGACACCCATTGGGGTAATCGAGAATAAATCTGTAAAGATTCCGGCAAAAAAGGCCCAAACGGCTCCTTCTTCAACCCCGTACAGCAGCCCCCAGGCCAAGGCTACCAGGAAGGTTAATTGAGGCGTGGTGCCAAAAATGGGGAAATGGGGGAGTACGGCCGTTTGCACCAGGCCCAGCACCAACATCAACGGGATTGCCAAATAAATAGAAACAGTCATCTACGGGTGCTCCGAAAAATACAACACCTTCTTTTACGACGGCAACCGCAAGCCAATTCCCTAAATGGTCTTGATTTCAAATACACGTTCATGGAAGTGGCCTAATTCTCCGTGGGGCTTTCAAAGATCGACGTGTCAATTGGATTAAAATCGGTGATGACAAACACAATTTCCAACGTGTCGAAATCGGTGGCGGGCTGCACAATCGCTTGCTGAAATAGATCCGCCTCGTTTCGTATTACCTGCACCACCCGGCCAATGACAATATCCTGGGGAAAGTCTCCCCCCAGCCCAGAAGTGAGCACAACTTCGCCCAAATCTAGCTGGAATTTCAGGTCCACCCATTCCACAATAAGGTCGCCCGTTGCCCCACGCCCCTTCAGGCTGCCCGTTGCCCGAGACGTACCCAGCCGCACTGGAATAGCGCTGGCATTGTCCGTAATTAGCACAATTTGGGCTGAATTTTGTGTGGTGCGGAAAATGCGCCCAATTAGCCCACGGGAGCTTTCTACCGGCATTCCCACGCGCAAGCCGTCATCTGATCCCTTGTCGATGATGATGCTGCGCACGGCGGGACTGGTGTCGTAGGCAATTACATTGGCAGTTTGGCGGCGTAATTCTGGCGTTTGGCGAGCGCGGTTAAACAAATCTTGCAAAATCTGCCATTCGCCTTGAATTTCACGCAGCTCTTCGTTTTCACGTTCTAAAGCGTCTAATTGAGCTTGCAGCGCTTCAATTTCGGTGCGGGCTTCGTCTAAGTCGCGGGGGCCAGAGAGGGCGTCGGCCACTGTATCGGTTTGCCGCGAGGTCCAGCTAGCAACGGCCGTTAGCGGATCTTGCATAAAGCCAAACAAAATATCCAAATTGCCCGTGCTGTCTAAAACACTCAGTAAAATGGCGATTCCTACCAGGATAGCCAATGTTGTCCAACGAATTCTGCGTTGGGCGTCGTTTAAGTTCATGACGATTAGTAATCGGTAATCAGTGTGTCAGTGATCAGTGACAAGTAGGGGTGAGGCAGGTGGGTAAAACCGTTGCTAAACAAACGAACGAGTCTCCACCTGTCTCGCCCTTCCGTCCAGTGAAAAGTAAAAAGTGAAAAGAGGATAACATAGAAGGATGAATGATAGCTGAGAGATTGCTTTGGCTCGACGGATAACCAGCTGCTGACCCACTGATTACTGACCTACTGAACACTGTTCACCAATCACGGCTAATGATGCGTGCTGCCCCGATGCAGGCCAGTGAGTGAGCGTTCCCACAGCTCAATGTTTTCCAGTACACGCCCAGCGCCACGAGCTACGCAGGTCATGGCGTCTTCCGCCACCCACACGCGCATCTTCACCATATCTTCCAGCCGGTCGGCCAGGCCGCGAATTTGCGCCCCGCCACCAGCCAGGCAAATGCCCACTTCCATCAGGTCGGCAATCAGCTCAGGTGGGGTGTCGTCCAGGCAGTCGCGCACCGTATCGACAATGATGTTAATGGACGGAGCCATCGCTTCGCGCAGCTCGATGCTGCTAATTTCTACAGACTGCGGCAGGCCGTTGATCAAATTACGGCCGCGCAACGTCATGGTGCGTTCTTCTGGCAGGGGGAAGGCGGAGCCAATGCCAATTTTTACCCGCTCGGCCATGCGGTCGCCAATGAGCAGGTTGTATTTGTTGCGGGCGTATTGGATGATGTCCTCATCCATTTCATCCCCCGCCACGCGGATGGAGCGGCTGACGACGATGCCGCCCATGGCAAACACGGCCACTTCGGTGGTGCCGCCGCCGATATCCACAATCATGCTGCCGCGTGTCTCGTTCACGGGCAGGCCAGCCCCAATGGCTGCGGCGGTGGGTTCTTCGATGAGATGAGCCTCGCGGGCACCAGCAGAAATGGCGGCATCGTAGACGGCGCGTTTTTCTACTTCGGTGACGCCGCTGGGAATGCCTACCACCACGCGGGGGCGGGGAAAGGGCACAATCATTTGCTCGTGCGCCTTGTCGATGAAATATTTGAGCATTGCTTCGGTGATTTCAAATTCGGAGATAACGCCATCGCGAAGCGGCCGTATGGCCACGATGTCTGCTGGGGTACGGCCCACCATTTCGCGGGCTTCTGCGCCAATAGCCAGAGGTTGGCGGGTGCGCCGGTTAATGGCCACCCAAGATGGTTCGTTGATGACAATGCCACGATCGCGAATATAGACCAGGGTGTTGGCTGTACCCAGATCGATGCCAATGTCCAATGAAAACAGGCCCAAGAGCCAATCAAGCGGTCTAAACAATGTTCCCTACTTTCTCCCTTCCGTGTGCTCACACATTTTTGCCACAGAGGGCACAGAGGTTTTTGAGATTAGTCTCAAATTCTCTAAGCCCTCTTTTTTCTCTGTGGCTAATACAAATTTCTGCGTGAACCAGCGTGAAATTATACTCGACCGCCAACACATCACCAATTTTGCCCACAAATTACCCCACGCTTGCCACTAAAATTTGTATAATTGCTTAGAATGGGATGAGCTGAACGGCCGTTTAGGCAAAAACATTGAGAGCGATTGAGCCAGATTGCGTACTGTGAGGCATTACCAAAAGCAAAACGTAAAAGGGTTTTACGATGGCAAACAAAGCGTTATTTCAAGATTTAATTTTTGATGAGTTGGGCAACCGGGTGGAAACGGCCGTTGTTGGCCATGATATGTTTTATGTGATAGATGACGCTGGCTTTAAGCGTCACATCGATGCTGACCAGGTGGATCGGCAGGTGCTCAGCATCTTTTTGCAGCAGCTAGAAGAGAATAAGGAGACGGCCGTAGAGCAAGCCCTGCGCATGATGGGCAAGGATGATTTGTTTACCAAAGCGGCCATCGACGCCCAACTCAACAACATCGACATGGACCAGATCATCGCCCAGGGCATCCCCGCCCAGGCCCGCGACATGATGGGCATGATGGGCTTTCGCATCACCATCAACTTTCACGGCGAAGTCGTGGACATTGCCCAACCCACCGCGCCCGATGATGAATTTTAGCTTGAGGGAAACAATAGAGAATGCAGCGCAAAGGAGCCGTTAGCAGACTACTTGTGGCCCTGGCAGTAATGTGGTCAGTGCCAAACTTTTTGCGCGTTGGACAGCACCTGAACGGCAATTTGGCGAGATGATATTTTGAAGATTTTGTGACTACGGTTGCTTGGGTGAAACGGCCGTCCCAAAATCAACTCATTAGCTGCCCCGCAAAATCTTGCAAAGAAATCCCATCCCGCTGCACTTCACGCCAAAGCGTATCTTGGAATTCCACAAGCCGGTTCCATCTCGCCTTGTCAAGAATGTGGGTATTAAACAAAACGTCGAATTCTAAGGAGCGATCTGCGGCCGTTGCCCGGATTCTCCAACGACTCTCATGATCCAAGCACTCGACAATAACCAGTAAATCTATGTCGGAATCAGCATGGAAATCCCCACGCGCTTTGGAGCCAAACAAATAAACTTCAGCCAAGTTCCCCTCAAGAAATTGAAATAGCTGTTTAGTTACTGACTCAATAGCTTCTTTTTCATTTTGTTGAAGATGTTGTGGTAGATTATTCATCATTGAACCTCATCTGATGCAGAACTTGTTCAATTTGATTCAGGAACTTAGCTGCGTTTTCTACTTGCTGACTGGCACTCTCATAATCAAGTTGCGTTAACTCATAATCACCAGCATGGCGTTCATCCATAGCCACCCCGTCTCAACGGCTTGACGAGAGTGAGCCAAATATTTGGCAATTTTTTCTTGCGTTTCTGCGTCCATGCTCATGATGGTTGCATTATAGCATATCCTCAACCAGGACGAACTGGAACAAGCAGGAGGTTAAGATGAAAAAACCGCAGATTTGCCCCCGTAAACTCCCCTCTGCGCCTTCGCGCCTCTGCGTTGGCTTTTAATATGCACCACGGCCAAAGAGGGAGTGAGGCACGGTTTGCAGCAAAATGCGGATGTCCAGCGCCAGCGACCAGTTTTCGATGTAATAAATGTCTAGCAGGCACAGCTCATCAAAGGTCAGGTCGGAACGGCCGCTTACCTGCCACAGCCCCGTAATGCCCCCAATGACACTCAGCCGCTGCTTGTGCCACGGCTTATAATCTGCTACTTCTTCAGCCAATGGCGGGCGTGGCCCAACCAAACTCATCTGCCCCAGCAGCACGTTGTAAATTTGCGGCAGTTCGTCCAGGCTGGAACGGCGAATAAAACGACCCACTCGCGTCATGCGCGGATCATCTTTCATTTTGAAGATGGGGCCATCGGCCTGGTTATATTGCCGCAGCGACTCCTTGTGCTGGTCGGCATTGACTACCATGGAGCGGAATTTGTACATTTTGAAGGGACGGCCGTTTTTGCCCACGCGGGCAGCTTTGTAAATGATTGGGCCGGGGGAATCTAGCTTAATGGCCAGGGCAATGAGGCCCATCGCCAACAGTGCGGGAATGGTGCCAACCAGGATAATCACCAAATCTAGCAGGCGTTTGGCCGCCTGCTGCGCTCGATTGATGCCCACATCCCGAACGCCCAGTGTGGGGATACCGGCCATGTTGTTGAACTCTACCCGGTTCATGCTAAGTTGCAGCAGATCGGGTACGACCTGAGCCCGCACGCCATGCTGCTGGCAAATTTGCAGCAGCAGCGAGATTTGTTGGTGCATTTCGCCCGGCAAGGCAATAAAAACGGTGTGCAGCTGCGGCCGTTCTGTCAGCGTTTTTTGCAGATCGGTAAACACGCCTAAATTGGGAATGCGACCCAGCCCAATATTGTTCTCGCTCAGGCCATCGTGCAGGTAGCCCACCGCCCGGTAGCCCAAATCTGGGCGAGCCAACAGGGTGCGAATAAGGCTGCGCCCCACTTCGCCAGAGCCAATGACCAGCACCCGGTCAACCAGAATGCCGCGCTGGTACAGCATGTTGAGCAGCAGGCGGCGCAGCAGGCGGGCCAGACCAATCAACAGGGCAATTGCCAAAAAGACCCAGGCCAGCATGAGGCGAGAAAACGGCTCTGGCTGCACAAAAAAGGCAATCATACTCATGAGCCCAACCCCGGCGGCGGTGGCATAGGTGATGCGCGACAGCTCATCTACCCAAAACTCGCCGCGCTTGCGCCGCCAAACCCGCACCTGGGTAAAGGTAATGATTAACAAGATGTTTAGCACAACTTGCTGGCTGAGGTAACGGCCGTATGGCTCAAAAAACCGTTCGTCTACAGGCAAAAACCATTGCCACTGGTAACGAACCACATACGCTAAAGCAAATCCTGCATTGATGAGCAGGAGATCGGTAAAGATGGTAGCAAACCGAATTCTTTGATGACTCATTGATTTAACAAAGCACGCTTGTACACTGCGGCCGTTTCCCGGCCAGCGCGCTCCCACGAAAAAGTTTGGGCATGTGCCAGCCCTTGTTGGCGTAGTTTATTCTGTAAATTGATGTCGGTTAAAACGGCCGTCATCTGATTCGCCAACGTTTCCACATCACTTGGGGCAAACAGCAGCCCCGCATCACCAACTGCCTCCGGAAGAGATGAACTGTTGGCGGCAATCACCGGCGTGCCGCAGGCCATCGCTTCCACCACCGGCAGGCCAAAGCCTTCATAAACAGAAGGAAACACCAGCAGCTCCGCAGCGTTGTACCATAACGGCAGGTCATCATCCGGCACGTAGCCCGTAAAAATCACCCGCTCTGCCAGCCCCAGCGCCTGCACCTGTTGGAAAATATCATCGTATAGCCAACCTTTGCCACCCACCAGCACCAATTTTATGGCTGGATCATCCAGGCGAGCCATTGCCTTAAGCAGCACTGGAATGTTTTTGCGTGGCTGAAGTGTTCCCACATGCAGCACAAACCGCGCCACTCCTTGCTTTTGGCGAAAGGCGGACACCTCGGCCGCTGGCAATGGTTGGTAGACCGGATCAACGCCAGGCACCACAACATCAATCTGGCTTAACGGCACGCCTAAAAAGCGGTGAACATCCTGTCGGCTGGATTCTGAAATGGTAATGATGCGCCGGGCACGCTGGCAGGAGCGGCGTGTCTGGCTGCTAAGGTAAAGTCGTTGCAGGGCAGGAAATCGCTCTGGGAAATGGTAAAAGCTCAGATCATACACGGTGATGACGGTTGGGCAAGTGGCCAGCAGCGGCGTGACAAAGGCCATGCTGTGCAGCAAGGCCAGGCTGTGCTGCCGGGCTTGCCAGGGCCAAACAACCTGCTCCCACAAAATGCGTAGGAGCCGATTTTGGGTAGCTAGGCGGCTGGAAACGGCCGTAATCCCCGGCAAATCCTCGAATAATTTTTTCTGTTGCGTAAAGACAACGGTCGTTGGTTCACCCTCTTCCCAGGGTAGATGGCGCAAAACTTGGGCAATGTATTGGTGGATTCCGGCTCGACGATAGCCTGCTTCGCTTGATAGCAAATGAGCGTTGATCCCAACCTTGCCGTGCCCCGCGCCACCGTTTGAACCAAATAGCTGTTCAGACGGCATAGCGCGACATTATAGCGTATCCCCAAATGTGCAGCGAAATAGAACAGGCGCTCTCGACAATCGCCACGCAGTTGTCACTCACTTGACGCTCATTTTGGCCTATGGTAGACTGCGTTATGTTTACTCGAAATTAACATAATTATGTATTGAGTGTTTGAAATGCAAAGGTAGGAGAATCCTATGAAACGTCTGGTTCTATCCCGCTGGTGGCGTCCATCCCGTTGGTGGCTGCCAGCCCTGCTTCTTTTGGTTTTAGCCCTGGTTGCTTGCGAGCGTCCCATAAACCCGGAAAGTACGGATCCCACGGCCGATCCCATTTTGCCGGCTACCCTGGCTGTTCCCACAACTGATCCGAATGCCCAACCGACAACAGACCCGGCGCAGGCAACGGCCGTTCCTGAAGCCACAACAGACCCGGCCACAGCGGAAACGGCCGTTCCCGCCGCTACGGATGTCCCGGCTACCAGTGCGCCACGTGGTGAAGTGTCGCACACGGTTGTGGCGGGTGACACCCTCACCGGTTTGAGCGTGCAGTACAACATTCCTGTTGAGGTCATTGTCTCGGCCAATAATTTGACCAATGTGGATTCGTTGGACATTGGCCAGGTGCTCACCATTCCCGCAGAAGGCACAGAGGTTGTGGCTACAACTGAACCGGCCGTTGAGGCAACGGCCGTACCGCCCGTGACAACCGAGCGCACCCACGTGGTTCAGGCTGGCGAAAATTTGTTCCGCATTGGCCTGCAATACGGCTTCACCGTGGATGAGTTGGCCAGCTACAACAATATCGCCAACCCCAACGTGCTGGATGTCGGGCAGGTGATCAAAATCCCGCCGAGCAACTAATATTTTGGGAGATTGAAGATCGGAGATTGCTAATCTCTAATCTCCGATCTTCAATCTCCTTTTCCTGTGATCAAACGAACCCATTCTGAGCCACTCTGGCAGCAAGGCGATAGCTGGCGTTTACGACTAGACACGCTGCAATTGCCCAACGGCCGTACCCTGCAAAAAGCGGCCGTTGAGCATCCTGGCGCGGTGGTGCTGGTGCCCATACGGCCGTCGGCCAGCGGGTTAGAAATTTTGATGCTGCGCCAATACCGGCATGTGTTGGACCAGGAAATTTTAGAGCTCCCGGCAGGCACACGCGGCTGGGAGGAAGATTGGCTGGCTTGCGCTCAACGCGAACTGCGCGAGGAAACGGGCCATCGTGCCGAAAAATTCACCCCGCTGGGCCAGCTCTGGCCCGCTCCTGGCATCTCAGATGAGCTGATGCAGCTTTACCTGGCCGAAGAGCTCTCCCCCGCGCCCCTCCCCGGCGACGAAGATGAACAAATTGAACTGGTTCCACTGCCCCTGGATGAACTGGTGACGATGGCCTGGAACGGCCGTTTGCAGGACGCTAAAAGCATTGTCGGCATTCTGCGCACGATCCATTACTTGAACAACCCTGCCTCTTTTTAGGAAGCACCACACCACCAGCTATAATCTCCAGTACAAGCATCTCAGCGTTTTCTCTGTAAAGCGCTGTGTTCCGCTTTTTATTTTCGAGGGAGAAACAGTATGAGACATCCAAATTTCTTGATACGGGCAGTGGTGAACATGCTGATAGGCATTGCCTTTGGCGCGCTTTCAATTGGCTTGTTTGCCTTTTTAGTTGCAGGCAAAGAAGGCTTTGTGAATGGATTAGTCTGGGGAGCCGTGTTAGGTATCTTTGGCGGACTGGCTTCGTTGAGCATGGCCGACAGCCTGGTTTATTGGACCGGTTTCTTCAAGCGCTTTGGCGACGATCATTATGAGGAACAGTCCGGCGGCAAAAATGAAGACTGATCTACCGTTGTTTTTGAAGCGTGTTTTGTGATGGATGCTCTAGCTAGATATCACTTTGGATCCGCCCAGCCGTAAACGGACTGGGCTAGTATATGAAAGCCTCTTCGAGGCTCATTTCAGCCCTGAAAGGGCTTCCACAAACTAGCCGGGGGCTTCAGCCCTCGGCGGGTGGCCGCTCGGCGAATCAGCAAAGTGATATGTGACTAGATGGATGTTTGCTGAATGGCATCTCTAAAAGCAAAATTCTCCAAGCTGTTTGCGCTGTGGCGGCTGGAGGCAATTATACGGGCCTGCGGCGCTGGTCTTGGAAAATAAAACCAGTGAAAACGTAGCACCACAGTACCATGCTCGTAAGGCAATTTGTAAGTGCCTCTGTAAGTGCTCACGGATACGATCTGGCCTTATGGAGCTTAATGAGCCTTTGCCTGTATTGCCAAAAGAAACATCCCCCACAGACCCTCCCATCATTGTGATTGGCGGAGGGCCAGCGGGGTTGACGGCCGCTTACGAATTAACCAAACAGCAGCAAACACCCCTCGTTCTGGAAAAATACGACAAAGTTGGTGGCATTGCCCGTACGGAAAATTATCGTGGCTATCATTTCGACATGGGCGGACACCGTTTTTTTACCAAGTCGGCCCAGGTGCAGCAGTTTTGGCAAGAGGTTTTGGGGGATGATTTTTTGCGACGGCCGCGTCTTTCCCGCATCTTCTACAAAAATAAATATTTTCATTATCCGTTGAAGCCGTTTAATGCCCTGTGGGGCTTAGGGCCATTTGAAGGCGTGCGAATTATTACCAGCTACGTGCGCTGGCACCTTTTTCCTTACAAAGAGGAAGAGACGTTTGAGCAGTGGGTGACCAATCGTTTTGGCAGGCGGCTGTTTGAAACGTTTTTCAAATCTTACACAGAAAAAGTTTGGGGCATTCCCTGTGATGAGCTAAAGGCGGAATGGGCGGCCCAGCGCATTAAAGATTTATCGCTCAAGACGGCAATTGCGGCGATGTTTTTGAAGCCGCAGGAGACGATTAAGACGCTCATTGAGGAGTTTGATTATCCTCGCCGGGGGCCGGGCATGTTGTGGACGGCCGTTCAAGATCGCATCAACGCGCAAGGCGGCCAGGTTCAGCTAAACAGCAATGTGGTGGGCATCCAGCGTGAGGGATTGCGCATTACCGGGGTGACAGTGGAGCGAGACGGCCGTACCCAAACCCTCACGGGCAGCAGCTTCATCTCCAGTATGCCGGTAACCCAACTGCTGCAATGGCTCGATCCACCGCCGCCGCCCCATGTTTTGCAAGCTGCCAACCAGCTTGCCTACCGTGACTTCCTGACCGTTTGCCTCATCATCAAGAAAAAAGAGCTGTTCCCCGATAACTGGATTTACATCCATGATCCCAGCGTGCAGGTTGGGCGCATTCAGAACTTCAAAAACTGGAGCGCCGACATGGTGCCAGACCAGACAATGACCAGCCTGGGGTTAGAATATTTCTGCAATGAAGGGGATGAAATCTGGAACATGCCAGACGAGGCATTGGTTGCCCTGGGCAAGCGAGAAATTGCAAAAATTGGTCTGGCGCAGGCAGAGGATGTGGTCGATGGTGTGGTCTTTCGCGTAGAAAAAACGTACCCGGTGTACGATTCTGATTACGTGGCAAGCCTGGAAACCATTAAGGCTTACCTGGCCACGTTGGAAAATCTGCAAACGATTGGGCGCAACGGGCTGCACCGGTACAACAATCAGGATCATGCGATGCTGACGGGGATGCTGGCCGTGCGCAATTTGCTTTATGGCGAAAAAAATAATCTGTGGCAGGTGAATGCAGAGCAGGAATACCATGAAGAACTGATGCTGAACCAGGCGCTTAACCCGGATGACCTGACCTATGTGGTGGACAAGGTGCTGCCAGAGGCGTTCCCAAAACTGGACCCGCTGGCTTTGGGCATGTCTTTGGGCACTGTGCTGGGCGTGGGGCTAATGCTGGCAACGTTTTTTGTGCTGCTGCGCGGTGGCGATGTGTCGGGGCAGACCCTGACGCTGCTTAACCAGTTTTATCCAGGCTACACGGTAACGGCCGTTGGCGGGCTGGTCGGCCTGATGTATGCGTTTGTTACCGGGTTTGTGTTGGGAAGCGGCTATGCCTTTTTGCGCAATGCCATGACGGCCCTGTATTTAGTGAGCCTGCACCGTTCGGCACAGCAAAGCGCCATGCAGCAGTTTTTTGAGCACATTTAGCCCACGTTCCCTACTGATTCCTTGCACAAACGGACAAAATTGGTTAATAATGATAGCAGCCTGGTGAGAAAGGTAACGGCCGTTTCTCAGCGGCATACATTGCGGCATAACAACTTAATGATGACACATAACTTTTTGGGTTTTGAACTCGTTTGTCGGCGGAGAACCAGACATCGCAAAAGCAAGAACCAAAAAGTTTTTTTTTGAATATGACCGACGAAAAACCGCCTCTGGAAAAAATTGTCATGACACGGCTAACGCGGCTCAATGCCGTTGTGTCTGGCCTGGTGACAGGCGTGATTTTTGGACTGGTCATTTTTGTGGCAACCAATTGGCTGCTGCTTAAAGGCGGGGAACCAATCGGCCCCCATTTGGCGCTTTTGGGCCAATTTTTTCTGGGGTATACCGTCAGCTTTTGGGGCAGCGTGATTGGTCTTTTATATGGATTTGTGACGGGATTTATTGCCGGATATGTTGTGGCCTTTCTCTACAACTTCTTCCTCCATCTCCGTCATAAACCGCAAAAGTAATCTTATGAAACCAATGATTTCGGTGATTATCCCGGTTCACAACGGCGGACTGTTGCTTGATCGTTGCCTGGCTGCATTGCGGCAAACGCTGTACGAATGCTGGGAGTTTATTGTGGTTGAAGATGGCTCCACAGACAATTCGGTGGAAATTGCTTATGCACATGGCGCAAGGCTCGTTACCGGCCTCTCGCGCCGTTTGGGGCCAGCCCAGGCGCGTAATATTGGTGCCCAGGTGGCGCAGGGCGACATCCTCTTTTTTCTGGACGCCGATGTGTTGGTGCAGCCGGGCACTGTTGGGCATATTGCCGCTACCATGCAGGCAGACCCAGGTCTGGCGGCCTGCTTTGGCTCCTACGACGATCAGCCTTTTGCGCCAAACTTCTTGTCGCAATACCGCAATTTGCTGCACCATTACGTACACCAGCACGGCAATATTGACGCCTCTACTTTTTGGAGCGGCTGCGGCGCTATTCGCCGGGATTTATTTTTGGCGATTGGGGGGTTTAATGAGCGCCTGTATGAACGGCCCAGCATTGAGGATATTGAGCTGGGTTATCGTTTGAAGGCGGCGGGGTACCGGGTGCAGCTAGAGAAGCTGCTACAGGTGAAGCATATGAAACATTGGTCGCCGCGCCAAATGTTGATAACCGATGTACGAGATCGGGCGCTGCCCTGGACGCAGCTAATTTTGCAGTGGGGCGGTGCGCCTAATGATTTGAACTTGAACATTTCGCAGCGGTTGAGTACGGCCGTTGCGTTCATTGGCCTCTTTTCCCTGGGGCTGACGCTGTTTTCTGGTTGGGCCTGGCTGCTTGTTTTGTGTGCCTTTGTGCTGCTCATCTGGCTAAATTGGCCGTTTTACCAGTTTTTGCATGACAAACGCGGGCTGCGCTTTACCCTGATGGCTTTACCCTGGCACTGGTTTTATTTTATTTATAGCGGCACCACATTTCTGGCTGGTATTGTGCTTTACCGGTTAGGGCGTGTAGAACAGTTGATGGCTGGCGGGATACGGCCGTTGGCCACGCCACCCCCCGTTTCCAAACCACAAACAACCGCTGAATAAACCACTTGCCATTCGCCCAAATTCCCATTTTGCAATAAGCTATTCTCCAGTAACTAAGCAAACCACAGAAGGTATTTTGACAAACGAGGCGCGTTTTCTAGGTGGTTTGCTCAAGTAAAAGCCAAATGCGCGCTCACGCTAATTCAAAATTCTTTTTGGCTTTTACATAACAGCCGTGCCTAAACTGCACCAGGCTGATAAAACCTGCATTGGAGCAACAAATGAGTAAAAGCGAGGCGCTGCGGCAGCAAATTTTGGCGCTGGTTCAAGAATATTTTGAGGCGGAACACAGCCAGCAGCTATTTTCCCCTGGCGAGACAGAAGTGCCCGTTTCTGGCCGGGTGTTTGATGCGGCCGAAATGGTAAATCTGGTGGATTCGTCGCTGGAATTTTGGCTAACCACTGGCCGTTATGCCGAACAGTTTGAGCGGGAGTTTGCCCGCTGGATGGGGGTGCGCCATGCTGTTTTGTGCAATTCTGGCTCGTCGGCCAACCTGCTGGCCTTGTCGGCGCTTACCTCGCCCAAGCTTGAAGAGCGCCAGCTGAAGCCAGGAGATGAAGTGATCACGGTGGCGGCGGGGTTTCCTACGACGGTAAACCCCATCGTGCAAAATCAGCTAACGCCTGTTTTTCTAGATATTGAGCTGGGCACGTACAATGTGGATGTGAGCTTGCTGGAAACGGCCGTTTCCCCCCGCACCAAAGCGATCATGATTGCCCACACATTGGGCAACCCCTTTAACCTGGAAGCTGTGCTGGAACTGGCTAACAAGCACAACCTGTGGCTGATTGAAGACAATTGTGACGCGGTGGGATCGATTTATAACGGCCGTCTCACCGGCTCTTTTGGCCATCTTTCCACCGTTAGCTTTTACCCCGCCCACCACATCACCATGGGCGAAGGCGGCTGCGTCCTTACCCGCCATGCCCAGCTCAAAAAGCTGGTGGAATCATTCCGCGATTGGGGACGGGACTGCTGGTGTGCCCCCGGCGTGGCCAACACCTGCGGCAAGCGCTTCGAGTGGCAGCTAGGCGAACTGCCCGAAGGCTACGATCACAAATACATCTACTCCCACATCGGCTACAACCTCAAAATGACCGACATGCAGGCCGCCATCGGCGTGGCCCAGCTAGACAAGCTGCCCGACTTCATCGCTGCTCGCAAGCGCAACTGGCAGCTTCTCTACGATGGCCTCAAGCAGTACGAGGAATTTTTCATTTTGCCCCAGGCCACGCCAAACAGCGAGCCAAGCTGGTTTGGCTTCTTGCTCACTGTGCGGCCAGATGCCCCCTTTAGCCGCAACGACCTGGTGCAATTTTTAGAGGCCAATCAGGTGGCCACCCGCCTGTTGTTTAGCGGCAACATCACCCGCCAACCCGCCTACCAAAACGTTCCCTACCGCGTTGTCGGCGACCTTGCCAACACCGACACGGTAATGAACCAGACCTTCTGGATTGGCGTTTACCCCCGCATCACGCCAGATATGGTCAGATATGTATTGGAAATATTCGCCCAATTTTTCTCACGTTATTGAGAAGTACAAGATGTCCCCATTTGTTCATTACTGGAAAAAGGATTTTCTAGAGACACAACACTCATAGGGATGGCTGCATTACCAGCGTAGCGTGATTAGAATACGCTTTGCCCTAACCGCGCCGCTTCAACCATCAGGTACTTACCGTATCCGATTCATGTTTTGTTAGGCAAAACTCAGAAAATTTGGCGGGGCATAGAAGCCGCGCTTCTTAAAAGAAGGCGGCGATTTCTCAACACAAAGTTGACGCAGACGCTTCATTTTTTCAGCAGATTTCAAAAGAAATATTGGCTCAGACAATGCTCCCGCCTCGATTGTCCAACTTGGTGGTAGTTGATTGGTTTGTTCAGCTAACAGCTCAATGATGGCTGCTGCCAAGGCAAACTTTACGGGGTCTTCCGAACTAAAGGAAGGCAATGCCTCAAAACGTGGATTATTTCGTAGGAATTGTTGAATTAAGCTTCGCAATTGTAATGCTTCTTGAGCTAAGGCAGCTTCTACAATTTGTTCAACTATCTCCATAAATCGTCTCCGACAAATCTAAAAACGCATATTGGGCTTTTAGCTCATTGCCTGGCACCAAATAAGGGTCGTTAACAATACGCAGCCTATGTTTCATCATCACCATCGTCGTCGCCAAATTTGTTGAGGTCTTCGGCGAGCTGAAGCAGGCGGGACTGGACAGCAAAATGGACGGTGCCTTTGGGATAACGGCCGTCTTTCTGTCGTTGTCCTGCTGGTAAGCCCATGACAAGCTCAATGCCTTCATCCAATGTTTTGATGGGCCAGATGCGGAACTTGCCTTCGTTTACGGCCGTTACCACCTGCTCATGCAGCATCAAATTATCCACATTGCTGGCCGGGATGATGACCCCTTGCTCCCCAGTGAGTCCACGCGCTGCACACAGCCGGAAAAAGCCCTCAATCTTTTCGTTGACCCCGCCAATGGGCTGAATTTCGCCGCGCTGGTTCACCGAGCCAGTGACGGCCAGCGACTGGTTGATGGGGATTTCGCTGATGCTAGACAGCAGCGCGTACAGCTCTGTGGAAGAGGCGCTGTCGCCATCCACGCCGCTGTAATTTTGCTCAAAGGTGAGGCTGGCCGTGAGGGAGAGGGGCTGGTGCTGCGCGTATGTGCCGCCCAGGTAGCCATTCAGCGTCAGCACGCCCTTTTCGTGTAGCGGGCCAGACATCTCCGTTTCTCGCTCAATGTGGATAATGCCATCATCCCCCATGAACGTGCGGGCCGTGATGCGCCCCGGCTGGCCAAAGGAGTAATCGCCCGTGTCGATGACGGACAGGCCGTTGACCTGCCCCACCACGCTGCCCTCGGTGGCAATAAAGATGGTGTCATCCAAAAATTGTTCAAACATATATTCTTCTAGCCGGTCAGCCCGCTGGGTGCGCTCGGTAAGCGCTTGCTGCACGTCTTGGGCATTGGCCAGGGAACGGCCGTTTACTCCCGCCCAGTAACTTGTTTCCCGCACCAGATCGGCCACCAGGCCAAACAGGGTGCTGAGTTTGCGCTGGTCTTCAGCCAGGCGCGAACCGTATTCAACCACCTTGGCAACGGCCGTTGGATCAAAATGGATCAGCCCTTCCTGGTGGCAGCGGTTGGCAATAAAGTTGGCATAAGCCAGCTCAGCCGCTTTGTCACGGGGCATGGTGGAGTCAAAATCGGCGCGCACCTTGAACAGCGACTGAAACTCTTCATCCTGCTCAAACAAAGCGTAATACAGCCCCACGCTGCCCGTCATGATAATTTTGACCGACAGCGGAACAGGTTCAGGGTCGAGCGTTTTGGCCAGCACCTGGCCATTGTTCATCAATCCTGCTGGCTGCACAGAGATTTTTTCTGATTTAATGGCCCGTTTTAGCGCTTCCCACGCCTCTGGATGTTTGAATAAATCGTGGGCGTTCAGGATCAGGTAGCCGCCATTGGCCCAATGCAGGCTGCCGCATTTGATGTTGGTAAAATGCGTGGTTAGCAGCCCGTTGCGCATTTCGTACTCCAGCCGCCCAAACAGGTTGCTGTAGGTGGGGTTCTCTTCCACAATGACGGGTGCGCCTTTGGTGTCGTTGTTGTTCACCAACAGGTTTACTTCATACCGGCTCAGGTCAATCTCTTCTGGACTGTCTACGGGAGAGGTGAAATCTTCGATCTGGTTCAGCACATCGGCCTGAACTTCATCCAGATAGAGGCACATTTCATCGTCATCTGCGTAGGTGTTTTTCAGATCGTCGAAGTGGTGCTGTACGGCCGTTTTGGCCACGTCCCTATCAATTTGCTTCATCGTTTTGCGGGCCGCCAACTCCAGTTCATGAATGCGGTAAGCAACTTCTTCCAGCTCAACCGACAGTTTTTGCGCCTGCTGGTCCATTGCCTGCCGTGTTTCAATGGGCAGCTGCTGGATTTGCTCTGCTGAAAGCTGCTGTCCATTTTGGATGGGCACAATGGCAAAGCCAGAGGCTGTTTGCATCAGCCCAAAATTTTCGGCCGCCGCCTGCTGCTGAAGCGCTTGCAGCACGGCGCTGCGCTCCTGTTCAAATGAAGCCTGTACCCCATTAATCGTTTCCCGGTACGAATCGGTATCAAATGCCTGGGGCAAATCTTGCCGCAGGTCGGCGATCAGGCGAGCCATTTGCCCCTTGAACTTGCTGCCTTGCCCGGCGGGCAGCTTAATGGCTCTGGGCTGGTGGGGAATGGCAAAATTGTGGACGTAAATCCAATCGCCAGGCACGGGGGCGGTGCGGGTTTGCTGGTACAAAAAGTGCTCTATGGCCGTGGTGCGGCCGGTGCCGATGGCTCCTAGCGCGTAAATATTGTAGCCGTGGCTGGCAATGCCAATGCCAAAGGCAATAGAACGGGTGCCACGCGGCTGGCCAATAATTTGCGTTTCGGCCTGGAGATCGGCTGTGCTGCTAAAGCTAAAAACATCTGGCAGGCAGATTTGGCGCAGCCTTTCGGGCGGTAAAGAGGAAACGGCCGTTTTGCTTGGTACGGCCGTAGATTTTGATTTGGACATTCATCTCTCCACAGGGTCAATTCATGCTAAAAAGTGGCTGCATTATAGTGGAAAGACCGGGGTTTTGTCATCATAAACTACACCGTTAGTAAATCGCATACTCGGTTATTCTGCCATACTCGCGGAGGCGTGAACGCCCCCGCTATCTATGAAAGGCCCTTCGAGCCTATTTTTAAGCCCAAATGGGCTTCCATAACTAGCCGGATGGCTTCAGCCTCCGGCGATGAGTGAATATGCGATTACCCTAACACCATCAGCGTGGGGGCGGCTAATTTGTAAACGGTTTTGGCAAAGTCCAGCAGCCTGGTTTCGGCATCCGGCTGGCCAACCACCTCGCTGTAGGGCAGCTCGGCCCCTTGCCAGCCAGCCGTATGCCAGCTGGCCCCTGGCGGCAGCGGCTTGTCCAGCAGTTCAGCTTCAAACGGCCAGGGGTTGGAGTAAAAGTATGGGGCTGTGCCTTCGCTGCCTGGGTAAAAGCCCAGGTTGAGCTGTGAAGGGAATTCTTGCA
>JACKBR010000046.1 GCA_020634495.1 Ardenticatenaceae bacterium | reverse complement strand
CGCGCGAATGAACAGGATTTGCTGCCCATCGGGCGACCATTCGGGCGACCAATCGGTGACGGTGTTGTCGGTTAGCTGCTGCCGGTTGCTGCCGTCCAGGTTCATGGTGTAAATTTCCCAGGTGTACCCCAGGTAATCCCCAGCGGTAAAGACCAGCAAATCATCCACGGACCAGCTTGGGTGTCCTTCGTAGAGCGCGGTGTTGGTAATCTGGCGCAGGTTGCGTCCGTCCAGGTCGATGATGTAGATGTCGTTGGTGTTGTTACGGTTGGAAACGAAAACGAGTTGTTGGCTGTTGGGCGCCCAGTTGGCCAGGGTGTCCCCGGCCGGGTCATCCGTCAGGCGGCGTAGGTTATTGCCGGTCAGGTCCATGAGGGACGTGGGGGTCCGTCCCGAACGGGGCAGCAGACTACCGAACAGCAATCACGTGGTCCAAGACCAACGCCTGATCCCCATCAATATCTGCAAAGACGCGCACATGGTAATAACCGGGCTGCTGTCTGTAATTAAGCGTCAGAGCAAGATTGAAGATCAGATCACCGGGCCAAGTCTCCACGCCTTCGGCTGCGGACGAATAAGTACCGGTTCTAGCCAGGTCAGCCAGGCTAATGGGTACAGGAAAAGGCTCGTAGGCCAGGCTGAGGATAACATTACTGATATTACCGCCGCGGAACTGGCCACTTAGCGTCACAGTATCACCGAGGCTGGCCTGTACCGGCAGTAGCTGGGTGAGGGTTACGTATTGGTTGGTAAACTCCTCGGCCAGACGCACCTGGCCCGTCTCCGGATTGTAGGCCAGCCCAATGCCAACATGGGTATGCACCGGATCGAGGATGTTGGCGCGATGGCCAGAGCTGTTCATAAGACCGGTATGGGCGTTTTGGATGACGGTCGTCCAGTCTTCAATGGACGCACTCTGACCGTTTTCGTAAGTGGAACTGAAAGCATGAATGTTCTCTACGACAGCATGCTGACCACCCGTTTGAGCATAACGCAGATCAGGTCCAAGACCATCTCGGTTCCAGTGACTGAAGTAGTTGTATTGGGCCATATCTTCGGCATGTAACTGGCCTGAAAGGGCGGCAGCAATGTCCCAGGCCAGTTGGGACAGACCTTGCTCAACACGCGCCTCGTTAATTAGACCGTACAGTTGCTGCTGTAAATCAGCAAAATTGGGCACTGGATTCTGCATATCGGCTGGGGTAATGGTGGGGTTCGTTTCAGTGATCGTTGGCGTGGGGGGAACGGCTGTTTCTGTCGGCATGGAAACTGCAATTGTCGCTATTGAATTATGACCACTGGCGGTGGTCGCCGTTGGTAACGCAACAACAGTCGCGTCGTCCATCCCACCTGATGCCCCACGAAAGGCCAACCAAACAGCAGCAACGATCAATATAAGGCCAATACCATCAACAACAAGCCATCGCTTACTGATTTGCCCGATATTACTGTCTACCCCATTCACTCTATAGCGCTCTCGTCCTGAAGACCGGGGCGGCTGTAGCGAAAGTCCCTGATGATTTCGCGAGAATGAACGGCGCTCAGACATGGATAACGTGTTATGGTTTGACCTGGGGGAGACGCGCTTAGCCATATATTGACCCTTTTGGTATGTTCGCTCATTGTTACAGGGCGTTCGCTCAGATGAAAGAGCAGAAATCAGATCAAGGCGACTTTGTTAGAAAAGTGGCTAAAACAATGCGCCGATCGGACAACGTCACCGGAAAACAGGCACTTTGCCAACCAGGGAATGAACTATCGCTGACTACCAATCAATAATCCATGTAGCGTCTGTGGCTCTACGGCCTGTGGGCTTATTTCACGAAGCTGGCGATAAAGCAAACTGCCTTGTTCTCGAATTTGCCCTTTTTGCCAGAACCACGCACCGCTCTGCCGGCCGACACAGCCACGCAAATCAGCCAACATTTGCTCAAACAACGTTTCCTGGCGAGTCAGGTCGGTTAGCTCCTGTTCCGCCTGCGCCAACCAGAGAGCGATACGGGCCTGACATAGATGCCCCTGTTGCAAAACCAGCCTCATTAATTCACCATCCACCTCGGTCGCCGGTACTTCTGGCGCTTGCTGTAGCCGGCTATAGAGATGGCGCAAGGTATACCGGCCGCTAAATCCCACCGTTGTCATTTTGCTTTGGGCGCCATCGCCTAGGGCATCCTGGCATAAAGCCAGCGCTGCGCCAAAGTTTCCTTTCTCCTGTTGTTCACGAACGGTGGAAAGAATAAATCGCCCAACCGTTGGCGTTTTGTCTTCAGACGTATTGAGCCATTCAGCCACCAGTTGTGTCAGGTTGCGCAAATCGTCTGGGAACAGGCTGGCAGTGGGTAAGGCCGGGCCGCGCCAGGGGGCGGCTTGTAGCAGGGGCGCCAGCCATTGATAGAGCACGCTTATGCGGTTGAGGTGATCTGTTAATCGTTTTTCAAATTCCACGAAGGACAACGGCCGTTCCGCAAAATCGGTCTCGAACGTCAAACTGTCAGTGACTAAGTAACGGCCGTCTCCATCCAATTCTCGCAACTCGCCAAGCAGCCGCTGGCCTTCGCGCCACTGCTCTGCTTGAACCGCTCCTTTTAATGCCTTGCTTTTACGATCAATTTCTTGCCGGGCCCGTTTTGTCTGGTCCAATTCGCGCATAAAGGCATAAACCACCGGATGATCGCCGAATTCTTGCTGCAGCCGGCTGGTGATTGTCTCTACCTCGTTCCATTGGCCGCTGCGCTGGCCTTTTTCCAACCGTACATAGCCCTGCTGCAACAAATCGTGTAGAGTTCCTAACGTTTGGATGTGCCGCAGCAAATCGATCTGTCGCTCCTGAAGCTGTTCATGCTTTTGTTTGCTATCCACAACCTCAGCTGCCAGCTTGCTGCTGAGGGCCTCCAGACAGGCAGCTACCTGCTCTTGCAAAGCTTGAGCTTGCTCAATCCGATTTTCCAAGGCGGTGAGTGGCGTTGCGCCGGCCGTCGCCCGGCCAAGGGGTGCGCCAATAAAACGATCTACGTCATTGCCCAGATCGCCAGCTTGATTAGCCACTCTCAACAATTGTTGTTTTGCCTTTGCGTTGCCAGGTTGCAAGGTGAGGATTTTTCGCAGTATCATGACGACCTGGCCTGTTGCCTGTGGTACTTCCGCATCGCTAACGACCTGCTGCCAATCTTTCTCTAATTCCTGTGCCAGACGAGCAATGTTCTCGTCCCACCATTTGCGGTTATCCGCGTTGGCGCCGGGATAATCCTGTAACAATTTCCGATGCCGGCGCTGCGCTTCTTCATAATCACCCAAGTCCCGGCTGATTTGCAGATAACCCTCGATTTCTTCGCGGCGCTGCAAGATGGCTTGCGCCTGTTCAAGCTGCTCGCGTAACCGGGCCTTCTCTGCAATAATCGGCGCTGGCAATTTCACATCACGTTGCTCATCCAGGGCATCAATCCATGTCAGCTGAGACAAGGCTGCGCCCAACTTCTGTTGATGCAAGTAAATCTCCGCCAATCGCAGGCGAATTTCTACATCTTCCGGGTATTCTTGTTGCAGTTCCCGGTAGAGCCTGACCGCCGCTTCCCAATCGGCCGGCGCAGCGGCTATCTGCTGCGCTAACAATGCCTTCCGCGCCAGCGCCAATCCCTCTTCATAAGCGTCGTTGTCGCCGTCCAGACGCAGCGCCTCACGCCACTGGCGTACGCTTTCTTCCAGATCGCCAATTTTCTGCGCTGTTTGTGCCGCCTGTTGGTGACAGGGAGCCAACGCCTTGCGCTGCCACTCGGCCAGCTTTTCATGATCGTTTAGGGTATCAAAAACGTGCAGATATTCTTTGATTCGGGCTTCGTCAAGCGGCCGTTGCCGGCTCAGTGTTTCCAGATTGCGCGTGGCGTCTGTGTGCCATTCCTCCACAATATCTTTATGAAGTTGAGCAAGCTGGTTCTCTAAAGAGCGTGCATAAACCGGCTGACCGATCCAGCGGCTGGCTAACTCATAAGCCGACCGCCACTGTTTTGCTTCTTTGGCTTTGCTGATCCGATCAATATCTCGCGCCAATTCGTCACGCTCTTTTTCCGCCGCTTCCAACTGGCGCAGCAGCGATTGGGCTTCAATTATGTCGTCACTATCTACTTTTTCCAGCTCACGCCGCGCCTCTCTATATTTCTCGTCTTCATATGCTTTCTGTCCCTGGCGGAAAGCAAGTCGGGAGCGAAAACGGCGTAATAGGGGCGGAATTTCCGGATGGTCAGGAGACTCCTTCAGAGCATCTTGCAGCCTGTAGATGGATTGTTCTAAACGGGACTCATCTGCGCCTAAATTTGTTTCTAAATTTTTGACGAGCGTATCTATACGGCTGCGGATTTCCAATTGAAGTTGGATACCGGGCAAATCTGGATAGTATTCTCGCAGCTGCGTGTCGCCTACCCGCTCTTGTAAGCGGGCAAAAGTCTCATAGGCTAAGCGGAAATTACGCTGTTCTAAATATCCTTGAATAGCACGAGTTTGACCGGAAACATACTCATACGTCTCCAGTATTTCTCTAGACTGGTTGACAAATGTTTCTATTTCGGCCGTTAATCGCTGCAATAATGGATCCTGGCTGCTCCAGCCAGCCAGTTCGTTAGCCCGATCAATAAGTTGTCTATATTGCTGCTGATACTCTTTTTGTCCAAGATAGGCTCGAGGGATAGCTGTCTGATCCCGATGAAGGCGCATCAGTTCTTGTTGTACCCATTGTTCAAATCGCGGGCGTAGCCGTTCTCGGGCTTCTGAAATGTCGGGGGTACGAGGGTCTTTTTCAAGGGCTTTTTCTAGCTGAACCCAGCCTTGAAAAGCAGATAGTATTTCTGCTCCATCCCGTAACCTTTCTGCTTCTTCACGTCGCTGTACAGCCGGAATGACGTGGTTCTCCTGAAATCGTTCAAGTCTTTCTCTGTCTTCTGGGGATAATCCAAAAAGATTCAAAGCCTCTTCAAGAATTTCATTTGCTCGACGAGGTGATTCGCGCAAACAGGTTTCCGCATTATGAAGTTTTTCTTCAGCTTTTTGCCGGGCATAATCGCGAGCAACTTGTTGTAAGTTGATAATAGCAATATCTATTTCCCAGACATCTTCTATTGAACTGTCTTGCGTTAATTGTAGTAAGTCGAAATTGTCCGATCGTTCGTCAATAAACAATTCCCCAGTTTCAGTTCTCTGAAATGATAAAGCCGGAACATAATGAACCCCTTGATCCCGCAGTCTTCGATATTCGGTCAAGAGTGATTCAAAGCGACCAGTGACAGCAGTTGTCGAATGTGCTCCAGCAAGTTCCCGCGCACGATGGTACATCTCCTCTGCTTCTGCTTTCAACTGGGATATAGAAGAATGATATTTTCCATAACGATGTTCTAAGTCCACTGCTCGTTCAAGGGCAATCTTCGCGTTTGGCACACCTCCTTCAGCCCATAATTCCATACATCTAAGTCTAGTTTCACTCAGTATTGCCCCTGCTTCCAAAATCTTTTGTACTTCTGATAATTGTCTACGCCAAGCCTGTACGGATTCCATACGACTTGGGGCCAGACTTTCATATTCATCAATCCATTGACCGATAGCATTCAGGTTATTGGTTGATTGTGCCTCGTTAAGAGATTGTCGAATAAGATTGCTTAATCCTTCTAATTTTTCGTGTCGAGCTTTTGTTATTTCTTTTTCAAAGGCAACAAGACGCTTATCGTTTGGAAAACGCAGACGAACGTCATCTAATAACTTTTCAGCTTCCTTGAAATCCCCCCCCCTTAATGCCGCCCGAATCTTGACTCGTTGTCGGGCTACTTCATCGTCTTCGCGGACAATCAGTTCAGGGAATTGTCGCTCTTTCAAGTTTTCAATCTTCGTCAGAGCCTCTTGTTTTTGTGCTTCTTCTTGCTTCTGTGCCTGGTAGAGCATTGTCATACACTTGGCTAACAATTTGTATGGCTTTATCAATGGTTTGGCTAAAGTCTCTCCGGGCTCACCCATAGCGACCCTTTCTTTGAAAGAGTAGTCGAGAATGTATGGCACAGCCAATTCCCACAATGTGCCTATTTCCTCTTTGACTTGGATAGGTAGGAAATGGTTGAAAGATTCCATCTCGCGTTCGTAGGCATTTGCGAACTCTCTAGGGGCGTTCAAATCAAAACGGGCAGGGACAATGATGCGATGCAGAGGACGATTATTCCTCGCCTCAACCACGCCTTCGCCCTCAAAACGTTCCGCCATCTCCCTCGTTCCATTCAGGTTTTGCTCGTTTGTGCCGCAAAACATCACCACCACATCGGCCAGTTGGTAGGTACACACCCCACCCATTTCCGTGACCCCGGTGCGGCTGTCAATTAGCACAATATCGGCTGCGGCAATAAGCTGATGCCGCAGCCATTCAAAGTATTGCTCACCCTTCCAGTTCTCGTAAAAGTCTTGCCAGTCAAAGGTGATGACGGCATGGGCATAGTTGACAAATTCGGCGGTGCTGCGGTTTCCGGCCGTTAAGAGACGGAGGCTGCGATCTTCCGTTTTCTCTTCCGGATGTAAATCAATTGTCAGGTCAGGCGTTGGCTTCAAGAAGGGGAATTCGCCTCTTTCATCTAGCTCCAGTTTTTTTGTCATGCGCACTTTATAGTCAAGCAGCATGTCAATCACTCCGCGACCCTCTAATATCCCCTGATGGTCAACTTTCTCAAAGAAACGCTCCAATCCCGGCGCTTCCAAATCCCAATCCACAATCAGGACATTTAGCCCGTTCTGGTAAAAAAATTCGGCCACATTCGCCAACGCCATCGAACGGCCGACGCCACCCTTGTAGGAATAAAAGGTGAAAATCATAAAACATCACCGTGGTCGTCTTCGTAGAACCAGACTGCCAATAGCTCCATTAACCTGAATTTGCCTTTCCATTAAGTGGCCAGATTCTTCATCCATTGCACCAAGCGTTTGTTCAGCAAATCTATGTAACATAGCAGAAATCCAACGTTGAAGAAAAACTTTGTCCGCGTTACCAAATTCAAAAGAAAGGTTCCACTCTTCAGCAAATTTCCGAAACCCCTTTTTGAGATTTTCTCGCACCATATTTGTTATTAATTTATGAACGGGATGACTCGCTAAATTAATGGGGGCAAGCATTAACATTGAAACTGTGTTTCTATCGCTTTGGCTAATGCCTGTTTGTATAAAAGCTTCCCACACATCTTTGTGAAATAATGAAACCGTATCAACGATGACGATACAACCTGTGTTTTTTAGGTTGCTCCATAATGTCGTGTCTGTAAGAAAATCTTGCGAATAGAAGCGAGGTTCAAGGATAATCATCTGTTCAGAATTGTTAACAGAACGAATCATTTGCGGTTGAAGGCGCATGAAAGTATCTTCAATTATCTGTATAATACTGGATTCAGGGCAAGAATGAGGTTCCCATTTGTCACGTTCAGTTTTGTAATGGGTGGGTAGGTCGACGACATATTCTGGGATGCCTGCAAATTCTTGAAAGCCACTTCTAGCATATTTTTGGGGTTCATCCAATAATTGCTTTGCTTCTGCCTGCGTCATTGCCACCACCACGAAATTTACGTGTACAAGGCGGTTCTCTTCATTCCCTCCTGTAAGACTCCTTTTATAAAGTGTGTACTTATTAGGTCTTTGTCTTGCTACCAGACCCAACAATTGGCCCAATATCCCCCGCCTTCTGCACATGTCTACCATTTCACGAGCATATTTTGTTCTCCCTTCAGTCCCGTCTAAGTCAACAGAGACACTCAAATCCTGAGCAAGGGTTTTTAGCTCCTCAGCATCATAGGCATTACACAATAATTGACGAATAATACCGTGTGGCCAGCTTGCTGCATCATAAGTGAAACTATCTTGAGTTTCTTGTTGCGATGTGTTTGGATCAGGCATACCTCATTCGCACCTTAAATCAATATTTTGCTAATTGGTCAGCCATTAGCCTGACTTATGAGTAGTATCCAGTTATGTGCTGATTCGGATCAGAATAATTGCTGTTTGATCGTTCCATGAAGGTCAAAACTCCACCCAAAATAATCAGCCCTAGCCCAACGATGGTAAACCAGAACCCTGCTTCTGTACTCACATCGCCCCCTTGGGCGCGAACATCCTGGCTCATTTGCGACCATTTCAGCCAGATAATGAGCAGGCCCGCTGCGGCGGCTAGAATTTGCCCGGCAGCCGTTCCTCGCGTCGGCAAAGTCCCACTCAGTGCCAAGGCCAGCAATGACCCGGCCACCAAGGCGGCAGCGGGGATGATGAAAACGGCCGCGTCCCCTTCCGTCTTCTCCACGGTAAAGCCGGTACTAATCTCCGCCCCAACCGCCAACTCATACCCACTTACCGTCACAAAATTCTGGTTTCCACAGGAAACAGTGACCCAGGGCAAAAAGAAAAAGACCAATACGACCAAAACCCCTGACCCGGAAATCCATTTACTTACTTGCATCTTCACCCTCCTTTGCCGCACGTTAAAACGGTCAATAGCATGATTAGCTACCAATTCCCTCTGGAACCTCGTTTGTACTGGTTGATTCCTCTTCCGTTGTCAACTTTCGGCCGTGTTAGCTCCAGTGAAAATCGCTGGAGTTGTTGTGGCAATTGCAGTGTTTACTTTGGGGCTTGCCCAACCACCACTCGTATAGGCCCCACAGCCATCTCCGTGTTGTCAAAAGGGAAATCTGGATCAGTAGTAAAAGGAAAAGCCTGAATGGTAACAGGCCCCGATAACGAGAAAATCGGGTAGGCTGGTTGTTCTCCGACATCAAAATTCCACCACACACCCTTTCTATTCCCCTGTCTCGAAATGTAATTGAGTTGATATTCCGGATCGCCGGCACTACCCTTTTCTACTTCAACGACGTAACGAACTGGCGTACTCATACGATCAGGAGTCCAGACTTCTAGATAATAATCTCCTAGTGGTAGGAATAGCGTCCAGATAGCTCTTAAGTCATTTGCGTTAGCGTTGGTAACGGTCGCCACATACGCCTCGTACTCTCCACCTTCCGTGCCGGCATTGGCATAGACGACTTTTTCCCAGCTTTCAACATTCGGTTCCAGGGTGAGGTATGGGTCTGTCACCAACAAGATGACGCTCTGTAACTGGTACAACAACGACAACTCGGTAGACTCGCCCACTGCAAGAGGCTGACTCGTCCACCAGCCAGTCTCATCCACGACCCACCCTTCCGGAGCAAGTTCAACCGAAGCGGATGCCTGATAAACGGTCGGCAAAGTGGGGCGTAGGCGGTAGTAAGCCTGCCCATTACCCGAATCACAGGTCAAGGCAAAGTTACCCTGTTTATCAAGCAACACACCCTCCTGAGTTTCTGGCGTTTGCCCACAATGGGCTGCTTGCCAGTTCTGCCCATCTTCGCTTTCTTCAATTTCTAGCTGAATATCCGGCACGCCGGCGGCGTCTGTGCCTTCAGGGGAGGTACTTAAGGCCACCCGCCCAGCAAATCTCCGGCTAACCACCGCTTCCAAGTTCAATGGAGGTGTTTCTGTGCCACTGATTGCCGTTGAAAATTTGGTGGGGTCCGTGCTGTCTTGTAGCCAAGCAGAATCGTCAGTGAGACGTATTTGCCAGGAATCGGTTGGCAACGTTATGCGCGCAATCGCTTCCTCAACCGCCACCGTACTCTCAAACTCTCCGACAAAGTCGCCAGAATCCTTGATTGTTACCGGAATCACTTCCTCTTGCCCCCCACTCAAGTGCACTTGCAATGAAACCTGTGTGTCCGCCAACACCTCATTAGCGCCATAGCGTGTTATCCTACCGGTAAATGTCCAGGCTTCTGGTTCTGGCGTCCCTATTGTTGGAGTTAGCGTGGGCGCAATCGTAACAGTCGCTGTAGGAGTTGGCGTTGCTCCATCTGGTGGCATTGGGGTTGGAGTACCAGTAACTGTGACTGCTGGCGTAGGCGAAGCCAGCCAGGCGACAGCTGCCAACCTCGTCTTTTCCTTCATGGGTTGCACAAAAAGGAAAATCGAGATTGTCCCGATGAGTGCCATGATAGGGATTACGACAAATAGCCACCCGGCAACAAGACGCCGACGTTTCCGATGCTCTTCTGCCACTCTATTTGCTATGCGGTGAGCCAAATCATCCGGGTCTACTCCGCTAGCTACCAGAGCCGCAAATCGCGCCTGCAGTTCATCAATTGTTGACCCTTTTTTTAGGTAAAGCCTAATTAGCTCGTTCTCGCGTTCAGTTTCGTTGTTCATATAACGCCTATGTTAGCTCCAGTTTATTTAGAGAGCCCGCCAACAGTTCCATTCTTATTTCCGCCTCGCTTTTTGACCTTCTGAATGGTTTCTTCCAGATAGGTGGTTTTTGAAACGAAAGGTTAGCCTGGTTAACTCTTAGACGTAACTCTCGCACCAGCTCTTGCAAAGGAGCCAAACATGGGCTTGGTAAATCCGCATGAACCTGCTGATACGTTTTTACCACATGGCTCAATTGCTCAGCCGATATATTCTGTGCCGATTGCGCGTTTTGGATCGCATCAGTCAGCTGTTGCACGGCCGTAATCTGCCGGCGCAATATCCCTACCCGTGCCACATCTTGGTCAAAACCCAGTTCTTCTAACTCATTGGGGTCGGGCAAACTGTGCAAAAGAGGTTGAATTGTAGCTAAATCAGCTTCAGCCGTGGGATATTGCCCCGCTTGCAGGTTTGATTCTGCTTTCTTAATTCCTTCGTGTACCTGTGCAACAGCTGTTGCCACATCGTCTCGCGCCTGCTGGTAATTCATGGCTACATCCGGCAGTTCCGGCGCCTGGGCTTGCGCTTCTCGCGCCCAAACGAAACGCTCCTTTAACGCGGGTGTTGGTTGTGCATGGCAACGACTCACAAGTACACGCGCCCGCGCCCGTCGCTCTTGCCGTTCCTGCCACTTCCGGCCTAACGATTCCTCAGAGACCAGAATGTTGGGATCAAAGGTGACTGCCCAACCAAAATAATCCAGCGCCTGATGATAGATTGCGTTCGTGGTCGGTAAATCAGCATCTCGTGGCTTCTGCTGCCAACTTTCCTGCGCTTTGGTTAGCCATTCCTGCGCCAGCTCTTTTTGCCGTTTATCCCCGTGCAGCCCGGCCAATGCCTGCACCTCGATCCGACGCGCCTGCTCCAACCGCTCCTGAGAACGCAACGAGTCAGGTTGGTTTTCATAATAGCGCCGCGCCAGATAGGCCCACTGCAAGGCATTGGCAAATTGGTGTGCGGTAACGGCCGTTTGCGCCGCTTCCAGCCAACGTTCATCAGGGGGAGCCGGCAACAGGTTTTGGGCCGCAACAGAAAGGCGTTCCCGACTCTGACGCGCTTTTCCTAGAAGGCCCAAAACCTTGTCCCAATCTACTGTGTCACCGGCCTGCGCCTTGGCAGCTTCATCTTGCCAAAACAGCGTCTCGCGCCGCCAGCATTGCTCTTCTAGTTGTGTTAGTCTTTCACTGCCTGATGTGCGTTGGGCATCTGTCAAGGGGATCTGCTGGAGCAAGATTCTGGCCTCCGCCAGCTTCTCGCGGCAGGCACGATCCTCCTGCTCATGAAATGGCTGGTTTACCTGCTTGGTTAACCAATGTAACTGTTTCTGCCAATGGTCCTGTATCTGTTGCTCCAGTTCAGCACGATAATCGGTCGCCCGCTTGCTTATCTCAGGAAACTTCGGAGCTTTATGGGCTATTGCCTGACACTTCTCCTGCAAAGATTTGGTCTGGTTAATGGCATCTGTAATTTGAGCGAAGTTCCCCGGTAACGGCCAATCTACAGATTGGCTTTTGATCATCTGTAACTGGTTTAATCTCGCTTGCCGAGTAACCTCTTTGAAAGCTTCTTCTGCTCTTGCTTTCAACGTCTTCGCTTCGTCACCAGCATTCTGCCCATCTTCCTGAACCAAACGGTCAAGCAACTTGTTTATTTCTTGCAGACGGGTAGTGGCTACTTCATCTTGCTCCTCTCTTCGCATCGCACTAATCGCCTGCGCAATTTCATCCAATTGCCCTCTGCTTTGCCGCATACGTAGCTCGTCCAACTTCTGCTTGATTGCCTCTTGTATAGGCAGGGCCACAGGTTGTAGCGAAGGATGCCGACCAGTTACTTGTTGTACAGATAGAGAAAAATGGCGCAGTCTCTCTGTTTCACCTATAAAATCGTAAGAAAGATCAGGATCATACGTGTGAAGTTGAGCGGAAATCTGTGCTAGTAGATCCTCATCCGCTTTTTCTCGCTGTGTAGCCACATAATGTTGAATCCTCTCGATTCGCATTTGCGCATGATTGACAAACTGTTCTATCTCAGGCGTAAACTGGGCAGCGGTTATCCGTTGAGCCAGACTAATGGCTTGCGCAAGTTGGTTTATTTCCACATCAGGATTTTGCGGGATATCGGGCAAGGCCCTCTCAATGTCGTAGATTTCCTGCAATTGTGTCTGCGTTTGCCGGTGCTGGGCGATCAATTTTAGTTCTTCTACATACTGCTGAATGTGCTGTATTTGCGCCTCAGCACGTTTTACAAACTGGGCTACATCAGAGGCAAACTTCTCATGGGTGATGCGCTGCGCCCGGTCAATTGCACGCCTTAGATCGCCTATTTCAGCTTCTGCATCTTGCGGCTCAACGGGCAACGTATCCATAATCGCCGTAATGCGCGCCAATTCTGCTTGCGCTGCATGCCGGCGCATCCCTTCAATCCGCATCCTGACTTCATGAATGAAGCACTCTAGCTCATCGCCCAATAGCTCTTGATCAGAAATGCGGTTGCCCTGATAAACAACGTCCTCTAATATGCCCACTTCTCGCTCTACATCATTAGGAATGAGCGGACGAGCATCCACGGCTTGCTGCAGGGTGGCCAATGCCTGACGCGCGCGATAGGTATTAATTGCTATAATGGTTTTTTCCACATACTCCTGCAGCCCCGCCGTCTGAAAGACCTGAAACCTGGGCATTTGCAATTCGGCCACAATTCCCTTAAGCCTGTTTACTTGCGTGTCCGGTTCTGGAGTGGCTACGTCAACAGCCGTTACCTGTCGCCAAAGTTCTGTTAACCGATCTTCCGCCTCGCGATAGTTTTTCTCGTACTCGTCAAGGCCGGATAACTCACGTTCGGCCGTCGAGCGGTCACGAGAAGAAAATGCGTTGTTGTTAATAATCTTCTGCCAATAAAAGTGCGAAAGGGTAAACTGATGCTCCTCTTTAGCTGTCTGTGCCCTATGCCGATAAGCGGCAAAGAGATCGGCCAGGAACTGGTGCGCTTTTTCTTTCTCCTGTTCCAATAAGTCGTCCAATTCAGCCAACAATTCAGCATCTCCTCTCCCGTCAGATAGAGAAGCATCTTGATGGCCGTATTCCAGCCCCAAGCTCACTCCCTCACCTATGAGCATGTCGAGCTGCTCTTGATGTTGGTCTTGTCGCCGTTGCCAGGCAGATAGCTGATCGCTTTGGCTCTGTAACCAATCAACCGGAAAGAGCAGTGGCGAAAGCGGCTGTATTCTCTGTAAAATTTCCTGCGCTCTTACCACGAAGCGACGAACTTCTTGTAGCAAGCGTAACGTTGACGGCATTTCCAGCAAGCGGGTAATATGCTTCATGTACTCAGCCACCGCCAACTGGATTCTGTCCCGGTATTGCTGCAACGCTTCTTGTACCTCCCCATCATCCTTAAACAACTCATATGCCCAGCGCGCACTCTGTGCCGGCGCAAAGGAAGATGAACCATTTGTGTTGATAAGTGCAAGAGGGTACTGCAATTCGGATAAGAGTTCATGGCGTGCTGCCAACAGTTGTGCATTGGCCCAGGCATCCTGGGGAAACTCCTTTAGCAGTGCCCGCAACTTCTCTACCCGCAGACTAAAATCGAAAACATCAGCAGCCTGCTGGCGCAAAACCAAGTGTAACCGGGTTTCCATGAATTCAGCTTCAAGCGTCGGCGGGAGCATAGTATCATGAAGTTGCGCGCGCGCATCAGCGACTGCCTGGCTCATAATGCTTTGATAGCCAGATTCCCACAGCGTTTGTGCCTGCTGCATATTGTTGGTATCTAACGCTTGAATAACTTCTTGCAACAGCGCGTAAGCGCGCCCTTCCCTATCAGCCAATTCATAACATGCCATCGCCTGATTTTCTAATCTTTTGTAACCAACGCGTTCTAGCTTCAAGCGGTAGTCAGCTGGCAGCATGCGCCAAGCTTGGTAAGCGCGTTGGTATTTTTCGCCAGCTTGCGTATAGTTGCGCTGGGGAATATCTTCTTGCGCCTGCGCTGCCTGGTAACAAACTTGATAATCCCGGTACAAAAATGCAACTCCAGTTTCTGTAATATCCGTAAGTGGCAAATCCGGTCTCAATTTTTTCCAGTTAGCAAAACCACGTTTTACTACTTCCCAACGAGCTTCATTTAACGCCGCGATCGTCTCACAAGCCCCGGTTCGTATTTCTAAATCAGGCTCGTTTTCTAATATGGTTGTCAAAGATTGCCAGCGATAAATGTGTAGCTGAAGAAATGCGTTCGTGCCGATAGCCTTGAGCGCTTGTTGGAAATTCTCGCTAGCAAAATCAACATGCCCCCGTCTTAAATTATCTACGCCTTGCCGTATTAAATCTTGGCCAGTTCCCAGGACCTTTTGCCTCAATTCCCGATGCAAGGAGCGCACTTCACTGGTAGCTGGGTGATCTGGATAATGCTTGATTGCCACTTCTAGCAAAGCGTAAGCCTGCCTGAACAGAGCATCTGCCCTTTCTTTCTCTTCTTTTTTTTCGCTTTTAGAGGAGGCGTTACCCTGCTGGTACAAGCTGTCGCCCTGGCGAATTAGCTCCATAAGGGGCGTTGTTAACCGTGTGTATTGTTCCGATAGGATATCCTGCAAATGCTGCGCCGATTGGAACCTGGCTTCTAACTGAGGATGAAGCGCCTGGCTGAGAACCTGTTGTGTGCCGTAGGTTAAGCTGTCCCACCAACGATGTTGTGATAGGCTTTGTCCATCCCGCGGGGGTACACTCCCTAACAAAAGCTGATGCCAAAACACGCCAAATTGATACAGGTCATTGCGTTGGCCAATCTCCCCCGAACCGATAGCGTTCCAATCCAATACGACAACCTGCTCGCCCGTCCACAACACATCGTCTAGTTTGCGGTCGGTAGCGGCAAATCCGGCCCGGTGTAGGACAGTAAGCATTTTGGCATAGCTGATTGCGGCTTGAATTGCCAATTGTTCCCGCTCCAATGAACCACTGAGCCGGTTATCATACCGCAAGGCGATGTTGCGCAATGGCTCGGCAGTCACGAGCGATAAGATTAGATAGGGCTGTTTGCCTTTCTCGCTACGCAGAAAAACGCGCGGAAAATAGCCGCTGTCAGGCTCGGTGTCTTCCAATTTCTGCAGCACTTCTTCTTCGCGCTCGAAATTCTGCCATACCTGTTCCGCCATTTCCTCGCGCGCGATTTTGATGGCCACGCGGTCGTTGCTCCGAGTATGCACGCCTTCATAAACTTCGGCCGTTTTACCTTGCCCCAGGTGCTTTTGGATCTCGTACGTACCAATTCCCGTGAAAAATCTCTGCCCAATTTTGAGCATGCCTCTCTCCTACCATTTATTCTTGTGTTTTCAATGGTCGCCCAGGCGTAAGAGCCACCGCATCTCAGTTATTGCAGCTGCTGACGTAGCTCCCTCTGTTTGTCCAGCGATACCAAACGAATGAATGAAAGCAGGTCTTTCCCTTCCCTGGTATCGAATTCTCGCCGCCATGCAGGGTAACTCTCCGGTGAGAAACGGTTCAATTTTCCCAGTAAATCAGCCGGGTTTGTTGACAGGGTGGTTGATAGCTGTGTGCTAAGTTGCTCTACCGAATAGATGCGATGGGCCTCGTGGGGATCGGGGTACCCCACCACAAAGATGTGCATGGCAACCAGCAGGGGAGCTAGAGAGCTACGGCCGTCTTCTAGTTGTGTCAGATTTATGGATTGCTCCGGTAAGCGAAGACGATAGACATACTCTTCACCACGTTCGTAGACAGGCTCTATCAGACCGGCGGCAACTGCCAGGGCGAAGATACGCGCCCTGCCTTCATTTTCCAATCCTGCTGTGAACAAGGGGCGGAAGAAGCGGAGATCTTCCTGTAACCTGCCTAATTGCCGCTCATAAGCGCCGCTGTTCGTTTCGGCTGCAAACACGTGGATAGGTTCACGCCAGCTCTGTGAAGTCAAATAATGGCGGTAAGCTGATGCGCAACGCGCGTGAGCTTGAAAAGCAGAAAGAGGAACAACATCTCGATAGGCCACAAACTGCATTGAAAAGGGATCAGTGGCTGCAACCGCTCGCAAACCCATTCCATTTAGAAGCGGCGTAAGTCGTTGCCCTAATACTGCCCGTTCTTCGATGCGCACATTGGCATATAAGAAGTGATTGACCTGCATTTGGCTGATGTTTGCCGCTTCACGGCGAATATCAGCCAAAGGAGCAGATCGCTTCGCCAGAATATCGGCCGTCTGCCCAATCTGGTCCTTATTGAGCAACGTGGCCGATAAGCGCTCAGCAAGAAGGGTGTTTTTGCGCCGGTCAATCTCTGTTAGCCCCTGACTCGCAAACGCGTACAGTTGTTGACAAAAGGCCAATAACTCTTCCTGACCACCAGTCAGATTATTGTCTTGATTGGTACGCGCAGTTAGGCGAAGCTGTGGTCCGGTGTGAATGTCCTGCACCGGCTGCCAGAAAAGTTGGGCTAGTAGACGACTTCCTCTCTGAATCTGGCCAGTAAGATGCGGCCGCAAATGGGTAGCATATAACTCTTCTAACCAGCGATCCTCCAGTAGATAATGCCTTACCTGGATGGCCTGCATTTGCTGGCGATGGGCCGTTAATATACGTTGTTGATCTTGTAACCAGGGGTAGATGGAGTGTGTCAGTAACTGACCCTGTTTATTGAGGTCTTCCCAAACGGCCAAACAAACTTCAATGCAATCATTGAGCAACAGGAGAAGAATCTCAAGTTTTTGTGCCTGTTCCGGTTTCAGGCTGTAGCGGATGGTCTCCAGAGTTGAGCAGTGATCCCGGAGCCGTTGCGCCAGTGTAGACAAAAGAGCCAGGGCATAGCCGAGTTTACCGGTACGCCCGGTACGCAGGTCGCTATCTATACGGCCGTTCATCACTGTCCGCAACACTTTTACGAGGTAATCTTGAAAAGCCAGCCGTCTGGTTTGGCGATAAGCAGTGGTATCGGTTGCACTGATTTGCGAGAGTAATTGAGTTAACAGGTCACGGTTCTGCCTGGATAATGAAGCCCCATCACTTAACGCCCGATCGCTATGTCGGATCTCAGGCGGTGGCATTAGGCCATCATAGCCGCGCAAAATGTCACGCGCATGGATGGTCAGGCTGGGCTGATTGCCAGTCGTGCCGGTTAAGATTTCGCGATTAAATTCAGTCTTTAAATCAATTTGCTCAACGGCTGTTTCCTGCCCCGTTAAGAAGAGTGACACCAATTCTAAAGCAAAACGATTCTGCAAGGCCGCGACAATATCGAGAAATGGCAGACGATAGACGAAGCTGCCAAGCGTACCAGAAACCGCTTCCCGCTCACGGGCCTGTATACTGGCGGCCGCAGCCCGCACGCCAGATAAATAGGGTTGCACATGCTCATCTGGAGAATGGCTGGCGCGATCCAACAATGACATCAGTATGTCCGCCACGGCCGGGAAGGTCGTTACTTGGGGACCCTGTGTTGACCACAATGTATTGTTATCTATCAGGTGAACGTGATCGAACGCGGAAGCGCGAGAATAACCATTTAATAACGTGTCGCTTTCGTCGCGTTTGTAAATCATGGGGTAGGGACGACCGGCAGCTAATTGGAAACGATCCAATTCGCGCAGAGCGGCAAAAGTGTTCTGTTGCAGCAGATCTTGCCTATCTTGGGCTTTGACTGCTTGTTGAAACGGGCCATCTGCCAATAAAAAGCCTTCCACAACAGGATCGATATTTAGCTCTCTGGCTGCCAGACGAGCCAGATAAGCTACATCTATGACAATACCGCTACCCAACCCCCCGGCTAACGACGAAACAAGGTAGATATTGACGCGCTTGTTCTCAGAGGCGCGTGTCACATTCTCTTGCAGCCAACGCCACAAATCGGAGTACCGTCCCCCCTGTTGTAATTGGCGGAAAAGGGCAGCCCGGCCAAGCGGCCGACGGCCGTTAGTGCCTTGTTGCAAATCGTATTGACCAAGTTGTAGCTGTTCATTGTACGCACGGTATGGGAACCAATCGCGCATTTCTGGCTGCGCAGCCTCGTCGCGTACCATATCGCGCACCAAATTAGCCAGATTCTCACTGATAACCAGCTTCTCCTGCTCTGACAGGCTAATCCCAGCCACCTCTACCGGTTTTTGTTGACCACCTACCGCCTCGACTTCGGCCGTATCTAACAGAACGAGACGGATATGTTCAGGCAATTGACCGGCGCCTGCATCCCAAAGGTTCTTCTTCAAATGGGTCAAAACGTGGCGTCCACTACCACCTAAGCCAATAATCAACGCCGGGCTGGGATCCCAAAATGGCGTGGGTTTCCAGACGCCAATGTTACCCGGATCCGGTTGACCGGCAGGGAGAGTAGGTGGGGGAGGAATAACAACTCTGCTTTTTTCACGACAAAGCAGCAGGCACAGAATCAGAAGAGGCAGCAAGGGCAACAACCAAGGCCAAAGCGCCAAAAGACGCTGCCATAATGGCTCCGGCCGAATCGGTTTCCCCCAGAATGGAATGTGCTCAAAAACACCTGGTACAGCCGCTCCGGTCAGAGGGACAGCAGCAGTAGAACTGCCGTTTTCGTCAATCTCGGTAATGTAAATATCGAAATTGGGATCATCCCGCTTGCTGTTAAAAGCCAAAAGGCGGCTGTCATTAGACCAGGTAGGCCATGAATTGCTGGCGTCAATAAGGTTTTCGCCATTTGGCCCATCGTTAGCCGCTAATCTGATTGGTTCTCCACCTGCAGACGGAACCAGATAGATTTCCGCAGCCGGGTCCGCATATGTTGTTGCCCCATTGTGGTGTGTATAAGCTAACCATTTCCCATCTGGCGAGAATGCTGGATAGTAATTCAGCCCATTTTCGCTTGCGCCAATCACGGGAACAGCCTGTCCACCAGCAGATGGCACAACATAGATATCTGTAGGACCTGGCAGAAAAAAGGGATAGTCAGCTACCCCTTCATAGCGAACAAATGCCAATAAACCGCCATCAGCAGACCAGGCTGGCATGGCCTCTGTAATCCCGGGTTCGCTGGCCCCTTGCACAGCGCGCGTCTGGCCACTATTCAGATCAAGCACATGAATATCACCAGCCTCTCCATCATAGGCCAGTTTTGTTCCGTCAGGAGACCAGGCTAAAAACGAGGCGCGGATAGAGGGAATATCAATGCGTGTACCGTCTAGGCGAAAAACAGCAACCTCCCCTGGAGGAACATCCAAAACGACAGCTACCGCATCCCCGGTAGAGGTGACCGTATGACACCCTACACAGTTGGCCTGATCATTCACTTTCGCAAAAGGAATTGCTTCTTGTGTGGTTTGGTCCGGCACGGTCAGATAAAGACCGTTTTGTTCAAATGAGCCTTGATCTAATCGCCAAAAGTACACGCTTTCACCCGTCTGACACAATCCTGAAAACAATTCCCGACCTACGAGAAAAGCAATAAAGAGCATGTACAACCAAAAAAGAAGGCAAGGCCAGCAACGTGGCGTCGCCATGTTGCCAATTTCCGTTCCAAAATCAGAACCATGAGAACGTAACCACCACCACCAAAGGGCCAGTACAAGAAGCGGTAGCAGTAGGGCAGGCAACCACCAGAAGGATGAATCACAGAAGGCCCTACCTGGCGAAGATGGGAATATTCTTTCAAGAAGAGGTGAAGTTTCAGGCGTAGGCGTTGCCCCTGGTGTTGGCTGAATCACAACGCCCAGTGGCGTTGGTGTGGGCGTTGGCGTGGGCGTAGATGTTGGCGTTGGCGTCACTGTTGGTGTAGGCGTCGGCCCAAGTTCTATGGCGAGTGGGCCAAGCGTGTCATTCTGTAAGTAGCCATTACAATCAATGTAGCTAAATGTTAGAGCTAGGTTGGCATTTGAAGCGGTTGTCGTTGCCGGAACACGAATTTGATATCTTAATTCCACTGGCATATTGGGCGCAACCTGAGAAATATCCCATGTAATCGCATCGGCGCTTATTTGCCCACCCTGATCAGCGGCTACTATCTCTATGCCATCACCTGATGGTGTAAATATTTCGCTGACTCGCAGATGACGACCACTCATGTCTACAACACCCTGTGTAGCACGAATGAAGAGTTGACGTAGCTGGGTCGTGTCCAGCAGAAAATCTGCACCTGGGGTCAGAAACAGGGTGTACGCTTCCCCCACCGCCTCTGCTGCTTCTAGCTGATCGATTTGAACATCAGGGGTGATATTCAAGCTGTTCACAATCATGTAGACATCAACGCCAGTTTGCTGAGTACGTCTTATGGCCTCTATAGCGGGATCATTCAAGGGTAAGTCGTCATGTAAGACTAGAAAAATAGCCCTGAGACGATCTTCTCTCGGCTCCCCCAATGACGCTATTGCCAGGTCTATCCCCCTTGCTAATTCGCTATCTCCAGCGGAGTCAATGGCTTGAATTTGCTGGCGCAGTAAGTCGTAGTCATCTGTTAACGGCTGGTCTAGAAAAGGGATCGGTCCCGAAGCATCGGCTGAGCTGGTGATGATTCCCATTTGTGAAGAACGGGGGCCTTGCATCGTGTCCAGGTAAATTGGCTGTTGAAGATGGTCTATAAAAGCTAGAGCGGCCTGTTTGCTAAACTCTAGATTTGACCCAGCGCCAGAACCCGCACTGGTTGAGCGATCAAAAACTAACATCACGTCTAACGGCCGTCCTGGAATACCTTGACAAACCGCCGGCAAATCGCCATTCACGCGAATAGTTACCTGTGCAGTTTGTCCAGGCAGCACCAAAAGTCGATCTGGGTCACGACTCATGGTGATGACCGCAGGCACAGGTTGAGGGAGAACGCCAGTGTCATCGGCCTGTTGTTGTACAAGCGATACCATCTCTGCAATTCCCGGTTGATGGGCAAACGTTGATTGGTAACCCCAAAACAGCAAGAATAACGAGAAGGATAGCAGACAGATAGCCCCAATAGCTCGTTGCCGTTCGTTTTGTGAGTTCATGGTTTCTCCCGCGATTGGTTATAGCAGCCACAAGCCCGCCATATACTGTATGACACAGCGGGCTTGCGGCCGTTTCCCATCACATCATTGAGCGTAGTACATCGTCTTTTGCTGAATGTTTACGTTCAAGCTGCGGATTTCGTCTTGGAACATCAGCCAGAGTACAGTACTCAAATCTTTATCAATTTGGCGATTAGAGCGTCGTAATGGCATTAATAGTCGCTCTTGCTGCATACGTAGCCAATGCCGCTGTCCCAACAAATTACGCAGCGTTATTGCATCTGAAGATTCTGGATCCATCCCTCTTAAGGCTGTTTCCTCTATTTCCAAAAGCGATCCAGGGATTTTACCTTGTTCATCTCCTATCCGTTGCCGCGCTTCCTGCAGAGCTTTTTTCACCCGGTCATAATCAATGGTACGTGGATCGTTTGGATCGCGGTTTTGCGCGCTGATATCGTGCCCTTCGTAATTAAATTGCCCCATCGCCTGTAGCAGATCGGGGTCGCCGGTTTGTGCAGGCGTTAATCGGATCGAAATTGGCGCGAGAGGGGCGTATGGATTGGTATTATCGGACGGCAGCTTCAACGCATAATAGTTCTTTGACTCGCTTCCATCCTCGTCGCGATCCCTCTCAACCAGCCGATAGGCTAAACAGTTGGCAAAGAGACGGCACGTCTTAATGTCCTCAAGTTGAACGACTACCTGATCGTTGAAAAGACGAGGATTTTCGCCCAATTCACCTAACCGTTCTTCAAAGCCCACTGCGTTAACTTCGGCGGGGAACAGGTGGAGGATTTGTCGCCGGCCTCCTTTTTGCCCCGCATGAAACGCCTTGTAATCCCCTTCACATTCTCTATAGGAACTGATGTTATCGAGCGGGATCATGTCCACGGTATAGACCAGCGTACATTTGTAGCGATCGGCCGATTGCACAACAGCCACAAATTTGCCGGTTGCGCCGGTTTCATTAGTTGCTGCCCGCAAAGCATCTGCCAGAAATGTGCTGTCATCCGGCTGTTCGCCATGATGGATGCGTAAATAATTAGCCGGCACTGCGTTTACGGCCCTCTCAAAATTCAGCACCAGCCCGGAACGGTCGGCCAACAGCTTGCCCAAATCCGCCTCTTTTCCTGTATACTGTTTCTTCAAGTACTTCAAGCAAGATTCACTGTTTTTAAGTTCAGTAAAAGATTGTGCGGTGCGGCGCAAAAACAGCGCTTGATTATCCTGACGACGTTCTTTAATGAAGGAGGGTTTTTCGTTGGCCAACTGGCAAGTTAACTGTAAATCAAACTGACGGCTGGCGCCCGCTTCGGAAACCGTTACAGACCAGGTTAGATCGTTCATGATTTCGGCAATAACTGCGCCGTTTTGGGTGTATTGTTGATACAAGCCGCTCTCATAGGCTTTGTCATCAATGATTTCGCGCACCTTGATCTTTTTGTCATCTTCACGGTTGGCCTGTAGCTGCTTCTGACCGCGTAGCAACTGAGCATAGAGGCTAGTGTTGCCGACAACCAGTGTGTTGAGCCAGCTATCAACAACCTGCAAGCCATTTTTGGCGTATGCCAACAGATAGCTCGCCGTAGAGCGAATCAGGTCTTCCAGAATTTCCTGACGCAGCGCATCCACCAACCGCTGCTCAGCCGCAATGTAATCCCTCTGCGCTCCCACAGCCTGACCGGGAACCCAACTGGTCGCCTTTTGTTTCATGTTGCTCAATGAGCCTTGGGTCTGTGCCAGAAGGTTGCGGCGAATGCCCCGTTGTTCCCGTTGATCACGCACCTGGGTCATCACGCCCAAAAACGTCGTGGTTTCCTTTTCCAATCCGGCAAGTAGATCGCGTAGGTAGCCCAGGCGCCCGCTTTTGGCCCGTACCGCATCGGTCTGGGGCAAACCATTGAGGATGTTGCCGGCCTGATAGTTGAGCATTTGTTGAAAACGCAACTGGTGGAATGCCGCCAAGCGCTCTAAAGCCTGGCGATAATCGCCCCCATCACGACGCCCCTCAAAGTTTTCTCCTCCCAGATGACGAGCTTTGAAAGTGCGTATGGTATCTTCAATGCGCCGTAACCCATCAGCCGGTTTCTCGCCGGACACTTTATTACTGGTTGGCGCAATGGTCTCCAATGACAGGGACAAAATTGCGTTGACTTGTCGCCGAATTTCTTCCACTTCCGGGTTGTCTCCTGGAGGAATGAACAAGTCTAACCAACCTTGCAGATTACGACCCACCAATTCGGATACCACACCGGGATTATCCGGGCTATATCGCTGGGCAATACGCGCTATTTCTGGCATCAGGCGTGTGTTGCTCACCGTACGCTTGCCTTCGGGATCATGCGCATCTACCACTTGAGTCATTCGTAAAAAGGGTAGTGCGTCATCACGGCCGCTTTTACCTGCGCCGGCATCCTGATTGCGATCAGCGACAACACTTTCGGGAATGCCATCCGCCTTATTGGTTGGTAATAACCATGCTTCCAGAGTTTCCAGCCCTAATCTGTGCGAAAACTCTTCCACAATATGATAAATGGGCAGAACAATGGTATAGGTACCCATCGCGCCATAGTTGGCGGTTTTTTCCAGACTGCCGCCTCGTCCTTGGGCAACCTCGTTCATGTTGTTTTCGTGTTCAGTGAATTTTTGCCCCCCTTTAACATCCAAGATGGCGCTGATCATGTCCGCGATACTTGGCGCTATACCAATATCTGGCAGGTATTGGCTCAGATTGTTGCGGGCGCGACGGCCGTCTATGACGTACATGTAATCAAACAATTTATTTTGAATTCTCCCCTGCCAGATATCTTTAGGATCATGGTGCGCTTCGGCATTATGGTAAAACATGGGATACCCGCGCACCCAATCAAAATTCACCATAAAGCGGCGCGTCTCCCGCAAAGCAGCATAGGAGCGCGCTTTCATATCTCTGGTGATGCCGCTGGGAATTTTCTCAAACGCTTCGGGCAATACCAGGTAGCCGCGCAAGCGAATCTTTGTTTTGGAAGCAATCTGGCGCACTAGGTGAGCAATATCCACCAACATGCCGGCGCCGGTACCCCCAGCAGTCGAAGCCACGATTGCCACTTCAATTGTTTCCGCATTCGTCGCATTCTGTACGTGCTGAACGGCTTCCAAGAGTTTGGTATAAATCTTTGACATTCCCGGCGCTTTCACATCATCAAAGATACCTGCTCGCCCAAACTGACGTAACATACCGGCGCCCTTTTCCAGATAGAATTGGCTATCCGGCAATGTTTCCAGGTAATAGGCGGCCTGTAGCCACCCTTCCACGTGTGGGTGCTTCCCCATAGCCACATCGCGCACATAAGGCTTAATATCTCCACCAATATGCACGTATTCCCCTTGTGTCATTTCCAACCTTACCCCAGAGGTGGCCTCACTATTGCCAGCTTCCCCTCCACCAACCACAACGTCTGGTTTGGTAACGGTATCAAAGGCCAAGAGGCGCACTTCGTTGGGCAAGGCACCATGATTGAGCGTGATTAAATCTTTCTTCAAGTGGGTCAGCGTGCGAACGCCGGTACCCCCCAGTCCGATGATCAAGGCCGGGGTTGCTTTCCAATGTTGCTCGTTTGACATGCTGGTTTCTCCTTTCATTGTTTGACGATTTTTCGCTTAAATCTGAATTTAAACATTGTAGGCGTATGCGCCACCATCCATCCCGCTGGAAGCATAGTTTATATACTTTAGATACAGGTCATCAACGAGATGTATCTTGGTATCGTGTATCATTGATTGGCTTGTGATAGGCTTGCTGCCATCGGTCAAAGTGGCCGTAACAAGCACATTGTTTTCTTTACCCGGACGGCGTACTTCCAATCGCTTCAATCTGGTAGCAGCCGGTAGCGAGCTCCCTCTGAAGATGATCGAATTCTTGCGTTTGCTCCCCAAGTCAAGCGGTTGCACAACCGCTTCAAATTCGTCAACAACCATGATCGTTCCCTGGCAGGCATTACGCATCAGTAGAAGTCGCCATATAAGCAAAACTGCCAAAAGCGTGGCAAGCGACACGCTTCCAATGGGGAACCAACGATCCCAAGTTTGTTGGTAACGAATCGCTGTCGGGTTATCGCTCAATGTTAATCGAGTCGTCTTTGCCTGTTGATTCATCAAATAATCTGGAACCAAATTAAGGCGAGGGACGACTTCAAGTTCCCACTCGCCCAGTGGCTCTAATACATCTACCTGAGCTTTGTACTCACCAGGAGCTCCAGTTGATGTTAATGCAACAGACTGACTCGTACCATCTGGGGCATGAAGGGTGAGGGCAAAAGGATCAAGGTTCCCCTCGCCGACATCTTCGGCAGCAATTGTGTTTCCGGTATCCGTCCGTAATTGAATGGTAACGGTGTACGGTAGAAGCTGACCCACTTCGCCCAAACGCCAGGACCACCAGCTAATCTCTTCACGAACGGTATGCTGTGCTGGATGGGTTATATCAAAATCTAGGGTCGTAGTGGGACGAACTGTGTAAGAAGCCAGTTTGTCATCTACAACCGTAAAGGGGCGATCTTGGTGGTCTACCCCATTGATAGTTATTGTCAGGTCATAAGTCCCCGAATCGGCAGGCGTAAAGAGGACTTCATATACTCCCTGCTCATCTACCAGCGATACGGGTGGTTCCTCTTCCGGACCCAAAACCTGTGCTGATATATCCCATGTTTCCGGTGGTATGATTGTTCTTCCCTGAGCATCTATCACGCGAAATGACGAGCTGATTGTCGTGTTTTGATAGAACAAGCCCTCAGGTTTGTCCAACACAGCCTGTAACGGTGAAATGTCAAACGAACTGATGTCAGTATCAACAAGTGTCAGGATGGAGTTGTCTACATTGCTCGTAGACACGGTTAGGTGCCACGTGTATTCGCCCGTAGCGGTGGGGACGAATGCCACCTCATATTGATCTTCTCCAATAGTGGTAATCGGTAAGTTTTCTATTCCGATAGGAGTTTTGATTGTAACTTCTGGTGTTAAGGCATATTTGGGATCTGCATAAACAGGTGGTGGGTTACCTCTTTCGTCGCGTAAAGTGAAGCTTAGAGAGAGAGGCAAATATTGGACGCCGTTACTTTGAGGATTAATACTTGGGCTGACTTGAAACTCGATGGTACGCGCCCATACGGACACATCCGATTCACTGGTCTGAAACACAACCCAGGCTCCCGGTTGGGGATCTGTAACCACAATTGTTTGAATAGGCGATGTTTCGTCACCCGTAACCCGGATCCGATTGTCTTTTCCACCGGTTAGATCCAAAGAAATACCATTCTCCCGAATGTCTACCGGAACTGCGCCCTGGGCACTCTTGAAAATCGTGAAGACGATCTGGCGCAGATAAGGGGCAACACTTCGGTCAACACCAAACTCCCAGGGTTCACCGGTTCGCCCCCCTATACTTTGTAGCAGCGGATTTAAGAACTGATACAGGTGAAATCCGGCCTCGGCCTCGTTGTTAGCCAGAAATGCATTGCCATCAGCGATTTCTGACCAGAGGTTACTGGTGTAGTTCCAGTAAGCGTCAACCGGGTCTTTCATGCCAATTACCAGAATCTGGTACTCGTCATAGGGAAAATCAGCAGATTGGCTACCACCGCCGCGAACCTCATCTCGTAGATCTGCGAGATAGTCTTGTACCTGCTCTGGAGACCAAAAGCTCTCAGGTGGGTTGCAGTCACCCGTACATGGGCTGCCATCCGTCAGGACAATGATTGCTTTGAGACGTGGCCCTTGATTTACAGCCGGGTTACTGGCCATATCTGCAAACAAGTCTTGAGCCTTTTGAAACGCAAGTTTGGGATCTGTTCGCCGCAAATTATCGGTTGATAACTCTGCACGAATTTTGTTTAGATCACTCCCTATTGAATTCCATTCAGCAATCCATTCTTCTTCTGTCGTTGCCTGGATGAGTGCGGGTCCCAGGCTAATTTGAGCGGTTGAACCGAAACTGACAATGCCCACCTGCACATCTACAGGGGTTTGACGGGCAATCTGCCCTTGTAACAGGTCATCTCCCAGCAGTTCGATGGCAAATTCAGGGGCTGCGAATCGCAATCCCAAAGGGTCGTTGGCATAAGTACAGATCGTGCAGCCTGCTTCTGGCCCTCCCATGCTACCTGATTGATCAATTAAGAAAACGACGTCTAGCCCAACATATTCTGTTTCTTCCTGAGCGGCTGACGGTTGTGGCATGACCAACAGGCCGATTATGATAATTCCAAGCACATAGGATAAAAATCTGTGGTTCATCTACCATCTCCATTAAGGTTCTCGCTTCGTTACTTACCTTCAGCTAGACGCTGGATAAACCGCTGGGGGTATCCTTGTTGCTGCATCTTCTTTTGGGTTTTCTCTATGTCATAAGCTATACGATGGAATACAATCTCGTTTTTGTTGAAGTCCAGTAATGCATAAGAGGCATGTGGATTGCTATCGCGTGGTTGGCCGATGCTCCCAGGATTAATCCACACCATGTCCTCGCCTAGGGCTAGCGATTTGTTACTTAGTCGCTGTGACTGATCATCGTCTGAAACAACCCAACCGCATGAAGAATCTGTTTGTGCCATACCACGTCGCCAAATCATGGGGTAATGAGTATGCCCGGCAAGGATAATGCGAGGTGGCTCACCGCCGCGATTGGCTAGCACCTCCCAGGTTTTGCTGGCGTAGACAGTGTCTTCTGTGTAACGGTAGATATAACTCTGGTTACCAGTTAGATTGTCTATTTCTTCAAACGCCTTGTTTTCATGCTGGGTAACTCGCCCGTGTACCAGCCATACATCGGCAAGTTCAACGCCGTGATGTTGCGGGCGCCGATAACTGGGTAAACCAGCCAGAAACTCGACGTCTTCCATTCTATCTGCCATATCCGCCATGTGTTTCTCGATAACCAACCAGGTGCCTGATTTGTACCGGGCATCATGATTGGGAAAATAACCGTGCGAGAGTTGTCCTGTCACGCCACGGTCGTGATTCCCGGCAATCCAACCATCCGGCGACACAATCTGTGAGAGTTTTTGGCTGCAACGCACGGCGTCTGCGTTGTATCCCATCACATCGCCTAAAAACCAGCAGGCATCAATGGATTGGGATTGCATGTGGGCCAGCACGGCCGTTAACGCTTCCCAATTGGCATGAACGTCAGACAAAATTGCAACACGCATGTTAACTCATCAATAAACGGCGCAAACCCTCAAGCCCTTTGTAATTTGGACATATTTGGTTTGCCTGGTTGAAAATTTCAAGCCCTTCGTCACGAACACTATCCTTCTGCCAAGGCCAAGCGCTGTTATATTGATTGACTTTGTTCCGCAAATCCCTTAGTAAATTTTTGAATCTTGTTTCTTCATTAGCCATATTCGCCTGCTCTTGCCGTGCTTGAGTTAACCAATTAAACAGTCGCGCACGAAGGGCTTCGGCATGTTTTTGCGCCAGGCGGCAATGCGTACTTTGAAAGTCAGGGTTCTCAAGCAATGGGAAACGACCCAAATGATTATAGATATGGTTCAAGGTATAACGACCAACAAAGGCGGAAGACTGCACTTGTATATGGCCGTCTTCCCCCAAAATGTCGGCGCACAACTCAATCGCCTCTCTGAACCTCCCCTCGGACTTGTAACGACGTATCGTCGGCAGAGCATAGCGTGTCGTCTCTTCCCATATTTTTAATGCTTCAGAACCGTCTTGGGGTGGAACTGCTTGTGGTGCCAACCATTGCGCCAACAACCCATTTAAATCAGCCAGATTCCCATCTGTCGGTATATCATCAGGCAAAAGTGGGGGCCACCAGACTGTTATCTTCAATGCCGGTACCAGCCAGTCAGACAACTTCTTAAGATCGCTTAAATGGCGAGAAACAACCCCGGTTAATTCGGGAAAAGCAATAGGGCGTGAACGCAAATTAGTTGCAAAGGTACTGCTGCCATATACGGTATAATCATCATCCGGATCCAGCTCTTGTAGGCCAGTAACCAATTGTAAGACTTGTTCAAAGGCTTCGGAATCCAATGCCTGCTTTAGCTCCGTTACCTTCTGCTGTAGTTGTTGGCGTGTTAGTTTGGCGCGGTTCAACTCATTCAGAAATAGGCTGACTGTGTGGTGTCCACCAAACTCCCCCTGTACAATTTGTGCCTGAATTCTGTCAACGGCCGTCCAGTCCCCGCTAGTTTTACCCTTTTCAAGCTGGTTATACCCTTGTTGCAGCAGGCTTTGCAGGTTTTTCAAATCCTTGAGCCGTTGATTCAGCCGGATACGATACTGCTGCAATTCGTTTTGCCTTTCTTGCCCGTCGTTGATCTGTTCGGTGTGATGACGCAGGGCAAAAATATAAGCGCCTACTTCTTCGAGTAAATCCCCCGTTTCGCTAATCTGCTGCGCTAATGCCCGCTCCGGCTCCACGTCATAACGGCCGATCGTATCCGCCAGCATCTGGTCAATCCGTGTCGCCAGCGTCAGCACCTGATGCGCCAACTGGCTGATCAACCGGCGGGCGTACCCATTCTGCGGCTGCAAAACCAAAATCTTCAGAACAGGCGCGGCCGCTTTCCAGGTAGGCTCGTTTGCGTTAAGTAAATCGGCCGATTGCTTTTCTAGCGCCAGCGCCAATTGATGGATGACGCTGTCCCACCATGGCGTCAAGCGAGAGGCATCAGGGTACTGTGTTTTCAGCGCCTCATACTTCTCCTTCGCCGTCTGGTAATCATTTTGCTCACGCGCCGGATGCAGCATCGGTTCAATGGTGCGCTGGCGGCGATGAATATCCTGCTCCCGCTCTAACGCCTGCTTCAATTTTTCTTTGTCTTGAACCAGGTCAGGATCGGCATGGGGACCTAACTGGCGAATTGCGGTATCTACCCAGTTCAGTTCATACTCCGTCTCGGCGTATTTCTCCTGCTTTAAGTAAACGTTTGCCAGCTTCAGGCGAATATCTATATCTTCGTTATACCGCACGCGCAGATGCTTATAGAGACGCTCCGCCTGTTCCAGGTCGGCCGGCGCTGCGGCGATTTGTTGCGCCACCTGGTTTTTTTCTGCTTTGATTAGCTCTTCTTCATAGGTTTCATTGCCCGGATCAAGACGTATAGCCCCTTGCCAGGCAGTGATGCTTTCTTGCAACCACCCCCGGCGGGCTTTTTCTTTTGCAGTTTGTTCATAACAACGAGCCAACCCTTCCTTTTGCCAATGATCCAATTGGGATGAGCCTAATTCCGTTAATGCCTCCAGCTGTTCGCGGATTCGCTTTTCGTTAAGCGGCGTCTGCCGGGATAGGGCATCTAACTCGTTGATCGCGTATTGTTCCCACTCTTCCTTGGTATCGGTATATTCGCGCCAGAAGCGGTCATCCAGTTCCCTGGCGCGTGGTTTTTCCAGCCAGGGAGTCAAGCTGTTGTAGGCTTGGCGCCATAGGCCGGCCTCACGGCTCCTTCTCGCCTGGTTGAGGGCGCGTTCCAGCTTGCCTTTTTCATGTTCGGCGTCATCCAGTTCCTTGATCAGCTTATCGGCCTCGGCGCGATCCTCTCCCTCTACTGCTTCCAGCAAGGGCCGGGCATCCAGATATTGACGTTGGTTAAAAAAGGCGCGCCCGCGCCGGTAGTTCAGGCGGGAACGCGCGCGCCGCAGGAGCGGCGGAATTTTTAAATGGTCAGGATGGGCAGAAAGCGCGTCTTCTAAATCCTTGATATACTGCGCCAGACGCTCGTCGGGCGCGCCCATGTCAGCTTCAATGCGGGCAATCAGAGCGTCCACATTGCCGCGCACCTCCAGTTGCGCCTGAATGCCAAGCAGTTCTGGGTAACTTTTCAGGGCCTCCTTGCCTAACTTTTGTTCAATGCGGGCGAACGCTTCGGTGGCCAGACGGTAGTTGCGCTGCTCCATGTACTGCCGCATGGACGCCATTTCCTGAGATACATAGGCATACTCTTCGATGTCGTTTTTGGCGGCGGCAATAAAGGCTTCCAGTTGTGCCGTGAGAGCGAACAACGTATCATCCTGACTGCTGGCCGAAGCCAGTTCTGTGGCTCTGGCAATCGCGTCATCATACCGTTTTTGGTATCTTTCCTGGCCCAGATAAGCGCGGGGGACGCTCTCTATTTCACGCTGCAGCCGCTCTAGCTCTTGTTCAACCCGTTGTTGAAAACGCGGTCGCAGCCGCGCACGCACTTCCGGAATTCCCGGCACGTGCGGATCATGATTAAGCGCCTCCTGAAGTTGTTGCCAACCTTCCAGTGGGCCCAACAGTTCCGCCCCATCGCGCAGCTTCTCCGCTTCTTCGCGCCGCTGCACAGCCGGTGCTACCGTGTTTTGGTGGTATTTTTCAAGAGTTTCCTTATCCTCAGGGGATAGGGCAAAGAGACCTAATGCCTCTTCAATAAGCGCATTCGCACGCTTGGGGAATTCAAGCAGGCAGGATTCGGCATCATGAAGTTTTTCCTCCGTTTTTTGGCGGGCGTAATCACGCGCTATGATTTTTAAATCATTAATCGCTGTATTGATTTCTTGTGTTTCTTCTTTTGCCTCTCCACTTTCATTAACAATTTCAACATCAAAATAACCTTTCTTGTTAAAAATAAATTTGCCGTCTTCATCACGGGGAGGCTCAAAGCGTGGTACGTATTTTCTACCTTGATCTAATTTTTCTTGGTAATCTTTAATAACGATTTCAAACAGACCTGAAACTGACGAGGTTAACTGTTGACCAGCGTATTGACGTTCCTCCTCAAACCTTTTCTCCACCTCATTCTTCAGTTCCTCAACTGAAGAGTTTGAACCATAAGTTTCGGCAAGATTTTTCGCTAGTTCTAATGCTTCTCTCGCATTGGGAATACCACCTTCAAGTAATAGTTCTTGACATTTGCGCCGTGTTGCATTAACTTGATCTTCAACTTCTTTGGCTTTTTGAGTTTCGCTTAATTGCCTACGCCATTTTTTTACTACATCGTCCCTAGATGCGTCTGATACGTTTGCATAATTATCAATCCACAAAGCGACTTGATCGAGTAACTCTGTGTTACTTAATGCCTTCTTGATTTTTCCTTCCAGATCGTTTAAATAAGCCTCTTTGCCTTTGGTAATATCACTTACGAGTTTTTGCAGATCATTCGACTGTGGGTCAAATCTTCTTGCTTCCTCAAGTTCTTTTTCGGCCTCGCTAAACTTGTTATCCTTAATGGCTTCACGGGCATTTTTTATTAGTTTGCCAAATACCAAATTTTGCGCTGTTTGAATCTCCGCTTCTTCCTCCTCCAGTAATGCCAACGCCTCCACATCACTTCCTGCCTCTTGCCGCAAGGTTTCAAGCGCTTCTCGTGCAGCATCAAAATTACCAGCATCACGGGGTCCCCGAATTTGATTCAGCTTGCCTCGAATCTTATCCACCACCGGCTCTTCCTCTATCTCCGGTTCAGGTTCATTTTCCGGCGGTTCAGGCTCATGTTCCTCATGAGGGAATCCGTCTCCATCCAGAATAATGTCATCTATTTGCGGTTCAAGAATCTCTTCGGTGATTGCCTCAATGTCATCCAGAAGATCATGCTTGGGATCGTAGGTTGTCGGGTCCGCCAGAATCCGCTTAAGATCCTTCAAGGCATCTTCCAATGTTGCCCGATCACCAACTGTAAGCTCTGATTGCAGGCCTTCCACAATACGATCGCGCAAGGCTTGCACACGTTGAATGAGTTCTTCTATATTTGCAGGAAACCAGTTTTGCACGTCTTTTTTCATCTCCTCTGCATCCCGATAGCGCGCATCCGGATCATAAGCAATCGCTTTCATCATCGTCTGCACAATGCTATCTGGTAAAGTGGGGATTTTATCTTTAGGGTTGGCTGGCTTAGTCTCTGCTAATAGGCGGGCCCCATGATTTGGGAAAGGGTCATCCTTTCCAACCAACAAGAAATAGAGCAAGATGCCAACAGCATATAAGTCTGAAGCCGGAGTCCAATTTCCTTTCTCCAGCAAAATTTCCGGTGGAATATAGGGTGGCGTTCCCGCTATCGTCTTGGATTCACCGGGTGTCAGCACTACCTTGCTCACGTTAAAATCAATCACGACTACGCCTCGAGAAGGGGATAGCATGAGATTATTTGGCTTGATATCCCGATGGATTATTGGGACAGGACGGTTATGCATGAAATGCAAAGCATGTAGAAGCTGCAAAAGAGTCTGTTGAATCTCAAGAATACCGACACGAGGCAAAGTCCGGCTCTTTTTCACCCGTTCTGTAACAGTCTGCCCTTCAATATATTCCAGTAACAAATACAGATCCTTTGTATCGTGCAAATAACCCCATTTTTTTAGTCCCACAATGTGTTGATTGGTACCCAGTTTGCTGATCTCATCTAGAACATCTGCTTCAACATTGAAGATTACCTGTGCGCTCTTTTCGCTACTCTGGGGGATGACCACTTTTAGGACATAGTATCTCTTACGCAAAATATCCCAAACCTTAAAAACAGTGGCGAAGCTGCCCTCTCCTAAGATGGCATCTATCCGATATTCTTTATCAATTAGGGCGCCGATCATGTATGGTGTAGTAGCCATGGTCATTCTCTAGATTGAAATTTGCGAGAGCCTCTGCAACACATCTCTCATGGACGTAAAGCGCGCTTCTGGCTTAAACTGGCACATACCTAGAAACAGATCATCTATTCCCTTTGGCAAGAGTGAATTAATGGTTGATGGGTGTGGCAATGAATCTTGTTCCCGTAGTGTCTTTTGAGGGAAAGGCCGATGTCCTGTCATCAACTCAAACAAAATAACACCAGCTGAAAAAATATCAGTTCGAGGTGTTGCTTCAGGGGGCTTTTGTCTCAGTTCAGGAGCGCTGTATCGCCAATCTATTCCATTAAAGATGTTTAAATTCCCAGGTTTCCCTGTTATCGTTCCCACAGAAGTTTGAAAAGTCACCTTGGCGTACTTGAAATTCACCAATTTAACTTGCTGCTTTGGTGTTACGATCACATTTTTTGGCGATACAGCACGATGAATAACTCCCAAATCATGAACATGTTCCAGACCTCGAGCAATCTGCCGGAAAATTTTCAGGCGGTCTTCGAATGACCAATTGATACGTCCGTTTAACAAATCCGAGAGGGGTTGGCCATCTATCCATTCCAGCGGTAGCACCAATTTATCACTTTCCCACATGAATGGAGCATAGCAACGAACAACATTATCGTGAGGAATTTCGCCCAGTAATGTAACAACATCCGCGTCTCGTATGAATAACTCCCGTTTACGGTTGATCTTAGTAGAGGGCTGGGTGGTGTCTAAACGATAAATCTTTAAGGTGACTCGTTCGCGTGTTTTCAATAGCTCGTGACGCGCCGGATAGGTCAAGTAGCCTTCTTCCATATCATCCATAGGTCCGTCGACAATGTAAGCACCTATTTGGTTAACGTTTGTCAACGGAGCAAAGCGTTTATCCAGGAATTCGCAAACTGCCTGATAAACTCGTCGCTCTGAATCAGAAACTTGCTCATGTTCCTTGTTGAGTTTCTCTACGATATCAGACATATGCATGAACTTTCCTTTCCGGTCATCATTCAAATGATCTGTTGTGGCACGATGGCATAAAGCTATCAAAGATTCTACATATAAGTTTTCTCTGAGATATGGTATGGAATCGGAAAGAACAGTTTTCAATATTTTCGCTTTGCGATCAGTAAGAGAAATAGGATTTTTCTCGGAACGGCGATTAGGCAGCCACAATGTTTCAGCATTGCCTTTAATCCGCCCGCGATATGGCTTAACTTCTAGAACCCAAATCCCTTTGGGGTTTACAACAACGACATCGTACTCATTAAGATGAAGCCCTTTATCTTGGCGATGAGAAGCCAGTTCTATGTTGTGGTATATTGTGAAGGTGTCGGGTAAATTTCGTTGCAGATGTTCCACTACCTTTCTTTCACAAGGACTTCTAAAATCATTATAATTTGGAGAGATAGACATTGTTCTTGCTCTTCATTGCGGAATGTGTCAAGGATTCTATAAGAACTCGTTGACCGAAACTGGGTGGGTCTCTCCCAGAACAGGGCCAAGTAACTAATCGATTGTAGTCCGGTACTCAGCGGCCTGTACCTGGCTCAGGGCTGGTAGGCTAATCTAGATCTTTTTGG
>JACKBR010000045.1 GCA_020634495.1 Ardenticatenaceae bacterium | reverse complement strand
TCTGCCATGACTGTAGCCGGTTTCCCTGCTGTGCCAATTTCCCGCACATAGTAAAAATTTAGTACATATCTCCACCCTCTTCGACCTCAGCGGTAAAAAAGCAAATCGCGGGGTGGACGGGAGTGGCTGTTTGTGTCCACGGTGTTGGTTTGGGGTGCGTCGGTGAAGTTGAGCAGCAGGGGCACGTCGCCGCCAAGGTTTTATGGTTGTGGCAGCAGCTCGCCTAGGTTTTGAATGATGTAGGTGGGGGTGATGTTAGATTGAACGGCCGTCTCTTCGCTCGTCGCCCCGGTTAATGTGAGCGCCCCCGCCATGCCTGCGTTCAGCCCCATTAGCACATCCGTTTCCAGCCGGTCGCCGGTCATCAGGCAGCGCTGGGCGGGCATATCCAGCAATGCCAGAACTGCCTCGGCCATGTAGGCCGATGGCTTGCCCACGACCGCCTCGATTTTCGTGTCGGTACATGCCTCGATGGCGGCAATAATCGCCGCAGCGTCTGGTTCTCCGCCGCCGGGGACGGGGCAGTAGCGATCCGCGTTGGTGGCAAAAAAGCGCGCCCCGTGGCGGATGGCATCAAAGGCAATTTGCAGCTTGCGGTAGACAAAGGTGCGATCAAAGCTGGCAATGACGGCGTCTACCTGGCTGGCCTCTTCCGTGAGTGTGAAGCCTACGGCCGTTAACTCATCACACAACGATTGCTCCCCCACCACAAACAAGTTGGCTCCGGGCATCCGCCGCTGCAAAAAATCCATCATCACATAAGATGAATTGATCACGTCGCTGTCCGGGGTGGGCAGGCCCAGCCGGGTCAACTTTTGGGCATATTCCTGCCGGGTTCGCGTGGGATTGTTGGAGAGAAAAACAGTCCGCTTGCCTAGCTGCCTCAATTTTGTGATGGTTTCTCCGGCCGTGGGCAGGAGGGTGTTTCCCAGGTAGACGGTGCCATCCAGGTCAAAAATATAGGCGTCGTAAAGCGTTTCAGGTGATCTCATTTGTGCTCTTTTTGTGATTGATTATTTGGGGGATCGTAGTCTATCTGGCTGTTTTTTGCACTGAATGCTTTTTATTAGCCAGGGCTTATCAGTAGTCTAATAAACCAATGGGACGCAGATAAACGCTGATGACGCAGATTTTGTAAAGATCAGCGTTTATCTGCTTTCATCAGCGTCCTATTTTATTTAGGAGTCGGACTACTGAAAAACCGTGTTTTATTAGCTACAGAGTTCTTAAGTTCGGGTAGATTCTTAGTTTTGCGGTGCGGGCTAGAAAAATCAAAGATTGCGTAGATGAACTCTGTTCATCTACGCAATCTGTTGACATAAAAGTATTCAGTTTAGGGTTTTCCGGTTTAGGGGTAATTGGCGTAAACGGCCGTTTCTCCCGCGTCGTTAAATGTAAATACGGTAAATGGTTCTGGAGCGACGCCCGGTGTTTCCATCCCCGGCGAGCCAGCGGGCATACCGGGAACCCCAATGCCCACCACGTCTGGCTTTTCAGCTAGCAAACGATCGATTTCAGCTGCTGGTACATGTCCTTCAACAATATAGCCGTCCACGACGGCCGTATGGCAAGAGTAGAGCGCTGTGGGAACCTGAAAATGGGTTTTCACCTCATTCAGATTTTGTACCCCTTTTTCCACCACGGTGAAACCATTTTCTTCCAGGTGGGCGCTCCAATCGCCACAGCAGCCTCAGGTGGGGCTTTTGAAGACCGTGACAACGCCTGCCTCTTCCACCACCGCCAAAGGGTCTTCGGCTGGCGCTGAGGAGCAGGCCGCCAGGCCCAACAGCAGCAGCAATAAAACAATGAGCGATCTCAGTTTCATAGATGCGATCCTCCAAATTGGTAAAATAAAAAACCTGAATTTCCCCGGGGGTCGCTATTTTTTGCCCAGCAATAGGTCGGGACGCTTCCAGAGAAATTCAGAGAAAATATACTGGCTTGTATAGGGAAAAACTATTGACATTCCTAAGTAGTTCTTATGGATAAATGTAATATTGGCTAAGCTCATAATGATTATTTGCTTTGGCCGGTTGAACAATTGGCAGAATGGACGATAATGGAGGGCGATTTTGCACCATTGTGAGGCTTTATGAAGACACCTGCAGGAAAAGAGTGCCGGTTTTACTATCAAAATTACCATCGCGGCCATTCAGACCAGGAGTGCCGACTGATTATGGGCAATCCTCGTTCTGAAGCGTGGCGGCCGTCTGATTGTAGCAATTGCCCCGTACCGGATATTTTGCACGTCAACAGCAATCCCAATTTGGTTTTGGAAGCTTCCATCGAAAAAGGCTTTTTGGGATTTAACCGGCGGGTCACCGTGCGGGCTTTTTGCAGCAAACATCTGATTGATGTGGACAAGCCTCAGGTTGGCTGCCCAGAATGTGCCCGTGAAAAGCCGGGTTTGCCCAACCTTTTTGATAATCTCGACAAATGATCAGAGTAAAAAGTGAGAAGTGAGAAGTTGCAGATCGTGAATGGCCTTCAAATTTTCGGCTTGCAACTTGCTATCTGCAAACTGCGACCAACCTTATGATTAAAGCGATTCTTTTTGATTTGGACGATACGCTGCTGGGCAATGATATGGACAAGTTCTTGCCTGGCTATTTTGCTTTGCTGGGGGAGCACGCGGCGCGTTACCTGCCGCGTGAAACCTTCATGACGGAGCTGATGACCTGCACCCAGGCGATGATCCAGAGCGAAGACCCAACCCTGACCAATCGGGAGGTATTCTGGCAGCTTTTTGCCCAGCGCACGGGGTTAGATTCTGTGGAGATGGAGCAGTTTTTTGACCAGTTTTATCGTAACCAATTTATGCAGCTAGAGAGCCGGACGGAACAACGGCCGTTTGCCGCCAAACTGGTGCAGCACTGCCTGAATAACAAGCTGGATGTGGTCATCGCCACCAACCCGCTTTTCCCGCGTATTGCAATTGAGGCCCGGCTGGCCTGGGCTGGGCTGCCGGTCGATCGTTTTGCTTTTGCCTTGGTCACCACCTATGAAAATATGCACGCCGCCAAGCCGTCCCCCGCTTATTACGCCGAAATTTTAGACAAGATCAACTGCCTTCCAGAAAATGCCTTGATGGTGGGCAATGATTGGGACAACGATGTTGTTCCAGCCCACAGCCTGGGCATTAACACCTTTTGGCTGGCAGAAGAAACGGCCGTACCGCCCAGCAAGCTCAAAACCTATCGCGGCACCTCGCTGCAAGATTTGTATGTGCTGTTGGCGGCGGGTTGGCAGCCAGTGAGTGGTGTACAGTAGGCTAATACCCAGCTGGCTCCTTTTCGGTTTTGGGTGTCTGGGGGTAGGCACCATTAAAACGCTTTCTTAATGTTTCGCCCAACAAATTTTGGATAAGCAATTCAACTCAAACAGCTAAACTACCTAAATACCTATCCGAATATTAGCCACAGAGTGCACAGAGGTTTTTGAGTTTAGGTTCAATGCCTCTGAATTCTCTTTTTCCTCTGTGGCTTTTTCGGATAGATTCTAAATTCACTGTTGCCCAAGTTTTTTCACTTGTCATTCCCGCGAAGGCGGGAATCCAAAAGATGGATGCCTGCGAAGGCAGGCATGACAGCGGGGTAAATTACTTCTGAAACAATGTACTAAACGTCGGCCTATTTTAGCTGAGCACGATGCAGCTTGCGGTCGGCGACGTGGCTTAGCCAGAGCTCGTCGCCAATCCAGGCCAGGCCCATGGGCACAAAGTCAAGGTCGTACCGGGCTTGTTCCGCACCTGTGGCCGGGTCCAGGCGAAAAATGGCGTAATGCTGCTCGCTGCCTTCCCAGTTGAACTGTTCGTAAAGCGGATCAAAAGACATGGGGTAGGCAATGCCTAACCAGAGGGAGCCGTCATGAAAATCCAGGCCGCCCCCGGCGACCGGCACGGGTAAGGTTGCCAGCACATCGCCGCTGTCGCGGTCTAGCTTAAATAGTTTGCCGTGCTGCTGCGAAGCGGTCCACAAATGTGCGCCATCCCAGGCTACGCCGGAAAGCCAGCCATGCTCCCACACCATGATTGTCTGGTCGAAGTCGTTGGTTTCGGGGTTGATGCGGCGCAGCGTGCCGCCATCATGCAGGGATTGCCACAGGGAACGGCCGTCCCAGGTGACGCCGCTCAAATTGCCAGGACAAACCAGCTCCACGTCGCTCTCCATCGTTTGCGGATCGATCCGGTAAATTTTGCCGCCGGAGAAATCAGCGTTCCACAGGAAACGGCCGTCATAACACAAGCCAACTGGCCCGCGACCCGGCGCGTCATAGCTTTGTAAAATTTCAACCTTTCCCATCGGAACCATCCTGTTGTAAGTGGATTTAATCGTAAACGGCCGTCATTGTACTTCACCACATCGCAAACAAAAAGGCACACACGCTGCCGTATGTGCCTTTTTGCGGAGGAAGAAACAACTAGCTAAGAAATATTAGACAGGGGTTTTTTCAACATCTGGGATGTCGCGGCCAACTGCCTGGGCAATTGCCTTCATTTCTCGTACCAACTGGGCAAACCGCTCTGGCTTTAAGGATTGACGGCCGTCTGACATCGCTTCTTCTGGCCGGGGATGAACTTCCAAAATGACACCGTCCGCCCCAGCCGCCACGCTTGCTTTAGTCACACTTTCCACATATTCCCATTTGCCCGTGCCGTGGCTAGGATCGGCAATAACTGGCAGATGCGTCAGCTGCTTCAGCACCGGGATAGCATTGATGTCAAACGTGTTGCGGGTGTACCGCTCAAAGGTGCGAATGCCGCGCTCGCACATCATCACCCGCGTGTTGCCGTGGCTCAAAATATATTCGGCACACATCAGCCACTCTTCGATGAGGCTGCTCATGCCCCGCTTCAGCAGCACCGGATGCTGCGACTCGCCCACAGCGTGCAGCAAAGCGTAATTCTGCATATTCCGCGCCCCAATTTGCAAAATGTCGGCGTATTCACACACCAGGGGCACCAAACTTGGCTCCATCACCTCGGTGATAATCGGCATACCCGTTTGCTCCCGCGCCTCAGCCAAATATTTTAGGCCCTCTTCGCCCATTCCCTGGAAAGAGTAGGGCGAGCTGCGGGGCTTAAAGGCCCCACCGCGCAAAATGTGGGCACCCGCTTCTTTGCAGGCATGGGCGGTTTCTATAATTTGGCTGCGGCTTTCAACAGAGCAAGGCCCGGCCATGATGACCAAATCTTTGCCGCCAATCATATGCCCCCCAATGGAAAACTGCGTGTCGTTGGGCTTAAATTCGCGGCTGGCAATTTTGAATGGCTTCAAAACAGGCACGACCCGCTCCACGCCAGACATGCGCTCAAGCTGTTCCCGGTTAATCACCCGGTCATCGCCAATAACGCCAATAATGGTGCGCTCGCTGCCGGTAGAAAGATGGATCTTAAATCCTAAATCTTCTGCCCAAGAGATAACGCCCGATTTTTCTTGCATAGTTGCATTCGGCTGCATAACTACGATCATCATTAATTTTTCCTTTTTTCTTTAAGTAGTAAGACCAGAAGGGTTTGCCATTGTTAAGTTTGGTTACAAATTCCAAACCCTTTTGGTCTTGAAATTATAGAACCGAAGCCATGACCTTGACCATCGCTTCCATGGCGTTCATTTGGCGGGGGCGAATGGGAGGCAGGTTTTGGCGATCCGGCCGTAGGGATTGGGCCTCGCGCAGGTAAACATGGGCAATTTCTTTAGCGGTGCGCGAAGTGTTCCAATGGATGAGGACGCGAATGCACATTTGCAAACCGCCGGGCACGGCCATCTCATGGCCACACAGCAGCGCCACCTCGCTCCAGCCCAGCTGCCGGGCGGCTAGGGCCGGGTAGGTGGCGTTTAGATCGGCGGTGGTGGTGAAGTAGACGCTGGCAATATCGTCTGGGTGCATTTCATTGCGCTTGACAATGACCTGGAGCAGTTCTCGCGTAGCTGCCAGAATTGCTTCTTCGGTGTTTTCTGTAACGGTGACTGCGCCGCGCACGCCCCGACAACTGGTCGGCTGTTGATTGGTTGGGTTGTTGATGAGTCCGTTTGAGTGCATGTTTCTTCTCCTTATCCTTGCTTACAAAAGTTCTTGCCAATAAACAAAAAAAGACGCGGCTTTTTGGGCCGCGTCCGGTTGGTTTGTGTCGTTTTGCCTGTTCTTTTCTAGCGCGTAACGACCACCTCGCAACTGTTGCGGCGGGGTTGGGTGCTAAAAAAGTAAAAATAAAAGTAAACAGGCTTTGTTAACATGATGGGCGCACTATAGCAGTTTGGCAGTGACTCGTCAAGGTGTGAATTTAGCAGTTTCGGAAATTGGCGCTGCCAGTTGGTAGATTTTTGGCCTCTCTAAAGCGGTGCCGGTTACTTCTTTTGGGGCGCGGCCGATGTTGGTGGAGACCAATCTTCTGGCATTTGAGCGCCTTCGCCAAAGAAGAACTCTTCCATTTGCTCGAAGAGAAATTCGTTGGCACGCGGGTCGGCCATGTTTAGGCCGTAATGGTTAATGAGAATGGTAGACTGCTGCTGCCACAGTTCCCACCCCTGGGCTGAGACTTCATTGTAGATGCGTTCGCCAAGTGCGCCGGGAAACGGCCGTCTTGCCAGCGCTTCTAATTCCCGGTTTAATTTAGCACAATGAACAACGGTTATGGTTTTTTCGTAACGAGCCATGTGGCCCCCCTTCAATTTTTTACAATCAATTGTTTTTGGTTTTTAATATCTGTGTATTGACCACTTAATCGTAAATCGTGAATCAATAATCGTCAATTTTTAGGTGAATTTTTGCAAGTTTTATTTTGGGGCATGTTGGGAACTTTGTCACGCCTGCCGTTGGCGGCGCTGCTGGCGGCAGATTTTGAGCTGTGCGGGCTGGTGCTGCCTGCTGAAATTGTGCCGCCTTTTGAATTGGTGGGGAACGGCCGTATCCATTCACCCATCACCCCCATCCGCCACGATCCACCCACGATGAACCTCTTAACCACAACCCAGGCAGCATCCCCGCTGGCGCTGGCAGCGGCCCACGCTGTGCCTGCTTTTGCCGTGCGCCAATTAGCCGCCCCGGAGACCGTTGCCACGCTGGCGGCCCTTAACCCAGATGTGATCTGTGTGGCTTGCTTCCCTCATCTTTTGCCGCCAGCCATCTTAAATTTGCCCCGGTTGGGCTGCCTGAATGTGCATCCTTCGCTGCTGCCGCGCTTCCGGGGGCCTGCGCCACTCTTTTGGGCGCTGCGGGCGGGCGTGGCGGAAACGGGGGCGACGGTTCATTTTATGGATGAGGCGTTTGATACTGGGGATGTGGCTCTGCAACGGCCGTTTCCCCTTCCAGATGGCATTGCCCATGCAGAACTCGAAACAAACCTGGCCCGGCTTGGCGGCGACCTGCTGGTGGAAGCGTTGCAAAAATTAGCCACTGGCCGTCTCCTGCGCCAGCCCCAGCCCGCCGGCTTCCAAACTGATTCCTGGCCGCGTGAGTCGGATTTTATGCTGGATACAAGCTGGACGGCTCGGCGCGCCTTTAACTTTATGCGCGGCACGATGAATTGGGAACGGCCGTATGTTGTCAAGGTAGACGGGAAAATTATCGGGTTGAAAACGGCCGTTTCCTACCATCCCACCGCCCGGCAACCACAGCCAATTCTCCGGCAGCAGGCGCAAGTTTCAATTCAGTTTGCCGCTGGGACGTTGCAAGCAGTTGCCTTGGGTGTGCAGGCTTTTGACAAGCGGTAAAGGATTGCCTACCATATGGCTCAGTTGCGATTGATACTGCCTGAAAACTCAAACAAAAAAGGGAGCAGAAAATGATGCAAAAACATCGAGCGCTAGGATTATTGGCAATGCTGTTGCTAGGAGTTGCGCTGTTGGTAAACGGCCGTTCCCTCACGGCCAACCAACCAGAGCCACCCCCGCCACCACCCACGTTTCCGCCAAAACCAACGGTTATGCAGCCCCAAACACCTGCCGGAGCCAATATCTTCCAATATTTGTCATTCATCGTGCGGCCGGAAGAATTTGGCCCTTGGACAGATACCCAGGATCGTCAGGAAGTGGTTGCTTTTTACCAGATTGAATACCTGGCTTCAGAAGGAGTAGACAGCGGCTGGACGGGCAATGTGGGAAGCTGTGTGGCAGGCAGCACAACGGCCGCTTTCAAAGAAGCTATCTTGCGCCGCCTGAACTATTTCCGGGCGATGGCTGGCGTGCCCGCGCTCGAAGGCTTCTTGCCAGATTACAATAGCAAAGCGCAGGCCGCCGCTTTGATGATGAGCGCAGAAGGCGCATTGAGCCACGCGCCAGATGCCGGTTGGGCCTGTTACACAGCCGCTGGCAGCGAAGGGGCCGGTAGCTCAAATTTGTACCTGGGCGTTTATGGCCCGTCTGCCATTAGCGGCTACATCCTTGATCCAGGCAGCGGCAATTACCCTGTTGGCCACCGGCGCTGGATTTTGTATCCACAATCCAAAAATTTGGGCACGGGGGATATTCCGCCATCTTCAGGTAATTCTGCCGCGAATGCGCTGTGGGTTTTTGACACCGCCAACATGTGGGGGCCGCGGCCCACCACCCGCGAAGCCTATGTTGCCTGGCCGCCGCCAGGGTACGTGCCCTACCAAGTTGTGTATGACCGCTGGTCATTTGCTTACGCAGGCGCAGATTTTTCCGGGGCCAATGTGGTGATGAACAAAAACGGATCATCGCTTGGCCTGACGGTGCAGCCAGTGGTCAATGGATATGGGGAAAACACGCTGGTTTGGGAACCCAATGATAGCTTTAGCGCCGCACCTTCCACAGACATCTCTTATGATGTCACGATTAATAACGTCATCATCAATGGGTCACCCCAGAGCTTCAACTATGAAGTGATCATGATTGATCCGGGTTAAATTTGCATTATTTGCCCGCGCCAAATTGTTTCTTGCCTGGTTAAATTCTTTCTGCAGAAAGGGTTTGGGGCAGCATTGGAAAACTGATATATCTCAGTTACAATTGGGTCGATTCAACAGAAAACAAATTTTCCCCATCTGGCTGGTTTTCCCCGCTATTTACCCAGGCAGATGAGCCAAGCGATGAAAGAGGTGTCTAGTGACCACTGCCGGGCAAACTGTTGACCTGACCCAATTAACCCCTTTGTTAGAAAAATATAACGGCCGTACCCGCGAAGCTCTCCTCCCGCTGCTCCATGAAGCCCAGGATATTTATGGTTGGCTGCCGCCACAAGTACAAGAAGCCATTGGCCAAACGCTGCGCGTTCCCCTGGCCGATGTGCATGGCGTCATTGAGTTTTACACCATGTTTTACAACGAACCGACCGCCCGCCACGTCATTCGCGTGTGTGAAGATTTGGCCTGTAGCCATGCAGGCAGCCAGTCGGTGATTCAAGCAATCGAGGCTGCGCTGGGGCTGGAACCGGGAGAAACGCAAGAAGACGGCCGTCTCACCTTTGAAACCGTGCCCTGCCTGGGAATGTGCGAACACGCCCCCTGTGCCCTAAACGGCGACCGGCCCGCTGGCAGCCTGACGGCAGAAACCGTCCCCGCCTTTTTAGATGGCACCCATCCCGAACCGGCCGCCCGGCCTCGCGGTGGCCCGTTTATCAAGCTGGCCCGCATCGGCAAAATTGATCCCATGAGCCTGGCTGATTATGAAGCCCACAAAGGGTATGTTGGCTTGCGTAAGGCAATTAGCCAATCGCCTGAAGCATTGATTGAAACTGTGGATAGCTTTGGCATTTTAGGGCGTGGCGGGGCCATGTTCCCTCTGGGGCGCAAATGGTTGTTTACTCGCGGCGCTTCCGATGATCCGCGCCAGAAGCACATTGTGATGAATGCCGATGAAAGCGAACCAGGCACTTTCAAAGATCGCTGCCTGATGGAAGAAGACCCGTTTGCTGTTATTGAAGCAATGACGGTGGCGGCGTATGCGGTTGGGGCCGAAAACGGCTGGATTTTCTTGCGTGGCGAGTATCCGCGAGCGCATACCCGGCTGCACAATGCGGTGGATGAAGCGCTGAAGGCTGGCTATCTTGGGAAAAACATCATGGGCAAGCCGGGTTTCAACTTTACGATACACGTTCGTTTGGGGGCTGGTGCCTACATTTGCGGTGAGGAGACGGCCCTGTTTGAAGCGATTGAGGGTAAGCGCGGCTTTCCCCGCATCAAGCCGCCGTTCCCCACCACCCACGGGCTGTTTGGCCAGCCAACGGCCGTTAACAACGTAGAAACCCTGGTAGCGATGCTGGCTGCCTTGAACGTTGGCGAAGATGAATGGACCGAGCACGGTACAGACAAGTCGCCCGGCACCAAGCTGTTTTGCCTCAGCGGCAATATTGCCGACCCTGGTCTGTACGAAGTGCCCTTTGGCCTCACCATTCGAGAAATGATCGATTTGGCAGGTGGTGTGCCGGATGGCAAATCGGTGCAGGCCGTGCTGATGGGCGGCGCTGCCGGAGCGTTCATCGGGCCAGACAAGCTGGATACGCCACTAACTTACGAAGATGCGCGGGCGGCGGGTTTCCCGCTTGGCTCTGGCGTCATTATGGTTTTTGATGAAACGGCCGATCTGCAACAACACCTTTTTGAATTGGCCCACTTTTTTGCCCACGAAAGCTGTGGCAAATGTTTTCCCTGCCAGATTGGCACCCAGCGGCAGCTAGAAATTCTAGATCGCATTGCCAACAGCGGCGGGCCACAGCCCACCGACAAACAAATTTTACTGGACGTGGGTTTTACGATGACGGAGACCTCTTTGTGCGGCCTGGGGCAAACGGCCGCTTCCGCCATTGTGAGCGCGATTAAACTGTGGCCAGAATTGGTTGAATGAGTGGCAAGTAAGCAAGTAGGCAAGTTGCAGGTGGCATGTGGCAAGTAACGGGTACAAAGCGAGAATCATTGACGAGCGCGGGGCGCAGCCCAGCCGGTACATCACGGTGGGAGTGGGTGCGCCGCAGCCGGTGGATGGCTGGGTGGTCGCGGAGGCCCAGATTTGTGTTTCGGTGAATGGCGAGGAGCTGGCCACGTTTATGGCCTCGCCGTGCGATTTGGAGCGGATGGCGGTGGGTTTTTTGGCCAACGAGGGCATCATTAGCAGCGTGGCGGAGATTCGCCATTTGCATTTGTCCAAAAACGGTACCTGCGTCGATGTCTGGCTGCATGACATGAACTTTGAAAAGCCGCGCAAATTTATCATTACGGCGGGCTGTGGCGGCGGGGTGACCTTTGATGATTTGTCTGGCCAGCACGAGCCGCTACAGTCGGATTTGACGGCGACGCCAGAGCAGTTAGCTGTTTTGATGCGCCAGACGCATTTGGGTGCAGAACTGTATCAGCAGGCGCGGGGGATTCATACGGCCGTCCTGGCCACCCCCACCCAAATTTTGCTGCAAGTAGAAGACATTGGCCGCCACAACTGCCTGGACAAGCTGCGCGGCGCGGCTTTGCTGGATGGGTTTGAAACGGAAGGCAAGATTTTGTTGAGCAGCGGCCGTATTTCCAGCGAAATGATCAACAAGGCACGGCGGCTGGGCACGCCCATCGTCTGCTCCCGCACCTCGCCCACCAGCCTGTCTGTGGCTCTGGCCGAAGCGTGGAACATAACCATCGTCGCCTACCTGCGCCAGGACAGGATGCGGATTTACACGCACCCGGAAAGAATTTTAGTGAACAGTTATCAGTAGGTCAGTAGCCAGTGAAAGAGTAATCAGTGAGATGTTTACTGGTTACTGATGACTGAATACTGCTTACTGGCTAACGGAGCTTGGAATGAGTGAAACAGTCACCTTAAAGATAGATGGTCAGGAAGTCACGGTGCCAGAAGGTACCACGATTTTGGATGCGGCAGCGCAAATTGGGATTGAGATTCCGGTCATTTGCTACCATCCGCACCTGACGGCTAACGGATTGTGCCGCATTTGCTCGGTGGATGCCGGGCAGCGGGTGCAGCTGGCTGCCTGCGTAACCCAGTGCGCTGAGGGCATGGAAATTGTGACCAATTCAGAAAAGGTGCAGCGCGGGCGACGCACTATTCTGGAAATGCTGGCTGCCACTGTCAACGTGGATGAAGCGCCGGGCATTCTGGATTTGCTGGACAGTTACGATGCCGATCCGCTGCGCTTTGCTGATGCCGAACCGCGCACGGCTCCAGTGTATGATGACAATCCGTTTTACCTGCGTGATTACAACCAGTGCATCAACTGCTGGCGCTGCGTGCAGGTTTGCGCTGAGGATGCCCAGTTTGCTTTTGCCCTGAGCTTTGACGGCCGTGGCTACGACACCCAAATTGGCACCTTTAATGGCCAGGGTATGATGAACACCACCTGTGTTTTTTGCGGCCAGTGTGTGGGCGTATGTCCCACAGGAGCGCTGAAACCCAAGCGGCAGGCGCTGCTGGAGCAGGGCGTCGATCCCGATTCGATTTTTGACCAGACACGCGGCGGGCGGAAGAAACGGCCGAAGAGTGAAAAGTAAAAGCAGGAAGTGAAAAGTTTTGCTTGATGGAGAGTTTGATGCAAGAAAATCAGCAGCTTATTCGTAACTTTTATACGGCGTTTCAACAGCGCGACTATGCCGGGATGATTGCCTGCTATCACCCCAACATTCACTTCTCTGACCCAGCTTTTGGCGACCTGCATGGCCAGCGGGCAATGGCGATGTGGCACATGCTGTGTGAAAGGGGCAAAGATTTGCAGGTCACCTTCCGTGATGTGCTGGCTACACAAAACAGCGGGCAGGCGCATTGGGAAGCAATTTACACCTTTTCAACGGGGCGCAAAGTGCATAACCGAATCGATGCCAGCTTCACCTTTGCTGATGGGAAGATTGTGCGACACGCAGACCAGTTTGATTTGTGGCGCTGGACGCGAATGGCGCTGGGTTTACCGGGGGTATTGGCTGGTTGGACCCCAATGCTACAGAAGAAAGTGCGGGAAACGGCCGTTGCTGGCCTGGATAAATTTATTGCCGGTCACGTGGAGTATCAATAAACTGGTTTCTATGCTAAAATTCCGAAAATCTGATTTTCGGAGAATGCGATGAGTGAATACGAAATAAAACAAACATCTGTCCGTTTACGAGAGCGAGGGCAAATCACCATCCCACAAGCCGTGCGCGACAGGTGGACAGCTGAAGTCAAAGATATTGATGTTCTAAATTTGATAGAGATTGGCGATGCTGTGTTCTTGTCACCCAAAAAATTGCTTTTGCCGGAATTGTCTAAGCAGTTTTCAGCACTGATGGATGAAGAAGGTGTCTCGTTGGCAGATTTGCTCGAAGGATTGGCGGAAGAACGGCAAGCGATTTATCAGGAACGGTACGGTGGCAGTTCGTAGAATTTTTGCTGATGCGAATGTGTTGATTGCCGGGGCTGATTCACGAACGGGGGCAAGTAATGTGGTTCTGCTCATGGCGGAGATTGGGCTTTTTCGTTTGGTGGTTTCACGGCTGGTTCTGGATGAAGCAGAACGTAACTTGCGCAAAAAATTGCCACGGGCGCTGCCCAACTTTGCCCGGCAAATGGCCCAAATTGAGCTGGAAATTGTCCCTCCGCCATCCGATGAAGAGGTTCAGCAATGGGTAGAAGTGATTGAGCCAAAGGATGCGCCTATTTTGGCAGCGGCCGTTTCCGCCCAAGTTGATCGCTTATTAACGCTCAACAGTAAGGACTTTACACCTGAAGTTATGGCTAAGAGCGGCTTACACATTTTGTCTCCAGGTGAGTTTGTGCAGGAGATTCGTGAGTTGGTAGGTGGTGGATGAACGGCCGTTTTCGGCCTATCTTTCCAGCTCAAGCTGGAGCCAATTGAGGGCAATATCACGGTCTTCAAAAATGTGAATGTTCCATTTAGATTTCCGTGGCATCTCAATAAGAACACTTGTAGATTCTTCCGAAGCTTTAGAATACGACACGACGGCCATTGCTTTGATTTCTGGCAGGTTGGCAATATTCATTTGAGCCTGAAAAGTGTATGTGTAGCTATTTACTTTATTAATTAATATGGCAAATGGCGCGTTTAGGTTCTCTAATAACCAGGCATGATATTCAGCAACCATGTCCATATTAAATTCTATTTCAGGTTCGACAATAACTTCTACAAGGTTGTCTTGCAGCTTAATAATTTGACCAAAAGAAAGAGTATACTTTTTTACCATAGGTACAGTTCATATGAATGTTTTTACTGTTGTTGCTGTCTATTTTACTTAGCAAAATAATGCTGTTGCAGCATCAGAATCGTTAAAGTAGGAGTTACTATGATTATATCAGACCGCGTTGTACGTACCACATGTCCCTATTGTGGCGTGGGGTGCCAACTGGATTTACAGGTGAAGGATGATTACATTTATGCCGTCGAAGCGCCGTTTGATGCTGCACCAAATTATGGCATGTTGTGCGTGAAAGGGCGTTTTGGCACAGATTATGTTAAGCATCCTCGCCGGGTAAAAACGCCGCTTATCCGATCCAACCGGGAAGACGGCCGTAGCGCCCCGCCAAAGTGGCGCGAAGCCACCTGGGATGAAGCCCTCAATTATGTGGCTGACAATTTAGCTCGCATTACCCAAGAAAGCGGCGGCGACGCCATCGCCAGCTATGCCAGCGCCAAAGCCACCAATGAAGACACCTACATTTTCCAAAAGTTTATTCGCGCACTTATCGGCACCAACAATGTCGATCATTGCGCCCGGCTGTGCCATGCGGGGTCCGTCACCGGCTTGCAGCTTTCCATAGGCTCCAGCGCCATGTCCAACTCCATTGCCGAAATGGAAGATTTAGACGTGTTTATTGTGACCGGTTCCAACACAACCGAAACGCATCCGGTAATCTCCAATTTCCTCAAGCGGGCGGTACGCAAAAATGGGGCCAAGCTCATTTCAATCGACCCACGTCGCATTGAGATGACCGATTTTGCCACCATTTGGCTCCGCCAAAACCCAGGCACCGATGTGGCTGTTTTTCAGGCGATGGCCCATGTTGTCGTTAAGGAAAAACTGTACGATGAGCAATTTATTGCCGAACGCACCGAAGGGTTCAACGATTATCTGGAATCACTAGAAGCGTTTACGCCAGAGTGGGCCGAGCAGGTAAGCGGCGTGCCCGCCAATGATATTCGCGAAGCGGCGCGCCTGTATGCCAGTGCAGAGCGTGGCGCAATTTATTGGGGCATGGGTATTAGCCAGAGCACACACGGCACAGACAATACCCTCTCGCTGGTGAACCTGGCCATGATGTGCGGCCATGTGGGCAAAGCGGGCACGGGCCTGAACCCGCTGCGGGGGCAAAATAACGTGCAGGGTTGTTCAGACAGTGGTGGTTTGCCCAATGTTTACACGGCGTATCAACGGGTGGATGATGCCGCTACACAGGCGAAATTTGAGCAATTCTGGGGCCGAGAACTGAATAATGTGCCGGGGTTAACGGCCACAGAAATGGTGACTGGCGCGGCACATGGCGATATTCGCGGCATGTATGTCGTGGGCGAAAACCCGATGATTAGTGAGCCAAACCAGAACCACACGCGCCATGCGCTAGAGCAGCTAGACTTTCTGGTCTGCCAGGATATTTTCATCAACGAGACTGGCGAGATGGCCGACGTGATTTTGCCTGCTACCAGCTTTGCGGAAAAGGATGGCACGTTTACCAACAGCGACCGCCGGGTGCAGCGGGTGCGTCAGGCGGTGCCCGCCGTTGGCCAATCCCGGCCAGATTGGGAGATTATTTGCGATTTGGGCCGCCGGGTTGAGCAGCGGCTGGGCGTGAAGCTTTCGGCCGGGTTTGACTATGCCGATGCGGGCGAGATTTGGGAAGAGATGCGGGCCTTGACCCCTGATTTTGGCGGTATTACCTACGAACGTTTGGAGCAGGAAGGCGGGGTGCATTGGCCTTGCCCCTCGCTGGATCATCCGGGCACGCCCTTCCTGTTTGCCGATGGCTTCCCGCGTGGCCGGGGCAAGTTCTGGGAGGTGACCTTTGGCACGCGGTCTGAGCAGCCGGACGAGGATTATCCATTTAACTTGAGTACAGGACGGGTTTTGTACCATTGGCACGGCAGCACAATGACGGGGAACTCTAAACTGGAAGAGGTTTTCCCGGAAGCGGTGTGTGAGATGAATCCGGCGGATGCGGAAAAGCTAAACTTGTCTACGGGTGATTGGGTGGAAGTGGGTTCGCGGCGCGGTGCCATTAAGACGCGGCTGCTGGTGACGGAGCGATCGCCTGTGGGCACAATTTTTATTCCGTTTCACTTTGCGGAGGCGGCTGCCAATTTGCTGACGCTGGATCGGGTGGATGAGCGGGCCAAGATTCCGGATTACAAGAATACGGCCGTAAACATTCAAGCCACCACGCCCCCCGAAGGTTGGGACGCAGGCTACGAAAAGCCCCTTTTGGATCGTGGGGCCATCAAAGACCCGGTGCAAATCCACTGAAAATGCCACAGAGGAAAAAGAGAATCATGAGATTTTGAAACTTAACTCAAAAATCTCTGTGGCAAAAATTAGGATTGGCAAAAAAACGAAAATGAAGTGAGGAAGCGTGATGGAATTTGGCTTAAAAGATAAAGTGATCATGGTGGCGGCAGCCAGCAAAGGGCTGGGCTACGGTATTGCCCAGGCGGTGGCCCAAGAAGGGGCGCGAGTTTCCATTGGCAGCCGCACGGAAGCAGACATCTTGGCCGCGGCCGAAACGCTGCATCAGGAGACGGGTGCCGAAACATTAGGCTGCGTGCTAGATGCCCGCGACGCCGCCTCAATTAAAAATTGGGCAGCGGCGACGGTGGCCAAATTTGGCGGTGTAGATGGGCTGGTGGTGAATGCTGGTGGCCCACCAGCAGGCGGCTTTGACGATTTTGACGATACCGCCTGGCAATCTGCCTTTGAGCTTACCATGATGAGCAGCGTGCGCATGATTCGGGCGGTGCTGCCCCATTTGCGGGCGCGGGGCGGCGGTTCCATTTTGGCCGTGACCTCTTCTTCGGTGAAGGAGCCGATTGATATTTTGCTGTTGTCTAACGTGATGCGCTCTGGTGTGGTGAGCCTGCTCAAGAGCCTGTCACGGGAGCTGGCGGCGGAGCACATTCGGGTGAACAATCTGGTGCCGGGCCGCATTTTAACCGACCGGGTAAAGTCTTTGGATGCGATTGGGGCTAAAAGTGCAGGGCGCAGCGTGGCCGAGCAGCAGGCGATGCAGGAGGGACAAATCCCTTGGGGGCGCTATGGCACCATCGAGGAGTTTGGCCGGGCAGGGGCATTTTTATTGTCTGAAGCAGCCAGCTACATTACGGGCGAGACGCTGATTGTGGATGGCGGGGCGATGAAAACGGTTTGGTAGAGGTTGATTTTGCATGAAATTTGTGTTGCTTTATGGGCCACCGGCCGCAGGCAAATTAACGGTTGCCCAAATTTTGGCCGAAAGAACTGGACTGCTTTTGGTTCACAATCATATGGTGGTGGATTTTGTGGAGCCGCTTTTTCCACGAGGGACGCCAGGCTACATTCGGTTGATTCGCAAGCTGCGGCTGGCGGTGTTGGAAGAAACGGCCGTTTCCGACCATCCAGGCGTTATTTTTACGATGGTATTTGCCCCCTCGCGCCAGGAAATTGTTGACATTTACTGTGATTTTGTGGAAGCGCTGGGTGGGGAGGCTTGCCTGGTGCAAATCAGTTGCGACCGGGCAATTATGCTAGAGCGCGTGGGAGATCATTCTCGTCGGCAGTGGAAAAAGATTCATTCCCCGGATCATTTGCTTGAGATGCTCGCCACGCTCGAAGATCCATTCCAGGTTGTAGACGGCCGTTCTAGCCTGATCATTGATAGCGGGCAGACCGATCCAGAAACGGCCGTTGCCCAGATTATGCAGCATTATGATTTGAAGGAGACCGTGTGACGAGCGAAATTGATGTCAGGCAAAATGGGGCGGTGCTAACGGTTGCCCTGAATCGACCAGAAGTACACAATGCGCTAACGCCAACGATGATCCGGGAGTTAACGGCCGTTTTCCAAACAATCCCCGAAAATGACGAAATTCGCGTAGTGGTGCTGACGGGGAACGGCCGTTCCTTTTGTGCCGGGGCCGATTTAGGCTTTATGCGGGCTGCCGCCGACTACACCTTTGCTGAAAATGTGCAGGACGGCGAGGGCATTTTTGACCTGATGCTGATGGTTGAGCAATGCCCCCGCCCGGTGATTGGCCGCATCAACGGGGCGGCGATTGGCGGTGGTGTGGGGCTGGTGAGCTGCTGCGACATCGTGGTGGCGGTGGACCGGGCTAACTTTGGCTTTAGCGAGGCGCGGCTGGGCATTGTACCGGCTGTTATTTCGCCGTTTGTGTTGGCGAAGATTGGCGTGGCAAACGGCCGTGAGCTGTTCCTGACCGGGGAACGATTTGCTGCTGATAAAGCACAGCAGATTGGTTTGGTGCAGCATGTGGTGGCGGAGGCGGATTTGGATACGGCCGTTCCTGAACGCATCGATCAACTGCTGCAAGCCGCCCCTGGGGCCAGCCGCTGCCAAAGAGCTCATTCGTCAGGTGGCCCACCAGCCCAAAGCAGCAATGCGCGGCTACACTTCAGAACTCATCGCCAGCCTGCGCGACAGCGACGAGGGGCGCGAAGGCATGAGTTCATTTCTAGAAAAGCGCAAACCGTGGTGGCAGAATAACCGCTGAGCACGCGGAGGGCGCAGAGAAAAATCTGTGAGCGCAATTCGCGCCATTCTGCGATGAAAATAAGTGATCTATGACCGAAACGGCCGTTGTTCAAAAATCGCCCCAACCATTTACCCAGGCAATTCTCATTGAGCATTTGCACTCCCTTGGCCTGCACGCAGGAATGACCGTTTTGGTGCATTCCAGCCTGAGCCAAATTGGCTATGTGCCGGGTGGCCCAGTGGCCGTTATTCAAGCCTTGCAAGCGGCGCTGACCGAAGCCGGAACCCTGATGATGCCCACGCACACCAGCGATTATTCCGACCCGGCCTACTGGCAAAATCCGCCGGTGCCAGAGGCGTGGCAGCAAATTGTCCGGGACGAAATGCCTGCGTTTGATCCGCACCTGACCCCTACGCGGAGCATGGGGGTCATTCCTGAGCTGTTCCGTACCTGGCCAGGCGTTTTTCGCAGCAGCCATCCCCAGGTGTCTTTTGCCGCCTGGGGCAGACACGCCGCCACGCTAACGGCCGATCACGCGCTGGATTTTGGCCTGGGTGAACAGTCGCCCCTGGCTCGCCTGTACAATTTGGACGGGCAGGTGCTGCTTTTGGGCGTGGGGTATGGCAACAACACCTCATTTCACCTGGCCGAGATTCGGGTGGGTGGGGGAAAGTCAATTCGGCAGGGTGCGCCTGTGTGGCAAAACGGCCGTCGCGTGTGGCACTGGTACGATGAGCTGGATTACGACGATGAGTTGTTTCCTCAGATCGGGGCCGATTTTGAGCAAGCCCATCCAGTACAGATTGGCAAGGTGGGGCTGGCGGAGTGTCGCTTATTTTCGCAGAAAACGGCCGTTGATTTTGCCACTGATTGGCTGCGTCGCCAGTAAGCTCCCTGCGCAAGAGATTGTTAACCGTTAACGGCGAGATGGATCGTTACAATTTCCCAATAAATTGGTAACCATATTCTTTGCGGCCCATCCACCAAAATGCAATCTCAGGAGTTAATAAGATGAAATATGTTTCGCCAATCGTTGTTTTTTTGGCCCTGCTTTTTCTAATGTTTTTGCCGCAGCAGACGACCCAGGTTGCGGCTGACAAGATGGCCTCACTGCCAGAGAATCCAGACGCACCGCTTGCTGTTACCTCGACCCCAACGCCTTTGCCCCAGCCCACAGATGTGCCTGTGACGCCAGAGCTGCCGCCTGACCCAGGCCTGGCCTGCCTGCGGGTGAACTTTGAGGTAAGCGGGGATGTGGCGCAGGCGGGCAGCTATGAGGTTGTGGAAGTAAGCGGCCGTTCCCTGGCAAGTTGGGCGGCAAAAGCAGGTTGGCAGGACAGCGGCTGGATTCATAATCTTGAAATCTCGTACGAAGCTGTGTACGTTGAGGTGTTTTACCACGATGATAGTGGCGGCAGCCCTGTCAAAATGGCTATTTTTAACCCAGCGCCTGGCACAGATTTTGGCTGGGTCGCTCGCGGCATGTGCCATGCGGTGGAAGTGGGGTGGCCGTAGGACGGTAATCCGTGAGTGGCGATTTTCACGCTCCCGCAGGTTTATGGTAAAGTTGGCCCTTATCCATAAATCTGCGGGAGTTTTGTTTTTATGTTTCAAAAAGTGTTGATTGCCAATCGGGGAGAAATTGCCCGGCGTTTGATTTTAGCCTGCCATGAATTGGGGATTACGGCCGTTGCCGTTCATTCAGATGCCGATGCCGAAGCGCCCTGGGTGAAGCTGGCTGATGAGCGGTACGGGCTGCCCGGCGTCAGCGCCACCGACACCTACCTCAACCAGACCGCCATTTTAGACATTGCCACCCATTGCGGAGCCGAAGCAATTCATCCCGGCTATGGGTTTTTAAGCGAAAATGCGGCTTTTGCCTCTGCGTGTGCTGAACGGGACATTGTGTTTATCGGCCCCAGCCCGCAAGCGATTGAGCTGATGGGCAGTAAGGCGAAATCCCGTGAATTGGCGGAACAGGCGGGTGTGCCCATTGTGCCCGGTGTGGATGGGGCAGGACTGGATGTGGCGGCGTTGCAAACGGCCGTTGCCCACATCGATCTTCCCATTCTCATCAAAGCCAGCGCAGGCGGCGGCGGCAAGGGGATGCGCGTGGTGTGGGCCGATGACGAGTTTGCCGGAGCGGTGCAGGCAGCCCGCAGCGAGGCCCAAAATTCCTTTGGCGACAGCCACATTTTAGTTGAAAAATATTTCACCGAGATTCACCATGTAGAAATTCAGGTGCTGGGTGACCAGCACGGCAAGGTGCTGCATCTGTTTGAGCGTGAATGTTCCATCCAGCGGCGACACCAAAAAATCATCGAGGAAACGCCAGCGCCGGTGATTCAAGATGATGGGTTACGGCAGCGCATGGCCGAAGCGGCCGTTTCGCTGGCGCAGTCGGTGGGTTACAGCAGTGCCGGTACGGTGGAGTTTATTGTTGATGGTGAGGGGAATTTTTACTTTTTGGAAATGAATACCCGGCTCCAGGTGGAGCATCCCATTACGGAGCTGGTAACGGGGATCGACATTGCCGTTTGGCAAATTCGCATTGCTGCTGGGGAGCCGCTGCCGTTCAGCCAGAGTGAGATTCGGCAGCGCGGCCACGCCATTGAATGCCGCGTTTATGCTGAAGACCCGGCGCAAAACTTTTTGCCCTCGATTGGGCAAATTACGCAGTATGAACGGCCGTCTGGCCCTGGTGTTCGGGTGGATGATGGCATTGTGTCGGGAACGGCCGTTTCGCCTTATTACGATCCGATGCTGGCCAAAGTAATCACTTGGGGCCACACGCGGGACGAGGCCATTGGCAAGATGGTGCAGGCGTTGCAGCAAACGGTTGTGCTTGGCGTCACGACGAATATTTCTTACTTGCTTGCTATTTTGCAGGAGCCAACTTTCCGCAGCGGCCAGACCAGCACCAACTATTTGCCAGAGGTGCTGCCCAACTGGCAGCCAGGGCCAATGCCGGACGAAGCGTGGCTGGGTGCCGCTATTTTTGAACTGCTTCAGGGCAGGAGCAGCGCCGGGAAAACGGCCGTTGCCCCAGAAAATGGCGCTGCTTACGATCCCTGGGGAGAAACGGCCGTTTGGCGCAATGTCAAAACGAAATAAAGGTTTACAGTAACCCGTAAATTCGGCATAATAAGCACGCACCATCTTGTAGTACCCACGTAATCATACGCAAAGGCAACGTCTTGTGGACGACCGTAAACGGGCCATTGACGCCACACAAGCTACCATTCATACTCTTCGTAAGATTGCCTACACACAGAAGGTGCATGAATTGTCGTCCTTGTCCTTGCCCGAAATTGATAAATTGGTGGCGGCCATTGCCCGGTATGCCCCGGCAGGAAACGTTCCCAGCGTGATCCTCAATGGTTTGCTGCGCTTGCCCAGCCGTAAGCCACCCGCCAATACCGTCAGACGAGACATTCATTTACTTTTCAAAGGAATAGACCAGGCGTTGTTAGACAAAGCGGTATACGGTACGTTTTTTGCGGGGCCTGCGGCCGTTTTGTGGGCGTACCAGAATTTGCTCAAGCTGGCCGGTAAAGAGGTTGATGCTTCTTTCCCCGAAGGCATCTGGCAGTTTTATATCGATTATGCCCTGCGAGATGACACCGCTCGCCACGCCTGCGAGACCCACGGTTTTGATACCACGCTGCGCCAGCACAACATTCGGCTTTCCCCTGTAGACCGTGTAACCGCCTGGGCCATGACGGCCGTTTACTGCCTGCACCAATATTACCATTTGCTAGAAAATGAGTGGCGCGAACGGGTCTATACCGCCACCCTGCGCGAACTCACCAAAAATTTGCCCAACGGGAAACGCTTTGCCGGTTTATACACGCGCTGGGAACGATTACGGCCGTACGCTCGTGGGGCCGATGTGCAGCCGCAGGAAGATTATCCCGCCTATCGCCGCCGCAAATTTGACACATTTTTAGCCAATGCCCTGGCTGAACTGCCCGCTGCCACCCTTGATGACTTTCAAAAGAAAATTGCCGCCGCAGAAGCCAGGGCGCTGCCCGCCTACCAGCAGCAGCTCAGCATTCGAGCTTATTTGGAGCCAGCCCTGTACGGTGAAGAGCGCAAGCCAGTTCCGCTGGAGCAGCTGCAAATTGGCATTATTCATCAAGGTCGTTACTATCTCATTCCGGCCTGCTCAGACAAAAACGGCCGTCCCCAAAACGTGGCCACCATGCGCGGCTACATTGCCAACCTGATGAACAATCCGGCAAAAACAGCCCCGGCTCGGCTGGCCGAACTTGCCCAGATGAAACGGGCCGCCCTGCCTGAATTTTTAGCCAGTACCAGCGAAGGGCTGCGCCAAGAAATGAGCAGCCTGCGCCTGGCTCCCATTTGGATCAACACGGATCAGCAGTCGCGCCACCAGCCGCTGGCTGGCCTGCGCCAGGCAGAACGGGCCATCGGCGACCAGCCGCTCACCATTTTTGACACGGGCGAGACCTTTGTGTTTGATTTGTCGCACATCTTTTTTGATGGCATTTGGGGGGCAGCCGTTGCTGAAATTTTAACCAATGAGGCATTGTCCTGGGCCGTGCATTTGCACAGCTTACCGGCAACAACCGGGCCGCAAAATCGGCCGTATGCGCCAGAGCTCATCCTGCGGCCCGGCGACCGCCAGCGCATTCAAGCCGCGCCCCATGTGGCTCAAGAAGTTAGCGCCGAGACAACAGCCATCGATCTGGCGGCAATTTTAGAGCTGCGCGAGCTGTTCAAGCAGCGCAATGATTTGCTGCGCATGACGGTGAATGATTTGCTGGTGTTGTATCGCACCATTCACAGTTTGGTGTACCGTCCGGCCCCTGAATTGGTGGAGCAGTTAGAGGCGTTGTTGGGAGACGGCCGTACCCAACCTGCCGCCAAAGCCGCGCTCGCCGCCCTAAAAAGCCAATCGAACAATCCCGTCATCCTCATCCCCGTAGATGCCAGCCGCCGCAGCCCGCGTGACCGGGTCTACCCGATGACATTTGAGGTGCCCCTGGACAATCTGGATTTAATTGGTGAGCATCAACGGACGCTGGCTGCCTTGCGCAATTATGAGCGCGCCCAGCGTAACCGCCAGCATATTTTTGCCCAGTTTGAGAAGCAGCAAAAATTGTACCTGACGATGCTGGCGGGGTTTGGTGAAGTGTTGAGTCGGGCCAAGATACGGGCCAGCACCGGGGAAAGCATCAGCGTGGATACCATTCGGCTCCTGGCCCATTTGCCGGTGCCCTTGCAGCGTTTGCTGGATAAAATTCCGGGTCAATTTGACGTGCTAAACGATTTAATCAAGGGGCGAGAGGTGTTCTCAAACGTGGGGCGCGTCTCCCCTGGCAGCAGCCTGACGCGCTTCATGACGGCAAAGGACGACAACGAAAAGAAGGAGCTGGCCTGGGGGGTGCTGACCGATGCCGATGATGTGATGCACGTAACGGTGCGCGATTTTCGGCCGCATGTGGCTCAGTTAACGGCCGTTGGCCGCCAGGATTTAGCCGTGCGCATTATTGCCGATCAGCTGGACTCCTTTGCCACTGGCCTAAACCAATACGTGCGCGACTTAACCCGCGTTGTCAGCACCTCCTACGAAAAAAAAGGGCTGCTCATCCGGCGATGATTCAATTATTTAATATCCGCAGATTACACAGATTTTCGCAGATGAGGAACCATTAATCTGCGTAATCTGCGAAAATCTGCGGATAAAAACTTTTATGGCGAACTTAAACCAGGACCCATTGATTGGGCAGCAGCTAGATGAATATGAACTCGTTTCCCTGTTGGGTTACGGGGGGATGGCGCGTGTCTATCGCGGGCGCGATATTCGCCTGAAGCGTGACGTGGCCATTAAGGTAATTGACGCTGTTTACCGGGCAGATGAGGCGTACCGGGCGCGCTTTGAGCGAGAAGCTCAGGCCATTGCCCAGCTAGAGCATCCGCACATTGTGCGCCTGTATCGTTATGGCGAGGTGTCTGGCCTTTTTTACATGGCGATGCAATATATTCCTGGTCGAGATTTGTCTGGCTATTTGGCCGAACTAAAGGCGCAAGATGAACGAATCCCGGCTTTGGAAGCGGCCCGCTTTGTGCGGGAACTTTGCGGGGCGCTTGATTATGCCCATAGCAAGGGGATCATTCACCGGGATGTGAAACCTTCGAATATTTTGTTGGGGGAGGACGGCCGTTCCTACCTCACCGATTTTGGTTTGGCGTTGCTGGCAGATAGTGAAACCAAGGGCGATATTTTTGGCTCACCCCATTACTTAGCGCCAGAGCAAGCTATTTCTTCGGCCAGCGTGGTGCCGCAGAGCGATCTGTATGCGGTGGGCGTTATTTTGTACGAGATGTTTACCGGGCAACGGCCGTTTGAAGGTGCCGCCCCGCTAGAAATTGCCATGAAACAAATGGGGGAGCTGCCGCCTTCGCCGCAGGAAATCCGCCCAGATTTAAGTCCGGCCCTAACGGCCGTTATCCTTAAAGCGTTGGCCAAGGAGCCAGGGGACCGGTATGGCAACGGGAATTTGTTGGCAACGGCCGTTGAGCAAGCCATCGAGCAGCCGGAAGAAGTGGAAATTGTCACCTTAGCTGCCATTGGCGATGATCCAGATTTTGGGGCTGTGCCGCTTGTCAAGCCGCCCCCACCGCCAGCGATTTCCGGCCCGCCGCTTTCCAGCGCCCCGCGCGACCTGCCGCCTCCGCCTGCGGCCGTGGCCATGGGCCAGGCGCAGCATGTGGTGGTGCCCACGCCCAAAATGGAGAAGACAAAAACAAATAACGGCCGTTCCTGCCTCTTCGCCTTCCTGTTTTTCCTACTCATTGCCGGGATTGCCGGGGCATCTATTTGGTTTTTTATTTTGGAAGGCCATGCGCCAGACGATCTGATCTATTTGGCGCAGAATGGCAGCTTGCCCCCGATGGCCACGGCTACGGCCACGCTGGCCCCGACAGAAACGCCAACCATCGAACCAACCTTGACGCCAACGGCCGTTCCCACAGAAATTATTTTGGCGACAGAAACGGAAACGGCCGTACCCAACACGCCCTTGCCCAGCCCCACATCCTCCCCAACCAGCACGCCAACCGCATCGCCAACGGTCACGGCTACCAGCCTACCAACCCCCACGCCCACCATCGTGCAAATCCGCGAACTGGATGGGATGCCGCAGGTGATTATTCCCGCCACGACGTTCACAATGGGCGCGCAGGCTGCGGATGAACTGGCGGAACCAGATGAGCAGCCCCCGCACGAAGTTTCGCTGGATGCCTTTGCCATTGACCTGTACGAGGTGAGCGTGGCGCAATACGCCGCATTCCTCAACACGCTAGATGATTATGTGGCTGGCTGTAACGGTTTTACCTGTCTTTCCACTAATTTTGAGACCAGATTCAGCTACCTTACAGACGATACAATTGTGCATGTTCCTGTTGAAGGTTATGCGGATTATCCAATTAACAATGTGAGCTGGCACGGGGCCAATGCCTACTGCCAATGGGTAGGGGGGCGATTGCCCACAGAGGCGGAATGGGAATTAGCAGCTACGGGGGGAGACGGCCGTATCTATCCCTGGGGCGACACGCTAGAAATTGATGCCGAAAGCACCATCCCCGCTGTCTTTGCTGGAACCTTCGACAATTTGCAGCCCGTCAACAGCCTGCCCGAAGGAGCCAGCCCATTCGGGGTACACCACATGGCAGGCAACGTCTGGGAATGGGTGGCCGACGGCTATGATCCGCTTTACTACGATCTAACCCCAACCGAAAATCCCACTGGCCCCGATGTTGGCGTGACGGGCGATTACGTCAGGCGCGGCGGCGGCTACGACAGCCCGGCCGCAGACCTGCGCACCACCAACCGCGCCAGCGAGCGCGCCCCCGAATTTCGCCTGGTCCCCAGCACCGGCTTCCGCTGTGCTTTGTCCCTGATGCAACAACCCTAATTTGGCAAGGAGATATTTGGAAACTTCAATCAGCCAATCCCCAATTTGGCGGCAATACCTCGCTTGACCCATTGGTAGCCGTCTTGGTTGCCTGTTTTGGCGAAAAAGCGCAGGCCATCTAACGTGGCATAACATTGGTAGCAGCGAATCCGTTCCGAATAGTGCGGGACAGCCCGGTTGTGGGTGCGATAATATTGCTGAAAAGCGGCCAGATAATCGACCTGTGCTGAAGCAGTCAGGTAAGCGATGTCGAAAAGAAAATCGCCAAATTTGGCATTGGCCCAATCTAAAACGGCCGTAACCCTTCCCCCCTCCGCCAGCACATTGTTCCATCCATAATCGCCATGGATCAAATACCGTTCCTCTGGCAAATAGATAAACAAGCGCTGCATTTCTGCATAGATTTTTTCAAATAACGGCCGTTCCAAAAATGAATCCTCAAACAGATGGTGCCACTTGCCGTAAAATCCGCCTTCCTCTTCCTCGGCTACGTGCAAAAGATAGGCTGGCCAACTAGAAAACTGGCCAACGGCCGTTTCATCAAAATTCCCATACCCCTGCGTGCCGCTCACATCAACGTGGTGAATGACATCCAGCATCGCGATAACATCGGGCACAACTTGTTCATACTGCTCTGACGACAACTCATCCAACGGTTGGCCCGCCGCCTTGGGCGCAATCGCAAAATGAAATTTAGCCAGGCCGCCTTGATGCAAAATGGGCGGCAGGGGCACCTGACTCTTTTGCAATAAGTTTGCCACCACAACTTCCTTTTTGAGCGTGTGCGCCATCTTATTTTCCACAAACCGGACGACAAATTGCTGATCATCCACCCGAAAAGAGAAAACAAGGGCAATGTGCCCTGTTCCCAGCGGGGCAAGTTTAGAAATTGGGCGGTTAAAAAACTGGCTTAGAAGGTTTATCACCTCGGTTTCATCAATGATTGGTTTTGTGCTCATGCTTTGTCACCGAATTGAATTTGATAGATGGCAATGCCAAAGGCAACCGCTACGTTGAGCGAATTTTTGACACCGCTCATGGGCAGGGCAAAGGTGCAGTCGGCCAGGCGGCGGATGGCGGGATCTACGCCGACTTTTTCGTTGCCAATGACGAGGAGGATGGGTTGCTTTTTGTTTTCTGGCAAGGTGGCGGTGAAGAGATTTACGGCCGTTTTCCCCTCTTCCAGCACCCAAATTGCGTACCCATCAGCCTTGAGCTGCTCTACCGCCTGAACACTGTTCCAATGCTGTGTCCAGGGCAGGGCGCTTTCCGCGCCAAGGGCCGTTTTGGCCAGCTTAGGATGCGTTGGTGGGGCGGTGATGCCGCCCAGGTGCAGATGCTGCACACCCGCGCCGTCGGCCGTGCGCATGATGGCCCCCACATTGTATAAACTGCGAATATTGTCCAGCAGCAGTTCCATCTGGCTGAAGCGCGGTGCAACTTCAGGGAAGGGGGATTCTGTGATGTGCGGCCTGGCAGCCAGGGCTGTTGGTTGGCCACAGTGCGGGCAATATGCGCCTTTTGGATCACCTACGGCCACAGGAAAGCGAAACTGGCACGCCATCGCCTCACACTGCCTGATTTCATAAAGATGCATAAACACATTTCCTGCTGGATTTTGTTTGAAAACTATGGGAGATAGATTTTCACAGATGTACACAGGTACAGATCAATAAATCTGTGTAAATCTGGGTTCATCCGTGTCCCAAAAATTTCAGGTTCCTACGGTTTGGCTGCGCCGCTCCAGAAAGAGCACGTCCCGCCAACGGCCGTACTGCTGCCCCAATTTTTCCCGCCGTCCCACAACCCGAAAACCTAACTGTTCATGCAGCTTTACGCTGGCTTCGTTTTCCGGGAAAATGCCTGCTTGCAGCGTCCAAATGCCTTCCGCTTCAGAGCTGTTCAGCAACGTTTGCAGCAGCCGTTTGCCGATGCCCTGGCCCCAGGCCGCCGGAGCCACATAAACGCTCACCTCCGCCACGCCCGCGTAAACGCAGCGACTGGAAACAGGCGTCAGCGCAGCCCAGCCGACAACCTCGCCATTTTCTGCTGATTTGGCCACAAAGCGGCAGGTCGCCATGTGGCTTTTGTCCCACGCTTCCCAGGTGGGCACGGCCGTTTCAAACGTCGCGTTCCCGGTGGCAATCCCCTCAGCGTAAATTTGGGAAACGGCCGTCCAATCTGCTGCCGCCATAGGGTGAATCGTGATTTCCATTTGCATACTCGCCTCAATAAACTTTTAGCTAAAGTTGAATCAAAGATTGCGCAATCTGTTGCTAGACCTTGCACTCCAAAACTGACCTACACGACCGGTTGCTGCCTCCCAAACAGCAGCCGTGGGGCAATGATCCCGCCTGCCAACGCTGCCAAAATCAGCCCGGTTTTTACAGCATTCAGCCCCGCTTCCACCAGCACTGGCGTGCTGCCAAACACACCCATGTTGGTAATTTCCAAAATGCCCAGCATTGTGCGAAAAGCAAACGTGCCCGGCACCATGGGAATTACCGCTGGAACGGTGAAGATGGCCGTAGGAGATTGAAATTTGCGGGCGAAAAAGAAGCCCAAAAAGCCAATTGTGGTGGCTGCCAGCAAGGTGGCTGGCTCGATGGGCAAGCCAAGCTGAATGACCCAACTGCGCAGGGCATGGCCACAGGCTGCCGCCAAAGCGCAGCCAGGCAAGGCGCGGGGCGGTACGTTGAATAAAATAGCGAAGCCAGTTGCGGCCACCGCAGACCAAAAGGCATCCTCCAGTAAAACTTGCAGCAGCGGATTCACAGTGACACCCCTGTCAGGCTGATGGCCAGCAGCAGACCCAGCGCAATGGCCAGCGAAATAAGCAGGCCGGTGACACCGCGCGTGATGCCCGTAACCAGATGGCCGCGAATCAGGTCTTGGGCCGCATTGATCAGCGGTACGCCGGGCACCAACAGCAAAACGGCCGCTGCCAGGGCTATCTCTGATTGATTGCTTAATTTGAACAATCCGGCCGTGCTGGCCAGGCAACCGGCTACAAAAGCGCAGGTCACCACCACCAACAGCGGGTTGAAGTAGCGCTGAGTAAGCTCCTGGCGCAAAAACATGGCCACGGCTGAGGCCCCAAAGGTAATGCCGAAGATAATCCAGTCGCCGCCAAACAAGCGGCTGAAAGCGGCACAGGCCAGGCCCACCATGATCACTACCAGCCAACGGTTGTAGCTGCGCGGCATCTGGTCAATTTTCTTTAGTTCGGTGCGGGCCTGAACGTGATCCACCTCGCCGCTGATGATGCGGCGGCTGAGATCGTTGAGCGCCGTCACTTTGCCCAGATCAACCCCCAGCGAGGTGACGCGCCGCAGCTTCGTGCGAAATTCTGAGCCGCTGGAGGCGGTGATGGTTATGACGTTGGGTGAAACGAGAATGTCGAGCCAATCGCAGCCCAGCCCGGTGCCAATGCGGTGGACGGATTCTTCAACGCGCTGGCTGGTGGCCCCGTGTTGCAGCAGCATTTGCCCGGCCCACAGGCTCAGGTCGATAATGTCGCGCAGTTCGTGGTAGGCAAGCGGCCGTTTCTGGCTCGCATCATTTTCTGGATAAATTCCAGGTGGATTTGTATGTTCCATGCCTGAATGATAAGTGAAAATTAGAAAGTGAAAAGTCCAGTTTCACTTCTCACTTTTTACTTATCACTGGCCGTAATAAAATGCCCCTGGAAAATCCTCGGCCACTTCCTTTTTCTTCCCGCTCCATTCGTGAATGTTGATGCGGTAAACGGCCGTTCGCTTCAATTCTTCTGGGGTGATGCCGCGATAATGCACGTCTGGGCGCAGGTGCGGGGCATATTTGTCTAGCAAAAGTTGCAGGCCGTGTTTGGCTTCAACGGGGTCTTCGATGGTAACGGCCGACCCAAACACCGTCACCCCACTGTACTCCACGCTAAACTCCAGCGCTTCGTCCGCGGGCAGCAGGCGGCCCATCTCAAAAACCGTGAAGCAAATTTTGGCCTCGCTGGCCAGATTGGCAGCGGTGCGGCCCACTCGTGCCGTGTGCAGGTAAATGGCCTGGGCTGCCTCGTCGTAGACAAACAGGTTGCTGTTTAGGAATGGCTGGTCGCCCTGGGCGGTGGCTAAAACGCCAACGGCCGCACGATGCAGCTGATCGCGAATCCAGGCTTCATCCTCTACGGCACGGTCGCTGCGCCGGACTTCTGTTTTAGGAAGGGTTGTGTAATCTTTCATGGTTGCTCCAATTATTTTTAGATGGTTAATTTGCCGCGCATAACGGTAACGGCCGTACCGCCCACCTTCACCGTTTCAATATTGTCTGGCGGGCCGACAACCTCCACCTGCGCCTGGCCGGGCCGGTTCATCCAATGCCCCTGTTCGGCCGTGAATGTCGGTTTGTCGATCAGGTGATGATGCCACAGGTAAGCTGCCATGCCACCCGTGGCCGAGCCGGTGAACGGGTCTTCCATTGTGTCTGGCGGCACGCCGAAGTGGCGAGCAAAGCTGTCCCCCTGGTCGGTTGCGCCTTGCAAACAAAAAAGATGCGGGCTGAAAAATCCAGCCTTTTGCCGAAAAGCTGGGTAGGTGGCGGTGTTTAGCCGGGCGCGGCGCAGCGCTTCTAAATTGCGGACTGGGATCATAAGCTGGGGCGTGCCGGTGCTCACAATTTGCGCCGGAGCGTTTGGCAGGCAATCGGCCGTTTCCAAACCAAAGTGCGGCATCACCTCTTCCGGCGAAAGCGTCGCCAAAAACTGTGGTTTTTTCTGGTTCATCACCACCCGCACGCCTGACTCGGTTGCGTACAGTTCAATAGGAATTGGCCCGACTTGCAATTCCAGCGATATTTTCGTGTAATCACCCGGCAATTGAACCTGGCCAGTTTCCACCAGAGCGTGTATTGTGGCGATGGTGGGATGCCCTGCCAGCGGGATTTCTTCGGCGGGAGTGAAGTAGCGCGCCCGCACGTCGGCGATTTCTGACTTGAGTACAAAGGCCGTTTCAGACAGGTTCATCTCTTTGGCAATGGCCAACATCTGGCTGTCGCTCAATGAATCTGCATCAAAAATGATGGCGCAGGGATTCCCGGCCAACGGCCGTTTCGTAAAGGCATCCACTTGCATAAAAGGGTAGGTGGGCATGGCTGGCTCCTGTGCTAATCGGTTTCTGGCGGGGCAAAAAAGACCAGGATTTTAAGGTCTTCGCGAATGTCGTGGAATTTGTGAGGCACCTCAGCCGCTACAAAAACCAGGCTGCCTGGCTGCACGGGCTGGGTTTCATCGCCCACGGTAATTTGCCCCTGCCCGCTGACGATGTAATAAACCTCGTCCTCGTCGTGTGGCTGCTGTGGGTCCACGCCATCGGCTGGCAGGGCATACAAGCCCAGGCTCATGGAATCGTTACGCAGAAATTCCAGATACGGCCGTTCGCCTGCCGCCTGTTCCGCAATGAGTTGTTGAATAGTAAATGCTTCCATTAGTTACTCCAGTATTGGTATTTGAGCAATTGCCCAATTACCTATTTTCACACCCGCACCAATTTCACCACGTCCCCCAGGCGAATATTGCCGGGGCGTTCGGTGCTGCCAAAGACGCCCGCGCAGTTTTGCCGCGTTTGGGTAACGGTTTTAAGCACAGCTGGCTCCTTGTCAGACGTTTCAGGATCGATGTTGATCATCACGCAGCGCTGGATGCGCCGGTTGAGCCGCAGCCGCAGGCCATCCGCTTGATTGCCAAACACCAGGCTGCTGTCTAGCCAGCGTTCCTCCACAAACGGCTGTTCGTCAAACGGCTCGATGATGATGTTTTGCCGGAAGCGCAGAGGAGAAATTTTCCCGCCAACGGCCGTACCAATTGCCTCGCCCAATGCCGCCACAGTCGCCGTACTCATCACCGAAATGACCTGGCTGTCAAACGCGCCGCGCCCAATTTTGATCAGGTTGACGGGTTTGCCGTACGCTTCGGCCAGCTGCTGGTTGAGTTCGGGGGCGTCGATGGGGAGGATACGGCCGTTTGGCAGCGTGACTTCCACGGGTGATTCAGCAACATCGTCTGGCTGGGTGTACCGGGGCGTAAATTGCAGCAGCTGCGGCAGCTCCCGGCCGGTGAGCCAGGGAAAGCCAGAGCGGTTGTCTGCGCGGACAAAGGCATAGCGCCGGTCCCCATCCAATCCATGCCAATAAGCATACGCCTCTTCCAGCATTTCCCCGCGCATCGACTTCACCGGAAAGCGATACAGTTCTTTTACAACACCAACTTCTACAAATTCCTCAATCATTTTCACCTCGAACAGTGGGCGAGTGAGCGAGTGGGCGGGTTTGCAAGTTTGCGAGTTTGCAAGTGGGCGAGTTTGCCAGTAAGTCGCGCCATCAGATCACCCTGTCACCCTGTCACCCCTTCACCTTGTCACCCCTTCACCCCATCACCTTGTCACCCAAACGCCCACAACAGCGCCATCCCCACCGCCAGCGTCCACAAAATATTCTTCGTGCGCCAGGCGACCAGAATGGCAGCCAGACCAGCCAGCAAGCGGGCATTGGCCAACGACAGGTCGAGCGTGCCGCCGGGCATCATTATTTCGGGCAAGATGATAGCGGAAAGTACGGCCGCAGGCACAAAGCGCAGCGCTTGCCGCCAGCCAACGCTAATTGTGGCCCGTTCCAGCAGCCAAATCGGCACCAGCCGAATGCTGTAAGTGATGAGGCCCATGCCAATAATTGCAATCCAAAGCGTCATGTTTCATTCCTTTACCGAGGCGTTCGCATCCTCATTATTTGTTATACTCGCGAAAGCGGGTATCCAATTTTATCGGGGCGTGGATTCCCGCTTTCGCGGAAATGTCAATAAAAAATCTGCGCTAATCTGCGAAATCTGCGGATGATCATTTTTTCCGATTCTCCAGCCAGACGCCCACGCCGATGCCGGTGAGTGTGGCCAGCATGAGGCCGAGTTTGTACGGCAGGCTAAAGGTGAGCACAGCCACCAATCCGGCGGTGAGCGCGGCCATGGTGTTGGGTCGATCCTTCAGCGTGGGCACCACAATGCCGATGAAGGTGAGCGCCAGGGTGAAATCCAGACCCCATTCGGGCGGCACCTGCGTGCCCAGCAAAATGCCTACGGCCGTACTCAGCTGCCACGTTCCCCACAGCGTAAAGCCAGCGCCCAGCCAAAAATAATGTTTATGTGTCAAAGGGATTTGCTTGTCGCCGTAATGAACGGCCGTTGCCGCATACGCCTCATCGGTGAGCAGATAGGCCAGCAGCCAGCGCCATTTGCGCGACAAATGCTGCACGTCTGGCCCCAGCGAGGTGCTGTAAAGCACATGCCGCAAATTCACGATGAATGTTGTCAGCCACAAAATGGGAATGGGTGTGCCCACCCCGATGAGCTGCGCCCCTAAAAATTGGGCCGACCCGGCAAACACAATCGACGACATTGCCTGCGCTTGCAGCGGCGTCAGCCCGGCGGATAGACCCAACACGCCGTAAATCATGCCAAAGGGGATCACCCCGATGGTGATGGGCAGCTCGGCTTTGATGCCTTGCCACAGGGCAGTTTTGGGAAGTGAAATGGTTTTTGTTTTAGTTAACATAATTCTTTAGAGAGACTGGAGATTGGAGACTGGAGATTGAAAGAGTCTCCAGTCTCTAATCTCCAATCTCCACCAGCGCTTGCCAACAAATTTCTACGTCGTATTGCTCGGTTTGCCAGTTGGAAAAGGCGGCGCGGATGGCGGGTTGGCCTTGGTAGACGGTTTGGGTCAGGTAAGTACGGCCGTCACCCCGCACCTTGGCCAAAAATTCCTGAATCTGGGGCAGGCTGGGGCTTGTTGCCAGGGTGAAGCAAACGCAGTTGAGCCGCACCGGAGCCAGCAGTTCAAACTGGTCCGATTGTGTGATTTGCTCCCCTAGCCAACGTGCCTGGGCGCAGTTGCGCTCCACGATGTCACGGTAACCGGAACGGCCGTATGCCAACAAGCTCATCCAGGCGGGCAGGGCACGAAAGCGGCGCGAATTTTGCGGCGTCCAATGCACCAAACTGGGCTGTTCGCCCATGTCGCCCAGGTAAACGGCCGAATTTTGGAACGCCGCCAGCTGCAATTCAGGATGGCGGCTGAAGGTCATCGCCGAGTCGTACGGCACGTTGAGCCACTTGTGGGCATCGATGGTAATCGAATCGGCGGCGGCTTGCCCGGAGAGCAAATGGGCAAATTGGGGTGAACAGGCCGCAAAGCCGCCAAACGCCGCGTCCAAATGGAGCCAGAAATTGTGCTTTTGCTTCAGTGCGGCAAGCGCTTGCAAATCGTCAAAATCCACGGTGTTGACGGTGCCGCCGCTGGCAATGACGATGGCGGGCTGGTTCAGCGTGGCCAAAATTTCGGCCAGGGCCGTCACGTCCATCGCTTCCCGGTTGGGCAGCGTGGGGACAGGCGTTATCGCCCGGCGGCCTAGGCCCAGCATGGCCAGCGCTTTTTTGCTGCTGGAATGGGGCGTGGCGGCAAGGATGGGAAACGGCCGTAGTCCCCACAATCCCTCTTCCGCCACATTTATCCCCTGCTGTTGGCCAATCCACTGCCGCGCCTGAGCCAAGCCCACCAGATTGCTGATGGTTGCCCCGCTGACAAACGTACCGGCAAAGCTGTCTGGCAGGCCAAAGAGCTGCCGCAGCCAATGAATCGCTTCCTGTTCCACATGCGGCGCGATGGAATCTTCATCGGCCATCGCGTTTTGGTCGTAGGTGGTGGCCAGCCAGTCGCCGAGCAGGGCGGCGGGGGTGCTGCCCCCGGTGACAAAGCCCAGGTAGCGCGGCCCGGCGCTGCCGGACAGCCCAGCTTCAAAGCGTTCGCGGAAATTTTGCAGGGCGGCTGCTGCGCCCAGGCCTGTTTCTGGCAAATCGGGGCGATTGGGGACGGTTTTGGGGAAAACGGCCGCTTTCCGTTCTGGCAGGCTGGTTAAAAATTCAGTGGCGGCATGAACGGCCGTTTGCAACAATTCACCCTGATTTTGTCGATCTTGCTTCAACTGCTCATTCATCATCTCAAAACCCTCTGTGCCCTCTGTGGCTAAAAAATACCTAATGCGCGGTTTACGGCCGTTTCCGCATGAATCGCCGTCGTGTCGAACAGGGGCACGGCGGTGTGCTGCTGCTGGACAAGCATCACAATTTCGGTGCAGCCTTCGATGATGCCCTCAGCGCCCTGGGCGTGCAGGTCGTCGATGATGCGCAGGAATTCCTGGCGCGAGGCATCTGCCACTTTACCCAGGCACAGTTCGTTGTAGATGACGCCGTGTACGATGGCCCGGTCAGCGGCGTTGGGCACGATCACTTCCAGGCCGTGCTGTTCCAGCCGTCCCCGGTAAAAATCTTGCTCCATGGTGAAGTTGGTGCCCAGCAGGCCCACTTTTTGCAGACCTTGTTGCTGGATGCGAACGGCCGTTGCGTCTGCCAGATGCA
>JACKBR010000044.1 GCA_020634495.1 Ardenticatenaceae bacterium | reverse complement strand
ATCTTCATGATGAAAGCAATCAATTGGTTAACAAGGGCAAAAGCGCTACTTTTTGGGAATCAATCGTTTGATTAGGCGCAAGAACCACAACGGCCGTTTCACCTTTTGCCAACTCTCCCACGCCTGAATCCGCCCCGATTGGGCATCCCCGGCGTAGCGCCGCTGCACGTACAGCGCCGTCAGCCGATCCAGGTGCGGCCGTATCGCTTCTAAGCGTGTGGCCAGGCGAGGAAAACGGCCGTATTCGCCCAAAAAGCCAGTAAAAGCAGACAAAAATTCTTGCGGCGTCTGGCTGGGCCTGGGGGATTGGTTCAATTTGGTGGCCAGCTGCTGCCAACGGCCGTAGCTCCACACCACCGCATCCTGCCCGGCAGGCAGCTGCCCACGCCGCCACAGCCACCCGATCAGGCTGGCCAGCACACCTAAAATGATGAGCGGTATCCAGGGGAACGGCCGTTCCTCAACAATCTCCGGCAAAGGCGGCGGCGCGCCGTCAAAAGGCTCTGGAATTTGATCTTCAAACGACTCAAACACAGGAGCCGTGGCTCGATTGGCGTGCGACGTGGTAAACGTGGCCGTTGGCTCAAACTCCACCCAGCCGTAGCCCGCAAAATACACTTCAGCCCAGGAATGGCTGTTAATTTCATAAATTGTTTGGATGCCCGCTGCATCAGCGGATTGGGCGGCGTAGCCAATGGCCAGCCGCGCTGGCAGCCCCAGCGATCTGGCCATCACCACCATGGTCGAGGCGTAAAAATCGCAGTAGCCAGTTTGCTGCTCAAACAAAAAATAATCTACCGGGTCTACCCCGCTGGGCGGGAGCCGAACGTCTAGCGAATAAGGATATTGGCGCAGAAATCGCTCCAGGGCCACTGCCTGATCATACGGATTGTCTGCCGAGCCTGCGGCCTCCTGCGCCAGATCGCGCACGCGCTGGGGCAGCGTCTCTGGCAGGGCGGTGTAGCGGGCCTGAATTGCCGGGGGAACGTCAGCTACGGCCGTTTGCCGCAGCAGTGCCGGGCTTGCCTGGGACACTTGCGAAAGCACGGTGTAAATCGGGCCATCCCCTTTTACCCGGGCCAAATCGGTTTGGCCGCGCCAGATGGTTTCCACATCCTGGTTGAACTGCTGTGGCAGCCCCAGCGTGTAGCGGGCCACGCGCTGGTCTCGCCGCCAATGCACCGTTTGGGAAACGGCCGTTGTGGCCGCAACGGCTGGCAGCGGGATAGTGGTGTTGGCTGGAATCGGCTCGGTTCGTTCCTCAGAAAGCGCCCAGCCGCGCCCGGTGTACACATCATAGCTCAACGACCGCCAATGGATGCCCACCAGGTCTGCCTCGGATTGCACAACGGCCGTCATCACCACCGTTTCGTGCAGCTCAGGCGCGTTGCCCAGCAAAAATTCGCGGGGCAAAATACCGCGCCCGCCTACGCCATCTGCCCCTTTGGGCTGCTGGCTGCCCTGCACGCCTGCAAAGCTGCGATCCAGCAGCGACTCGATTTGCTGCACTGTTGGCTGTTCCTGGAAGGCGCTCACCAACTGCCGGATGCTGAGGCGGGGCAGACCGGTGGCCAGGGCCAGCAGCAAAAAGGCGATAACGCCTGCATAAATAAATAAATCGGTGCGTACCTCATCGGAATAATCAACCTGGTTGGTGTCCCACTCTTGGGCCAGGGCGGTAAAATGGATTACGGCCGTTAACAATGAGGCCAAGGTCACAAATAAGCCCGTCCACCAAAGTTGTGCCCCGCCAAAGTAGCCGTTAAGGGCCAGCCCAATTCCTAAACTAACCAGACCACCCATCGGGCGATAATGACGAAAGATTTGCCAGCAGGCAAAAGCGGTTAAAAAGTAGCTGGCCAGCCCCAACCCCAAGGCAAACACAACCGTTTCCTGGCTGCTTTGCCCGCTAGAAACGGCCGTTTCCCAGCTCCAGGCTCGATCCCAAAACAACGCGCCATTTTGCAGCCAAAATTGGCGCAGCCCTTCCCAGCCAGAAGCAAGCACGGCCCAGGTGGGCCACAGGTTTGCCAGATTGATCAGCGGGAGCAAAAGGCCGTAGAGGACGATGAGAACCCAGGCAGCCAGGGTGGAAAGCGGCCGTTTGGCCAACAGGCTGCCCAGCAGCAGCCCGCCCAACGCCGCCGGAATGACCACGATGTCTTCCGGCACCCAGCCCACTTCCAGAACGGCCGTAATCAGACAAGCCACAATCGTTGCCAGCAGCAGCAGCGGAAACCACCCCTCTTGGGGTTTTGCTCGCCTTATGACAAACCTAACCGCAGTAGCCACTTTTCACTTCTCACTTTTTACTTCTTACTTTTTACTTCTTACTGACCCACTCAAATAATCTTCTGCTTATTCTCAAACACCGGGACATTTTCTAAAATGCGGCGCGGTGAAAAAATGGACAAATCGAGCGTGGGAGGCAGGCCCAAAATGCACTCGGCCAGGTACCGCCCCACGGCGTGGCACTGCTGGAAGCCGTGCCCGGAAAAGCCATTTACTAAATAAAAGCCGCGCAATCCTGGCCATTCGCCCAAAATGGCGTTGCCGTCAAAGGTGTTGACGGCGTACAGCCCAGCCCAGCCATCCACCACCTTCAACGAATCGAAAGCGGGCATAAACTCTGCCAGTTCTGGCCAGATGCGCGCCTCAAACTTGCTGCGCTGCCAGCTAAAATCTGTGAGGGTAACCGGATCGTCGGGGAAGGAGTGGGCGGCCATAAAAACGCCGTGCCCCTCGTGGATGATGTAGGTGCCGGAGGGGAGCAGGAGCAGGGGGAGAATTTTTTCAGGCTGTACGGCCGTTTCAAAAATGTACACCTGGCGCATCACCGGCGTCATGGGAATGTCTACGCCGCAGGTTTTGGCAGTCTGGGTGCCCCAGGCTCCGGCGCTGTTGACCACAACCCCTGCCTGCAAAACATCCCCATTTTTTAGCTGTACGCCGGTTACCTGGTTTGATTGGTGGTGAACGGCCGTAACCTCTGCCTCGATCAACGTAGCCCCCAGCGCCACCGCTTTCTTTTTGTACGCTTCCAGCACCGCCTGAGGAGCCATCGTGCCATCATCCCGGCCAAAGGTGGCCCCCACAAACAGCCCTTCCTCGATGTTCAGCAGCGGGTAGATCGCCTTGGCTTCGCTGGGCGTTAGCCAGGAGACATTGCAGCCCAAACTTTGCTGCAAAGCCAAGCCCGCTTCCACCTCTGCCCGGCCAGCCTCATCCGTGAGGAACAGGTTGCCCTGCTGGCGAAAGGCCACATCTGGCTTTTCGCCGTTCACCGCCATCTCTTCGGCAAAAGTTGCCAGCACCTCCAGGGCGTATTGGGACATCTGGATGTTTTCCTTCACGTTAAACTGCACCCGGCTGTTGCCATCAGACAAAACGGTGGAGGAGTAGCGATAGGTCAAATCTTTTTCGAGGAGGGCAATCTTGAGCTGCCCGTCTCGCCGCAGCAAATTTGTGGCGATGGCACAACCCATCACCCCAGCGCCCACAAAAATGACGTCAAATTGTTGGTCGTTCACGACAAAGATTCCTTATCTGTTTCGTTGGATAAGACTGTAATTGAGTAATTACCCAATTACCAGAGAACCTCCCGCAGGTTTTAGCTAAAACCGGTCTCGTAAGCAGAGCCTGTGGGAGGTTGGCTGCTTAAACCGATCGGGTAATGCCGCCATCCACCCGAATGTTTTGCCCGGTGATGTAGCCAGCCCCGTCGGAAAGTAAAAAGCGTACCGTTTGGGCAATCTCAGCCACAGTGCCATAGCGGCCGGTGGGGATGCGCTGGCGAATTTCTTCTGTTTCTGGGTAGCTGTCGATGAAGCCGGGCAGGACGCTGTTCATGCGGATGCCCTGGCTGGCGTATTCGTCGGCGTACAGTTTGGTGTAGCCTGCCAGCGCCGCCCGCAAAGTGGCGCTTACCGGGAAGGCGCTGTCTGGCTCAAAGGCAGCGAAGGTGGAGATGTTGACGATGGCTCCGCCTCCTTGTTTGAGCATGATGGGCGTCACCAGGCGGGCCATGCGCACCACGTTGAGCATGACGAGATCGAGCCCTTTGTGCCAATCTTCATCGGGAATTTGCAGGATTTGCCCCTTGGGGGGATGGCCTGTGTTGTTGACGACGGCGTCGATACGGCCGTATCGCCCCATTGCCCCCTCAACCAATTTTTGCAAATCTGCCTGGCTGGTTACCGACCCCGTGAGGCCAAAGCCGCCAAGCTCTTTGGCCAGGTCCACCGCTCCGCCAGAGGCCGAGAGCAGGGCAAGATTGTAGCCTGCCACTGCCAATTCGCGGGCAATAGCTGCCCCCATTCCCTTGCCTGCGGCGGTGACGATAGCTGTTTTTTGTGTTGTCATCTAATTTCCTTTTTTTTTAATGGCCAGGGCGAGGCAGGTGGAGAGGTGTTGTTTTACTTGCCAAAGGTTTTACCCACCTGCCTCGCTCCTACTGATTACTGCACACTGATTACCGATTACTGGTCTTAAGAACGGCCGTAAACCGGAATTGCCGCCCCATGAATATCCCGCGCCGCATCGGAGGCTAAGAACAAAATCACATCGGCCAGCGATGCGGGCTGCACCCAGTTGTCGGTGTTGGCATTGGGCATGGCGGCCCGATTTTGCGGCGTGTCGATGGTGCCGGGAATGACGGCGTTGACGTTGATGCCCTGCGCTTTCACTTCTGCCGCTGCGCTTTCTGTTAGCCGTAAAACGGCCGCTTTCCCCGCGCTGTAAGCTGACATATTTTTATTGCCTTGCAGCGCCGGACGGGCGGCAATGTTGATGATTTTGCCGCTGCCCTGGGGCACCATCTTCTGCAAAACGGCTTGGTTGGTGATGAAGGTTGTTTTGGCATTCAGCAGCAGCATAAAATCGAGCTTGTCCAGGGGCGTTTCGTGCAGCGGCGGGCCAGAGAAAAAGCCGCCAACGGTATGCACCAGCACGTCAATCCGGCCAAACGTTGCCACGATTTTCTGGACAACGGCCGTTACCGCCTCCGGTTGAGTTAAATCCACATTTTCTGCCAGAAACCGGTCTGTTTGCCGCACCAGCACGGGGAATGTTTCTGCCAGCAGTTCGGGATGCCGGTCAATCAGGGCCAACTTTGCCCCCGCAGTTACAAATGCCTGGGTCACCGCATTGCCCAAATTGCCCGACGCGCCGGTTATCATCACCACTTTGTCTTTGAACTCTGTCATCACAACCTCTCCTTGCTATGCAACCTCCCGCAGGTTCCTGCTATGACGATGGTTTGTTCTAAAACCTGCGGGAGGTTATTTTGTTACTGTGCCACGGGCGTTTTGACCGCCACCACTTTGCCCGTGCCCGTTACGCGGAACTCCCAGAAGCCGCGCCGCTGCTGTGCTTCTAGCGGGGTGCCAACCTCTCCCTGGCGAATTATCTGGCAAGGAAAACCAAGCTGACGCACGGCCGTTCCCAACCCCAAACTGCTTCCCTCGCCGCCAAAACTTTCCCGCTCCAGCAGCACCACATTGCTCTCGATGCCCCGTTGGGCCAACCGCACCAACTCCGGCAGCCAATCGGCTTTCTTGGTTGGCGTGATGACCATAACGGCCGTTCCACGCCGGGCAATTCGACCCAAATCCAGCAGCGCCGTGCGCAAATCGGTGCTGCCTTCAGCGTCTAGCAGGGCCAAAGCTCGCAAGATGCGCCACTGCTGCCCCTGACCGCTGCCAGTGTGGACGATTTGGGGGGAACGGCCGTATCCAGCCAATCCCACCGCCCGATTTTGCCGCACCGCCCGCGCCGCCAGGGAAGCCCCCAGCAAGACAGCTTGCTCGATGGTTCCGCTTGCGCCGCTGCCCAACTGCATCGCCGCCTGGCAATCCAGCAAAATCCAGATGTCGCCCGTGGCGTCCTGGTCAAACTCACGCACAAACAGGCTGTTGCGATGTGCCGAAATGGGCCAATGAATCCAGCGCAGCGGATCGCCGTGATGATAATCGCGTACCGAGGCGGCGTTGGTGGTGGCCTGCCAACTGCGCTGCCGTACCCGCGCCTGCCCGCTGCTGGTGCCCGTTGGCAAAGGAATGGGCAGCTGGCCATGAATGGGCGGATGAATGATGATTTCTTCGGTTTGGGTATAAAAATGGGTCATTTGGAACAGGCTAAAGGGATCGCTGCTGCGGATGGCCCAGGGGCCAAGGGAAAATTGTCCGCGCTGCTGGCAAACGGCCGTTTCCCGCCATTGGTCATGCTGGTTTGGAGGCACGCTGCGCACAACGGCCGTTTTGTAGCCCGGAATGTTGGTGTAATCAATTATTTCTACCCACAAGGCCGGAATGGGACTGTTGTTGGCCAGTTCAAACTGCTCTTCTAGCTGGTCGCCCACCGCCACCCAGCCATAGCGCAGTCGGCGTCTGGCGTGGAGATGCCTGGCCATTTGCCGCACCCAAACGTATCCGGTTGCATACAGCCCCCCCAGCCCAAACAAAAGAGAATTCCACACCCGGTTCGGGATTAAAAAGGCGGCTGCCAGCAAAAAAACAAAGCCAATTAAGGGCAGGCGTAACCTTAGCTTGATGGTTATCTTCTCTTCGGTGGGGAGGGGGAACGGCCGTTCATCCATGTTGCGATTGTGACACAATTGCCCAATTTCGCAATCAAATTCGGGGAACTTAGCGTGGCGCAGAGTTAACGTAGAGATACATAAAGAGAGATGAGGTTTTACGCTGCGTAGTTCTGAGGCTCTTCGTGTAGCTTTGCGCCCCTGCTTCTAAAAATCCAGGGTTTGTGCCAAAAATTGGCGCAACCGTTGGCTCATTTGCTCAGGATCGGTTGCAAAGAGGTTGTTGTGGTCGGCGTTGGGAATGAGCAGGCGGGCTTTGGGGGAAACGGCCGTTTCATACAACGTTGATCCATTCTGCACATGCACTGTCTTGTCTCGACCGCCCTGAATGAACAAAATCGGCCGTGGTGACAACGAGGCCACCTCTTGCTGGGGTGCCAACTGGCTGCTGTCTACCCCAGCAATCCATTCTGCCCAATCCATCACCAGCGGCGCACTCCAGGCGGGCAGGCGGGCAAAGGAAACCGTTAAGCGTTCTTCATTGTCGGCAAAATTGGTGTACACACTCTCGGCCACCACCAGCCGAATCTCCGGCAGTTGGGCCGCTGCCCGGATGGCAATCGCACCCCCCATTGAATGCCCGATAATGCCGATTTTTTCGGCATTGACTTCCGGTTGGTTTTGTAAAAATTGAAGCGCCGCCTGCACATCGGCCACTTCCGCCAGACCCCAACTGCTGCGTGTGCCCTGGCTACGGCCGTGTGCTCGCAAATCGAACAACAGCGCCCCGTACCCGGCCTCGGCCAGCATCGCGGCCTGGTCCAGCAGGGCGCTGCGGTTGCTGCCCAGCCCATGCACAAAAATCAAAGCCGCCCCCGATTCGTTTTGAGGCGGCACATACCAGCCAGAAAGCTGCAAATGATCTTCGGTGGTAAAGCTGATGTCTTGCCAGTTTGTCATGCCAAAATCAGCAGGCGTTTGGTGGGTGATGTTGCGGGGCGGGGCGACGAGTCGGCGGGCGCGGCTGTGTAAAAAAATAGCCAGACCGGTTAGCAAAAAGAGGATAAAGAAGACAGGTAGTTTGTAACCCAGCTTGCGCATAATGGAAATACGGTAATGGAGAACGGCCGTATTTCCCACAGTTTACATGCCCAAATAGAGCCACCCGTGTGCTTGACGTCGGTTCAGGGCAAACAGCCCAAAATAACCAGGATCGTTTCATGCAATTATTCCACGTCTGTTTGCCAAAATTCTGATAGACTAAAGTCGTTTTGCCTGATGCAGGCAATAAATTGGTAGCAACACCTGATAATTTGTCAGACCTTTCAAATGTAATTGAACACAGATAAGCCCAGGTTGACGCAGATTTTTATCTGTGTTCATCTGTGTGAATTATTCAAGGAGATGCAATGCAACAGAAGCTTGCCCCTGCTTTACTTGCCCTGGAAGATGGCACCCTGTGGCCAGGTTACGGCTTCGGAGCCGTTGGCCAGACCAGCGGCGAAATTGTCTTCAATACCAGCCTCACCGGTTATCAAGAAATCCTCACCGACCCCTCCTACCACGGCCAACTGGTCACCATGACCATGCCCCACATCGGCAACATCGGCACCACGCCAGAGGACGACGAAAGCGGTCGTGTCTGGGCGGCCAGTTTGATTATTCGTCAGCTTAGTCCTGTTGTCAGCAACTGGCGCTCCCTTCAATCGCTGCCCGACTATTTAGCCAGCCGTGGCGTTGTGGCCATTACCGATGTGAACACCCGCGCCCTGGTGCGCCACATCCGTACTCACGGGGCCATGCGTGCCGCCATCTCCAACACCACAACTGACCCAGAGGAGGTATTGGCGCTGGCTCGCGCCGCCCGCGACATGAACGGCTTGGACTTAGCCCGCGAAGTGAGCTGTGCCGAGCCGTACCACTGGGCCGAGGCGCAGGATTGGTGGCAGCCTGGCGGTGAACAGGCATCAGTGGTCAGTAATCAGTATCATGTGGTGGCGTATGATTTTGGCATCAAGCGCAATATTTTGCGGCTGTTGGCGGCGCAGGGCTGCCGGGTAACCGTAGTTCCCGCCACCGCCACCGCAAGCGAAGTGCTGGCTCTGAACCCGGACGGCGTTTTCCTCTCCAACGGGCCGGGCGACCCGGCGGCGTGTACTTACGCCATTGAGGCAGTGCGCGATTTGCTGGGGCAAAAACCAATCTTTGGCATCTGTTTGGGGCACCAAATTTTGGGATTGGCGCTGGGAGCCAATACCTACAAGCTCAAATTTGGCCATCGCGGCGGCAACCAGCCTGTGCAGGTCACAGCCACGCAAGAAGTGCAAATCTCTAGCCACAATCACGGTTTTGCCGTGGATGCCAGCACCTTGCCAGCCAACGTCACCGTCTCCCACCTAAACCTCAACGACAACTGCTGCGAGGGGCTCATCGCCCCGGAACACAAGGCGTATTCCGTGCAGTACCACCCGGAAAGCTCCCCCGGCCCTCATGACTCGGATGAGCTTTTTACTAAATTCATTCAGCTCATGCAGGCAGAGATATAAACAGAGATTAGAGATTGGAGATTAGAGATTGCGGTTTCTTCCAATCTCCAATCTCTAATCCCCAATCTCCACCTAAGGAGAAACTGTGCCTAAAAACACGAATTTGAACTCGATACTAGTGCTTGGCTCTGGCCCAATTGTGATTGGGCAGGGGTGTGAATTTGATTATTCTGGCGTGCAGGCGTGCAAAGTGCTGCGCCGTGAGGGGTATCGCGTCATTTTGATCAACTCGAACCCAGCCACCATCATGACCGATCCCGAATTTGCCGATGCGACTTACATTGAGCCATTAACGGCCGAAATCATCGAGAAAATTATTGTCGCCGAACAGCCTGACGCCATCCTGCCCACGGTGGGCGGCCAAACCGGTTTAAATCTGGCGGTTGAGTTAGCCGAGTCCGGCATTTTGGCCAAACACGGCGTCCAACTCATTGGGGCCGACTTACGTGCCATTCGCCTGGCAGAAGACCGCTCCAAGTTTAAGCAGGCAATGATTGAGGCGGGTGTGCCTGTGCCGGTGAGCCATTTTGTCCATTCGCTGGCCGAAGCGGAGGCGGTGGTGGATGAGATTGGCTTTCCCATGCTGGTGCGAGCGTCGTTTACGCTGGGCGGCACTGGTGGCGGTGTGGCCTACACCCGCGATCAGTTTGCGGCGGTGGTGGAACACGGCCTGCGGGCCAGTCCTGTAAATGAAGTGCTCGTTGAGCGCTCGCTGCTGGGCTGGAAGGAGTACGAGCTGGAGGTGATGCGTGACAAGGCAGATAATTTTGTGGTGGTTTGCTCCATTGAAAATGTTGATCCGATGGGGGTACACACGGGTGACAGCATCACCGTGGCTCCGGCGCAAACGTTGACGGACAAGGAGTATCAATATTTGCGAGACCTGGCCAAGACGATTATGCGGGCTGTGGGCGTGGAGACGGGTGGCAGTAACGTACAGTTTGCGGTTAACCCGGAAAATGGCGAGGTGATTGTTATTGAGATGAATCCGAGGGTGTCGCGCTCGTCGGCGTTGGCCAGCAAGGCAACGGGCTTTCCCATTGCCAAGATTGCCGCGCTGCTGGCGGTGGGCTACACGCTGGATGAGATTCCCAACGACATCACCCGCGTAACCCCGGCCAGCTTTGAGCCGAGCATTGATTACTGCGTGGTGAAGATTCCCCGTTGGAACTTTGAGAAGTTTCCTGGGGTGGACCCCACGCTTGGGCCGCAAATGAAAAGTGTGGGGGAGGTGATGGCCATCGGCCGTACCTTCACCGAGGCGCTGAACAAGGCGATTCGTGGACTGGACATTGGCATTCCTGGCTTTAGCCGGGCGTTGGCGAATTATTCTTCGGAGGCGGCTTTGAGTGTGCCTACGGCGCAGCGGCTGTTTCAGATGGCGGTGGCGATGGGCAATGGCCGTTCCCCGCATGAAATCATCGCCGAAACGGCCATTGACCCGTGGTTTGTGGTGCAGCTGCAGGAGATATTGGAAATTGAAGCTGAATTGGAGAGACTGGAGATTGGAGACTGGAGATTAGGTGAGGCTCCCAATCTTCAATCTCCAATCTCTAATCTCCTTCTTCGGGCCAAGCGGCACGGGTTTTCTGACGAAGTGATTGCGAAGGCGTTGGGGTTGTCGGAAACGGCCGTGCGCACTTTGCGCCTGGAATTGGGCATCAAACCCGTTTACTACCGCGTGGATACCTGCGCTGCCGAGTTTGAAGCCCACACCCCATATCTTTATTCCACCTACGAGACGGATTGTGAAGCCAGCCCAACAGACCGCAAAAAAGTGATCATTTTAGGCGGCGGGCCTAATCGCATTGGGCAGGGCATTGAATTTGATTACTGCTGCGTGCAGGCCTGCTGGGCGCTGCGGGAGCTGGGCTACGAGACCATCATGATCAACTGCAATCCAGAAACAGTTAGCACCGATTACGATACGGCCGATCGGCTTTATTTTGAATCGCTTACCCTGGAAGATGTGCTCAATATTGTTGATGTGGAGCAGCCGGAGGGGGTGATTGTGCAGTTTGGCGGCCAAACGCCGATTAACCTGACGGCGGGTTTGGCGGCGGCTGGTGTGCCCATTTGGGGCACTTGCCCAGATGCCATCGATCTGGCCGAAGATCGCGGCCGGTTTGGTGATTTGCTGCACAAGTTGGCAATTGATCATCCTGCCTGGGGTTTGGCCAATTCGTTGGATGAAGCTTTGGAAGTGGTGCATGAGATTGGGTACCCGGTGTTGGTACGGCCGTCTTTCGTCCTCGGTGGTCGGGCAATGGCCATTGCCTATGATGATGACTCGCTGCGCACCTTCCTGGCTGAGGCAGCCCGCGTTTCCCCAGGCAACCCTGTGCTCATCGACCAGTTCATTGAGGACGCATTTGAAGTGGATGTGGATGCCGTAGCCGATGGGGAGCGGGTGGTGATGGCTGGCGTGATGCAGCATATCGAAGAGGCGGGCATACATTCTGGCGACAGCGCCTGCGTGCTGCCACCGTACAAAATAAGCCTCTATCACCTCAACATCATTCAGGATTACACAGAAAAATTGGGTCTGGCGCTGGACGTACGGGGTTTGATGAATGTCCAGTTTGCCATTAAGGATGATGTGGTTTACGTGATTGAGGTGAATCCACGCGCCAGCCGGACAGTGCCTTTTGTAAGCAAAGCAACCGGCTTGCCGATTGCTCGAATTGCGGCCCAGGTGCAGGCGGGTAAAAGATTGGCTGAGCTGAACTTTATCCAAATGCCGCCCATTGACGGCTTTTTTGTGAAGGAGGCCGTGCTGCCTTTTAACAAGCTGCCTGGGGCCGACACGCGCCTCGGCCCAGAAATGCGCAGCACGGGGGAGGTGATGGGCCACGCTTCGCAGTTTGGCCATGCCTTTGCCAAATCGCAGTTGGCTGTGGGCACGCCGCTGCCGCTTGGGGGTGCGGTGCTGGTGACGGTGAATGATTTCGATAAATCGACGGCGTTAAAGATTGCGCGGGATTTGCACCGGTTGGGGTTTAAATTGTACGCGACGGAGGGAACGGCCGTAACTCTGGAGCGGGCTAATTTGCCAGTTACCATGGTGACAAAGGCCAGTGAGCCGGGCTTAAATACAGTCCAACTCATCGCCTCTGGTGCGGTTCAGCTAATAATTAATACGCCGTTGGGACAGCAGGCCCATGCGGATCAGGCATCCATGCGTGCGGCGGCTATTCAGCACAACATTCTGTTGATTTCAACCATGTCGGCGGCGCAAGCGGCCGTTAGCGGGATCAAGGCGTTAAGACAAAAAGAGTTGCGGGTACGCAGCTTGCAGCGTCATCATGCTGGTTCTGCCGCAGCTTCGCTCCATTCATGAATGACAACCATGCTGAAAATATCAGACTCGGTGATGATGCCCATCAGTCTGCCATCTTTATCCACAACCGGCAATCCGCTGATGCGATGCTCTAGCATCGTTCGGGCAGCGGCCCCAATGGTGGCATCGGCTGAAATTGTCATGGGTTTGGGGGTCATGATCTTGTCTACCGTCAGGCTAGAGAGCAAATAATTTAGCTCCCAAATGCTTAACGAAGTGGCAGGAGATGGCTGTGCGCCGCGCACATCGCCTAGGGTGATAATGCCCAGCAAAATTCCCTTGTCATCTACCACAGGCAGGCGTCGAATTTCCTCATCCATCATGATTTGATGTGCCTCTGGCAAGATTGTGCTGGGTTTAACAGTAATTACGTCCTGGGTCATCCAGTTGCGAACCAACTCTTTTTTCATCGAAACAGCTCCTGTTACGTGAATGACAGATTGAATAAACGTTTTTCATTCACAAAATGCTCATGCTACTATTTTTGCTCAGTTGCATTTAGCAACGGCACACTTAAGCAGGAACATTGATTATATGCTGCATGGTAAATTACTTTGGGGAGAAGCCGCAGTAACAAAAGTCACGCATTCACAATGACAACTGCAACGGCCGTATCGCCCTGAATTTGTTGCCTGAATAAAGTGGGATAATGTGTGGGGTTTGCCTCACTTGCCTAAAAGGAGAGACGCCGTGCGGGGAGCACGGCGTCTGGAGCAGAATAAGCTTTAATTAAGCGTGAAGAAGTTAATTAATAAGTTAAAAGCAATTTCTTACGAAACATCTGACACTCCATTTGAGAAGTGAAAGAGGGTAGCGCCGCATAAAAAAATGAAGCCGTATCCTGAGCATCATACAACCTTGGGAGAGGAGGTTGTGCGGCGCTACCTTACGAATGGAGTTTAGCAATAGCTACTTACAGACGGGGTTACGCAATTCTACGCGATTGTAAAATTGGTACGCTTTTATAGTTGGCCTGGTCTAAAACATAACGGCCGTTAACTGCGTATTATGATACAGTATTGGGAAAATTGATTCCTAGACAACCATTTAAGCTTGAAGGAGGCTTAACGTGAGTATTCTTACTTGGATTATTTTTGGGGCATTGGCTGGCGGTGTGGCGGGCATGATTGCTGGCAGCAAACGTTCTGGCTGCTTGTACAACATTGTTATTGGCATCGTTGGCGCTTTTGTTGGGGGGCTGATAATGCAGTTTGTCACAGGTGAAACTTTTAGCTTTGATTTTACCTGGGGCAGCTTTTTGGTGGCGGTGGTTGGCGCAATAATTTTGCTGGTGGTTACAGGGGCTACGAAGCGCAAGTAGCCTTGGCCCGCCGTTTATCCCGGATGAGCCAAAAAATCAGCAGGACAAGTGCGTAGGAAACGGCCGTTATTCCCACAGCAATAATCAAATTCCCTACCAAAAAACCCTGCACAAACGAAATAACCTGCGCCTGCCACTGTGAGGCAACAGAAGCTGTGGCAGGTGCAGGGAATAACATATTCCCCAATTTGTAGCTCAATGCAAAGAGTGGCGCGGTGACAAACACATTCCACACCGCCAGCGAAACCAGGACGGTTGCCTTGTGCAGCCGGAACCAGCTGGCCAGCAGCAGAGCCAGCGCAAAGTTGAAGCCAGGCGTGGGCAGCAAGCTGATAAACGTGCCCAGGGCAAACCCCAATGCCTGATTATTTGCCGAGGCATCTGCCTTGAGCAGTGCGTTAGCTTTGGTTTTTAGAATCTGGGCTAACTGCACAAAGTTTATGCGTTTCAGTGACAAAGCAACTTTTATTTCCATGACAGTAGTCTACAAAATTCAATATTCAGAAAATGGGCTACAACCATACGCCATCCCAGTGCAAACCTGACGCCAGCTTTAGAAACGTAAACAGCTACCATGATGAACTGTTGGCTATTTTACATTTGCCAGCCCCGCTTGTTTTGGTCGCGGAAAAACGATACTGCGCTAAAATAGAGGCGGAACGAACAAAGCATATCAACTACCGCTTGGGTGGTAGACAAATTGGAGATGTAAATTGAAAATTGCAATTTTAGGTGGCACAGGTGATGAAGGTTTTGGTTTAGGATACCGTTGGGCGGTGGCTGGACATGAAATTATTATTGGTTCGCGCAAGATGGAAAAAGGGGCGCAAGCGGCCGTTTCCATGCGAGAACTTTTCCCAGACGGCCGTATCAGCGGAACAGACAATCTGAATGCGGCCCAGCAGGCAGAACTGGTGGTGCTCTCAGTGCCCTACTGGGCACAGGCAGCCACCCTGGACAGCGTAAAATCCGCCTTGGCCAACAAGCTGCTGGTGACGGTGGTTGCGCCAACAGGCGAAAGAGCAGCGCGTGTCCACCGGCTAGAAAGCGGCCTTTCAGCCGCAGAGGAAGCTCAAAACCAGTTGGGTGAAGAAACTCGCGTTGTGGCTGCATTCCAGAACATTGGCGCGCATCATTTGCTGGATTTAGATCACCAACTGGATTGCGATGTGTTGGTGTGCGGCGATAAAAAAGCTGACAAAGCGGTGGTTTTGCAGCTGTGTGAAGATGCTGGTTTGCAGGGGGTAAATGCCGGAGCGCTGCAAAATGCGCGGGCTGTGGAAGAATTTACGGCCGTTCTCATTGCCATCAACGTCATCCACAAAGTTAAAAGTGCGGGCATTCGCATCACAGGTCTTTCTTAAATGAACCAACTGACGCTAACGGCCGTTCCCCACATTCCCCACGTCCAGCCCGGCGATAATTTAGCAGAGTTGATTTTGCACGCTTTGGCCACAGCCAAAATCGAGCTGGCTGGTGGCGATGTGTTGGCCATTGCCCAAAAAATAGTTTCCAAAGCAGAAGGGCGGCTGGTGCGACTGGCTGATGTGCAGGCCAGCAAACGCGCCCTGGAGGTAGCCAGCCAAACGGACAAAGACCCGCGGGTGGTGGAGCTGATCTTACAGGAAAGTGATGAGATTTCCCGAATGCGCCAGGGGGTTTTGATTGTGCGCCATCGCCTGGGCTTTACCAGCGCCAATGCAGGTATTGACCGCTCCAACGTAGCCCAAATTGGCGCGGATGAGACGGTTTTGCTGCTGCCCCTAGACCCAGACGCCTCAGCAGCGCAGCTGCGGGAGGAAATTAAAGCAAAATTGGGGGTGCAGGTGGGGGTGGTGATTACAGACAGCCATGGACGGCCGTTTCGCATGGGCACAGTTGGGGTAGCCATCGGCGTGGCTGGCATTCCTGCCCTGTGGGACCGGCGCGGCGAACCAGATTTGTACGGTTACCAGTTGCAGCACACCGACATTGGCGTGGCGGATGAGATTGCTGCCGCAGCGGGCTTGCTCATGGGCCAGGCGGCTGAGGGGATGCCAGTGGTGTTGGTGCGCGGCCTGAATTTGCCCATCACCGAGGGCAAAGCGACAGATTTGGTGCGGCCTAAAGAGATGGATTTGTATCGTTAGAAAGGCTTCTGTCCATTGTCGGTCTTGTCGTCTTTTAACCAATGGGTGAGCTGCTGCAAAACGGCCGTTTCTACCCCATCCTCCATTTTAAACCAGGTAATCGCTGGGTCATCCTGGCTAAACCAGTTGGCCTGATGGCGGGCAAAGCGATGCGTCTCAAACTTGATGCGCTCGACGGCTTCTTCGAGGCTCATTTCGCCATCCAAATAAGCCCAAAGCTGCCGGTAGCCCAGGCCGCTCATGCTGGGCAGGGAACGGCCGTACCCCAAGTCTCGCAGCGTTTTTAGCTCTTCCAACAGCCCGTTGGCCATCATTTGCTCTACGCGGGCGTCAATGCGCGTGTACAGTTCCTCACGCGGGCGGGTGAGGCCAATTTGGCAGATGTGGTAAGGGGGCGGTGTTTTGCGCTGGAGTTCAGAAATCGGCCGTCCGGCTACCAGCGTTACTTCCAGGGCGCGGATGATGCGGCGCAGGTTGCGCGGATCGTGTTTTTGGGCGGCTTCGGGGTCCAATGCGGCCAGCCAGCGGGCCAGTTCTGGGCCAGGCAGTTGGGCCAGGGCGTCGCGCAATTTGGGCTGTGGCGGCACTTTGGGGATGCCCCAGCCTTCTACCACAGCTTTGACATATTGCCCGGTGCCCCCAACCAGAATCGGCAAACGGCCGTTTGCCAACACCGCGTTGATTGTCTGGTAAGCTCGCCGCTGATAATCTCCCAATGTAATCGTTTCGTCAGGGTGGCATAGATCGATGAGGTGGTGAGTCGCCTGGGCCTGTTCTGCTGGGGAAGGCTTGGCCGTGCCAATATCCATTCCGCGATAAAACAACCGCGAATCGGCGGAAATAATTTCCCCGTTTAGTGCTTGCGCCAGCTTGAGAGAGAGGGCTGTTTTGCCAACGGCCGTTTGCCCCAGCAGCACTACCAATGTTTGATCCAATCTTTTCTCCTAGAAGTTTGCGGGTGGGCGAGGTGCGGGTGGGCGAGTTTGCAAGTTTGCAAGTGTGCAAGTGTGCGAGTGGGCGAGTGGGCAAGTTTGCAAGTGTGCAAGTGTGCGAGTGGGCGAGTGGGCGAGTTTGCAAGTGTGCAAGTGTGCAAGTTTGCGAGTGGGCAAGTTTTGACTACCACCCTTTCACCCTGTCACCCTCTCACCCCATCACCTCACCACCCCAGCACCGCATTGGGAATATGCTCGCAGCGCAGCAGCTTGCCGCTTTTGTCCAATTCCACCGCCACCAAATCGATGCGCCAATCCACATCGAGATCATGTTCGCCCAGGTAAATTTGGGCCAGCTGGATGAGCTTGCGGCTTTTATGGGGTGTCAGCGCCTCTTCTGGCAGGCCCATGCTGCGGCCCCGGCGCGTTTTTACCTCCACAAACGCCAACAGCCCGTCACCCGCCTGGGCAATCAGGTCAATTTCGCCCTGCTGGCAGCGCCAGTTGCGGGCAACAATGCGGTAGCCGTCGGCTTCTAGCTGAATGGCGGCTACTTTTTCGCCCCAGGCTCCCAACTGTTTGCGCTGCGAGGAACGGCCGTTACCAACATTATCTTTCACGCTGTTTCTCAGTTTCTGCTGAATGCGCCGGTAAAAACCAGCGGCGGCTGGGCGGGTCTTTCTCATCGGGCCACAGCAGCTTGCCTAACTGCTCTACAACAGGCTGCAATCGTTCTGAGTCAAAAATACGACGGCCGTGCATCTTTTTCCGTTTGAGGTCTGGTCGCTCCTCGCGCAGCCTTTCATACAAAGTCAGCGTGCGCTGGATGGTTCTATCGATGCTAAATCGTTCACTCTCAAGGCGCGCTGCCTGTGACATTTTTTGCCGGCGGGTGTCGTTGCTGGCTAAACCCACGAGCGCTGCTGCCAGCCCGCCTTCTGGTTTTGTGGTGAGCAAGCCAGACTTACCAGACTCGACTGTATCGACAATGCCAGGTGACGAAATGGCCACAACCGGCAGCCCGGCGGCCATCGCCTCGATGACGGTGAGGGGATGCACCTCTGTGACGGAGGCCGTGGCAAATAGATCGGCGGCTGCCAGGTAGTTGCCTACATGCTCGTAGGCAATGGGGCCGGTAAACAGCACGCTGTCGGCAATGCCCAGACGCCTGGCCCGTTTTTCTAATTCTGGCTGGCTGGCTCCTTTACCTATAATCATCAAATGCAGGTTAGGGACGACATCTTTGGCAATAGCAAACTGCTCGAGCAAAATATCAATATCTTTTTCTGGTGAGAGGCGGCCAACGTATGTGACCAGCACGGCCGTTTCTGGCACGCCTAAATCGGTTTTGCTCAGCGGTTGTTCTGGGTGATGGAACGGCCGTAAATCGACGCCATTTTCAATTAGCTCGATGGGGCGGCGCACGCCAAACTCTAGCATGACATCCCGCACGCTGGCCGATGGGGTAATGACCACGTCGGCATAATCTGTAAATTCAGGCCAGATTTGGCGCATAATGGCATCTGCGGCGGGCTGGGGCAAAGAAATGATTGAGCCTGTGTAGAGATCGTACCGGGTGTGATTGGTGTAGACGATGGGGGAACGGCCGTACCGGTGAGCCATCTCCACACTCATAAAAAGATGGTGGCAATGAATAATGTCCATCTGTTGCAGCAAAGCCTGAGCCTCGCTGCTGTAACGCATACTGATGTAATAGCCATAATCCCCCAACATAATGCCTGGAGACCGCACCACGCCTGATTCGTCGTTGGGATCAGGATCACCCAAAGTAAAAATTGTGACCTCGTGCCCGGCGGCTTCCAGATGCTGCTTGTAAAGTGAAACCATGCGTGTCACCCCGTTGATGACAGGCTTATAGCAGGCGGTAACCATTCCAATACGCATTTTCCCTCTCCCTTTTTAAGCATTTGCTATTCATAATCATTTTGGCCAGAAAGTTAGCCGAATATTTCTGGCCAAAAAAGCGAATGCCTGTACATACTTCGGCTAATAGAAGAACACAGCCATATTTATACCATTTTAACCTTTTACTACGAAATGGGGTGCAATTGGGTGTAGGGTATGCTTTTACCAAAGGGGCAAAGGGCAATCAGCCCTCGGTGAAATTGCAAGGGGGAAAGATCGGTCAGTTGTTAGGCGAAACTTTAGTTGTGTACCATCAGCCAGCGGCGCAAATGGGTGAGGCCCAAGGTGAGCGCCCACTGGTCGATGTTTTCGGGATGGCCCCCAAAGGAACGCTGCGTAACTGACACTCCGTTGGGGGAGGCCAGGGTGACCAGAATTTGCACGCCGCCCTGGGTAACATTGCTGTAAACCACCACACTGAGATCGCTGTTGTTTTGGCTGCGCAGGGTGGTTGCCGCATCGCGGCACCATTGGCTCAGGTTGTCGCTTGTCAGAGAGCCTAATTGGAGGGCAGCTTCTAGCTCTTTTCCGGTTGTTGCCGGATGCAAGAAGATGTGATTTTCGGCTCCCGCAAGTGGGGCAACTGTTTGCTTGATGATGCCGTGGGTGTAGCATTCTGCCAGGTGCAGGCGCAGGCCGTTTTTCATTAAATTTTTCAGGACAATTGTTTCCAGGCGATCGGCCTCTTCGCCAAAAACGTGATCGCCAAGACGCTGGGAAACGGCCGTTTTCAAATTTTGCAGCTTCTCTTGGAGCGCTGTTTCAGAATTGGCTTTGGCCCACAGCCGGATATTGGTTTGCCCTGCAAATGAGTCGAAGGTGATGCGCTGGTTGGAACTGGCGTTTAAGTCCGCTAAATCTTGCTTGAGGCTGCTTTCCATGACACCAACGCAGCGCAGCAGCGTCCAGCCTGTTTGGGTTTCTGTGGTGAGCTTTTGCCGCAAATAGGGAAGCACCTCCGTCTCTAGCAAGTAAGACATCTCGCGCCGGTTGCCAGGTAAGCAGACCAACACACCGTTTGCCTCTTCTAGCATAAGCCCAATGGAACCTACCTCATTATTGCCCAGCAAAATGGCTCCGTGAATGCCAGGTGGCTCAGGGACGGCATGGCGATGGGTAACGGCCGTAACCGCCTGGCGCGTAAAATCATCTTTGCCACTGCCCAGCCCGCCCGTGGCAATAACCATATCGGCGCGGCGCAAAGCTACCTGAAAAGCGTCGGCAATCATGTCTGGATCATCGCCAATGGTTATCTTACCGGTAAGGCTTACGTTGACCTCGCGCAAGCTGCGCGAAATATAGGCGGCATTCGTATCTAGGATGTCGCTGACGAGGAGTTCGGTGCCGATGCTGATGATTTCCACTTTCATGTTAGGTACTACTAAGTTGCTGGTATTGCCTACATATTATTGTACAGTCTTCTGGCGATTGCGGGAGCAAGGTGCCAGTAAAACAGTTACCGTTTACCAATACTTCCTAACCATACCAAAATAACAGACTGTTTCGATTAATGATGCAGTACAAAGACAAAAATTAGGGGTAACAGGCTCCCAAATGAGATTAATCAAGCACGTTGGTACTGCATTTGGTGTTTACGTTGTTTGCTCCATCTTTTACGATGCATCTAATTTGGTTTTTGACAACATCAATTGATATTGGCGAATTGTTAAATCGGTATTGCGAATTTTGAATGCCAGATCAGCAGCCAGGTTTTTCATTAATTTATAACCCAAATCGGTGTAGGTATCGCAAAGCTGCATCAGACGGCGACGGTCAATGCGTAGAAGGAGCGTGTTGGCCTGACTGACGCGAATTGTTGCGGAGCGGATTCCCTGGTCCACCAAGGCCACTTCGCCAAAAACTTGCCCTTGCCGCAGTTCAGTAAGGACCACCATTTCGGTGGCGTCCATGTCATCCCCTACAACGGTGGGGTTCATGACAACCTCAACGCCACCTCTGGCAATGACATAAAGCTCGGTTGATTGATCATTTTCCCGGAGCAAAATGTCACCAGTTTGGTGTGTATTGGGTTCGCAGAGTGACGCCACTAGCTCTAGCTGTGTTGCTGTAAAGGTATCGAAGATATCTGTTACAGATAAAATGGCGCTAATTGATTGCTGCATGAAATCCCCTTTTGCCAAGTTCTGGCTGCGGGCATTCTAGCATAAAGAAACGGCCGTAGCAATTGGACCCTAGCATGTTTTTCGGTTCATTCGCCCCAGGTTTGGCCTAAAACACGCAGCCAATTTTTGTGGGTAATTTTTTTCATGGCGGGCTCATCAAAGCCATGTTTTTGTAGCGCGGCAATCAATTTGGGCAGGCCCGCGGCGTCCTTCAAATCGTGGGGCATGGTGGCTCCGTCAAAGTCAGAGCCAAAGCCCACGTGGTCAATGCCAATGCGGTCGGCAACGTAAACCAGATGACGGACAATTTCGGATAGCGAGGTTTTTTCTTGGAAACGGCCGTCTTCCCGCAAAAACCCAACGTGAAAATTAATTCCCACTATGCCGCCTGTCTCTTTAATGGCGTCTAGCTGTTTATTTGTCAGATTTCGTGGCGAGGCGCACAGGGCGTGGGCGTTGGAGTGGGTGGCTACCAGCGGCGCGTCGCTAATTTTGGCCACGTCCCAAAACCCTTTTTCGTTCAGGTGAGAGAGATCGACCAGCACGCGCAGGTCGTTGCAGGTGCGCACCAGCCCTTTGCCAGCTTTGGTCAGGCCCGGCCCGGTGTCTGGCGATTTAGGGAAGCTAAAGGGCACGCCATGACCAAACTTGTTGGGACGGCTCCAGACCAGCCCCAACGAGCGCAGCCCGGCGGCGTGCAAAATGTGCAGGGCGTCGTAGTTGGTGTCAATCGCCTCGGCCCCTTCAATGTGCAAGATGGCGGCAAAGGTGCCATCTTTTAAACATTTGCGCAGCTCTTTGGCCGTGCGCACAATTTTTACTTCGCCTTCAGACGCTTTTTCAATTTCAAAGAGGTGGGTGGCAACGGCCGTTGTAAACCTTAGCGCATCTTTGTGGCGGATGGTTCGGGCAGCGGCACTTTGTACCTTTTTTTGGTTTTCATGATTTTAAACCCGCCTTTTTTTTTTCTCGGGGCGGCTATGGTCGTTGGGGTAAACTGCCGCCTGCCAGGCCGCCTTCACGGGCGCGGGCAGGTCGATGTGGCCTGTTTTGAGAGCGTTCAGTGAACGGCTGTTGCCGCGATGCTCTAAAATGCAGATTTGAGTAGGGTATCGTTGTAGCCAACAAGATGGGGAAAATCAGACAATAAATCACCCTGGCTGGTGATTTCCAAAAACACGCATCCGATGAGCCACAGAGTTCACAGAGACGCTGAGTTTAGGTTCAATGCCTCTTGATTCTCTTTTTCTCTGTGGCTTTTTTTGGATAGATTCTAAATACAGCATTGCAAGTAAATTTCCTGGTTCCAAGCAGCCTGTTGCATTTCTTTTAAGCAGTTTAAGGATTGCCCAGAGATTTCGAACAAACCTCTGCCAAACTGCACTATGCTTCATCAGCTGGCATATTTAACTTCCTCATTATGTATGAAGTATGGGCAATCGGCGGCTCTCTGAACGGCCGTATTCCAGTGGGCCATTGCCCAGGCTAATGACAGCGGGCCCCATCACGAGACCATATCGCCAACTTTCCCAAACGAGCGTGGCCTGCTCCCATCGGTGAAAGTAATTTGCAAGTCAGCCCTGACGATAGATTGGGTCGTCGTCCAGAATTGATCGAAAGAGCGGTATTGTGCTCGACTTCGATGTTTTGTGCTTCCCCACTGGCAATTATTGAGCGGAACATCTGGGTGTTGGTCGAGCATGGCTAAATCAACTGTTTTGGCGGGGCAGGCTGTCTATTTTTTGTAAGCAAGTTAACCACAGTGTCATTCACTGCGGCTGTGGGACAAGTAGATTATTTCGGTTTGAATGAGAACAATACAAGCCACCACGGAAATAAGGATGAGCAGCAAAATTCATGCTTTTTTCATCGTCTGGTACCTCCATTGAAATAGGTTAGAAGTGGGCAACAACGTAAAGATCAATTTGCTACTACCCTAGCGATTGCAAATGATCGTAATCGGACGATTTTGCGGCCGTTCTGCTACGTTTTCAATAAAAGAAAAGTTTGCCCTTGCCGCAAGACAAATCGGTGACGGTGTAATTTTGGGCAAAAAGCTTGGCCATGAGCTGGCGAGTGTGTTGCTGCCAGGCCAACGCCAGGGGCATGTCCTGGCTTTGAGGGCGCGGATATTGGTGGGAATTTGCACAAAGTGGCGGGCTTCGCTGGGGGATTGGGTGGTTTCTGGTGGACGGCCGTTTCCTGCCACTGGATTCAAAATGAGATGAGCGGGAACGGCCGTTTCCTCTCCATTTTTCCCCGCTAACCGATCTTCTACATGCTGGCTGTTGATGTGCCAATCCACCTGAAAGCGGTCGGTGGGCAGTCCAGCGTTGATGCCTTTAATTTCGCCGTACAGGTTGGGAATGTACGTGCGGCACACCGCCCCCAATTTATGAATGTTAAGTCGGGCGTTGGCCGTTTCCAGCGGATCATAGGTCCAGGTGATGAGGTTCAGCCCCTGCTGCCGCACCATCTGCCGCTGGGCCAGCTTGAGCCGGGTGCCAATGCCCTGTCCCTGGAAATCGGGATGAATGCCCATCATGTGCGAGGCGTGTTTGAAACGGCCGTTAGCCATCAAACCCACAAAGCCAGCCACAAACCCCACCAATCGCTCATCGGCATACGCGCCCAGCAGCGCCCCGCCATTTTTATGAAAGGTGAGCAACATATGACACGGCACCACTTCGACCATATCGGTTAACTGCCAGGCATCGATCTGTAATTGTTCAACGGCCGTACAGCCCGCCGCATCCGTAATGGCTCTAATCACAATCTCTGTCATAGGATTTACCGGTGAGGACTGCCACTCCTGAAAAATCAATTTAATACCTATCCGAATATTAGCCACAGAGTACACAGAGGTTTTTGAGTTTAGGTGCAAAGCCTCTGAATTCTCTTTTTCCTCTGTGGCTTTTTCGGATAGATTTTTAGGCAAACTATACCGAAGGCGGCCGTAAAATCAACAGAAACAACAAGACCCCCGATTGGGGGTCTTGTCGCGGAAGAGAAGAAGAGGAGAAGAAGGAAAGAGAAGAAGTGTTACTTAACTGTCCCAAGGATACCCTTTTTCCCCTTCTCATCCTGTATTTTGCTTAACAGGCCAGCTATGCAATTTCGCTCAGGTTAGGTGACAGTCACTTTAGTTATTTTGTAGCACAGTTAACGCTCATGGAAAGTGACTGTCACCTCTTGTGCAACTATGCCCGGCCCAGCACCGCTGCCAGCAATGCCATGCGAATGTACATACCGTTGCGTACCTGGCGGAAATAGGCGGCGCGTGGGTCGGCATCGACAGAATCGTGAATTTCGCCGACGCGGGGCAGGGGGTGCATGACCACCATCTTCTTTTTGGCTTTGGCCATAATTTCCGGGGTGATTTCGTAATAATTTTTCACCTCTTCGTATTGGGCCAAATCGGTGAAGCGTTCCTTTTGCACGCGGGTGACGTACAGAACGTCGGCGTTTTCGATGACGTCGGCCACGTCGTGGGTTTCGCGCACATCAAGGCCAGAGTCGATGACGTTATTCATGACTTTAAGCGGCAGGCGCAGGATTTCTGGGGCGACAAAGCGAAGGCTGACGTTGTATTGCAGCAGCAGTTTTGTGAGCGAGTGGACGGTACGGCCGTATCGTAAATCACCCACCATCGCCACCTTCAAGCCATCCACAGTGCCTAGCTCCTCACGGATGGTGAATAAATCCAGCAGCGCCTGGGTAGGATGCTCGCCAGGGCCATCCCCGGCGTTGATGACGGGCACGCTGGCCGCCTCCGCCGCTTCCCGCGCTGAGCCAATCTCTGGATGACGCAGCACAATCACGTCGGCGTACTGTTCCAGCACCCGAATGGTGTCTGCCAGCGTTTCTCCTTTGCTAATTGAGCTGAACTGGACGCCTTGGGTAATGGGGATGACGCTGCCGCCCAGTCGCTCCATCGCGGCAATAAAGCTGGAGCTGGTGCGCGTGCTGGGTTCGTAGAAGAGGCAGGCCAGCACCTTGCCTTTGAGCAAATCGGTGCCGCCAACCCGCTCAACCATTTCGCGCATTTCGCGGGCCCGGCCAAAAATGTAGGCCAGCTTATCCCGGTCAAATTGGGACACAGACAGAATGTCGTGCTGCGTTAGCCCATTGCTGTTGAGCAGAGGGCTGGGGATGTTGGTAAAATCAAATAATGGTTCTAAAGTTTTCGTTTGCATGTTTTCTCCCTTGAAAATAACCTCACGCAAAGTCGCAAAGACCTTTGGCGCACTTGGCGGCTTGGCGTGAGATTTCCATTCATGGTGGTGTGCCCCGCTCATGGGGAACTCCTCAACTGGTTGGTCAAGTTTTCAAACTTGACCTACGTTCACGGTAATAATCTTCCACTACCCGGTCTGGCCAGAATTTGACCGTCTGCAAAAACCACATCGCCGCGCAGCACCACTTTTTGCACTTTGGCCGCCACCTCTGTGCCGTGGAAGGGTGTCCAGCCGCATTTGCTTTGCACCATGTCATTGCTGATGGTGTTGGGGGTGAGCTGGACGGTTACGGCCGTATCCGGCTGTTCTGGCAGGTTAAAAATGCGGCGTGGATTGGTGGCCATCAGTTCGATTAATCTTTCCAGGGTGAGGCGATTTTGCTGTACGGCCGTTAGCATCAGCGGCAGCGACGTTTCCAGGCCGATGACCCCTGGCGGCGGCGTAGCGGATTGTTTTTCCGCCAGCGTGTGCGGTGCGTGGTCCGTAGCGATGCAGTCCACCGTTTCGTTGATGTGTTCCCACAGCGCCGCCACGTCCGACGGCGTGCCCAGCAGCGGGCGCATGTCGCCCAGCGGGCCTAATCGCGCTGCATCCGCTTCGGTTAGAAAAAGGTGATGCGGCGTCACTTCGCAGGTGATGGGCAGCCCTTGGGCCTTGGCCTGGGCAATCAGCTCAATTTCCTGGCGGCGGCTGATGTGGCAAAAGTGAACGGGCCGATTGAAGGCGGCGGCCAGACCGATGCCTACGGCCACGCTTTGCTTTTCGGCGTGCATGGCAATCATTTTGTCGCGGGGCCAGGTGGCAAAGCAGGCCATCAGCGTGGGCACATCCTCCACACGCAGCGGGCCGAACGTGTCGTTGAGATATATTTTGAGCGCGGCGGCGTGCGGGGCGCAGTCGAGCAATTGGGCAATGACCTCCGGGCTGGCCCCGGCAAAGAGGCCCACATCGCACAAAATGTCTTGGGCCGCCTGCTCGCGAGCGGCAGCCAGCAGTTCTGGTGTGCTGAGCGGCGGGCTGGTGTTGGGCATCCCCAAAATGGTGGTGATGCCACCTGCCAGGGCTGCGGCCGTTCCCGTACGGAAATCTTCTTTGTGTTCCCCGCCCGGCACGCGCAGGTGGGTGTGGACATCGACCAGTCCGGGCAAAGTGATGGTTTCGGTCATAAACCTCCTATTGGATGAAACGTGATGCGTGAAACGTGAAGATTTTCTTCATACATCTCACCCTTCAGGCATCACACAAATCTGCTCGTTCAATCTGCGTTCATCTGCGTAATCTGCGGATTCCATGTTTATCTTTTGGCAAAAAAAAAGCCTAATCCAGAAGGATCAGGCTATAAATCATACGGTTTGGTTCGCATGGGAACTGCGATTTTGTTTTTCTTTCCGGTAATTCCAGGCATTGGTTTCCTCATCTGTGTGCCTACTTGCACCGGGATTAAATGGTAACATGGAACGGCCGTTTTGCCCAAAAAAGCTCACAATTTGGAAACGATTTCTTTGTAACGAGTGAGCAGGATGGGAACGGCCGTTTCTCGCCAAAATTGTGGGGAGACCATGCCACCAGACATGCCGCTGCGTGGAAATCGTTCCACCGGGATGAACTTTTCTGTGGTGAGCGGCTGCCCGGTCAGTGTCTCGAAAGCGTCAGTAAGTAGCTGTTCTAGCTGTTCCGCAGTTTGAGGAATAGGTGTCTGGGCAAACTGTTCGGCCATTTCTTGCCAAAGGTAGGGATCGCCACGCAAACCCCATTGGCCGGGTTTATTCTGAAAGAAATCGGCAATAAAGGTTGGCTCAGGATTCATATTGCCGCAATTTCTCCTTAATCCAGCGCACAACTTCGGCGCTGGTTTTGGCAATGGCTGCGTGTGTCGTGTCCAAAACGTTCATAGGGTGTACATGATTTGGTCTTTCGCGGCGCAGCCATTGGTTGTAGGCTACCTGATTGGCAATGCTTTCTGGGGTGTAGCCACGCCACGCGGGCCGGGCCGCTAACCGATTGGCTATTGTCTCATCATTAGCTACCAGCGCCAGGTAATGGACATTGCCAAAGTAACGGCGCTCAAGGCACGGTTCAACGTGCTGCGGTAACCCGCCAGAGTGAAACAAGACAACTGGCTGGCCCGATTGCCCAATGTTTTTGCAGACGCGCAGCCATGTTTCATTGAAGTCGCGTGGTCCGTTTTGGGGATTATTGAATTCGGCACGATACAGAATATCAGCTTCCAATGGGATAAAAGGATGAAGAGATTGTTGAAGGTGGCGGCAAACGGCCGTTTTCCCCCCGCCGCTTGGTCCACAAATAATAAACAGCGGCTGCTGCACAAAAGGATGACTATGCCCACAATCGGGGCAGATGGCCTGGGTGGGATTCTGCAGGATTTCTTTATCGGGTCGGTAGCTGCCGCAGTGGGCGCAAACGTTAATCATCACTGCACTCGTTTTAGAAAGGTTATCAGGCGTTTGCCGTGGCGGAAACGGCCGATCCGCTCATAATGCTCATGGGCAACCGCTGCACCTTTAGGTGTGGCCAACGCCACCACGTTTTGCTCATGCAGCATGGGCCGCAGGTGGTCTAACAGATGCCAGATGGGCCTCTCGTTTTGGGCAGCGCCTTGCCAAGCAGAAAGTTGACCATAGGGCAGATCGCTAATGACCAGATCGATCGGTTGCGGCAGAGGCGCAGAAATTGACCCCAGGTTTGTGGCATCGGCTACAAAGCAGTGGGTGGGCAGCGGTGAGGTGTTTGCCACCCTGGCGACCAGGCGATCCACACTGCTTAGTGCAGCTTGATGCGAGGGCTTGCCAAACTTGTGCCAGTCGGCGGCGATTTCCTGGCGTCGTCTGGCCAGGCCATTTGGGGTTAAAAGAGATAAGTTTCGCGTAGCCAATTCAATGGCGACCGGATCAATATCCGAGGCGGCAATGCTGGCCAGTTGGGCGCGATGGCGCATGCCCAAAACGGCCAGATGGTAGGCCGAGCCACAGCAGGGATCGTACAGCGAGATGGGTGCAGACTTTTCTAAATATACCAGGCTGCGTTGAAAAATCTCACTTGCCAGCCGCACCGGGAAGGCGGGGCGGCCAGCTGCGCTGTAAAATACCTGCCCACTGGCAAAGTCGCTGAAATCTTCTTTTTCCGTGGCAAAACGGTAGGCCATTTTTCAGAATTATCTCCAGAACGTTCTCTGATTTCTAGTTCGTCATTTGGTTTTGCTGCCGGAAACGGCCGTTGCCACCCCCAGCGCAATGTAGACCGACCCCGAAAAATAACGCTGCCGCTGCTGAAACGTCTGGCTTTGCTTCAGCCAGCCGCCCAACTGCCCCGCCAGCAGCGCATAAACAGAGTCACTCAGCAAGGCAATCGTTACAAAAATAAGGCCAAGAATGAACGTTTGCAGCGGCACTGAGCCACGTACCGGATCGGCAAACTGGGGCAGAAAGGCCAGAAAAAAGAGGGCGGTTTTGGGATTGAGCAGGTTTACCACAAAGCCCTGGCGGAAAATTTGCCACAGCGGTTTGGGTTCTACGACGATCTTTTCTTGTGGTTCTGGTTTTTTTAGCAGCGTGGTAATGCCCAGGTAAATGAGATAAGCAGCACCGAGATATTTGACGGTACTAAATGCTAGAGCTGAGGCGGCGAGAACGGCCGTAATCCCCACCGCCGCCGCCAACGAATGCACCACTGCACCCAGGGCAATCCCCAAAACCGAGACAATCCCCGCCAGCCGTCCCTGGTCGATTGACCGGGCCACAATGTACAAAACGGCTGGCCCCGGCACCACAATCAGCAGCGTAGCCGCCAGCATAAACGTCGCCAAACTTGTCCATTCAAACATGATCTACACTCCCAAACCGAGGAGTGAGCATCCTCAGATGCGAACGGAATTTTGCCAAGCCGCATACTTCAACTCCGTTTAGCACACGCCTGAGGATGCTACTTCCTCTCAAAATTATCAGGCAGCTACGGCCAGCGCCTGTTCCAAATCAGCCAAAATGTCGTCAATGTGCTCAATGCCGATGCACAGCCGGATGGCATCTGGCGTGACGCCTGCGGCTGCCAGCTCTTCATCATTGAGCTGGCGGTGGGTGGTGGAGGCTGGATGTGCCGCCAGCGATTTGGCGTCGCCGATGTTGACCAGCCGTTTGAACAGCTTGAGCGCATCGTAGAACTTCACCCCGGCTTCAAAACCGCCCTTGATGCCAAAAGTGAGGAGGGCTGAGGGACGGCCGTTTGTATATTTTTGCGCCAATTCATAATACGGCGAGCTGGGCAAACCGGCAAAGCTCACCCAGGCCACGCTGTCGTGGTTGTCCAAATAGTTGGCAACCGCCAGGGCATTTTCCGTGTGGCGCTCCATGCGCAGGGCCAATGTTTCGATGCCCTGCAAAATCAGGAAGGCATTTAAGGGACTGATGGCCGAGCCGGTGTTGCGCAGCGGCACAGTGCGCGCCCGCCCAATGTAGGCGGCTGGCCCCAATGCCTCGGTGTACACCACGCCGTGGTACGATGGCTCTGGATTGTTCAGCATGGGGAAGCGGTCGGCATGTTCGGCCCAGGGGAATCTGCCAGAATCAACGATGACGCCGCCCAAGGAGTTGCCGTGCCCGCCCATGTATTTGGTCAGCGAATGCACCACAATATCTGCTCCGTAGTCGATGGGGCGGATGAGGATGGGCGTGGCGACGGTGTTATCCACAATGACGGGGACGCCGTGCTTGTGAGCCATCGTAGCAATGGCTTCCATATCCACAATATTGCCTGCCGGGTTGCCGATTGTTTCGCAGTAAACGGCCGAAGTTTTGTCATCAATCAATTTTTCCAGGCTGGCGGGGCTGTCGTCTTCGGCAAACCGCACCTCGATGCCTTGCTTGGGCAGCATGTGGGCAAACAGGGTGTAGGTTCCGCCATACAGCAGCGGCACCGAGACGATGTTGTTGCCTGCTTCGGCAATGGTCAGGATGGAATAGTTGACCGCCGCGCTTCCGGCGCTGACGGCCAGCCCCGCAATGCCGCCTTCTAGTTCAGCCACGCGCTTTTCCAGCACATCGGCCGTGGGGTTCATGATGCGGGTGTAGATGTTGCCCGGCACGGCCAGGTTAAACAAATCTGCACCGTGTTGGGCGTTATCAAATTCATAAGCGACGGTCTGATAGATGGGTACGGCGACGGCTTTGGTGGTGGGATCGGTTTCGTAGCCGCCGTGGATACCAATGGTTGCTGCTTTCATCGTAGGTGAATCTCCTTTATTTTGGCCTTTGGGTTCTTTTGAAACGTGAAGCGTGAAGAAACTCACGCTTCACGTTTCACGTTTCAAAAAGTCTCATCCCAAAGAAGTAAAATGGGTGCTTAACGTAGTCCGAGTGGGTTATTGGGGTCAATGCCGGGAACAAACGGCCGTTTCCTATCCAGCGCCGTCAGTTGGTAAACCAGCCCCAGCCAATTGTTAAACAATGCCTTGCCCGTATCACCCCAGGTGTTATCGAGATGTTGAGCAATCGCAGCTTCGGGGAAGGGTGGAATGGGCGTACCGGCCTCCTGGCTGGCCAGAATAATCGCCTGGTATTCGTCGGCAATGGCTGCGGCCGTTGCTGGGAAGTAGTTTTCTGGGTGCGGTGGATATTCATCAATTTCGCCCGCAATGAAGCGCAGCACTTCTCGCTTGTACTCCTTGAGTAGACTGTTGAAATCGTACTCTGGATGCCCCTGGAAGTAGACAATGCGAAATTGATCTGGGCTAACCGCCATGTGGACGCCCCCTGCCTCACCCTCTACCAAAATAGCGAGGCCAGCTGCCTCCAACTGCGCCCGCGTGATGGCGTTGTAGCGGGAATGCACCACATCGAACCGGGTGTTGATGTGGCGCAGCAGCGGATGTGCTTTTTGGGTGATGCGGTGCGGGTAGACGCCCCATTTTTTGGCAGGCAGCCGCTGTCGTTTGATGCCGTAGAGCTGCTTCACCAGGGCGTGGGTCGCCAGGCAAGAGCACAAAACAGAGGTGACGTTTTCTGTTGCCCAGGCAATGACATCTTGCAGCGGCTGCCAGAATGGTTCCTGTTCCAGGGTGGGGTTGGCCACATTGGCTCCGGTGATCACCAGAGCATCCAATCCTTCCTCCTTTAGCTGGGCAAATGAGGCGTAATATTCGTTGATGTATGCCTGGGTTTTTGGGCTGCGCGGCAGACCAGAAATAGAGAAGGGATAAACGTAGAACTGGGCAATTTGATTGGAGCTGCCCAGCAAGCGCATAAACTGTTGCTCGGTGACAGTGAGGGCGGCGTCGGGCATCATGTTGAGCAGCCCAATGTGAAGTTCACGAATATCCTGGTGCAGGGCATGATCCAGAGACAAGATTTCTTGACCTTGGGAGCGTAATTGCTCGAAGGTGGGCAGGGGGGAATGAGCGACTAAAGGCATACGATTATTTTCTGTTTTCTGTTGGTGAGCCAGGGCGAGTACCGGGCTGCGGTGTTTAGTTATTTGGGTTGGAAACGGCCGTACTCTGCAAAGAAGTAGGCTGAGCAAGGAAAATTTTCAAGGGAGTCGCGGGAGAAGTCGTTGGTGCTGTGGTGATTTAACAAGCCAACGGTACCAGTCGGGCACAGAACTGCTCCCGCTTGATACAGATACAGCAAGGCATGTTACACATCATGGCATTATTGAAGAAATTAGTTGGCAATCTCAACTGCATGTTACCATCACCTTACTGCATTAAATTGACAGCGGCTGATGGTAACAAACAGTTCTAGATGCGTCAACGGGAATTTGGCTGCTTATTTGGATTGGGGAAGCCCAGTGGTGGGCGGTTGAAGCGGCAGCTTCACCACGAAGATCGTTCCGTTTGTGGGCCGATCCGCCACCGAAATTGTGCCGCCCATTATTTCTAATAGCTGCGAAACAAGATAAAGTCCCAGGCCGAGCCCACTGCTTGAATCTACATTGCTGCCACGGTAAAACAGCTCCCAAATCTTAACTTTTTCGTCATCTGGGATGCCAATGCCTTGGTCTGTAATGGTGAGGGTTAACTGGCTGTTGCAGGCAATCTCCAACAGCACAGGAAGCTGCGAAGAGGAATATTTGGACGCATTGGTGAGTAGATTAAGCGCTATTTGCTTAAGAAATTGATAATCCAAAATTAGCATTTGACCATCGTTTCCTGCGGTCTGAATTTCCAGGTTGTTGGGTACGGCCGTTTCCTGTTTAAGGTCTTCAATGAGCCGTTGGCACAGTTGGCCAAACAAGAGCGATTCGCGGCGAGGTTGGATACTGTTGTCCTGTGAGTCCTCCACCAGAGAGATGTCTTGCAGTAAATTCGTGAGGTAAACAATGGATTGTTGGATGCGAGCAAACTGCTCCTGGCGCTTGTCGCCGGTGAGCCGTTGATAATATTTATCTAGCAAGCTGGCCGAATTGTTAATGACCGTCAGCGGGGTGCGGAATTCATGGGAAATCGTTGTGATAATTTTGGAACGCAGCTTATTCAGCTCTTCTTCCCGCTGCAAGGCAAAAGCGACCTCATGGGCCAATTGTTGCTCGCGTTTTAAGGAAAACTGTAATTCGGCCGTATTCTGCTCTAGCTTGATGGCTGCTTCTCGCTCCTTTATTGTGGCATTTTCAAACTCGTCCAAAAGGGCAATAATGGCAGAAATAACAATTCCATTTGCCAAAACAAACGCCACACTAAAGGCGATAATTATTTCTGTGTTGGGGATGGGACTTTCAACGGCAGATGCGGTAATCACCAGGTTGCCTAAGGAAATTTGCCGGGCAATGGTGACAAACGAAATAAGACTTAAAAGCAAGGCAACAAGCCCGGCTCGCCAGCCTAAAAATAGCGCAGCTAAAATTGAAAAGGCAGAAAAGTAAAGACGCCAATCTTCAGCAATGCCAAAAAAGGACAAGTCAATCACGCCAATAAGGTACAATATCCCCAAAAAGGTAATAGCTCGAACCGTATAGTTGATTTGGCGTAAATAGCTAATAATGCCAATGGCAAACATGGCAATGAGATAGACCAACACTAAATCCCAGCGATGGCGTTCCAGAAGGCTGCCCATGACAACTAAAATGCCTGCCAGGCCTAACAACGAAGTGAGACGCAGCATAATTGTCAAGATGCGGTCACGGCCGTGCAGCAGCAAGATGTCCAAATTAGTGTTTCGGCTTTGGTATGCCGGTTTTGGTGGTAGAAAGTAATTTTTGATGGCCAAACATTTCAGGTGTACCTTTTTTGCCAAAAGGCGACCTTGATGCAAGCCATATTTATTTGGCTTCATGATCGTTATACAAAAATGTTTATGGCGCCATGATCATTGGATGTTGGTAGCGAAGAGGTTGGTTTGAGTGGCGCCCCCCGTAAAAATAAGATTTTTTTGATGCTTATTTAAGCATATGAAGCTTGCAATTATTGTTCCAATGTCAGCGAATTATGCCAGCTTTTGTTGTTAAAATGACGTAAGAACCTTGGGGTACCTGTTGACTAGTACCTGGGGATGGCTATGATACGAATAGGAATTTCAAATGGCAATGAAGATATTGGTTTTGCATGGTCCTAATTTGAATTTGTTGGGGAGTCGTGAACCGGATGTTTACGGCCGTTTCACCCTCACCGACATTAACAATCAACTATCTGAACAAGCAAAGGCGGCGCAAGCAGCCATCCAGCCTGTCCAGTCTAATCATGAAGGCGAACTCATCGATGCCATTCATGAAGCGCAGCGCTGGGCCGATGGTATCCTCATAAACCCCGGGGCGTTTACCCATTATAGCTACGCCCTACGCGATGCCATTGCGGCCGTTAACTTGCCCACGGTAGAGGTGCATCTGTCTAACATTCATGCTAGAGAATCTTTTCGGCATCACTCGGTAATAGCGGCCGTTTGTGTTGGGCAAATTTCGGGGTTTGGTTGGCGCAGCTACCAGTTGGGTTTGCAGGCGCTTCTGGCTAAAATAGAAGAAAAAAGAGCTTAGACCGAATCTTAATGTCGTTGGGAACGAAAATAATGATGGCCTAAGCTCTTTCCTCGTTTGGGTAGGTACCACACAAGGCAGTAGTGCAGCTACGTTGTAAACGGCGATGAGACTGTGATGGTGTGCAATGCTTTTGCGATGTTGGCTCCAGTGCGGGTAAGTTGTTTGCAGCGATGCGGTTGCGATGAGTCTTTGTTGTTACTGTAATGATTGTTAGGCCCTACCCAGGCAAGGTTTTTGCAAACCTTGGTTCAATTTATAGTTAAACAACATTACAAAATAGATTACAATCTAATTCCAATAATTTGCAGGTAGCTGCTACCAGCAGCATCGGCAAGATTCTTCCTTTCCACTCAGTTGTGCCCCGGTAACGCCACCAAATTGCTTGGATCGCGATCCAGCTCATGAGCAGCACGGAGATTGGCATGAAAATGGCGTCGCGGGGGCGCTGTCGGGTGAACACGGCCGTTCCCAGCCGCAACAGAACGCCCCCCACCAGCAAAATTAAAGGCCAGGCGTCCAGCGTGAGCGCAAACCACAGCCACGGCAAGACAAAAACCAGCCAGTGAAAAACCGTGGAAAGCAGTAAAAAAAGAAGACTGTTCCCATGCCCCGCCAAAATATTCTTGGCAAACCCCGCCCTAACTTCGGCCCAGGTTTGATACATACGACAACTTACCAGCCTGTTGGCATCCGCCAGGCGCAAGCGCAGCTGCGCTCTTTTGATCTGTTTGGCCAGGGCAATATCTTCGATGACATTGTGCCGAACCGCAGCGTGCCCGCCAATCCGATCATAAGCTGTCCGCCGGAAAAGCAGGCATTGGCCGTTGGCGGCTGAGAATGCGGCCCAACGGGTGTAATGAACGGGCAAAATGGGCAAGTAGCATAAAATGACAAACCCTAACAAGGGCACGACCAATCGTTCGGCCCAGCTTTTGGTTTGCTGCGTGGGCCAGATGGCCAGCAAGTCGGCTTGCTGTTTTTGGGCTTCGGCCAGGAGGCTGCTGACGGCAACGGCCGTCCAGCGCACATCGGCATCGGCAAAGAGCAGCCACTCACCGGTGGCTGCCTGGCTGAGTTGGTGGCAGGCCCAATTTTTCCCCAACCAGCCTGGTGGCAATGGCCTGCCAGCCAGCAGGCGAAACCGCGAATCGTCGCCAGCCGCCTGGGCAGCGATGGTTTCCGTCCCGTCTTCAGATTGATCGTCTAGCAGGATGAGCTCAAAGTTGGCATAAGTTTGGGCCAGCAGCGTCTTCACAGTTTGGGCGATCACGGCCGCTTCATTGCGGGCCGGAATCAGGATGGAAAGCCTGGGCTGCTGCTGGGGCTGTTGGGTTTTTAGGCGAGGAAAAAAGAGGAAGTTGGAAACGGCCGTTATCCCCAAAATAAACAGGGCAAAGGAGATGAAAACACCCAGTAAAAACAGGAAACTCATGGCTTTTTATAACGCAGAGACGGCCGTATCGCCAGATCGCCGCGATGTGTCCAGGTCATTAGCAATGCCTGGCCCGCCCACACGCCCAGCAAAACCGGATCGTCAAACCAGATGAGCAGCCCGGCCAACATGCCAGCCAATGCCAGCAGCACCGCCCAGCCAGATGGCGTCACCAAAAGGGCAAACAGTACCAGCAGCAGCAGCGCCAGGAGCGGCATTGTCCAGATGGTCAGTCCAATCCAAACGCCAAAAGCTGCCGCAACGGCCTTGCCCCCTCGCCAGTTGAGGAATGGCGAAAAAGCGTGCCCCAGCGGTGGCCCCAACGAAATAGGCACAAGCCCCCAGCCTTCGAGCCCAAAAACGTAAACGGCCAGACCCAGCGGCAAGGCTCCTTTGCTAATGTCCAGCAAAAGCGCCAGGGCAAAAGGAAAGGGGCCACCCGCCCGTAAGACATTGGTGGCCCCTGGATTTTTATCGCCAAACTGACGAATCTCTTTGCCCAGCAAAAAGCGCCCCAGCCAAACCGAAAACGGCATCGCGCCCAAAACAAAGCCCAAAAGCGTCCAAAAGAGAACCGTCATTGTATGAGTGTCACAGATGAGAAGGAAAAGTGCAAAGAATTGGACGCACGTCTTTTCACTTTTTACTTCTTACTTCTTTCATTTTACTAAATGGCTTACTTCTCGTAGCCATGCGGGTTAGCTACGTGCCATTTCCAGGCCATTTCGATGATTTGGCGCAGGTTGGGGTAGATTGGTTTCCAGCCAAGCTCATGGTTGATGGTTTCGCTGCTGGCAATGAGAATGTCCGGGTCGCCAGCGCGGCGCGGGCCAATTTCGGCGGGGATGGGATGCCCGGTCACTGCGCGGGCGGTGTCGATAACTTCTTTGACGCTGAAGCCACGGCCGTTTCCCAAATTGTACTTGCGGCTGTGTCCCCCATTCAAAATTTCCTGCATAGCTAAAATGTGGGCTTCGGCCAAATCGACGACGTGAATGTAGTCGCGCACGCAGGTGCCGTCTGGCGTGTCGTAATCGTCGCCAAAGATGGTGATTTTTTCGCGTTGGCCCAGCGCCACTTCCAGCACCAGGGGAATGAGGTGGGTTTCGGGGTCATGGTCTTCGCCGCGTGTTTCGGTAGCGCCGCAGGCATTGAAGTAGCGCAGGCAGGTGTAGCGCATGTCGTACAGGCGATCCATCCAGTACAAATACCGCTCCAAAATGAATTTCGATTCGCCGTAGGGGCTGCCAGGCACAATGCGCTCTTCTTCGTCGATAGGCATCCGTTCCGGGTCGTCGAACAGGTTGGCGGTGGAGGAGAGAATGAACCCTTTGACGCCGTGGGCAACGGCCGTTTCAATCAAATTCAGCCCGTTGACAATATTGTCGCGCAGGTAAAGGAATGGCTTTTCCACCGATTCGCCCACCAATGTGTAAGACGCAAAGTGCATGATGCCATCTGGCTTGTGGGTAGCAATTGCCGCTTCAACGGCCGTTTTATCCGCCAGATCACCCTGCACAAAAACAGCATCAGGATGCACGGCGTCGCGGTGACCCTGGTACAAATTATCAAAAACAACCACTTCCGCGCCAGCTTTAATTAGCCGCTCCACGGTGATGCTGCCAATGTAGCCAGCGCCGCCGGTTACTAGAATTTTCATTGAGTCAATCTCCTTGTGTCGGTTAGTCGGTATTCGGTTTTCAGTAATCAGTGGTCGGTAAGTCGTACCGATTACTGATGACGGGTTACCGTTTACCGTTTGTACACGGTCAATCTTGCAGAACCGCTATCAATTTTGGGGAAGAACAGAGGCGCCGTCGCTGGGTTGGCAGACGTAAATTCTGGGGGTGAGGCCGGTTTGCTGCTGGTATTGTTGGGAAACGGCCGTTACAAAATCATCCACCTGCCCCCCATGCACCAGCGCCACGGCACAGCCGCCAAAACCGCCGCCCGTCATTCTGGCCCCGTAGCAGGCGGGCTGCGCCTGGGCGGCGGCCACCATCACGTTCAGTGCCTCGTTGGTGATTTCAAAATCGTCCCGCATACTGACGTGGCTCTCGTTCATCAGCTGGCCCAACAGCAGGGCATCGGCATTTTGCATCGCTTTGGCGGCGTTGAGCGTGCGCAAATTTTCGGTGATGACGTGCCTGGCGCGCTGGCGGGTGAGCGGTGCCAAATTGTCTGCTTCGGCCAAAAATTCGCTAATGGAGACATCGCGCAGCGCAGGTACGCCAAAAAATTCAGCGGCCGTTTCACACTGCTGGCGGCGCTCGTTGTAGGCGGAATCGACCAGCCCGCGCCGGGTGGTGGTGTCCAGGATGACTACGGCCGTTTCCGAACCATCCAGCGTAGGCGGCAGCGGCACCGCCTGCGTTTCCAGGCTGCGGCAGTCGATGAGCAGCGCG
>JACKBR010000043.1 GCA_020634495.1 Ardenticatenaceae bacterium | reverse complement strand
GCCGTTACATTTTCCCGGCTTTGGGCGCTTTTGCGGCCTTACTCACAGCCGGGTTGTTTGGGCTGAACCCTTTGGCCAAACGGCCGTCCCTGGCCACACCAATCACCCTGGCGCTGGTGGGCATTGCCATTTACAGCTCGGCCATTTACCTGCCCTGGGTGTACGCCGCTCCGCCGCAGCTTACCTCTGATCAGGTTGAAGAACGTATCGATCAGCCAGCCAACATTATTTGGGACGACAAAATTCAATTGCTGGGTACGGCCGTTTCCCCCACAGAAGCCACCGCAGGCCAGCCGTTAACCGTGACCGCCTGTTGGGAAGCGCTGGCTCCGCTGAACACAAACTACACTCTGTCTGTGGCGCTGCTGGATTATCAATTTAACTCCTTGGGGCAGATCGATACCTACCCTGGCCTGGGCACGCGCCCCACCACCAGCTGGCAGCCCGGCACGCGCTTTTGTGATGCCTACACCATTCCCGTGGACGAGACTATCCTGCTGCCTACCGTGACCGCCGTTGCCTTTGGTTTTTATGATTTAAAAAGCGGCGAGCGTTTAACGGCCGTAACCGAAACCGGCAGCCCAGCCCCAACCGGCCTGCGGCCCGTCAAAATTGTGCCCGCCCAAACCCAGGAAGCGCTTCCCCCAGAAACAACGATTGCCCAGTTTGAGCACGGTGTGTCGCTGGTTGATTACAGCTGGTCGGTGGCGGAAACGGCCGTTAACCAAACCATCACCGTGCAGCTCACCTGGCACAGCAGCGGGCCGCTGCCCCACAGCTATACCATCTTTGCCCATTTGCTGGATGCCAACGACAATTTACTGGTTCAAGCTGACAGCTTGCCCAGAAACGGCGCGTATCCCACCAATTTTTGGGGCGCAAATGAACAAATTGTGACGGAACACACTTTTCTGATTCCTGCGGATGCGCCAAACGGCCGTACCCAGCTCAGCCTCGGCTTTTATCGGTTGGACGATGGCAGCCGGCTCACCCGGCTGGACAGCGAGCAAAGCCCCACCTGGATTAATTTAGCCGGGCCAGAAATAGTGCCATGAGCCAAAAACCGGGGATTATTTGTTGGCACATTGCCCTTGCCAGATGAACGGCTCAGACGAACAGGCCCATTGATCATGAAACAAAAGCTGCTGCTGCTCATTCTGACAAACTATTTGCTCATTACGCTGGGGTACGGCGTGGTCAACCCTTTGTTTGAAGCGCCAGATGAGCACAGGCACTTTTTTACGGCCGTTTACATTGCCGAAACCCATAAACTGCCCTTTGTGGCCCAAGATGAAAATTTTGATCTGCTGCTGGGTCAAGAGGCAGCCCAGCCGCCGCTCGCCTACATTTTATTTGCCACCCTCATCTCCCCTGTAGACCTTAGCGCCGCCCGCCAGGAGATTTGGTACAACAAGTTTGGTACGCAAGGTCTGGGCAATGCACAGGCATTGGTCAATCGCAACCTTTTTATTCACACCCAAAAAGAGCAGTGGCCCTGGGCAGGCTACGTGCTGGCCGCCCATCTGCTGCGCCTCTTCTGCACGCTGCTGGGGCTGGGAACCCTGCTGGGCATTTATGGCAGCGCCCGGCTCCTGTGGCCAAACAATCCGGCAAAGCAGCTTTTGCCAACCGCGCTGGTTGCTTTTTTACCCCAGTTTAATTTTCAACACGCCACCATCAGCAACGACGCGCTCATCATTTTTCTTTGCACCGCTGCCCTGTGGCAGCTCATTTGGCTGTGGCAAAATGGCAGCACGTCCCGGCGGCGGCTGGGGCTGGGAATCACCATTGGGCTGGCGGCCTTGAGCAAAAATGCGGGGATTCTGCTGCTGCTGTTTGCTCTGGGCTTTTTAGCCATTTGTCATTTGAAAACGGCCGTTCCCCGGCAAAAAAATGTGGGAAAATGGCTGTGGCAAACGGCCGTTACCGTCCTGCTCCCCGTGCTGCTAATTGCCGGTTGGCTGTGGTGGCGCAACGCGCAGCTTTACAACGATTGGACCGCCACCAGCCAATTCATTCGCTTATCCGGCGGTGATAGAGCGTACACGCTGCGCCAGGTTCTGGCCGAAAGCGGCGGTTTGTGGCGGTCGCTATTTGCCGTTTTTGGCTGGGCCAACGTGCTGGCCCCCGGCTGGGTTTATTGGCTTTGGAATGGATTGGCGCTCGTCGGGCTGGTGGGCCTTGTAAGGAGGGGGATTAGAGATTGGAGATTAGACAATCTGCAATCTCCAATCTCCAACTCTCTACCACTGCTCCTGGCTGGCTGGATTGTGACCGTGTACGCTGGCTTGCTGCTGTTTATGCTGCGCACCCCAGCCGCCCAGGGCAGGCTGCTGTTTCCCGCCATTGTGCCCCTGGCTCTGGGATTAGCGGCCGGGCTGGCAAGCTGGCGCTGGCGGCCAATTTTTTGGCTGGCCCCGATTTTGGCCTGCATCACAACCGTTTATTGTCTGTTTGGCGTAATTGCGCCTGCCTACCAACGCCCGCCCATTTTGGACAGTCTGCCCGCCGATGCAACCCCTTTGGCACAGGAAATGGGCGCGGGAGTTAAGCTGCTGGGGGTGACAATGGAAACGGAAACGGCCGTTCCCGACGACATCATCTGGTTCACCCTTTATTGGCAGGCAGACACAATCCCCAACAGGCCGCCTGAGCTGGTTGTCGATCTGCTGGGGCAAGATTTTGCCCAAATTGGCAGCAGCCGCAGCTATCATGGGCGGGGGCAGTTTCCCGCCACCGAATGGCCCGCAGGCAGCATCATTGCCGACCGGATGGGCGTGCGCGTGGCAGAGGCAGCGGCGGCTCCCGTTCTGGCCCAACTGCTGGTGCGGCTGGCTGGCATGGAGGACACAAACGCACCCACCATGCCTGTTGGCACCGTTAAAATCATTCCCGCCGCCTGGCCAGCGGCAAATGAAACTGTTTTGGCCGAAATTGGGGCAAGTGTGCAGCTAACGGCCGTTTCCATCACCCCACAGCAAGCCCGACCTGGAGAACTGGTTACGATCAATGTCCGTTGGCAAGTCGCTGCGCCACCGCCAGAAAACTGGACAACCCTCATCCACCTGGCAGAATCCGGGCAGCCCCCCCTGGCAACGGGCGATAGTCCACCGCTCAATGGCCAGTATCCCACGCGCAGCTGGGCCGCCGGTGAGGTTTTTATGGATCAATACCAACTAACAATTCCAGATGATTTGGCAAACGGCCGTTACCCGCTCTGGCTAGGCATGTACAATAGTCAGAACGGCCAACGCCTGCCGCTCAGCAGCAATGGCCAGCCACAGGCAAATCAAATATACCAAATCGGCACTGTGGAAGTTTTTGCTCCCTAAGGAGCAGCAATCTAATCATTCAAAACCATTTTTTTTTATGACGCAATCACCAAATTCCCTCACATTTTCTGGTAAACACCGCCTTTGGCTGGGCGGAATCTTGCTGGTTTACGCTGTGCTGGGAATCATGTACATGCTGGCAACGCCGCCGCTGGAATCGTCGGACGAATATAAACATTATCCGGTGGTGCAATACATTGAAACGCAAGGCCACCTGCCCGTGCTAGACCCGCAAGCCCCTGGCCTCTGGCTGCAAGAGGGCGTTCAGCCGCCCCTGTATTATTTGCTGATGGCCGGGCTAACCGCCTGGATCGACACCTCGGATTTGCCAGCGGTGCATCAGGTAAACAAACACGCCTTTGTGGGCGATCCCAACCAAGTTGGCAACAAAAACATTATTTTGCACCAGCCAGAAAGGGAGCAGTTCCCCGGCGCGGGCACCATTTTAGCCATTTATTTAATTCGGCTGGCGTCGCTGGGGCTGGGGTTGGGGACGGTGTGGCTAACGGCCGTTCTCGGAAAACAACTATTCTCTGCGCAGGTGGGGCTGCTGGCCGCCGCGCTGACCGCATTCAACCCGATGTTTCTGTTTGTCAGCGCGGCCGTGAACAATGATTCCCTGGCCATTTTGCTGGGGCATCTTGCGCTGCTGCTGCTGGTTCGCCTCTGGCAAAAACCGCCAGACCCGCGCCAGGCATGGTGGCGCTATGTCGGTTTGGGTTTTGTATTGGGCCTGGGCATTTTAACCAAGCTGAGCCTGGGCGGGCTGCTGGGGCTGGCCGGAATAATGTTGCTCTGGCTGGCCTGGCGGGGCAAGCGCTGGGAGCTATTTTGGATTGGCGGGCCGCTGGTTTTGGGGACGGCCGTTCTCGTCAGTGGCTGGTGGTTTTGGCGCAATTGGACGCTGTACCAGGATTTAACTGGGCTGAATGTGTTTATTGCCGTGCAGGGAACACGGGCGCAGCCCATTGGCTGGTCAGACTGGATTGCAGAATTTGGCACATTTTTCCGCAGCTACTGGGGGCTTTTTGGCGGTGTCAATATTGCTGCGCCGCCCGCATTTTACTGGATTTTGAACAGCCTTTTTGCGATAGGGCTGGTTGGCTGGCTGCGACCTCGGCCGAAACAAGCCCGGCCAGCGGCAGGTAGCTGGCTGGTCGCTGCCTGGATTGTGATTTTGTTTGGGCTGCTCATCCGCTGGAACGTCATTTCGCCCGCTTTTCAGGGGCGGCTCATTTTCCCGGCGTTGGGCGGCATTAATGTTTTGTGGGCGGTGGGACTGCTGGGCTGGGTGCCTGAAAATTGGCGTCGTTACCTGCTTCCGGGAGTCGGCGGCGGGTTGGCGCTGGTGGCCGCTGTGCTGGCCTGGGCGGTGATCGATCCGGTTTACACGCCGCCTGAGCCAGTGACGGCCGTTCCCACCCAGGCCCAAATCGATCCCATCACCTTTTCTACTGCTGAGGGCGCTGTGCAATTGGTTGGCGTGGCGATGGAGCCAGAACAAACCGTCATTCCGGGCGGGGCAGAACCCATCGCGGTCACGCTCTACTGGCAGCTTGCCCAACCGCTCGATGTGAATTTGATCAGCGGCATCCATCTACTGGGGCGCGAGGTGCAGTCCGTTGGACAAGTTGACCGGCATCCTGCCGGCGGGCAAATTCCCACCAGCCAGTGGCAAATGGGGCAAATCTGGCAGGATGATTACAATATTTATGTCAATAAAAATGCTGCGGCCCCAGCGCAATTGCGCGTGCTGGTGAGTTTGTATGATCCAACCGGCAAAGCGGATACGGCCGTCACCGACAGCGCCGGCAACCCACTTCCACTAGTTTTAGTGGGCTTACCTGCCCGTTTAGCCACAGAAGCCCCCGCTCCCCAGCCAGCAACACCACAAACGGCCGTTTTCAACGAAGGCATCCAGCTCAATGGCTACACCATCGAGCCAGCCACGCCCCAGCCAGGCGAGGCCATCAACCTGACGCTGCTTTGGCAAGCCAACGCCCAACCTGGCCAGGCTTACACCATCTTTGTGCAGTTGGTAGATGAGGCAAACAGGCTGCTGGCCAGCGGCGATGCCCCGCCTGTTCAGGGGGATTTCCCGACAACACTTTGGCGTGCCAGGGATTGGATCGATGATACCCACACGCTGCTAATTCCAACCGATCTACTCCCTGGAAACTACCACATTCTCATTGGACTCTATGAGCCGGTAAGTGGTACGCGGCTAAATCTGGTTGAGGGGAGTGACTCGCTGAGAATTCCGCTGGAAATACGGCCGTAAAGGTTTACAAGCCGTGATGCGTGAAACGTAAAACGTGACCAGAGAGGTATCACGGTTCACGCATCACGTTTCAGGCCAAACCCCACGAAGTCCCAAAGACCCAGATAAATTTACGGCACAACGGTGATGGTTTGCAGCAAAACCCGGTCGCCCAGCGCACTGCGCGGGCCGCTGGCGGGCAGGCGTTGGCCAGTGGACAGCAGATACAGCCCCACTTGAAGCTGGTACTCGCCCGGCGGCACATCGGCAAACCAGGAACGGCCGTCCACCACCATTTCCCCTTCATCCCAAAACGACGTGGGATACAAACCGCTCAGCGGCTGGTCATCCTGCCCGGTTACAAATTCCCCATCAGGCGTGAGCAAATGAACAAAAACGGTGTAATCTTCGGCGACGGCCGTTTCCACCTGCCAAAACAGCGTGAATTCTAGCGGCTCGCCCAGGGACACCGTTTCTGGGGCAACGGCATGAGAAAGAACCAGGCCATCCCCAAAAATGGTGCCGATGGGCTGTGCCTGGGCGGGAACGGCCGTTTCTGGCGGGGGCTGCTTTAGGCGAGCCACCACCATTGTGCTGTTCCCCTGGGCATCCAAAATGGGCAGCGGCGTGTCGCTGTCGGGGTGCAGCAGGGCAAGCTGCACCTGGTAGCCAGCGGGCGCGTCTTCGGGCAGCGGAATGGCGTACACGTCTCGCACCAACTGCCCGGCTGGCCAGGTGGCGGTTGCACTGTAGCCGGGCGTAGGATTGATGATGGTCTGACGCGGCACGCCCGTGGCGTCTAGCAGCGTCAGGGCCACCCGGTAAGAAGCAGTGGGCTGAACCGCCTGCCAGTACAGCGTTAGCGTGTTGGGCAGATCGGTTTGCCCGCCTACTAACTGAATCTCGTTGTTGAAATTACCTGCGGGTGGTAGGGGGATGTTGGGAATACGGCCGTCTACAGCATGAACCACCAGCGGCGAATCAAAGCGATCCAACCAAAATATTTTGCCCAACAGCATCACAATTGCCACTCCCACCACCAAAATGAAAGGGGAGATTGGAGATTGGAGATTGGAGATTTGTTCTATTTGCCAATCTCCAGTCTCCAATCTCCCACCCCCTAAAATCACCAACCACAAGCAAACCATCAACCCAGCCAACGACAAAAAATCTGCCAGCCAGCGAACGGGCGTGCGGCCAAACTGCACCGTCAGTTGATGTTCACCAGGCGGAACGGTGACCTGGAGCTGGCCACGCGCATCTGCACTTGCTGGCCACCGTTCGCCATCCAGCCGCGCCTGCCAGCCGGGAAAAATGTGGCTGGCAAAGGTGAGCGTTTGCTGTTGGGCAAAATTGGTTTGCCAGACGGCCGTCCACGGATCGCTTTCTTGCAAAATGAGGGAGCCGGGCAGAACGGCCGTCACCAGCTTTTGCGCCAGCGATGCACCTTCAGCTACGACGGGGCCGGTGGGCCAGTCGGTCACTCGGGCATCACTGTACTCGCCCCAGGCCGTCAGCCCAATAATCTGATATTTTTGCTGAACGGCCGTGACGTCGGCCAACGTCGGCTGCCCAGGCAAATCTGCCCAGCGCGGCGGGTACAAATACGGTACCAAATTGACATAACCCACCAAAATCACAGCAACCAGGCCTACCAAATATCTTTTACGGAAACCTGAATACCGACTACCGATCACTGAATACTGATTACCGATTACTGAATACCGATCACCGATCACCGAATACCGATCACCGATCACCAAGCGCAGCCCGGCCAACGGCAAAAAAAACGCAGGCACATCCAGCAAGCGCCAGGGAAACTGCAAGCCGCGCAAAGGGGCAACCAGCCGCCAAATCAAATCCGATGCAGGCAGCGTCAGGAACAGAACGCCCCAGCCCAGCAGCCCAGCAGCCAAAAAAACGGTATCCCTGGCCGGGAATTTCCCACCGCTGCGCCACCACTGCCACAGCGACCAACCAGAAACGGCCGTTCCCCCCGCCCCAACAAACAGCATCACCAGCCCCACCGTTTTGGGTAAATTGGCATTACGCAGACCAGCAACGGCCGTTCCCGGCCAGCCCCACAGCACGGCAAAATGGTCACCGTAAAACACCTTGCCCGCTTCGGCTGCGTAGCGCGTGTATTGAATTTCGCTAAGGGCGGGCAGCCAGGCAAAGGCCGAAAGCGCCAGCCCCAGAGCAAACAGACTCAGCAAGGCCCGCCAGTGCCGCCGGGTAGGCGACTGCACGGCCACGGCCACCGCGCTCCACAGCAGCAGCGGCCCCAGCAGCAGCAGGCTAACGGCCGTATGAGACAACATCAGCAGGGCAATTCCCACGGCAGCGCTGGCAATTCGTCGGGCAGACGGCCGTTCCGCCACGCGCCACATGAGCCAGGCGGCCAACGGCACCAGCCCCAGCGCCAAACTGTTGGACGTGCTGCCCCGGCTGTAAATTTGGGCGGCCACATGCGGGGAAAGGGTGAAAACGGCCGTGGCCAACAGCCCGCCAAGCTCGCCAGCCAAAGCCCGGCCCAAACCAAACATCCCCACGGCCCCCAGCAGCAAACACAAAGCAAACAGCAAATTGATAGCGATGCTCGCCTGCTGCCCGGCCAACCAGTAAACGGCCGTTAGCAACAAGGCGCTTAGCGGCGGATAAAACGTAAACAGCGGCGAGCCATAGCCGTAGATCAGGTCTGGCTGCCAGCGGGCCACCGCCCACTGCGCATTCACCAGCGGAATGCGGAAGTAGTGCAGCAGCAAATCATCTCCCTGCGGCGGCAATCCCCACAGCGGTTGAGCCGCCAGCGCAGCGATGAGCAGCACCGCCAGCCAGGGCCAAATTTGTCGCAGCCTGTCTGAACGAATCATGGCCGTAATGGTAGAGCGTTCGCCGTATTCGTCAATTTGTTTACACTCCGTTTCCCCGGAAACTGTCTCCAAAACCAACTTCCCGTAGCAAAGTTTCCGGGAAAATATACGTTAACCATTAATTCGGACATTACCCAAATTGCGCTGCCTGCGCTAAACTTATCTGTGGGAGTGATTGTGTCCCGGTGGGCGCCCCAGTCTTCAAAATTGGTGGCCGGCTGCGCCGAGCAGGCGGCGGTGGGTTCGACTCCCATTCACTCCCGCCTAGAAGGGGAGATTGGAGACTGGAGATTAGAGATTGCCCAGTCTCCAATCTCTAATCTCCCAAATTCGTAAATGAATCTCCCCCAAAATAACAGACCAAATGGTGAAAACAACATGGAATTGATCAAAAATTTGCAAGATCACGTTGGTTCCCGCCCCGAAAAATTCTTCAAAGACACTTTGTTTCGCAGCGATGCTTTGCTTCTTGGCCTCAACTGCCTGGAGCCAGGACAGGTGCAAAAGCCGCACGACCACGCCGACCAGGATAAATTTTATTACGTGGTGGAAGGTGAGGGTCACTTTTGGCTGGGCGATGAGCAGCATGTGGCAGGCACAGGCCAGGTGGTTTGGGCACCCGCTGGGGTTGTTCACGGTGTAGAAAATAAAGGCGCGGTGCGGCTGACTTTGCTGGTGGGCATCTCCCCCGCACCGTAGAGAATTTTGGTTCTTGGGGATATCGTGGTGTCGGGGCGCACCCCCACAAAATCCTGAAGACCCAGAATTTTTTCCGCAAAGGCGCAGCGTTTTGCGAAAAAAAATGTTGACAACTTTTTTCCAGCCACTAAATTTTTCTGATGCTCTCACTTGATAAGCAAAATGCGTGGCGTGAACAGTATCGCGCCAGTCACCCAGGTTGGCAGCCCGCTACGGAGCTGTTTGCCAATTTGGTGCGGCAGCAGCTAACACCCACGGCGCGGGTGCTGGACATCGGCTGCGGGCGAGGTGGCTTGGTGGAGCAGCTAAACCATCCGCTGGCGCAGGTGGTGGGCATCGACCCAGATTGGCACTCCTTGCGGGAGCATCGCCTGAACCTGACGAGTGCTGTGGCGTTCAGCGATGATTTGCCGTTTGCGCCGGGGACGTTTGATCTGGCGTTTGCCAGTTGGGTATTGGAGCATCTGGCACGGCCGTTTCAAACTTTCCAGTCCATTGCCCGCGTCTTAAAACCGGGCGGTTGTTTTGTGTTCATCACGCCAAACGGCCGTCATCCGCTGGCGCTGCTCAACAAGACGATGGGCAAATTGGGACGGTTGCAGGGGAGATTGGTGGCTGGGCTGTACGGCCGTTCCGCCGACGACACCTTTGCCACCCATTACCGCGCCAACAGCCGCGCCCAGCTAGAGCAGCTCGCCGCGCAAGCTGGCCTCCAGCTCACCGCCCTGCACACCGTTCCCGACCCCACCTACCTGGCCTTCAACCGCCCCTTTTTCCAGATGATGACCCGCTTTGAGGACGCACTGCCTGCGGAGCGGAAGATTCATTTGGTAGGGATATTAGTGAAAAGTGATAAGTGAAAAGTAAAAAGTAGAGGCGTTCCACTTATCACTTTTCACTTTTTACTTTTCACTCCCTTATTTCCCCGTACAATAGCCAGATGGAAAACCTACCCTTCAGCAAACATCTTTACTTCAGCTACATTGGTCGTTTGTATGCTTTTGCCTATTTTAGCCAGCGGCGCAGGTTTTTAGGCGCGGCGCAGAGTGGCTGGCTGCGCTTTTTTGTCTTCTGGCTGTTTGTGGCCTCGCTTGTTTTGCAGTGGGGCTGGACGCTCAGTATTCTCACTTTTTTGCTGTGGGTGTACGTGGGTTTTGTGTACCGGCGGGCTAAAAAGGAGGGGTATAACAAGTTTATTGTGGATGATACGGCCGTTCTCCCCCCAGAAACCATTCAGCCGCTGGCCGCCAATGAAAAAATCCCCGTGCGCGCCTCTGGGCGCTATGCCGTTACCACCAAGGCAGACACCGTGCTTTTGGTAAAACCCGCCCACTACTGGCACGTTCCCTTGGGCGATCACATTGTTATGGTGGAGTACAAACCCAAAAACTTTCTTTACCAATTTTTTGATGCCCGCACCCTGCAAAAAATTGAGGCGGGCTGGATTTTGTTTGGCAAGGAGCCAATCCGCACCCTGGCCATCACCTTTTTAGAGTCGTGGGGGCCAGACCACAGCAACAACGCCATTGCTTATTTTGTCGGCGGCGGAGCCAACGACGACCTCAGCCGCTTAAAGTCGCGGACGATCTATTTCTCCTTTGAAGACCCCGACGAACAAAACAAAGTGTGGGCCACCCTGATCAAAGACGCCCGCGACGTGCGGGCATCCATTACTGCCTAAAATTTTGCCACAGAGGGCACAAAGATTTTAGAGATTTTTCTCTGTGACCCTCTGTGTTCTCTGTGGCGAACTAGCCTTGGAGCAGATCGGTGACGGTACGGCCGAGAATTGACCCTTCGCCAGAAGATTTGCCACCGCCGCTGCTGCCAGGTTTGGCATTTTGCAGCACGCGGTCAGCCAGGCGGCTGAACGGCAGCGATTGCAGCCAGACGCGCCCGGTGCCTTGCAATGTGGCCAGGAACAAGCCCTCACCGCCAAAAATCATGGATTTCAGGTTGCCCGCCCGCTCGATGTCGTAGCTGATGGTATTTTCAAAGGCGACAATGCAGCCGGTGTCTACCATGATTTTGCCCCCGTTGAGCTGCCGCTCGACGATGGTGCCGCCTGCGTGAATGAACACATTGCCATCCCCGCGCAGCCGCTGCAAAATGAACCCCTCGCCGCCAAACAGACCCGCGCCCAGCTTCTTGTTGAAGGCGATGCTCACCTCTGTGCCCAGGGCCGCGCAGAGGAAGGAATCCTTTTGGCAAATTAGTTCGCCGTTGGCCACGTCCAGGTCGATGGCAATGACTTTGCCTGGGTAGGGTGCGCCAAAGGCTACGTGCTTTTTGCCCTGGGCGTTGTTGGTAAAGTGGGTCATAAAGATTGATTCGCCGGTGAAGGCCCGCTTGGCAGCACTGCCCAATGCGCCCAGAAAACCCTTGTCCGGCTGGGAACCGTCGCCCATTTTTGTTTCAAAACCGATGCCATCCTCCATGTACATCATCGCGCCCGCTTCGGCAATGACGGTTTCGCTGGGGTCCAGTTCTACTTCCACAAACTGTAAATCGTCGCCAAAAATTTGGTAATCTACTTCGTGACTTTTCATTTGGAATGCTCCTTGTTTGAGTAAAAAGTGATAAGTGAAAAGTAAAAAGTGATAAGAACTTTTTACTTTTCACTTTTTACTAAAGTAGTAGTACGCAACGGCCGTTTCCCTCGTTGCAGCCCATATCATACCACGCCCGTTTATTTGCCGTGCCAGGTGGCGGGGCGTTTGTTGATGAAGGCGTCCATGCCTTCTTTTTGATCTTCGGTGCTGAAGAGCATGTAAAAGAGGCGGCGTTCGTGGGCCAGCCCGGCTTGCAGCGGCGTCTCGTAGACGGCGTTGACGGCTTCTTTGGCCAGGCGCAGGGCGACGGGGGCGCGGGCGGCGATTTCGGCAGCAAATTTGATCGCTTCCTCTAAATAAAGCTCTACGGGCACGACGCGGTTAATGAGGCCGTGTTGCTGGGCTTCGCTGGCGGTGAGGAAACGGCCGTTCAAACAAATCTCCATTGCCAATGCTTTACCAACCGCGTAGGTCATGCGCTGGGTGCCGCCTGCACCGGGGATGATGCCCAGGTTAATTTCTGGCTGGCCAAATTTGGCGCTCTCGCTGGCCACGATCATGTCGCAGGCCATGGCCAGTTCACAGCCACCACCAAGCGCGAAACCAGAAACGGCCGCAATCACCGGCTTGCCAATTTTGCGCAGGCGATCCCAGTAGTCGATAAAGGGATTGTTGAGCATGGCGGCGGGGGTGGCGTTGGCCATCTCTTTGATGTCGGCTCCGGCGGCAAACGCTTTTTCGCTGCCGGTGATGACCAGGCAGCCAATGCCATCGTCGGCATCAAACGCTTCCAGGGCGGACATCAGCTCGCTCATCAGGCCGCGATTGAGGGCGTTGAGCGCCTGGGGGCGGTTTAGCTGTACCAGGCCAACACGGCCTTCGCTTCGGGTAAGAATAAATTCGTGGGACATGGGACTTCTCCTTTTTTGTGTCTCGTTCCCACGCTCCGCGTGGGAATGTTGGTGGCGGCGCGGAGCGCCGCGTTTGGGACGCTGGAGCGTCCCGGTCTGCATTCCACGCGGAGCGTGGAACGAGCAAGGCAGTTAATGAAGAATGGTAGTAAGGGAACGGCCGTTTCCACCACCAACTTCTTCCTGCAACTGGGCAAACAGGATGGGTAGTTGGGGCAAATTGTGTTCTTTTTTGGCGCGCAGCAGGTAGGCTTGGGCTTCAAATTCGTCCAGCAGCTGCGCCAGGCAGTAAGCGGCTGCCAAATGCAGCGCAAGGGGTTTTTGCGCTTCGTCTAGCTGGGCCAGCTCATCTGCCAGCAAATAGGGGGCAAGCTGCTGGGCCACGGTGGCCACCACCCAGCCAGGGTCTTCAGCAAAGGGCCAGGGCGGGGATTCACCAACCGCTTTGGGCGGCGGCAGCAGCAGCGTCAGGGCGCTGTCGCTGGTGGCCACGACGGGAGACAACGCGGGAAAAATGAGATTGGGCATGAGGGTTACGGCCGTAACCAAAGTGCTCCCGTGCAGCTGCGCCAGGCAGTCCAGCAGCTGGTCACCGGTAAATATTTCTTCCAGATGTTTTTGGGTCTCGGCCCAAACGGCCGTGTGCTGCGGCCAAAACTGCTCTACCAGGGCGGTGCGCCGGGCAAAGTCAGCCAGCGACTGTACCCATTCTTTAATTTTGAGGACGTGGGGCAATTCGGCCGTGGGGGTAAAGTCTGGCCAGGTACAGCGCAGCGCGGCGCTAAAGAGATCGGCCAGGGCGACGCCGTTCAGCAGGGCTTCGTTGGCCCCGTTCACCGCAGGATGGCTGCTAAAGGCTGGCAAAAATTGGCGCACCTGCTTGGCCTGGGGATGCACGGCGTGGGTGAGCTGTTTTTGTTCGTCCACAGGCCAGTCGCTTATGGAGAGAACGGCCGTTACCAGCCGCAGTCGTTCATCAATTGTGACGGAGAGAGTAGACATAACGATCTCGTGTTTGGTAATCGGTGAGCGGTAATCCGTAAACGGTCAGTCACTTATCACCGTTTACCGATTACTGCTAAATCCGGTAATCCGCTTCCTCTTTGGGCCACAATCGCCAGATAACAATGAGATAAACCAGGCCAGAAAGCATATAAACCATTTGCAAGCGGCCCGCTGGCGTAAGCAAAGGCAGGGGGCCAAGCGCCACCCAAGCTGTGAAGCTGTGCAATGTTTGGATGAGCATACTGCCCAAAAAGCTGCCGGTGCGCAGGCGAATGATGCCATAAAACGCGCCCCAAACCACAAAGTAAAGCAAACTAACCACGTCGCTGGCGTACGCTTCTTGGAACAGCACAAAGGCAACTGCGCCGAAGCCAATGCCGCTGCCAATGGCGGCCGTCAGCCCGCCGCGCCATTCGGCCAGGGTGCGGAACAGCAGGCCAAAGGCCCACAGCTGCACAGCAAAGGCTTCAAACAGCAGCAGGTAGACAAAGCTGCGGCCAGAATCGACGGCGTTTAAGTCCAGGGCAATGAAGAAGCGGCCGAATAGGAAGGCCAGCCAGCCCAATGTGGCAAAACCAATTCCGGCAAATAACGGCCGTCCGCCCCGCACACCCATTCCCGGCAGCCCGTACCAAAACAGCCCCATAAACCAGCTCGCCACCCCAATGCCGCCCAAAATGGGTGCATTGCTGCCTTCGCTGCTGCCTAAAATGAGCGTCAGGGCAAAGGGCAGCAGCAAAATTAGCATAATGCGCAGGGTGACTGGCAGCGCCGTTCTGGCTGCCAATACATTCTGTTTATTTAATTTATTTTGCTTTGATTTCTTTGTCATTTAGCCCGATTGTAACACTGATTTTAGGGGGAAGCACTGCGACAGAATCTGCTATTGAAATTTTTGCGGTTGCGGTTTTTTTATACAAAGGAACGCAGAAGCTAAGGAACTTTTTGTTCTCCCCACCTTCGTTTCTTTGTATTATGACCTCTCTCCGCTACACTTCCGGCTGTGTCTGAACAGAAACCGACTGGTCTTTCCTGGCAGCTAGCGTTTATTGCGCTGGCCCGCCTTTGCCTGAATACCGGGCTGCGTATGGTGTATCCGTTTGCCCCGGCTTTTGCGCGTCAGTTGAATGTGCCGGTAACGGCCGTTTACCGGCTGGTCACCATACGCAACTTGTCTGGCTTTCTTAGCCCGCTGTTTGGCCCACTGTCGGAACGATTCGGCCGTCGGGCAATTATGTTTGGCGCGATGCTCTTTTTTAGCGCGGGCTGCTTGCTGGTCTGGCTTTGGCCCAGCTATTGGCTGTTCGGCGCGGCGCTCATCATCATTTCTGTGGCCAAGGTCATTTACGACCCGGCAATGCAGGCTTATGTGGGAGAGATGGTGCCCTACAAGCAGCGGGGCAAAGCGTTGGCCGTTACGGAACTTTCTTGGGCGGGGGCGCTGCTGGTGGGCGGTCCGCTGGTTGGGCTGGCTTTGCAGCGGCAGGGTTGGTCGGCATCGTTTTTCTGGCTGGGGCTGTTTGGGGTGGTAACGGCCGTTTTCCTCACCCGATTTTTGCCAAAAACCAACAAACCAACGCAGGGTCGCGGCAGCAATCTGGCAGATTATTGGCGGGTGATGCGGCAGCATCCCGTTATTTGGACAGCCATGCTGTACACCATGCTCAACATGGCGGGCAATGAAACGATCTTTTTGGTTTTTGGCGATTGGATGGAGCTGAGCTTTGGCCTTAGCCTGGTGGCTTTGGGTGCCTCGGCGGGGGTGCTGGGCGGGGCAGAAATTACAGGAGAGCTGTTTGCTGGCTGGTCGGTAGACCGCTTTGGCAAACGCCCCGTGGTAATCACCACGGGCGTGCTCAATGCCCTGATTTGCCTGTTTATTCCCCAGATGGGCGGCAGCCTGACTGCGGCGCTGGCTGCTTATTTTGTGCTGTTTCTCACGTTTGAGATCACCGTTGTTGGCGGCATTCCCTTGATGACGGAGATTGTGCCTTCGGCGCGCAGCGTGGTGATGTCTGGCATTCTGGCGGCGGGGGCGCTGGGGCGGGCGCTGGGTTCCTGGCTGGGGCCATTTTTGTTTAGCCACTTCGGATTTGCCAGCAATGGGTTGATCTCTGCTATTATTACGGCCGTTGCTGCCCTGCTGTTGGCACTGTTTATTCGAGAAGCCAGTGGGCGGTGAACGGTAATCAGTAGGTCAGTAATCACTGTTCAGTAGGTCAGCAGGCCAGTGAGCGTTTTGTTTTTACTGAATACTGAAAACTGATTTACTGAATACTAAAAAGAGGATCGTAATGGAACTGATACAAAATCTACAAGCTGAAGACCTGACCCAACTAATTGTGATTACGGCCGTATTGCTTATCGGTCTCTTTTTTGCTCGTCTGGCCTTTAAGCTCACCGCGTCCCTCATTCGCCTGGGCTGCCTGGCCATCTTTTTCATTGTTGCGGCCATTGCCTTGCTGCGCATGTTTGGCGGCTCCTAACTGGTTAGATTGGGCATACCCGCCCACTTTTTCCAGGCGCGTTCGGTTACTTTGCCCAACGGCCGTTTGGTTCCCACCCCTCACCCCTGTCAATATTGGCTATTTTATTAAGCCATGTCATAATAAAGTCCTCAAAAGACGCCGCCAGAATCCTTTGGCAAATAGAATTGTTTTTGAATAGAAGGAGAGAAAAAGCATGAAAAATCAACGATTGATCTGGTTAATCGGTTTGATCCTGTTGGCCCTCCTGCTGGTTGCTTGCAGCAGTGGCGGGGATGAACCAGCCGCTGATGATGCCGCGAGTGACACCACCAGCGAAGAGATGGACAGTGAAGAAGCAAGCGGTCTACCCGATCTGGAAGGTAGAACCATCACGATTGCCGTAGAAAACGCCTACTTGCCCTTCAACTACATCGATCCAGACTCAGGTGAACCCTCTGGCTGGGATTATGATGTTTGGAATGAAATATGCAGCCTCATCAACTGCACGCCAGAGTTTGTTGAAGCTGGCTGGGAAGGCATGATCCAGGCCGTTGCTGATGGACAGTACGATGCTGCCGCTGATGGCATTACCATCACCGATGAACGGGCCGAAATTGTTGCTTTCTCCAACGGCTACATCAACATCGAGCAGCGCTTGCTGGTACGTAATGATGAAGATCGGTTTGAAAGCATCGAAGAAATTGTTGACAATGCAGAGCTTGTCTTGGGCACCCAAACCGGAACCACCAACTACGAAACCGCACTGCAATACCTGACAGAAGACCGCATTCAGGCTTTTGAACAGTTCCCCTTTGCCGTGCAAGCGCTCATCGCAGGCGATATTGATGCCGTGATTATTGATGAAGTAGCGGGTCAAGGCTATCTTGGCGAAAACGCCGATGCGCTCAAGCTCACCGGGCCGTCTATGTCCAGCGATCAGCTAGGCTTCATCTACCCGCTGGGTAGCGACCTGGTAGACCCGGTGAACGCTGCTCTGGCTGAACTGGCGCAAAACGGTTTCCTGGAAGAGGTAAACCTGCAATACTTTGGGCCAAACTTCACCATCACATACGACGATTTGTTCCCAGAAGAGTAACGGCCGTTTAACACACAAGCCAACTGTTTGTAGCAAAACAACACAAACAGCGTAAGTTAAGAAGCGTCAGCTCTTTCAGGTAGCTGACGCTTCTTGCTTTCAACACACACCTTGTCAATCGCCTGCAAGCTATCTGCATTCATCAGCAAGCCTGCAAGCCACATAAAACCTCAGGAGAATAAGATATGGCTGGCCCAGAAGTCGTCCCTCCTCACCTTACCGATTCACAAACCCAACGAGAACCGTTTGTTGATTGGCGCGAGTTTCCCTGGTGGCTCGTGGCCATCATTACCTTTCTAATCCTGATGGCCCTGCTCATCATCGTAAAGCCAGGGCCACGTATGCTCGTTCGCGTCGATGATGCCAAGCCAATCAAAAACCTCGATACGCTTGTTAAAGACAACAACGAAGAGCTAATCTTAGGCGCACAGGCAGAGATTTCAGCATACGAAACCACCCTCGAAGAGATGCCCAAAGATCGCATCCAGACGTTTCCCCAATTGGAAGATGCTGTCCAGGCTTTAATTGCAGGTGACATTGATGCTGTCATATTAGACAAAGCCCAAGCCCGCTCATTTGTAGCTGAAAATGAAGGGGTTTTGACATCCGTTACCGCCATTACCAATGAATACAACGAAGCATTTATCTTTATTTTTCCGGGCATCACCACAACACTCTACCTGACGCTGGGCGGATTTGGGTTAGCCTTGGTTTTTGGCCTATTGGCTGGCTTAGGGCGCATCAGCCACAACAGACTTGTGCGCAATATTGCCATTACCTATGTAGAATTTATTCGCGGCGTCCCCACGCTGGTGCTCATCCTCACCCTCGCCTTTGTCATAGTGCCCGCCGTTAGCAACAGCATCGGCGTAGACAACCGCGACGTTTCCATTGAGCTGCGAGCCATCCTGGCCCTGGCCATCATCTACGGCGCATTTTTGGCCGAAATATTCCGGGCTGGCATCGAATCCATCTCCAAGGGACAAATGGAGGCCGCCCGCTCGCTAGGCATGACCGCCCGGCAGTCCATGCAGTACATCATCCTGCCCCAGGCCATTCGTAACATTTCGCCTGCGCTGGGCAACGACTTCATTGCCATGCTCAAAGATTCTTCCCTGGCTTCCGTCCTGGCCGTCCGAGAGCTAACCCAGCGCTCACGGCTTCATGCAGGCAGCACCTTTCGCTTCCCAGAATCCTACCTTGTCATTGTCTTTTTATATCTCGCCATGACCATCACCCTTAGCCTGTTACTGCGCTGGTACGAACGGCGCATTCGCGTTGGAGAACGGTAATTATTATGAATAACGACATGATAGTCATACAAGATTTGCATAAATATTTTGGCCATGTTGAAGCTGTCAAAGCGGTTAGCTTAACGGTTCGCCAGGGCGAAGTTGTCATCATCATTGGCCCTAGCGGCTCTGGCAAAAGCACGGTCTTACGCTGCATCAATCATCTGGAAAAACCCACTTCGGGCGATATTTACATCGAAGGAGTGCATCTGGAAGATAAAAAAACAGACATTAACTCCGTGCGTGCCGAAGTGGGCATGGTCTTTCAACAGTTCAATTTATTCCCCCACCTCACCGCCCTGGAAAATGTCACCATTGCCCAGCGGCTGGTGCGCAAGCGGGACAAAGAGGAAGCCAACCGCATTGGCCTGGAGCAGTTGGAACGAGTGGGCATTCCCGAAAAGGCCAACGCCTATCCGCGCCAGCTTTCTGGGGGGCAGCAGCAGCGGGTGGCCATTGCCCGCTCCCTGGCCATGAACCCCAAGATCATGCTGTTTGACGAACCTACCAGCGCCCTGGACCCAGAAATGATTAAAGAAGTGCTGGATGTGATGCTTGATCTGGCCAAAGAGGGCATGACGATGGTTGTGGTAACCCACGAGATGGGTTTTGCCCGTGCTGCTGCCGACCGCATGGTGTTTATGGATGATGGGCAGGTTGTGGAGGTTGCTTCCCCTGAAGATTTGTACAACAATCCACAGCATCAACGTACCAAACTTTTCCTGAGTAAAATTTTGACACACTGATTTTGGTTATTTGTGAGCAGCAGGCCAGTAATCAATGATCGATCTCAACACAAATTGCTTGACATCTGGAGCAAGCTTTGTATGATGCAGGAAAGCCCGCGCCAACTGCAATTGAGCAAACCAAAAAAAGAGAGCGTTTGAATGTCTAACTACCGCCATTTGTACCAACTCATTGAAGATGTTTTTAATAAGGATGGCATCCGTGAACTGTGCATGGATGTATCGCTGGATACAGGGGTCGATTTACAATTTGAAAATTTGGCTGGGGATACTACCCGGCGGAAGGCACAAGAGCTGCAAGAGTTTGCCCGCCGCAACCAGATCACTCCAGAGCTGCTGCAAGCCATTCACCGAGCCAAACCGCGTGTTGACCTGACACAGTTTGGTGGCCCGGAACCCAATGTTGCAGCCCCGCAAAATGTTGAACCTGATAACGGCGAACAAGGCGCGGGGCAGATTGCCCCTGCCATTACTCCCGAAACTGTCTATGAAAATTTTGACATCTCTATTCGGCCCACTGGCAATAAAAACGAATATTTGCTGGAGGCGGAGTCCCCTTATGGCGAAACGGCCGATTCCATTCGCAACCTGTTTCCCTTTGACGATGATAATTATAAATATCTGGCAAACATGCTGCGCGATGTGCAGGCTTCTAAGCCAAAGTTTGCCAATGAGCTGGGAGAAATGCTGCGCCGGTTTTTATTTCCACCGCAAATCCAGGAAGAGTTTAGCAAAAGCTTAAGCTCTGCCAGAGCAACAGGAAAGGACGGCCTTCGGGTTCGCCTGAACATAAACCGGGAATCGAACGAACTGTACCAGGTTCCCTGGGAATTTTGTCGAGATGACAAAGCATTCCTGGCGGTCAATGATGACACACCGCTGGTGCGCTACATGCCAACAAACCGGCCGCCTGCCCCCATTAAAGTGCCAGATACTGTGAAAATTTTGCTGGCGTGGGCTAATCCAAAAGATTTGGTTGAATTAACAGGCATTCAAAACGAAATTGATGCGATTCAGGAGGCGTTGAAAGATTTTACCCAAACGGGGAAGGTTGTGATTGAGATATTACCCAAGGCCACTTCTGCAGAATTATTTGACCGTGTGTCCAAGAATCGGCCTGATATTTTCCATTTTATTGGACACGGCGATCTGGACAGTAGCGGCGGAGCCATTGTTTTAGAGGATGGGGGGAGTGGGCATGTCTTACTCAATGGTGATTTGTTGCTGGAGCTGTTCCAGGGAACCAATACCAAGCTCATTATTTTGAGCGCCTGCCAGACTGGCACAATGGGTGAGAAATCTAAGAAACCTGCCTCGGCCCAGGCATTTATGGGATTAGCGCCGAAGCTGGTTTGGGGCGGCCTGCCCGCTGTGATTGCCATGCAGTATGATTTGCCTGACCGCGCCGCACGGCCGTTTATGAAGACACTCTATGAATTTTTGGCGATGGGTAAGCCGCTGGATTGGGCCATGACCAAAGCACGCCTGGGGCTGCGTTTTGCCATTTTAGACAAACCTTACTGGGGCATTCCGGTGCTGTTCATGCGGGCCCCAGACGGCAATATCTGGGCCTGATGGAGCCACGCCTGACCCTGAGCCAGTACAAGCTGGCCACCTTTTTAACCTGCCAGAGGCGCTTTCAGCTGCGCTACTTGCGCCGCCTGCCCTGGCCAGCCACGCCACTGCCCGAACGCACAGAGCAGGCGCTGCAACAAGGCCAGGATTTTCACCAATTGCTGGAACGCCATTTTTTAGGCTTAACGATTGCCCCTGGCACAATTCCTGACCGCCAGGTGCAGCAATGGTGGCAGGCGTTTGTGGCACATTCGCCTGTGCAAGCGCTGCCGGACAACGCCCATTTTTTGCCAGAAACGGGGTTGACGGTGCCTTTGGGCAATCATTTGCTGTACGGCCGTTTCGATCTGCTCGTCATTGGGGAAGATGGCCAAAACCAACCGTTTGCCCACATTTTTGATTGGAAAACGGGCCGACCCGCCACGCTTGATGAGCTAAACGGCCGTTGGCAAACGCGCCTTTATTTGGCCCTGCTGGCTGAAGGGGGCAGCGCCTTCTGGCCACAAAACATCCAGTTAGCCCCTGAGCAGATTAGCCTGACGTATTGGTACGTTCAGGCAGCCGACATCCCCATGACCATCCGCTACAGCGCCGCAGACCATCAGGCAAACTGGGCTGAACTGCAACAAATTGCCGCCCAAATAGACGATGCGGTTAACGCTGGCGATTGGCCTTTAACCGATGATTGGCAGAGCTGCCGGTCTTGTGCGTACCAGGCTTTTTGTGGGCGGCAGGGAGTGGGTACGGCCGTTCCTGAGCTGGATGAACAAGACGAAACAGAAGAATCGCCCGCCCTCGACGAACAACTGCTCACCCCAGAACGCCCCTAACCATGACGCTGGACGACCTCGCCTTTTTGCTCTCCCCAAATGGCCAGCAATGGCTGCAAGCATTGAGTGAAACGGCCGTTACCCCACAAACCCATTTGCAAATTGCCACCTGGCTGCGCCAAAAATTGCCCAAAAGCCAGGCGCAGGCCGTCTTAGAAACCATCGTTTTGCGGCAGCACGCTGCGGCCAAGTTTAGCCGGGCCAACCAGATGTATTTTGTCCGCGCTGCCTTGGAGCAGGCGTCTGGCGAGGTGGTTGCGCAGCATCGCGCCCGCCGGTTTGCCCAACTGGGCTGCCAGCAGATTGCCGATTTGGGCTGCGGCCTTGGCGGCGACGCCATCGCCCTGGCGGCCATGGCCCAGGTCACCGGGGTGGAATGGGAACCGGTGCGCCTGGCGATGGCGCAGGAAAACGTGCGTGTCTACGGGCATGGCGCACAGTTTCATCCTCTGCAAGCCGATTTGTACAGTTTAACGCCGCTTAAACAGATGGATGCTCTTTTTTTTGACCCGGCGCGGCGTGATGAGCAGGGGCGGCGCTTTTTCTCATTGGCGCAGTACCGGCCGCCGCTCAGCCTGATCGACCAATGGCGGGCGGTGGTGCCAGAAACGGCCGTAAAAATTAGCCCTGGCGTAGATTATGCCGAACTGCCAGATGAGGCTGAAGTGGAATTTATCTCATTAGATGGCGAGATGAAGGAAGGGGTGTTGTGGTACGGCCGTTTTCATTCCGGCGTGCAGCGGCGGGCCACCTTGCTGCCTGGGGGAGATTCGCTCACCACTGCCGATTTACCCCACGAAGCCAGCAGCGTTTCCCAGCCCAAAGCTTATCTTTATGAGCCAGACAGCGCGGTGATTCGAGCCCATTTGGTACAGGCGCTGGCCGCGCAGCTGGGGGCCAGCCAGATTGACGAATCGATTGCTTACCTGACGGCGGATACGGCCGTTTCCACCCCATTTGCCCGCTGCTTTGCCATAGAAGCGCATTTTCCGTTTCAGCTTAAACAGCTGCGGCATTATTTGCGCCAGCGGCAGATTGGCAGTGTCACCATCAAGAAGCGCGGCTCTCCCCTGGAGCCAGACAAATTACAGCGACAGCTGCGCCTGAGCGGCCTCAAAGAGCAGCATCGTTTCCTGTTTCTTACGCACATCTTGGGCAAACCGTCTGTCATTGTGGGCACAGAGGAAGTTTAAAACACCAGCCTCCTACAATAACCTGTAGGAGGCTGGTGTTAGGTGTGTTTATTTTGCAGGGGATGGAAGATTACGGCCGTTAGCCTATTCCATTACTCAAATATTGGCGCAGCACTTCACGCAGCTTGCGAATATCTAAAGGCTTCGGCAAATAATCGTCACAGCCTGCTTCCAGGCAGCGCTCCCGATCCCCCACCAATACCTGGGCCGTCGTCGCAATTAGCGGCACGGGCGCTAAGCGAGCATCATCCTTAAATTCTCGCGCCAGCTCCAGGCCACTTTTCCCCGGCAGGTTGATATCAAGCAAAATAATATCGGGAACAACCGTTGATAAAATTGCTTCAGCAGCAGATGCGTCAATTGCTTTAATCAACTCATGCCCCTCTGCTTCCACAATACGCGATACCAGCAACATATTAACTGGATTGTCCTCTACACAAAGAACTTTCTTATCTGTTTTCGGCATAATAACTTACCTTAATTCAAAATCATTACTTTGTAACCTTAGACTGGTGTTACGCCATAATTATTACCGCTAAAGAAACCAAGTAACTAAAAATCAACTTGCCAGTTTCTAGCTAAAATGAGATTGCCTCAATCATACAATCGCTCACTTTCACCATAACTTATTGTTTCCATAGCAATGTATTCAATAAAATTAATGATCTATGTAAAAGCTAAATAGATACTTTCTCAAAATTGGCATTTGCCCAAATAAATTACAAGTTGCGCTCAGGTTTTTAAGCAACGTATCGTGATTTACTTAACTTCTAGGCAACTGCTGATGCCGTTTTGGCTGCGTTTGGCTTCACTTGTGGCGGCTCATAGGGAATGGTAAACAAAAAAGTACTGCCTTGTCCATACACACTTTCTAGCCAAATTTCGCCGCCGTGTAACTCTATCAGCTTTTTCGTAATCGGCATGCCCAAGCCTGTGCCCCCGGCAGCACGGTTCAAACCGCCATCAATCTGTCTGAATTGTTCAAAAACAGCGGGCGCGTGCTCTTCCTTAATGCCAATGCCCGTATCACGAACTGAGCAAAGCACATGGTTGGGCTGAGCCTGTACGGATATGGTAACACTCCCTTTTTCCGTAAACTTAATGGCATTACCAACAATGTTCCACAAAACCTGGCGCAGCCGCGTGCGATCCGCCTGAACCGATCGAACCTCTTCATCAATATCCAAATGGAGGAAGAGCTGTTTCTCTTGGGCCAGCGGTGCGGCCGTTGCCACAACGTCGTTGGCCAGCTGTGCCATATTAATTTCCTCGTAGCGCAAATCCATGCGCCCAGCCTCAATTTTGGACATATCTAAAATGTCGCCAATTAGCCCGCGCAAATGGTTACCACTCTCCCGAATAAGCCGCACATCTTCTTCCATGCGCTCATTTAAGTCGCCATCTAGCCCTTCTAGCAGCACGTCTGCAAACCCAATAATGGAGTTAAGCGGCGTCCGCAGCTCGTGGCTCATGCTGGCCAAAAATTCTGATTTTAGAATATCGACCTCGCGCAGTTTTGTGGATGTTTGAACCTGGACAGCGTATTGATTGGCGTTTTCTACAGCAACGGCAATCTGGGCGGCCAGGGTTGTCTGAACGTTAAGGTCTTCCTGGGTGAAATACTCTTCTTTGTCTGATTGCAAGTCTAAGACGCCAATGAGCTTCCCACCTACCAGCATGGGCAGGGCCATTTCGGCGCGTGTTTCAGGCAGCAATGGGTGGGGCAAGAAGTCGACCGTCCGGCGAACGTTATTTTCCAGTACACCTTTTTGGGTACGGGCGGCACGGGAGACGATAGATTCTGCGTCGATATTGATCTCGCGGCCCTCCAGGCTCATCAGACGGCCGATATTGCCTGCGCCAGCTTTCAGTTGCAGCTTCTTGCCCGTTTCGCTGGTCAGGTAGATATGCACATGGTAAAGACCAAAGCTGCTCTTGGCCAGGTCGACTACGGATTGCAGCAGTTCGTCCACTTCTAAAATGGTGGAAGCTGCGGTACTCACCTGGGCCACAGTTTCTAGTTCAGAAGCCAGCCGTTCTTGCTCGGCCAGGGCAATTTGGGTTTGCTCAAACAGGCGGGCGGCTTCCAGCGCTTCGGCCAGTTCCTGGGCAACAGCATCAATAATTTCGCGCTCTTCATCGGATAACGGCCGTGTTGGGTCTTCTTCTACACCAAAGCTGCCAATGGCCTCACCACGAATGGTCAATGGTTTACTGATTTTGGCTTGATTGGCAAGCGGCGAAGTGCCATTTTGGCTCCTGATGTTGGCAGCGTCTTGTTGTGTGGTCAATAGCTGCAATCCTGTTAAGTCGAAGCTGTACCCCACTCTTTCATGCTGCGTTTGCTGATATTTTTGCCATCCTTCACGACTCATCTGTCGCTGCAAAAGGCTCAGCTCTCGCAGCCGACTTTCCATTTCCTGACGGAGTCGCGTGCTCTCAATAGCAATAGCAATCTGGCCACATAAACCTTCTAGCAGCAGCTGGTCGTTAGCAGATAGGCCATTCACGAGACTGCTTTGCACATCCAGCACCCCCAAAACTTGCTCGCCTAATTTGATGGGCACAGCAAGCTCACTTGCTGTTTCTGGCAGCAAGGGATTGGATTGCCAGTTGGGATCTGTGGCGACGTGTGCGCGCAAAACTGGCTCTCTGGTTTGGGCAGCTTTACCAATTAGGCCAACGCCCATTGGCATGGAGTGGTTCATTGCCAGCATTTTTTCGCCAGCATCGCCATAGCCCACAACCAAAACCAGGGTGTCCATGCTGTCATCGTAGCGCAGCAGCTGGGTGTAGTAGTAGCCAAACTGCTCTTGAACCTGGGTAACAACCCGTTGGTAAAGATCATGCAGGTTGGTAGCGGAAGCAATTTCTTGAGCAACCTGTACGGTAAGGGCAACTTCGCGTTCGCGTCTGGTCAGGGCGGCACGCGCTTCGTCGTACAGCAGGATGGCGCGCAGGGCCAATGCGCCTTGTTCGGCCAAATCGCGATAGATTGTTAGTTTATCTTCGGTAAAGTAGGCCTTTTCTGGACTAGCCAGAATTAATAATCCTAGCCAGGTACCGGCGGCGCGTAAGGGGAACACGGCCAGGCTAACGGCCCCAAATTTACTGGCCAGGGTTTTGGCACCTTCTACCGTGCGTTTATCGTTTACGATGTCGTCTGTCACAAATGGTTGGTCAGACATAAAGGTATTTGGCAGGTGCTCTTCTGGAATTTGGGTGCCAAGGGGCATACGGGACAGACCACTTTGGGCGGGGTCTGTTTTTTTAAGTTCGAGTACGGCCGTATTGCCAACATAGTTCAAAATGAATAATGAAATCGCAGTTTTAGGGAAATATGCGGCTTTCTCTATAATGGCGTCAAAAACTTCCGCTTGCGTTCGGGCTGTAATAAGCGCCTGCCGCACGCTTAAGCGTAGCTGAGCTTGCGCTTCATTTTTCAGAATGTTCTCCAAGCGCCGGGCGTTGACCACCGCCAGACCAATCGTCTTACCGATGAGCAGCAAAGTCTCTTTATTTTGGGTAGAAAGCGTTTGGGATTCGGTAAAAACCAGGTTCACCACACCCAACACATCTTCCTGAAAAAGCAGCGGTAGAGAAACAGCATTGTGCAGCCCTTGCTTGGCCAAGGCGCGGCGCACGGTGGGTTCCATGCGCTCATCGTTCATAATTGCATTGCTGTTTACCACCTGCTTTTCCCTGATGGTGATGCCAGACAGGCTACCTTCTACAGGCAGCTTCGATCCGACTTCCAGCGTTTCCACACTAAACCCATGCGAGGCCGCAAGTTCCAACGTTTTACCCGTCTCATCTAAAAGAAACAGGGCGACGGTGGGCGCGGCTGTGTACTCTACAATGGCCTCAGTTGCGCGGGTTACTACCGTTTGCAAGTCCGGCGCACGATGCAATGATGTGGCAATTGCGTTGATCGTGGTCAGGTCTTGTTCGGCGGCGACTCTTTCGGTGACATCTTTACCTGTTGAGATGAGGTGGGTTATGACACCATTGGTGTTTTTTATTGGTGTAATTGTTTTTTCTTCGTAGTAAAGTGAGCCATCTTTCTTTTTGTTGACAGACATGCCGCGAAAGGTTTCACCGGATAAAACGGTTTGCCACAAATTCTCATAGAAGGCGGTGTCGTGCATCCCAGATTTGAGGATGCGTGGGTTTTTGCCTAGCACTTCTGCCGGCTTGTAGCCCGTTACGGTGGTGAATGCCGGGTTTACATAGAGGATGCTGCCCTCAACATCGGTCACCAGGATATGATCGGCCGTTTGTTCTGCCAGTGCACGATAAATTTCGTTATCGAGGCTCATGGGTTTACTCCATTTGCTACTTTTTGGTCGCTATCAGATTGCTCGTTGTTTAGTTTAATGAACGTGCGGCGGCCCAGCGTACGGCCGATTTCGGTAACGGCCGTTCGCATGATTGTGTCTATGTCTGATGAACTGCGAACCTTGGCGGCAATTTCACGCAGTAAATGCTCCCGGCGCGCCCGTGCCTGCTCCTGACGGAACAAGATAGTGGTTTGCATCACCACGGCCGCCTGGCTAACCAAACTATTGGCCTGCCGCATATGCACCTCATTCATTTGCAACGGCCGTGAAGATTGGCCAGAAACCATGCCTAACCATTGTGAACCCACAACAATGGGGAACATGACAAAACTAATCATGCCAAATCCCTCTAAAATTTCTCTCGTCTGCTCATCCACGCTGGGGTCGGTGCGAATATCATGAATGACCAGCGATTTTTCGGGATTTACACTGGACAGGAATGGCACATGGGCAACTTCAAAACGAGTCCCTACCTCTACACTGGCGGGAACCCCTTCATTGACCCAGGTCGCCACCACCGTCACATCGCGAGCTACCCCATCTTCTACCGGCTGATCAAACATAAACACGTTGGCTCTGTCCAGAGTTCGCAGCTCTGTGGAATCAACCAATGAATGCAAAATTTCATCTTCGGTTGAGCTCAGGACAATGCGCTCACTACCTGTATAAAGCGCTTCTGTTTGCGCCAGCGCTTCTTGGGTTTGTTCATACAGCCGGATCGATTGCAGAGAAACGGCCGCCTGGCGTGTTAACACATTCAGTCGGCGTATTTGCCCATCAGAAAAGCTCATTGCTTCCGGGTAAAACCCACTAATAAACCCGACTCGTTTGGTACCAATAATCAGCGGCGCGTAAACAAAGGCGTATGTCTTAAATTTCTCAATAAAGGTTGCTCTGCCCTCTTCGTTTATGCGCTCATCGTTGACAATATCTTCATAAATTCTGATCTCATCGTAGCTTAAGAGGTCTTTTGCCTGGGGGAAGGCGTCCAGTTTATACCGGCTGGGCATCTCTGCAGATAACCCTTGCCAGCTTGCCAACACATGAATTTCTTCAGGTATTTGGTCTTTTTCCCAGTTTCGGTTAAAGAAGCTAATGGTCACATCGTTGCTGGCCTGGCCCAGGATGGTGTGCTGGCGCAGCGAGGTGAGAACCGCTTCAAAGGTTTGAGCTGTGTTCAAATCGGCGCTTGCCTGGTACAGTGCGGCCGTTTCTGATAAAGCTTCTTCCGTCTGATTAAACAGCAACCGGTTATAAACCACAGAAGAAGCCTGCTGAGCAATGGCTCCATAAAGTCGCTCATCGGCATTGGTAAATGTTTGCTGTTTGTTCCAATAAATTAATATCTGGCCCAGGCGCAAGTTGCCAACCGTTAAATACATGATGGCCACTGCCCGAACATCTTGTTGGGAAAATGCCTCTTTATCCTGTGGGCTAAGACGGCCGTCGGCCCAAACATCGCCAACAAAAACGGTGTTTTGCCCGCTGCTTGGCCACAAATGGCGTACCGGCTGTTCTGCCAGGTACAAACTCGCACCAACTTTCGCGCTCTCTCTGGGCAAAACCGCAGCAATTTGCCCGTATTCAGGGTTACCGGCACTATTTCGATCATAAACAAGCAGCAGCGCTTTGGTAGCCCCCACCTGGAAGCCAGGCGCGACGGCTGAATCTAGCACGGCGTCCAGGCTGGTGGCGGTATTCAGTTGAGAGCTGTAGGAATACAGCATTTCAGTTTCAGCCAGGGCTGACTGGATTTGTTCAAATAAGCGGGCATTTTGAATGGCGGTGGCGGTTTGGTACACAATGGTTTCTGCCAGGCGCAAGCTTTCACGCGGCAGAGAACGCTTGTCTAGAATGTCCATGCCCACAGTGCCGATGACCTCATCATTAACCACCAATGGCAGCAAAATAACCGTTTCAATACCCTGCTCCCGGAAAAGCTCATGGACGGGTGCGGTACGCGGATTATTTTGGGCGTCTTCAATGACCGCCATTTGCCGGGTATTGATCACGTTCAGGGTAAGCTCGTTCCCCTCCAGTGGGATGGTCATGCCAACAGCCGAAGGTGTGCGAGTGGCATCAAAATGCTCGGCAATTACCAGCATGTCTTGCTGATTGGGTTGAATGAGCGCCACACGAACCTGGTCTACATTAACGGCCGTTGCCAACTCATCCACAATGATCTGCAAAGAATGCTGCAAATCCAGCGATGTGGAAATCTGAGTCACAATTTCGTTAATAATAGCCATTTCCTGGCTGCGCTTTTCTGCCGCCGCCCGGTCCCTTTCCGACTGCTCTGCCAACCGTAGGTTTTCCAGGTGAGCGCTGAGATGATCCGCGACTGCCTGCACAATTTCAATCGATTCATCTCGGTGTGGTGCAGCCCCCTCTAGCAGCAGCTCGCCAATGGGTTCCCCCTGCACTTGCAGCGGTTGGCTCAACACAGCCCCATGATGTCCATTTTGCCCCGCAGCCTCAGCTTGTGCGTTGCCCAGATGCTCTTGCAAGTAGGCAAAGGTCAGCTCTTCTACCTGCTGTTCTACAAATTCGTCCCAGCCTTCTCGCGTTAGCCGGCGAGATATTTCTTGCAGCTCCTGAATGGCCGCCTCAGAACGGGTATAGGAACGTGCATTTTGCAAGGCCACAGCCACCTGGGAAGCTAACGTGGTTACCGTTCGCAGGTCTGATTCTCTAAAATAATTCAGTTTGTCAGAGCGCACATCCAGCACGCCTAACACCTGTGAGCCAATGGCAATTGGGACAGCCATTTCAGAACGGGTTTCCGTGAGCAAAGGATGCGGCATAAAGCCTTCTTCTGGCGATTCGTAGTGGCGAATAGCGCCCGCATTGCTTCTGGCTACGGCCGCTACCAGGGAGCCGTTTGCGGTCAGGGGAATGTAGCGGCCTTCGGCAACCATCGCTCGCCCAACATCCCCGGCCCCGGCTGTTAATGACAACATCTGCGTGGCTTCATCTAGCAAGTGAATATGGGCGTGGTAAAGTTCAAAACTGCTCTTGGTGAGGTCTACAACCTGCTGCAATAGCTCCTGTGGCTCCAGAGTTGTGGCTGCGGCCGTACTCACTTTAGCCACAATAGATAGCTCGTTGGCTTGCTTGGCCAACAGCTCTTCAGCCCGTTTGCGGGCATTAATATCTACAACAGAAGACACAATAGCGGGCTGGCCTTCATAACTGATTATTCGGCCAGAAATCATGCTCCAGAACAGTTCGCCATTGCCGCGTTTCAGCACCATCTCGAACTCGCTGGCCACCCCATGTTCCCTCAGTGCCAGCAAAAATCTAGCGCGATCTTCGGGGTCTGCATAAAAATCTGGGGTGACTTGTCCAACAAGCTGTTCACGGGGCAGCTTAAATGTTTCTACCAGGGCATCGTTGACGTAGGCTACACGTCCGCTGGAAATCCGGGAGATAACAATGGGGGTTGAAAGCGCCGCCAAAATTGTTTCCATTTGCCCTTTTTCTTTTTCTGCCTGGCTAAACAATTTTGCATTTTGCAAACCAACTGCCACCTGGCGGGCAACGGATTGCAGCAGTTCGATATCGGTTTCGTCCAGGCTGTTTACGGTGTTGTTCTGAATATCCAGTACGCCAAGCACTTCGTTATCGAGGGTAATCGGCACAGCTGCTTCGGCTTTTGTTTCTGGCAGCAGGGGGTTTGGCAGCCAGTTTGAATCGGCTGTTACGTCTGGAACCAGCGTATATTTGTTTGATTCGGCCGTTTTTCCAACGAGTCCTTTTCCGGCTTCAATTTTGTGGTTGTTGTCTAGCATGGCCAGGCCAGCTTCGCCTGTGCCACCCACCATCACCAGGAATTCTCTGGCATCATCATAAAGGTAGATGTGGGCATGGTAGTAGTTAAAGGTAATTTGGAGCAGCTCAACAACGGCCGTTGTTAATTCTGCTGGGTCCAGGATGGTAGAAAGACGACGGCTTACCTCAGAACTAGCGCTAAGGGATTGTGACTGCTGCTGAAGCGCTCCCATTGCCTGTTGCATTCTGGCGGCCATTTCGTTAAAGCCGGTCATTAAAATGCCAATCTCATCGCGGGAACGCACCTTTAGCCGTGCGTCCAGGTTGCCCTGGGTCAGTTCATTCGCTGCTTCTACCAGCTCCGCTACAGGTTTTACAACGGTTCTTGCCAGCGCAAGGCCTACAACCATAAAGACGATCTGCACGGCCAACCCGCTGACCCACGCCACGCCATTTGCCCTTCGTGAAATGGTGGCTACCTTGTTTTCTAGCAGGCCAAGCAGAGCCAGTCTGGTTTCTTCAGCCCATCCCTCCAAATCCTCTAATTCTTGCAGCAATTCCAGCGTTTCTGTGTGGTTAGCCGTGATTTGCTCAGAGAGCTGGGCCTGGTGTTCCACGCTGCTTAAAATGGTTTGCAGCTGCTGCGCCTGGTCAGAGTTATCGGCTGCCAACATCGTTTGCAGCTCACCAATAACCGCTGGCAAAATCGTAAGGTGGTTATTTAAATCTGACAGGCTGGTTTCTTCGCCGTTTAAGACATATTCCAATGTCTCCGCCTGAATTTTGTCTCCCTGGTTTAGGGCCTGGGTTATCAATTCGGCCGTTCTGCCAGACTCGTCAGTAAATTCAGTCTGGTTAAAGAGGGCGGTGCTGGCGTCTTTTTCCTGTTCTGCTTCCTCAAATGCCTCTAGCAAAGCCAGCGTTTCACCATGATTCGCAATTAGCTCCTCGCTAACGTTCAAAATGTTTAGGGCGGTCGCTTCGTTGGCCACCAAAATTTCTAATTCTTCGTCGTCCTGAGCCAGAGTAGTTAAGCGTTCAGCCAATGTGGTTAGCTCAGCTGATGTTTGGGCTAATTGTTCAATTGCCTCTTCTTCGCCGCTGCTTATGTATTCCAACGTCTCTGCCTGAACTTCTTTGGTTAAGAACCCAAATTCACCCACAATACGCTGGGTAGGAATTACACTTTCCGCAATTTCGTCTATCGCAAATTGCTTAAGCAAATAAATTCCAGTCGCGTTGATGATTGCCAGGATAGCAAAAACGATAAGGGGTTTATATTTTAAGGGCGTGTTCTTGATGAAGTTCATACCTTATCTCCGGCAGCCTAACCTGCAAAAACTGTTTCTGCTTCAGGGGAGTGGTTTTGGTTTTCCTGGGAAACAGCGTTTAGTTTGACTTTAGTAGTCACATGAAGCGCCTGACCTAATTCTTTTACGGCCGTTTGCAGGGCGCTCTCCACCGTCATCGTACTCTGAATGCGTTGATTGATCAGGTTAATAAGATGTTCCTTGTCTGCCTGTGCCGTTGTTTTGGCCAACAGACGCTGGCTTTGCACAGCAGGTGCAGCCAAGTTAATGAGCGCATTGAGCATCTCTTGCTCTTGCTTACTAAATGTATGCGGTTCTGACCAACTCGCCGTAATAATTCCCACCCATTGCCCGGCCATAGTTAGCGGAATGACCGCAATGGCACAAATGCCTGCCTGCACCATCACCTTTTTGGTAAAGCTGTCTACCCGGTCATCAGCAGGGGCATTCTCAATAAGCGTTGGCTCATCAGGATTGTGAATAAATAAGCTGGTAAATGGGAATTGCTGCAAGGGGAAGCAAGTCCCTACCGGATATGCGGGGACATCATCGCGCTTCCAATTGGCCAGAATTTCTAAACTTTCGGGCTTACCTTGCTTATCCAACTCAATGAACATGAGGGTAGATTCAGTCATTCCAGTTGGAATTATTGGTGCCAAAACAGCTTGCAAAATATCGTCTACGCTATTGGCTGAGTTTAGCTCGTGGCCAATGCGGTACAGGCGTTCGGTTTGGGCCAAAGCCGCTTCTGTTTGCCGGGCCAAGCGCAAATTTTCAATATGGCTACCCAGCTGGGCAGAAACGGCCGCAATGAGCGTTTCAGCCTTCTCCTGGTTCACCCCAGAAACAACAAATTCGCCAATGGTGGCCTCCTGTACCTTAACGGGGAAGTTTACAGTGGGTTCCGCTTGCTGCTCTGGCACATTATCGGCCATGAAGGAGCCAACGGTATCCTGGCTGTAGGTGAAGCCAGCTACGTTTTCCTGCGTCTGCTGCAAATAGTCGCGCCAGGCAGCGCCACTCAGGCGACGAGCGGCCAGCTCTGCTTCTGTTCGATAGCGATCCATTTCGGATAAAAGTCGTATATTTTCGGCCTGCTGACCTACTTGTTTAGCAACGGCCGTTACCAGCTCTTTTTCTTCCTCACTCCATAAATGCGTGTCATCCGCTTCCAGTTGAATGGTGCCAATTACCGTATTGGCCACAGTGATGGGAATGTTCAGGCTGTTTTGTTGGGCCGCGGGCAGTACACCTGCGTCTGTCACCGAACGAATGGTTCCATTTTCATAGGTAATGCCCATAACTTCTGGTCTGGCGATGGCATCTTGAAAACTGTCCCAGCCAGACTTGGTCATAAATTGCAAATAAGTTTCAACTTCTGCTCGCGCCTGGGTTGATTCGGTAAACAAGTGGGCATTTTCAATGGCAATCGCTATTTGCCCAGCCAGCGTTTCAAAAGCTGTCAGGTTATCTTCACTTAATCCCGCAACCTGATCGCTCTGCAAATTAAGCACGCCAACAACCTTGTTGCCAACTAAAAGGGGAACAGACATTTCTGAGCGGGTAAAGGGCAATAACGGATTGGGCTTAAAAATGGGAGAAACGGCCGTATCAGCCACCAGCACCGTTCGCTTTTCAGTGGCGGCAATACCGTTAACAGACCCCGAACTAAACGGCAGGCTGTGCGAACGCCTGGCAAGCTGTCGCCCAACAATACCTGTCCCGGCCTTCAGCAACAACGTTTTTAAGTTTTCATCGGCTAAATAAATTTGTACGTAGTAAAGACCAAAACGCTCTTGAATATTGTTAACCGCATTCTGCAACAAAGTATTCAATTCACGAATTTGTGACGCGCTCCGCCCAACGTCTGCCGCCAACTCCAGATCGCGCGTCCGGGCAGCAACCGTTCGCTCTAAATTCATTTGGATATCTAAAAGCTGCCTGTTACTTTGCCGCATTCGGTTAGAGGCATTATAGAGATCGCGCAGCGTTAAGTTCAATGTAATCGCTAACAGCACGATATTAGCCCCAAAAGATAAGGCATTGGACAAAGGAGACCCAATGGGAACCAACTGCCCGCTTGCTTCTAACTGAAGCAACACACCACTAACAATCAGACTGATAACCGCCAGCACATTGGCCACAGAACGGCCGAGCAACAAACCGGCTAGCAAAATCAGCATCATGAATGAGGTACCCACGCCCAGATTTAGCCCAGAAAGCTGCGCCGCTGCGCCCGCCGTGCCAAGGTAAAAAATGCCAATAGTAAGCCAGCTAGCCGCCGCCACTTGCCGACGGTGCAAAAGAAACAATGGGGGCAAATTAACGAGGGACACCACAGCAAAGCTGATTGTGGCCACCGGATCGTTATCTACAAAGTGCAAGATAATCGTTAGCGTTGAGAATAGTAAAAAGAACATCCACAGCAGCGTATTTAGCAGATTGGCAATCCGTGCTTTCTCATCATCTTCTGGAAACTGTGGTGGCGCAAAAAACTGTTTAAGTTTAGCTAGCATCCGCTTTCTCCTGACTACGGCCGTTCCCATTATTGGTTCTAGACAGTTGAATTGTTGCCCGGCGTATGCCCAATGCCTGGCCCAATTCCTCGGCTGTAATGTGCAAAATACGCTCCATCGTTGGCGCACTCAAAAGCCGCTGGTTGATCTGGTTTACAACCGACTCGCGTTCAGCTTTCTGCTGTATCTGCCGGTACACATTGGCATTTTGAAAGGCGATAGCTACCGCGCTAGCCACTGATTGCAATAAGGATACATCCTCCACAGTCAAGGCAGCTTTTTCATTATGCTGCACATCCAAAACACCCAAAACCGTTTCGCCAATAGCAATTGGCACCACAAGCTCAGACTTGGTGTTTGGCAACAACGGATTTGAAATCCAGGTTCCCATTTGGTCAACATCATCCACCAAAACATATTCCCTGGTGGCGGCCGCTTGCCCCACCAGCCCTTTTCCCACAGGAATCTGGTGTTTTTGAGAATACAAAGCCCTGCCAGCTTCGCCCGTGCCCGCGGCAACAACCAGATTTTTACCAGCCTCATCCAGCAAATAAAGCTGAACATAGTTGTAATGAAACTCAGTCTGAATTTGGTTAACAACCTCGTCAACCAGTTTTTTGGGATCCAAAATGTTGGCTAATTTTTTATTGATCTCGTAGCTGGTTTCAACAATACGGGCACGGCGTTCCAGCAGGGCATTTGCACCTTGTAGCTCATCCATGATGCCTTCTACTGTTTGACGCCGCAAGGCCTCAATCCACTCCTGAAAGCGTACAATCGCTCCAACCAAAACGGATAAAAGCAGCAGATAGCCGATCATCTGGCCCAGTTGGGCATAAGAATATGCGGGCACGGCAAGCGGCAGGAGTATGGGAGCAATAATGGCAAAGGAGACTAAAATTACATAGCCGCGTCTGGTAAAAAACACACTGCCAATGAGAATCGGTAGAACGAGCCACATGTATGTAGAATTAAGGGTTGTTAGCTCGACTGGTGGAGAGAAAAGGAGCATGTATGCCGGCAGCAGCAAAGGCACAAGGGCTACTATTGCCCCCCACACAAAGTTTCGTGTGCGGCTCAATCCATAGCCAATGAGCATCAGGACAGCTGTCATACTCAAATAGAACTCAAGTGGCATGATACCAATCCGAGACCCAAGGGTGAATGTAGCGACTGCTCCTAATGCAAAACCCAGGCCCATAATCAGCAGCAAAACAGCGATTATCCTGGCCCGCAGCCGAACATCTGGTTCAGCTATGGTGGCAGGCGGCTCAAACAAAAATTGGGCCAACATCTGTCCGCCACGCTTAAACCGGTTTAGCAAGGTGTTGTTTTTTGGATCATCCATCATTGAGGTCTCCAGCAATCAGGGTTGGCAACGGCCGTTACCCCCCTTAGCTATTCTTTTGGCTCCCGTTAGAACCATTTACGGCCGTTTCCTTGGCAACCTGGCCACTTGTCGGCTGGGCATCCTGAGCCGCAAATCGCACAACCGTCTGCGAGGCGTCTAAAGCCCGACCAATTTCTCGTACCGCCACCTGCATCGCCTCATGCACATCTTTTGTACTTAAAATCTTCTGGTTAATTTCGTTCATCAGGGCTTCACGCTTAGCCTGCTCCTGCGCCTCTTCATACAGATTGGCGTTTCGCAAGGCTACAGCCACCTGGTTAGCAATCGACTCCAATAAGTTCACGTCCGTTTGGCTCAGGCCATCTATGATGCTGTGCTGCACGTCCAGCACACCCCAAACTGCATTACCACTAATAATCGGCACAGCAACTTCTGCCTTGGTCTCTGGCAACAAGGCGTTGGGCAGCCAATCCGCTGCCTGCGTTGTATCAGTCACCAACACGGGCTGCTGAATTTCGCCAGCCCGTCCCACTAACCCTTTACCGGCCGGAATATAATGGCCGTTTTTCAACATTTGCCGCCCAGCCTCTCCAGTTCCACCCACCATAATCAGGTTTTGTGCTTCACTATCAAACAAGTAAATTTGGGCGTGGTAATAATCAAACGCATCGCGTACCTGCCGCACCACAGCCTGCACCAGCTCCTGCCTATCCAAAATGGTAGACAGCTGCCGACTAACCTGGATCATCGTATCTTGGGCACGGGTTCTGTCGGCCACGCGCCGTTCTAGCGTCTGAATAGAATCACTCACCTGGGCTGTCATACTGTTAAACACCGTTGCCAGGGTGCCAATTTCATCCTGCGTGTCAATCTCTGCCCGAACATCCAGATTACCGGCAGAAACTTCTTTAGCCACCGATGTTAATTGCAAAATAGGCTCCGTTAGTTTTGTACCCGTGTAAGCAGCCACCGCGCCAGCCGCTAAGAGGACAAAAATACCTAGCAATGTGTTAATTCGCTGCTGCTCGGCAACTGGAGCCAAAGCCTCTTCCTCTGCCTGCTGAACGCTTACAAACCAGCCTAATTCATCAACAATTGGCTGGTGATTTAGCGTATTTATATTGGCAACAGAGAAGAGGTTAGAAACGCCATCAAAATTAATAAAGGTATACCCTTTTTCAGACGACTGCACTTCCGTTAGCACGGCTTCAGCCACAATATTGTCACGATTAATTTGCAGTCTATTTTTCTCATCTAGCGCCAGTTCAGACCCAATTACATGCAGCTTGATAGCCTGGGTTTCACCTATTTGGGCCGCTATTAAAATATCTTCTAAGGATTTTAGGCTGTAGTTACTGTGCAAAACGCCTATCAGCTTTTTGGTGCCGTTGGCCTGCGTGGAAAAAATTGGCAACGCTATTTGGAAAAAACCAATTCCACTTCTGGGGTTAATGGCTGGTTCACTAAAAGAGGTTTTACCAAAGCCGATGTTGTATGCGTTTTCCCACCACTCTTCCTCTGCCAAGAAATACCGTTCTGTTCGGTTGGTGGAGGCAATTAACGCGCCGTATTGGTCGGTAATAAGAATATTGCCATTTTCAGGAAAGACTGCGCTAAACTCCCGCATTTTTTCGGCAACCGGATTGCGCAATACGGCCGTTACAAACGGATGATTCGGCCCCGCTACAACCCACGCCTCATCCTTGTCCAGGATACTTTCCAGGATTTCCTCTTCACTACCGGTATAGCTTGCATTTTGCGCTTGAATCGCCTCAATCAAGTTTGTGTCTAAAGCCAACGCCTCTAACGAAGTTAACTCTCGTGACAACAGCTCGCCAATCAAAATGCCTTGAGAGTGGGATAAAGCTTGCAACTGCTTACCGCCTTCTTCTGTCAGGGCCACCCGAGTGAACGAATTAACGCCAAAGGCAACGGATACAATTGCTAACGTTGTCACCACCAACGTTGTGCTAATTAATTTGCCGCGCAAGGTAAAAGCCGGAAAACGGCGCACCAGCACAACCGTAAAAACGACGATCAAAATCGACAAAAATATTATCGTGGTCTGCAAAACTGTTGGCTCAGCAGGTTGCCGGGGGAAAGGCCAAAATAGATCGGCCATGAAAAGGGCTGCCGATACCAAAACCGTACCTACTTGCGCCCAGTTTAAGCCATCTTTTTCTGTTAAGATCGTAGGGAAGAGCATCATAAAAATGAGCAAAATACTGGCAACAACCAGCAGCCCAATCCCTGAACTTTGCGCAATTACGAATAAGGAAACGAGGAATCCTACGGCAGCGGCCACAGATATTCCCCAGATCAACCGTTTTTTATGGATCAGGTATGCACCAAAGAACTGAAATATCCCAGCTACAAAAGCGAGCAAGGGTGATTGTATGGTGCTGCCCGACTCACCTATAAAAAGGTAAACAATCCCGAAAATAATACCTGCTGCCCCTAAAAAAATTAGGGAACGAAAGGCTCGCTGTTGAATTACTTCAGATTTATTTGTTGACGATTCAACTTGGGAATTACTCATAAACTATGCCCTCAGCCGCAAGGTCGTTTTTGGTCGAAAATGCAAGGGTGATTTGATCCTGTCTATTTTACAAAGCTTGAAGGCACAGTTGAATGGTACTATAGGTACTATAATCCTGGCCTGCACCCAAAACTAGAGCCACAATCTACGCAGAAAGTATTCAGACGATACCATCTTCCTCTTTTCTTCTTGAGGCTCCTTCGGTTTGCTTATAAAAGAATGCATTTGTGAGTGAGGCAGACAACCTCATTTTATGAAAATGTTATATTACGTCTATTCATAATAACACCACAGCAGAGTTGATGTTGTGAATAAAGCGTAAGCCAAGACTGCATTTTGTGGGAAAATAGTCCCTCAAAAATAGCCTGGCAACGTGGCTACCGGCTCAATTATCCCTTTTCTGTAGGCTTGGACGGAAAGTTTGTTATTTACTGCGGGCAGTAAGCGCTTCGTTAAGCAGTTGGTTGACAAGGGCGGGATTGGCTTTGCCTTTGGTTTGGCGCATCACTTGCCCCACAAACCAGCCGCGCAGCTTATCTTGGCCAGCCAGGTACCGCTCTAGCTGTTCGGGATTGTCGTTGAGGATTTGTTTGATGATGGCGGCTATGGCCGCATCGTCTGAAATTTGCGCCAGCCCTTTGCTCTCCACAATTTTGGCCGGGGCAGTGCCGCTGGCAAACATTTCAGCCAGCACTTCTTTGGCGGTGTTGTTGTTGATGGTTTGTTTTTCTACCAGGCCGATGAGTTCCACCAGGGCGGTGGGCGTCACCTGAATCTGGTCAATGCTCAGTTTGGCTTCGTTCATCAGGCGGAATAGTTCGTTGATCATCCAGTTGGCGATGGTTTTGGGGGTGGTGCCAGAAGTTACGGCCGTATCAAACCATTCTGCCACCGCCCGTTCCTCGCTCAACACACGCGAGTCATACTCAGAAAGGTCGTACGCCGCCATGTAGCGGGCAATTTTGGCGTCGGGCAGCTCCGGCAGGCTGGCGCGAACTTCTTCTACCCAGGCATCATCCAAATGCAGCGGCGGCAGGTCTGGCTCCGGGAAGTAGCGGTAATCTTCGGCCTCTTCCT
>JACKBR010000042.1 GCA_020634495.1 Ardenticatenaceae bacterium | reverse complement strand
TTTTTACGGCCGTCTCACCGCCCGGCAAAATTTACAGTTCTACGCCGCCATGCAAAACGTGCCGCGTCGCCAAATTGCCGAGCGCATTGGCGAAGTCTTGGACATCTTTGGTTTAACCCACAAAGCCAATGCGCCCACGCAGTCGCTTTCCACCGGGCAAAAGCAGCGGCTGAACATGGCCCGCGCCCTCATCCACAACCCGCCGATTTTGTTTCTGGACGAACCCACCAAGAGCATGGACGTGCAAACCAGCGACTTTGTGAAGGCGCTCATTCGGGATGAGTTGGTGAACCGGCAGGGCAAAACGGTCGTTTTTATCAGCCACGAGCTGTACGAGATGGAGAACTTTTGCGACCGGGTGATCATTTTGGCCAATGGCACGGTGCAGGCGGTGGGCACGCCCGCTGAACTGGGTGCCCTGCTGCCGCGTCGCGCCCTGTTTCGCCTGGTGGTGGAGGGCGATCCCGACGCGCTGGCGCAACGCTGGCAGGCGCTGGACGGTGTGGAATCGGTCTTAGAAATTTCACGGGGGGCAACACAAACCACCTTTGACCTGGCCTTAGCCGATGAGCGTGTTTGGTTTGCGGTTTTAGCGGAGATTGAGGGGGGAAACGGCCGTCTGGAAAGCTACCACCGCGCCGACGACGAATCGTTACGCCGAATTGTCTCCCACTTTAGCAATCGAATTTAACGTTTAAGAGGATTTATCTTCGAACTCTTCCCAGGATTCATTTTTTCTCTCCCCCTTACAATAAGCAATTAAATCTGGCAGCGTTCCCTGCTTTTCAAAGTGATTAATCAAAGACATTATTTTGGTGTCCAAAGTGCCACCTGCCAAATTTTCATACTCCAACTTGTGTTGTTCTTTGAGATCAAAACATAATTTTATGAGGTCATCATCGTTAAAGGTTTTAGCAAGCTTGATACGCAATCTTGCGTTGAAAGAAAGCTCAGGTTCATCTTGCTCACTTTTGGATTCTTCTGGCAAGTCAAACCTATCCCTAAGAAAGCCTATCACAGCTTTAATTTCCGAAGATTTCAGAAACTCCAGCATGTCTGAAAGTAAAAATTCCGCTTTTTCAAACTTGGATTTTTCTATCCAGCCAGCAATCACCTCTTTGTAGGTTGACCCAGCGTTTTCGGAATCGGAAAAAATAAAGATTGATTTGTAATCTTCGGCAAACAAATCACCAAAATAATTAAATTGACCCCAGTAAGATTCTGGATTATTCACAACTTTGGCGTCCAGATAAATCAAAACCATCTTACCGGCTATCGTGCGCACAACGTGGTGCCTGATGATTTTTTTGGCAATTTTATGAAAGGTGTCGGTTGACTCTAATTGAAGTTCCAACGTTGTTAAAGGCGCTTCAAGATATTGTTTCACCACGTCCGGCAAATGGAGGTTGGTTAACAAATCAATGGGAGCGGTTGGCAGGGGCGCAACGGCCGTTTTCGGTTCAGGTGGGCGTCCAGAAACATCCAGATAACGATTTGCAAGTATCTTTAAGCCCTCATTAGCCTGGGTAGTTGGTGTTTGCACATTACCCATTTTGCCCTCCACTTATTAACATTGGCTCCTCCATTGAAGCGGAACCATTTTTATGACCATTTGACATTAAAGAAGAAAAAAGCGCGGTTGCCTCTGTCCCCGCCATCGGTTCATTTCCTTGTTCAGCAAACCATTCAGCCACCACGTCGCTTGATAGCTGAATCAACTTAATGTCATGGTCTTCTGCAAAGGCCAACAAACTCTCATCTGGGAGCACGTCTACCAAAACAAATACTGCCTCAACTGGCGAAGGCAATTGCAACACTTTTTGCAAATACCAGGTTGCCGAGCGAAATTCGGAAGCCATGACCCAATCAGGCGCTTCCGTTGTTTCTTCAAGCGTCATCACGTCGATTACCAAACTACCATCTTCCCTGCCCGCCACAAGATCAACACTTGCTGTCATAAAATCAGAAATCTCAACCTCTGGTCTGGGCTCATTTTTTAGCTCCGTAACCGTTCGTATCTTATAACCCAAAGGCTTTAGCGCCCTGGCAACTACCTCATTTGCCTCAGAAAGACCCAACTGATTCATCGGCTGCAAAAGCCAAAGCCAGGCGCTTACACTGACAAAAAACAGGTAGATCACGATGAAAAACAAGCCAAATAGGAATTCATCGCCAACGGTAAAATCCTCACCTTCGCTGAAAAAAATTCCGGCTATGACAAAGTAAACCACCAAAAACACAAAGAAAACGACAGAAAGTATGATGCCCCGCTTAACAAGCCATAGCTTCCCAGCGGCCGTTATTTTGGCAAAAGCAGATTGGCGACCCACCTGAGGATACAGTTGATCGGTCACATGCCGCCAATTCATCCGTACCAAAAAAGAAGCTAATCCTAAAGAAAATACACCATAAACCACTCCGGCAAAATCGTAGGCGGCTCCAAAAAGTTCGCCATCGCTGGCAAACAAGCTGCCTAACCCGTAAGCGCCCCACCAGACCACCCAAAGGGCAATGGACGCCAGAACAGGTGGATAAAATGCCCCTAAAAAAGAAAGAAAATACTCCAGCAACCCTGGTTTTACGCTGCTGACCTTTTTTTCCCTTAATAACATGATGGTCAGAACAATAAATACCACCAAAGGCATCAAGAAAATATTTATTCCTGAAGAAAAGTAGAAGCCAAAAACCCATAGCGGCGTGGCAGTGGTAAATCCAATTAAGAAAAACAATATAAGCCGATTGACCGTGTTCTTAGGGGTATACACATTTGGAGTAGTCATTCACGTCCTCTCCATTTATGAAATTCGTGGGGAGCAAAAAAAGATCTGTCAATTGCGATCTAGCAACGAGATCCAAAATATTCAATTTCGCTACAAATTTAGGTGTTTGACAGCAGGGAGATAGTACCACAGTTTATATGTGTCAGTCCAATAGAAGATCAGGTTGCCATTGCTTCCGTTTTACAGCAAAATCCAACCTGTTATGGAATCAGTAAAAATCCACAAACTAGCGGCGCTCATTAGCCACAACTTCCGCCTGGCCTGGGCATACAAGCTGAACTTTGTCACCCGCTACCTGGGGATGATTATTTCCGTGCTGCTGTTTTTCTTTTTGGACCAGCTGTTGCAGCGATCCGGTTCCGGGCAGGTGGAGGGGGGAACGTACTTCACGTTTTTGATCATCGGCGGGGCGTTTTCCAAATTTTTGGAGCTGAGCAGCCACGCCTTTTCCGCCAACTTGCGCGAGGAGATGCTGCAAGGCACCATCGAGCCGCTGCTGGTGACGGCGACGCCAGTGACGCTGGCGCTGCTGGGGCCGTCGTCGTGGATGCTGCTGAGGGGTGCTGCTGGTTTTGCTGCTGCAATTGGGGTGGGTACGGCCGTTGGCGCAGATTTCTCAAACGCAAATTGGGGAACGGCCGTTGTCGTCCTGCTCGTATCATTGTCCAGTTTAATTAGCTACGGCATCTTTTCGGCGGCGTTTGTCATTGTGTTCAAGCGGGGCGATCCGATGAACTGGTTCATCAACTCGGTGGCCTGCTGTCTTTAGCGGCGTCTTTTTCCCGGTGGAGCTGCTGCCGGGCTGGCTGCGGATCATCAGCTATGCCCCGCCGTTCACCTACGCACTGCGGGCTTGCGCGGGCGCTGATGCGCGGCGAGACAATTGCCGAAGTGGGTGGTGATTTGTTGGTGTTGGGGGATTTACGGCCGTACTCCTCTCCTATTTCGCCCTGCGCATGCCATCCGCACCTACAAGCAAACTGGCGAATTGGCGCATTATTAGCCAGTAATCGGTATTCAGTAATTCAGTGAACAGTACAGCTAATTTTCATCGTACCATCTGCGTTAATCCGTGTCTCCTTTTTGCTAGGAGTTACGGCCATTGCAACTATATTCCTGGAAGATTCTTGGGAAGATGACGATCCGCACGCCAATTTTAAGAAGAGGTGGCGCTGTAGCTAGCGAGATCCCACCCGGTTTGAGCAGGACCCATCCCGCCGGTCGCCATTTGGACACCGCCTCTCGCTCCGACGCGTTGGATGACCCCGTCCTAGCCAAAGATCTCATCCACTGAAGCGAATAGGACACCCGGCTGGCATCCCTACGAGTTCGCTGCGCTAAATGATTGGCTGCTACCTAAACTATCATAATATTTTTTAAGTTCTGACTTATGAAAAAGTAAAAATGCCACAAAAACCAAGCCCTACAAAAGTGCTGGAAACTCAACAAGATATGAACACTTTCAACGAAAATGCTAAGATTTTTAATATAAAAGGTAAAGTAAACGAAAGAAAAAAGCAAACCAGACAATGAAAATACCAAGCCGGCTATACGGCAGCTGATTTTTAGAAAAAAGAAGGCTAGACTGAAATCTTCCCTGTTGACAAATGGTGGGAAGCCAAGAAATCATTATATTTTATTCTCCAATTTATGTTTCCATCCGCGATTTTTGTTCCTATATTGAATCTCAACTTCTAAAAAGGGACACTTTATTTACTACATGATTTACACGATCAACGCAACAATAAGCCCAAATACATTCTATAGTATCGTCCTGGTAGACGAATCATCTACCTTAAATCAAACGCAAGTTTGAATTTGAGAATATTCAACAGCGTTCGAGTGGTCTAATTAAACTGTCAGCACAGTTTTGTAGACTAACTTTAGAAAATGAGGATGTCTTTGTGTTCGCCAAATTGGTGCTATTCTTCATTCATGCTCCGGTCAATCTTGCAATCATATTTTCTGAATGCAAAGATCTGGGTAAGAGAATATAATCTCTTTATAGTACTATCCCGAAACCACACTAATCCTTTCATTGGAAAAGTAAATTCTGGAACTCCGCAAGTTCAAAAAACCTTACAATACCTGGCTGCATTTTTTCCTAATCAAATCCTCCGTGTATCAAATAGACCCTAATAAACGACAACTTAAACTGCACGCTAATCTCAATCAAGGAAAACGTGATTAATATCAAAAGAACCTGTACCTTCACAGCTGGAATGGTTTGGGAAAGGTAAGGTTTATAACTTGATGAATAGTGCGATTTGCCGAATTTGAGTAAAATAGAAATAGATTCAACACCTATCAGCCCTTGAACTTGGAAGAGGAAAACGGATGACCCAACCGCTCTTGAATTTAAGTGAAGTTCAAATTTCTCCTGATTCCCTGCCGCAACAGCCTTCTGACGCCAGCAACACCATTTTTCTCATCAACTTCCGCAACCACCGGACATGTACCCTCCGTTTGGCATCATGTACGTGGCGGATGCGCTGGAGAAGGTGGGTTTTACCTGCCGTCTGTTTCATGAGACCGAGAATTTTTAGAAGAATTTGTGGCGCAGGTGGCTGAGGAACGGCCGTTATTCGTCGGATTCAGCACCATTACCGGGCCACAGCTCAAACCCACCATCGAGGCGTCCAAACGGTGCACGAACTGGGCATCCCCGTGGTGTGGGGAGGCGTCCACGCCACCATCATGCCAATGGACGTGCTCAAAGAGGAGTACGTCGATTTTGTGATCGTCAACGAGGGGGAAGAGACGGCACAGGAGTTTGCCCTACTGCTGGCGGGCGCGTGCCGCCACGCGATTGGTCTACCGTGCGCGCTGGCTTACAAGCGAGATGATGATGGTTTTCCGATGTTTTGGCGGGAACGGCCGTTCATCCAGGACCTCGATAAATTTTACCCGCGCTGGGATTTGCTGGCGGACGTGGCGGCCTACCTCATTCCCAGCGGGCCGTACACGCGGGCCATCCCCGTCTACATTTCGCGCGGCTGCCCCTTCCGCTGCGGGTTTTGCTACAACGAAGTGGTCATGAAGCGCACCTGGCGGCAGCATTCCGATGAGTTCATCATCCAATCAGATTCAATGGCGAAGGGACAATTATCAGGTGGATGCATTGATTATGCGGATGACTATTTATTCGGCCGGATCGCGATGCAGCGGCTGGTGGAAAAAATCGGATGCCCTGGGAAGCGCCGAGGTGCGGTCAGCTGCTCAAGCCGGAGTTTGTGCAGTGGATGAACGACACCGGCTGCCAATGGGTCAACATCGGCGTGGAGTCTGCTTCGCAAGAGGTGCTGGACCGCATGACCAAAGACCAGGACGCCGAGCAAATCCTGTGGGGCATTGGCAATCTGGTAAAAGCGCACCGCACATCGAGGCCAACTGTTCATCATGGGATGCCGGAAGAGCAGCCTCATGAAACCAAAGAACCTTCGACACCATCGAAATCCTGTCGCATGAGCGAAAAATGCGCTGCTCCGTTTGCGTTTACATGCCGTACCCCGGCACGCCGCTCTGGCCCAAGGCGCTGGAGATGAGCCTCGTGCCGCCCGCCAACCAGGAAGCTGGTGGAATGGACCTGAACTGGGCAATACCCTGGATAAGGACGACGAAGCGCAGGTGATGTGCGACATCAACGACATTTTATTTGTGGGGCGGTCGCAGGGGCATTGGCTGCTTAAACCGTACTACAAGCTGCTGCGCTGGCGCTGGCGCAACCAATATTTCAAAAATTACTGGGAAGGGGCGCTCAAAAAACGGCTCATCAATTCTCCACTCAAGCCGCTCATCGCCTGGATGACCCGGCGCATGGTCACCTTCAACCAAACCACGCACAAAGGCACCATCTCCGAAGGCGCAGAGCTGTTAGGGCTGGATTATTCCAAGCAATCGGGAGACTGACATGAAGAATCTTGATGCAGAAGCAGTTGTTCAGGGACAGGTTGAAGCCTACAACGACCACGATGTGGAGAAATTTGCCAGTTTCTACAGCGACGAAATTACAATCTATGATCTTTCTGGCGACAAACCCACTGCCAAAGACAAAGGCATCGTTGCGCTAAAAAAAACATACGCGTGGATGGCGGATGCGCCGCCAGGTTTTGGCGTGGAGATTATTAAGCGGATCGTTAATGGCCCCATTGTTGTCGATCTTGAGCGAATACAAGGTTTGCCAGAAGAAAAAGGCACGCCAGAGTTTTTGGCCATTTACGAGGTTCGAGAAGGCAAGATAATCAATGTGTGGTTCCCGCCAGAGCCATAGATTATCGGTTTTTTGCCCTGATCTGAAAAAATCTGTGCCAACTTTTTATCTATTCCAAATGAGGAGTAAGCATCCTCAGATGCGTCTCGGCCAACACCGTTCGCATGTGAGTATGCTTACTCCTCCAGTTTTTTAGGAAGCGTTGGCCACAAAGGTAATGATCAAATCTACTTCGTTTTCCACGTTGGCCACGTTGGGCACCTCAGGTATGGTGAGGCCGTAGGTCTCGCGTAAGACGGTGGCCGTGGCGGTGCCGGAGATTTGGCTGTCGGAAACGGCCGTTGCCACCACGCTAAAGGTCACCGGCTCGGTAATGTCCCGAATTGTCAAATTGCCATCAATGGTGAAGCTGATTTCTTCCCCCACCGCAGCAGAAGCAGGCAGGCCATTTACGGCCGTTGGCACAAAGCTAATAAATTCATACGCGCCTGTATCCAAAATCTCGTTTTGGATGGCCCGGTTGCGGAAATTGTTGTCCGTCGCCAGGGTGCGGGCGTTAATTTGAATTTCGCCAACCTGCGCAGTAGACAGGTCGCTAAAATCAAGGCCAATCTGGCCCGCTACCTGGTTTGTGGTGCCCACAACCGTCAGGCGGCTGCCGCGTAAATCTTCATCCAACTCAAAGCGAACCTCAGATTCGCTCTGGCTAATTTCAAAAATGGTCACGCCCGCAGCCGCATCGGTCTCAACGGCCGTTTCTTCCGTAGATGCGTCCGTTTCGGCTGCTGTTTCTTCACTTTCATCCAGTTCAACAGGCGGCTCCTCCGCCGCTTCCGTTGGCTCCTCAACCACAGCAGGTTCATCTGCCTCTTCAATGTCCAGCGGCACAGCTTCGATTGTGGCGCTGGGCGCTGCCGGTTCCTGCAAAAGGCCACAAGCCGTGGCGGATAACAGCAGCGTAAACAAAAGCAACACCGTTAAAATATTCTTCCTCACAAACTACCTCCATCTTTCAAATCTTGCCGGCACATTAAAATAATTCGGGGTGGCAGTGCCGCTTTGCCAACAAACAATTTTACGGGTTCCCCCTTCAGATAGATCTTTTCTGCATAGCCCTCTCAGAAACAGTTAAGCAACGATGGGGGCAGTTATTCGCTAAGCCAGCCATCGGCAATTTGCTCAACATCCAGGTCAGCAGCGTTGGGCAGCGCATTCAAAGCATCAATCATTGCTTCACGTACGGCCGTCACCTCCCCACCATTCGCTTCAATCACCGCCAGCAAAGTCTGGCCGTCGGCCATTTGAGCCTGTAAATCTTCAACAGATAGACCCAGCGTCTCAGAAACGGCCGTCCACACCGCATCAAACACCTCATTTTGCGGCCGTTCCGGGGTTTCCCCAGTTTTTGTTTGCAGCAGCCGGATAACCGCGCCAACCATTGCTTGATCTTGAATATCGGCAAACCCTTCCCCAGAGGCAAATTCCGCCTGGCGCGTGGCAATGTCATCTTCGCTGATCTCAGCCCCACCTGGACCACCCAAGTCGCCGCCAAAGCCGCCACCAAAACCACCGCCAGGGCCACCACCGGGGCCGCCACCAGCCCCAGGCACAAAGCCAGCAGGCGGGCTAAAGGCCGCATCGCCGCCAGCACCGCCCGCCTGCCCTTGCCCTGGCCCACGTCCAAAGGCCACAGCGCCGCTTTCTAGCAGTTCCGTTAACGAATCGGCCGTTAGAGCCATCTCTGCAATGGCGGCCACCTGTTCTGGTGACATCGTGTCCTGAATCTGGTTGAGTACGGCCTCGATTTCTACAGAAGCGGCCGTTTCACTGCTGCTTAAATTTTGGGCCGCCTGCCACAAAGGCAAAATCTCGGCGGCCAACGTCTCATCCACCGCCAGATCGGTCTCCTCAAGCTGGAGGGTGCCAGCGGCGAGCTGGGTCATGATGGGCAGCGCATCGCTGTATTCGTCATTCAGCCGGGCCGCCTGTTCGGTAGTGGCGGTGGAAGTGGTGGGCGTATCGTTTACGGCCGTTTCTCCCGCACAAGCCACCCCGCCCCAAATTACAAAAATTAGTAGTAAAGCCATCCATTTTTTCATCATCAAAATCCTTGTCGTTTTATTTTTGGTAACCCGCAGATTGGCAATCGCGTCTAACGCCCTGCGCAACAGCCTTATTCGTGGCGCAGCGCTTCAATCGGATCGAGCTGCGCTGCTTTGTTGGCCGGGAAAAAGCCAAAGAAAATGCCCACCGCTGCCGCCGAACCAAAGGCCAGGGCAATAGAACTGGGCACAATCACCGTACGCATGTCGCTGGTGGAGCCAAATAAATAGGAACCACCTACACCAAACAACACGCCAATCAGACCGCCCACCAGGCTCAGCATCAGCGCTTCGGTGAGGAATTGCAGGCGAATGTCGTTTGGCGTGGCCCCCACCGACTGGCGGATGCCAATCTCGCGGGTGCGCTCCGTCACGCTCACCAGCATGATGTTCATAATGCCAATACCCCCCACCAGCAGCGACACCCCGGCCACCCAGGCCAGCAAATTACGAAACGCCTCTGTGGTCGCGCCCTGCGTGTCGATAATGTCTTGCTGCGTTTGCATGGTGAAGGGCAGCTCATCTACAGAGACGTCTTTGCTGGTTGCCAACTTAAGCTGAATTTGCTGGATCACCAGGTCCATATCCGCGCCGTTCTCAATTTGCACGTAGATGATACGCACATTATCCCCGGCAAATTGGCGAAACTGAGCCGGTAGAAATTTGTCAAAAACAAGGGTGATCGGTACATACATCAACGAATCGAAATCCGTGTTGCCCACAACCCCTTTTTCAGCAGCCACGCCAACGACTGCCAGCTTGTTTGTGCCAACGGTAATTGCCTGGCCAATCGGATTTGCCTCGCCAAAAAGCTGTTCTGCCAGGTCAGCCCCCAGCACCACAACTTTGGCCGACCGCTCCAGCTCGGTTTCGTTGAAGAAACGGCCGTTTGCAATTTCCACGTCACGCACCGTAGGAAACCCCAACGTGGTGCCCATTAATGAAACGTCGGTTAACGTCACATCACCCGCTTTGGCCGTAACGTTTGTCATCTGGTCAACGGTTGTGGCGGCCACCCCGCCCACCGAAGCCACAATATCAACATCATCGTAAACCAGCGAGGGGGAGTTGTTGTTGCTGCCTGGCGGCCCACCCCGGCCAAAGCTGGCCTGGATAAAGACCAAATTTGAGCCAAGCCCTTCGATCTGTTCAGCAATGGTGGCTTCCGTTCCGGCGCTAATGGCAATCATGATGATGACGGCGGCCACGCCAATGATGACCCCCAGCATGGTGAGCAAAGAGCGCACTTTGTTGCGCACCACGCCTTCCCAGGCAATGCGTATAATCTCCACCGGGCTGATGATGTCGGTCACGGCCGTTCCCACCGTTGTTTCTTCTGCAACTGTGTCTGGAACGGCCGTTGCTGCCGTTTGTGGCGATGTTGTCATGCTGCACCTCCTGGGTTGGAACGGCCGTCTGACGCCACCAACCCATCGACCAACACAATCGCCCGCTCCGTTTGGTCTGCAATATCTGCCTCGTGCGTCACCATTAAAATTGTTCGCCCGCGCCCGTGCAGCTCATGCAGCAGCGCCATAATTTCCTGGCCTGTCTTGGTGTCCAAATTGCCCGTTGGCTCATCGGCCATCACCAAAACCGGATCGTTCACCAAAGCGCGGGCAATGGCCACACGCTGCCTTTGCCCGCCAGACAATTCATTGGGTTCATGAAATGCCCTGTCCGCCAGCCCAACGGCTTCCAAAGCAGCCATCGCCTTGTCTTCTCGCTCGGCGGGCGACAGTTGGTTAACCCGCTTGTAAACCAGCGGCAGCATCACATTGCGCAGCGCCGAGGTACGCGGCAGCAAATTAAACGATTGAAAAACAAAGCCAATGCGCTGGTTGCGAATGCTGGCCAACTGCACCTTTTCTAACTGGCTCACATCTTCGCCAGCCAAAAAATATTGGCCGCTGCTGGGCCTGTCCAGGCAGCCCAAAATGTTCATCAGCGTGCTTTTGCCAGAGCCAGACGGCCCCATGACGGCCACAAACTCCCCTTCGTCAATGCGTACATCAACGCCGCCCAAGGCTTTCACTTGAATGTCGCCCATGCCGTATACTTTTTCCAGGTTTTTTGTTTGAATTATTGGTTTCATGATGCGCCACCTGGCTTATTCGCTCTGCGTCTGAATGATGCCGGTGGTCACTTCTTCACCAGCTTCAACACCAGACAGGATTTCAGCGTAGGTAAAGTCCATGATGCCCACTTCCACAAAGCGCAGCTTTGGCTCGCCGTCTTCCATGACAAAGACGCCGTATTCCCCAGCAGAAAGCTCGCGCAGGGCTTCCACCGGAACCAGCACGGCATTTTCCGCCCGCCCGCCGATCACTTCCACGGTGGCATTAAGGCCCAATGGCAAGGTTTGGGGCTTGGCAAAAGATGTTGTATCTAGCACCACCAGGGTGCGAACGGCCGTAACTCCCGATTCAGTCACCAGCTGCGGATCGATCTGCACGACCGTTCCCGCAAAGGTGTCATCGGGCAGCGCGTCAAAAACAACCTCCACCTCGTACCCCACTCCCACCATATTCAAATCAGATTCATCCAAATACAGCTCCAAAACAGGCTGGGCCAGATCGGCCAGGATGATAACGCCACTGCTAACGCTTTCCCCCACAGACCCGCTGATAGACAACACAGTGCCATCAATGGGAGCTACCAGACTGGTGGCGGTCACCGCTTCTTCGGCCGTTTGCACGTTGAGCGCTGCCTGGGCCAAACTGATCTCGTTGGCCTCCTGGTTTAGCATAGCTTGCTGCAAAGAGAGTTCTGCCTGGCGAACGGCCGTTTCCGCCGCCTCAATCTCATCATCCGTTGGCCCCCCAAGCGCATCAGCCAACGCCTGTTGGGCGCTCAATAAATTGGTTTGGGCGCTGGCCGAACTGCTACTGCTGCTGCTGGCCACCGTCGAGTTGTAGTTCAGTTGGGCAATTTGCAGCGATTCCTGAGCGCGCAGCAAGGAATCGGACGCCCGCTCCCGCTCATTCTCCAAAGCGTCTGCCCGCCGCGGATCGCCTAGCTCCCAATCCCGCCCCGGATCGTAAGCCGTGTCATAGGCGGCCTGGGCATCAGCCAAATCTCGCTCCGCCTGATCAACGCTGATGCCGCTTACGGCAATGCTGGCGCTGCTGGCCGAAGCCTGACCGAGCGCGGCGTTGTAGCTGGCCTCAGCCGCAGTCAAGCTGGCCTCGGCTAAAGCAATTTCGTCCGGGTCAGCTTCCCAATTGAGCAGCTCATCCAGCGCCGCTTGGGCCTCTGTCAGGCTAATTTGGGCCTGGGCCACGCTAATCTCATCGTAGCTTACGCCGGTGGCCGTCACCGAGGCGTCTGTTTGCATGGCGGCTTGCTGGTATTGCAGCTGGGCGTTTACCAGCGACTGCTGGGCATCCGTGTCATCGATACGGGCCAACACATCACCGGCCGACACCTCGTCGCCAACAGCAACCAACAGTTCCGTCAGTGTGCCGCTGGCTGTGAAGCCCAAAGACAGCTCTTCAGCTGCTATCACGCTCCCTGCCCCGGTTGCAGAGACCACGATATCACCTACGCGGGCAACGGCCGTTTGCACCGTGGCCTCATCACTCGCCTCAGCAGCCACAGCCGCCGCGTTTTGCGCATAAAAATAGTAACCACCGCCCGCCAAGATGAGAATCAAAATGCTCCCAAGCCAAACCTTTCTACTCTTCCACATCTGCTAAACTCCCTTTGCCAATAACATAAAATTAGAACCAGGAAAGTATAGAAAATGAATGTTTAGAAAATGTGAAGGCTCGATTTGCAAATTGTAAATTGCACTCCTTGACAAACTCGTTCAAATGTTCTAATCTTACCGTCTATACGAAAAGTTCGCAGAAAGGAGCGATTGAGCGTGAGCGATCAAAAACCTTTAATTTCACCTGATAAACTACCCCCAACCCAGGAAGCCCCGCCCCTCTCGGCAAATGCCTCTATTCAGGCCGCCCTGGGCCTGTTTGAAACCCACATGCGGGATGAAGGCTTTGCTATTAACACCATGAAGGCATTCGCCAGCGATGTGCGCCTGCTGGGAAAATATTTGGGCATTGGCCAGCCTGTTGGCGAAATTGGCACCAACAACCTGAATGACTTTTTGAAATGGCTGCTGGAAGAGCGCGGCGTGCCTTGCAGTCCAAAATCATATGCCCGGCGCGTCACCACCCTCAAGGTATTTTTTGGCTGGCTGCATCAAGCGGGCGTTTTGGCCAATGACCCGTCTACGGCCGTTATCCAGCGCAGCGTCAAAAGCCCCCTGCCCGTCATTCCTGGCGAGGATGATTTGAGCAAGGCGCTGACCGTGACCGAGAAAATTCGCCTGGGTGGCCAGGGGCAAAAACCAGATGCCCGCCCCCACCTGCTGCTAACGCTGCTGCTGCAAACCGGCATCAAAAAAGGGGAAGCCATGACCATCGTCCCCAACCACATTGACCGCAGCGATCCAGACCAACCCATGCTGTTTATTCGCTACGCCAACCCGCGCCTGCGCTACAAAGAGCGCAAACTGCCGCTGGAACCGGAATGGTTAGAGGTGCTGGATGAGTATCTGGCGCAGTACGAACCCCCAGACACGCTGTTCACCTGCACGCCGCGCAATCTGGAATATATCTTGCGCGACATTGGCGATGAGGCTGGCCTGACCCGTGGCCTTCTTTCCTTTGAAAATCTGCGCTGGGCTTCCACCATGCGTGACTGGCGCGCCAACGAAGAGCCAGACGACATCCGGCAAAAGCTGGGGCTGTCTAAAATCACCTGGCGGGAAACGAAGTCAAAATTGGAACGGTTGACAGAGCAGGAAGAGGCGGGGGAGCAGTAAACGGTGGTCAGTTTTCAGTAATAAGTAAAAAGTAAAAAGTAGGGGTTAGGCAGGTGGGTAGTGCGTCAGCCCAATAAAACATCTTAGCGCCACCTGTTGAAACGTGGGAACCTTTTGAGGAATAACAACGTTACAGAGATTGCTTAAACATTGTTTTCCTCAACAAAAAGCCGTCGCTGCGGGCACAGCGGCGGCTTTTTGTGTTTTATTATTGCTCATTCAGTTGGCGGCTGGCGTTACTGTTCACCAGGCGTGGTGCGATCCAGGGTGCGGGTGAGGGTGTGTACATCAACCCTCTCAGTTTCGGGAGTGGCGTAGTAGACAACGGCCGTTATCTCATAACTATCAGTCGGTTCTTTATCCCGCAAATGCACCGTCAGGCTAAAGTTGGTTTGCAATGTCTCAATGACGTGCAGCGAGCCAGCTTCTTCCCCCCGCTCATTCGTAAAGGTGACCTGGAGAGACGGCCGTTCCAAAAATGGCGTGATGTCAAACCCGACGGCTACGCGACGGCCGTCTTCGTGCATATACAACCCCAACTGCTTAATCTTTACCTCTTCCCGAGGCTTCGGCCCCTCAAACGGGTCATCAAAAAACTTAATATCCATCTTCTGTGACGCTATCCCTTGTCTTCTTCTTGCTCGGCCTTCGCTAAATTGATCACATCATCAATTGTCAGGTTCTCAAGCCATTGGTGACGTTCTTTGGTGTAATCACCTTTTCCCTTTTCAAACATTTGCAAAAAACGAATCATGCCCACTGCACCCATTTCGCGGGACAAAATTTCCAAGCCAGTTTCATAAATTTCCATTTGGGTCATCGAACGCGTATCTATCATCTGAATTACTCCCGAATCCAGGTAAGTGGATTGCTTACGGGTACCCTAACTTTACCTTCCAAACGGTTTGCCAACCGAATTAGCTGATCATCAACTGTCAAAAAAATGTTAGCGCCACCCTGCTCTGCTAATGCTAAATGCAAGGCGTCAAATGGTTTAAAACCAAGTCCAACCAATTCTCTTGAACGCCGTTCTGATTCATTAGTGACATTTATTGATTCAGTGGCCATGCCTAACAAAGACAGCATTCTAAAACGCCGAACAGGGTCAGGGGTCTGTTTAATCTCAGCTATCACCGCCGAGCTTGACAACCATTCTAAATCCTTAGCAGCAACTTGCGCTAAAGTCGAGACAATGGCCTCCTTTTCCAAATGAATACGAGGCTGGATCTGGTCATCAAACGGCCGATTTAAGCAGCAAACATCCAAATAAATCTTCATAACAACGTAATTATAGCAAATCAGCCCACTTTATGATGACAATTTCATTTTGTCTCGTTCAAAGGAAGCCAGGCGCTCTAAAACCTGTACCAGCGTCACCTGCCACTCCTTCGTGCTCAGGTCACGGGGCATCCAGATGGCTTTGCGGCTGACGCGCACCAATTCGCCTAAATAACGTTGCAAGCGGAAGCGGTCGATGCCTTCCAAATCCAGCAGGCGAATTTTGATCTGGCCCGCTTCGGTAGTTACGGCCGTTACCTGCGCCCGCTCTGCCAAAACTTTGATCCGTAACTGGTACAGCAAATGATGCACCGGATCGGGAATGGGGCCAAAGCGATCGGCTAGCTCGACGGCCATCTCATCAATTTCAACCAGATCACCCAGCATGGCCATGCGCCGGTAGAGCCGCAGCCGCAGCGCGGGGTCGGGCACGTAGTCGGGCGGCACGTAGGCGGCCAGCGGCACGTCGATGAGCGTCGCTTCTGGCAGCTCGGCGGGCAGGGTTTCGCCCTGGCGCTCCGCCTTGCGCCGCTTGACGGCGTTGGCCAGCAGCTTGGTGTACAAATCAAAGCCCACGGCCGAAATGTGCCCACTTTGCGCCCCACCCAGCAAATCGCCCGCGCCGCGAATTTCCATGTCGCGCAGGGCAATCTGGTAGCCCGCGCCCAGTTCCGTTTGCTCGGCAATCGTTTCCAGACGCAGCCGCGCATCTTCATTAAGCGTGCGCCAGGGGGCGTGGAAGAAATAGGCATAGGCGCGTTTGGCCCCGCGCCCCACGCGCCCGCGCAGCTGGTACATCTGCGCCAGGCCAAAGCGGTCGGCCCGATCCACGATGAGGGTGTTGGCGTTGGGGATGTCCAGCCCGCTTTCGATGATGGTGGTGCTGATGAGCACGTCAATTTTGCCCTCGTCAAAGTCGGTCATGATGCGCTCTAGCTGGCGCTCGCTCATCTGGCCGTGGCCGATGGCCACGCGGGCTTCCGGCACCAGCCGCTCAATTTGCTTGTGAATGATGTCGATGGTTTGCACCCGGTTGTGTACCAGGAACACCTGCCCACCCCGGTCTAGTTCACGCTGCAAGGCCCGCTTGAGGCGCGTTTCATCAAAGGCTCCGACGTAGGTTTGCACGGGCAGCCGCTCGGCTGGAGCGGTGTCGATGATGCTGATGTCGCGCACGCCGGTGAGGCTCATGTAAAGGGTGCGGGGGATGGGCGTGGCGGTCATGGTGAGCACGTCCACTTCGGTGCGCCACTGCTTGAGCCGCTCTTTGTGGGCCACGCCAAAGCGCTGTTCTTCATCCACAATGACCAGGCCCAAATCTTTGAAGGAAATGTCGTCGGACAGCAGGCGGTGAGTGCCGATGATGATGTCTACACGGCCGTTTCTCAACCCCTTCACAATTCGATTCTGCTGGGCTTGGGTTCGGAAGCGGGAGAGCATTTCTACTTTGACGGGAAACGGCCGTAACCGTTCATAAAAGGTATTAAAATGCTGCTGCGCCAGCACCGTCGTCGGCACCAAAATGGCCACTTGCTTGCTGTCCATCACCGCTTTGAAGGCGGCACGCAAAGCCACTTCTGTCTTGCCGTAGCCCACATCGCCGCACACCAGCCGATCCATCGGCTGAGACTGCTCCATATCGGCCTTCACTTCGCCAATGACGCGCAGCTGGTCTTCCGTTTCGCGGTAGGGGAAGCTGGCTTCCAGCTCGGCCTGCCATTCGCTGTCTGGCGAGAAGGCGTGGCCGGCAATGGTTTCGCGGGTGGCGTACAGGTCGAGCAGTTCGTCGGCCAGCTCGTCGGCAGCTTTTTGGGCTTTGGCTTTGGCCTGCGTCCAGGAACGTTCGCCCAGGCGGTGCATGTTGGGCGGCCGTTCGTCTGACCCAACCCATTTGCTCAAGCGGTCGGCGTGGTGGGCGGGCACATAGAGCGTGTCGCCGTTGGCGTACTCCATGAGCAAATATTCCCGCTCCATGCCGCCGATGTTGCGCACCACTAGCCCGGCAAAACGGCCGATTCCGTATTCCAGATGCACCACGTAATCCCCGGCGGTGATGTCGGCAAAGCGGGCTTCTGGGGCGATGGGGCGCGGTGAGCGCCAGCGACGCGGTGCGGGCCGGTTCCAGCCAAAAATCTCGGCATCCGTCAGCAAATCGAGCAAGATGTGGTCATCTTCGCGCCGCACCAGGACAAAGCCCTCTGGCAGTGCGCCCTGGATGAAGGTGAGGGAGCCGGAGTCCGGTAAGCTGGAAAGTGTTTGCGACGGGTGATTGGGTGACAAGGTGACAGGGTGACCAGGTGATGGTTCGTCACCATTTTCGTCGCTGGTGAGGCCGCCGCGCAGGATGAGGCTTTCCGGTTTGATGTCGCGCAGTTCTTCACGCCAGAGGTCTTGCAGGCGGGCGGCTTGCTGGCTGAGCACCACCACGCGGTCGCCTTCTTTTTGGGCGGATTTGAGCTGGGTGAGCAACGGCCGTACCTGACCGCCGTAGCGTGGGCCTGGTTCAAATGAGGAGGCAAAATCGAGATACGGCCGTTCCGGATCGTCTCCTTCTGGCCCATCGCCCAAAATCAGCGGCTGCCACCAATTCAGCAAGTCCACCATTTGTTCCCAGGCAAACAGCGGGCTTTGAAAGTTAGGCGGCAGGCTGGTTTGCTCATTGGCCATCTGGTCGGCGTGTTCGTGCAGTTCGCTTACGGCCGTTGCCAGTTCGCGCCAATCGTCCACCACCACCAGCGCCTCGTCGGGCAAATAATCCAGCAAGCTGGCAGGCTGCGGATAAAGCAGCGGTAAATAATATTCCAGATTGGGAAAAGCGTTCCCTGCTCGCAAATCGGCGATGTCGTCGCGCCAGGAGGGCAAACTGCCTTCCTCCGGCTGCGGATCAAGTTCTTCGGGCAAAGAGAGGGCAAAATCTTGCGCTACTGCGGGCAGCGCTTCCCGCGTCGGTGGCACAATGATGGTTTCTACCGACGCGCTGCCATTGATTTCGATGGAGCGCTGCGTGGCCGGATCAAAGGTGCGCATCGTGTCGATTTCGTCGCCGAATAGCTCAATGCGCACGGGGAAGGGCATGGCGATGGGGAAAATGTCGATGATGCCGCCGCGACGGCTGAACTGACCGGCCGCTTCTACCACGCTGGCTTCTTCATAACCAATGCCCAGCCAGGTGGCGATAATCTTTTCCAGGTCGATGATTTGGCCTACGCGCAGCACGCGGGTGCTGGTCATGAAGCGGCGTTTGGGCAGCGTTTTTTGCAGAAAGGCGCGGGCCGAGGTGACAATGAACGGGGGCAGTTCCAATGCGGGCATTTGCGGATGCTGCCCGGCCATGAGCCGGGTAAGAACAGTGAGCCGGTCGGCGCGGCAGCGCTCGCTCCATGGGCCGCGATCATAAGGCAGCGGGGTGGGTTCGGGCAGGCGGCGCATCACGTCGCCGGGCGGCAGCCACATCTCCAACGCCTGAATCCAGGCGGCGGCGGACTCCACTTTGCCGGTGATGAGCACAACAGGCGCGTTTCTTTGCAGGTAGAGCTGGGCGAGAACGGCCGTGCGCGCACTCGTGGGCAGCGTCAAAGCCGGAACCGATTTTTTCTCGTCCAGTTCCGCCACCAGCTGGCCAAAAGCGGGCAGTTCGTTGAAGATGTTGAGGAGTCCAGAAACTGTCATGTGTGGTAATTATCCAGGTGCGACGCACTTCGGAAGTGCGTCGCACCTCCGATTAATCTTCATTCACCAGGTTGCCATTGTGCCGCGACATGGCTAGCTGAATGCCGTCGCGCAGGTAGGTCTCAATGGCGCGGACGGCTTCAGCCAGGATGTCGTTTAGCAGGGGCAGATCGTCTTTGCCAAAATCTTGCAAAACGTGGGCAGGCACGGGCATCCGCCCTGATGGACGGCCGATTCCCAGGCGCATCCGGGGAAAGTCCTGCCCCAAATGGTTGATGATCGACTTCATACCGTTGTGGCCGCCAGAACCACCTTTTTCGCGCAGACGAATGGTGCCAAAGGGCAAATCCAGCTCATCGTAGACGATCAGCACATTTTCTGGCGGCACTTTGTAGTAGCGGGCCAGCGGGCCAACGGCGTCGCCGCTGCTGTTCATGTAGGTTTGCGGCTTGGCGATGATGACGTTTTGGTTTTGGATACGGCCGTTGCCCACAATCGCCTTGTTTTGCACCTTGCTGCTTTCAATTTTGTAGGCAGCCGCCAGCGCATCGACCGCCATAAAGCCGATGTTGTGCCGGTTGCCCCGGTATTTACGGCCCGGATTGCCCAGGCCAACGATTAAAAATCGTTCTGTGTCGTTCATCTCATCAAAATCATCTGCCGGTTCTGCCCGGCGACCCAATAATCTGCGCCAAAAGTTCACAGTGCCCCAGTTTGTAGGTCAAGATTGCAATCTTGACCTACCTCAATTCTCAATATCTAGTTCCGCCAGGTTCCACAGCTCAGAGGGCTGGGAAGCGTCTGGCTGGAAGTTGAGGACGGCGGGTTGGGTTACGGCCGTTTTCAAATAGTGAAACAGCGGAATAATTGGTAACGCTTCGGTAAAAATTTGGGCCGCTTCCAGATGGCTGGCCGTGTATTCTGGTGTGCCGGGCAATGCAGCCAACGCGCTGTTGCAGGCAGCGTCGTAATCCTCATCGATCCAGCCGGTGGCGTTGATGTTGCTCCAGCCGCCAAAGCCCCGTTCCTCTGGCCCGGTGACGTTGCTGCCGAGGTAAAGGCCGCATGGCGGATGAATGCCGGTGAGCCAGGCAAAGGTTGCCAGGTCAAAACGGCGGCCAAACAGCGGGCTAAATGGCCCGTCGTCAAACCAGTCATTGGCGTTCACGTCGTACAGGTTCACCTGGATGCCGCATTCAGCCAGATCGACCGCAACCAGCTCGTTGATGCGCTGGCGGATGACGCTCTCGCTGTTGGTGCCCAGGGTAATGCTCATGGTGGTTGTCGCCACAATCGTCTGGCTTAGATCGCGCTCTACCAGCTCGCGGAAGCCGTCGCCGTCGGTATCTTCCAGACCAACGTCATCCAGCAGGCTGTTGCCCGCAGCCGGATCAAAGGCCCACGCTTGGGCTTCGGCAGGGTAGAGCGGGTGGTCGTCGGGAATGTAGGCGTGCAGGATGCGGGATTGTCCGTAGGTGATCTCATCCACCAGCTGCTGCCGGTTGGTGCAGAGGGTGATGGCCTGCCGGACGCGCACATCTTCAAACCAGTCGGGACGGCCGTTTCGCTCGCCATCGCCATAATTTTCCCAGGAGTTAATGCCAAAATCGATATGTTCAAAGATGTTGTTGGAAACAAATGTGGCCAGCAGCGTACCCGCATCGGCAGCGGCCAGTACGTCTGGCGTTTGGGTCAGGCTGATGGCGTCGTGGGTGACAATGTCACACCCGGCGGCAATTTGGTTAACGGCCGTTTCTCCTGCCAAATCAAACCGGATTGTTAGCTCGGTGATGTGGGGTAAGCCTGACTCTGCCCGGTAATAGTTGGGATTGTTGTGCAAAATGAGCGCCTCTCCCCGACGCCATTCAGCCACCACAAAGGGGCCGCTGCTCACTGGCTGCGGCGCGGGCGACGCTTCGGCCAGCAGGTCAGCCGCCGAAAATTCGCCAAGCTGGTGCTGCGGCAGCGGCGTCCAGACATTGGTGAAATATTCCGGGTCTAGGAAGCCAGGCAGTCCGATCCAGGTGGTGGTGAGATCCCCGGTGGCTTCGTAGCTGGCGGTGCGTTCAATTTTAGTTTGGTCGCTGACTGATTCTGAGGCAGCGGCAATTTGGTAGCTAAAGACGGAATCGGCGGCGGTAACGGCCGTTCCATCTGACCAGGTCATCGGTTTGAAGGTGAAATCGGCCGTCATTTGCTGCATGAGCAACGGCTCGGCTCCTTCGGCCGTCAGCGTGCGGTCAAAGGTGATAAATTCGCCATCGCCGCGCACAAACTGCACGCCAGGCACCAGGAAGACGACATTTCCAGCAGAATTGACAATGAGATCGCCTTCGTTCACTGCTACCAATCCAATACGCGCATCTCCTTCATCCAGACTGGGCAGCTTTTCTAACCCTTGCGGCTGGTAGTCGTAGTTGAGGGTGGTGTAGAGATTTTCGTAAAGGGCGTGGCGAACGGCCGTTGCCGCCAGGCTGTCATCGCCATACAAAAAGAGGCTGGTGGGTTCTGCGCCCAGGCACACGGTGAGCGGCTTGGGGGGCAGCGGCGTGGCAGTGGGCAGCGGCGTGGCTGTAGGTTCTGGCGTGGGATTGGTGCCAGAAACGGCCGTGTCCGCCTCGTCCGGCGCTGGGTCGTCAACTGCATTCTCCGCAGATGAAACCGCAATGGTGGCCGCAGGTGTGGGCAAAGGCTCCTCGTTACGACAGGCAACAAAAACGGCCGTAGCCATGAATATCAAAAAAATCGACGGTATCTTCTTCACTCGATTGTGTGTTTCCTTCTTTTTATAAGAAGTCGTGAAAAGTCAAAAGTGATTCGTGAAAAGTTGATTAGCCACTTTTCACTTTTTACTGTTCACTCCTCACTCCCCTTTTTTGTCCAGTAAAAGCGCCACAGGCGGCGGATGAGCCAGCGCAGCAAAAGGTATCCGCCAGCGGCAATAAACAGTCCGGCCGTCAGGCGAATGCCCAGCCAAAATGCGTCCCCCACCTGATCAGTTTGGGCGGCTTCTAGCTGGCCCAGCAAGCCCCCTTCGTCCGCCTCGCTGCCGGATTGAGCCGCAGCGGGCGTGGCCCCAACCACCGTAGGCGGCGGGGTTGGTGTGGGAAACGGCGTCAGCGACGGCAAGGGTGTTGGCTGCTGAAAGCTGCCGTCTGTGCTGTCTGTCGATTGTACGGGAATGGCGGCTGCGGTGGCGGTGCTGGCCACGGCCGTTTCATCCGGTGTAGGTGTGGGCGTCGGCCCTTCATTTTGAATAATCAGGTCTGCGACGAAAAATTCGTCATAGTTAAAATCATTTTTTACAACGCGCAGCCGCAGCTGGTAACGGCCGTCTGGGAAAACTGGCGCGCCAATGGCCTGGCCAACGGTGGTGTCCCAAATTGCCAGCAGGCCATCGGTGACCGGCTGGGTTCCTTCGGCAAACACAATCCAATCTGCCCCAGGTTTATCTTGCTGTAAAAAGGCCAATTCGTAGCGCAAATAATTGGGATGAACGGCCGTTCCGCGTACCGCAACCACCCCAGAGATTGTGTCCCCGGCGGCGGGTTCGGCAATGCCGCTGCTTGTTTGGGCCGCAACGGCCGTTGGCTGCTGCCCCATCCACACAAAAACAAATGTTAATGCCAACCAATAAAGCCGCGCATTCAGTGGTGTCTTATCCCTTTTTCGTTTAAGATACGAACCGATGACCATGTCTAAGTAAAAAAGTAAACCAAACACAAAAGTCTAACACATCCCAAAGGTTAAGACGAATAGATGGAGTTTAAGTTAATGTTATTTTCAACCAAAAAGGTGTGGTTGTGGGCTACACTTGTATTATTAATTGCCGCAGGTTGTGGCGCGGCCGCACCTACCGCCGACACTGACACCGTTTCCGATGACAATGCCAATGATTCATTGCTGCCCAGCGATGGCGGTTTTCTTCTGCAACAAGACGCCGGGGAAGATGAAGAAAGTGATACGGCCGTTACCACATCTAACAATCCCCCAGCCGTTTCCGTGTCCAACGAATTTGCTGAATATGATGCAGATGGCATTGAAGTTGGCTTTACGGATGACGGACGGCCGTATCGCGGCGATCCCAATGCCCCAGTGGTCATTGAAGAGTTTTCAGATTTTCAATGCCCCTTTTGCGGCCGTTTTGCAGCCCAGACCTATCCATCTATAAATAGTAACCAAATTGCCAACGGCGAAGTCCTGCTGATTTACTACGATTTCCCGCTGAACATCCACCCCCAGGCAACGTTGGCCGCCAACGCCGCCCGCTGCGCTGGGGAGCAAGGCGCTGTGGCTTATTGGCAAATGCACGACTTACTTTTTGAAAATATTGCAGAATGGAGCCACAACCAGGCCAATACCGTCTTTACCAGCTATGGCGAAGCGCTGGCCCTGGAGATGGATTCTTTTAATAGCTGCCTGGAAACCAACAAATACGCAGCAGAAGTTCAGACAGATTATCAGCTGGGGCTTTCTCGTGGGGTGAGCAGTACGCCTAGCTTCTTTATTAACGAGCAGCCGTTTATTGGGGCGCAGCCGCTGGCTTCATTTAACCAGGCCATTGCCCTGATCAGTGAAGGAGGCAGCATTGCCACCGCCCCTAGCGATGAGGAGCTGCCGCCTGAGTACGCCGTCCCCACACCAGTCGCCATTCCCGTTGAAGCAGAAAATGTGGCCTGGTCGGCAGGTGACCCAGATGCGCCGGTGCAAATTGTGGAGTTTACGGATTACCAATGCCCGTTTTGCCAGCAGTATGCCGTGGAGACGTTCCCCACGCTGTTTACGGAGATGATTGAGAACGGCCGTGTGTTTTACGCGATTAAAGATTTACCGTTAGACAACCTGCACCCCGAAGCAATTGTGGCGGCAACGGCCGTACGCTGCGCTGGGGAACAAGATGCTTACAAAGCGATGCACGACTCTGTTTTTGCCAATCAGGAATTATGGAGCGGCAATGGCGAAACGGCCGCTATCAGCATCTTTGCTGATCTGGCGGCTGATTTGGGCCTGGATGGCGATGAACTGACAGGCTGTATTCAAGCTGGTGCCCAGCGCGAGCTTGTTTTGGCCAACCAGCAAGAATCGCTGGCCTTGGGCGTCAGCAGTACGCCTACCTTTTATATGAATGGCTACCCGCTGCGGGGAGCACAGCCGTTTGAAGTGTTTGACGCTGTGGCCGAACTCATTGAAAACGGTGAGCTAGAGGCCACCCTAGAGGCCCAAATGCGCCAGGCTTACGAACAGGCCCAGGCCCAGGCCGCCCAGCCACAAACGCCAACCGGCCCAGTAGATGTTCCTATCGACGGCGCTTACGCGGTGGGCGATCCCAATGCACCTATCACCATCATTGAGTACACCGATTATCAATGCCCATTTTGCAGTCGCCACTTTGAGCAAACGTACGGGCTTTTGAAGGAAAATTACATCGATACGGGCGTTGTTTATTACGTATTTAAAGATTTCCCACTGACACAAATTCATCCGCAGGCGATGCTGGCCGCCAACGCCGCACGCTGCGCTGGTGAACAAGACAGCTACGCGGCAATGCACGATACGCTTTTTGCGACCCAGGCTGAGTGGAACGGCCGTACCGATGCCGACACCTTGTTCAATCAATATGCCGCCGAGATGGGCTTAGATGCCGAGCAGTTTGCCACCTGCCTGGCAGATCGCACTTACGAAGAGCGCATCATCGCCGATTTAAATGAAGGAGCCAGTTATGGCATCAACGGCACGCCCGGCTTCTTTTTGAACGGCTACTTCCTTTCTGGGGCGCAACCGTACGCCACCTTTGCCGATGCCATTGAGTTCTTATTGGAAGAAGCGGGAGAGTAGAACGGTCATCAGATGAAAAGATGGCGATTGGGGCAACTTCTAACTTATCATCGCCAATACCAAAACCAACCTGACTGCCAACTGTAATCTTCCCCTGCCGTCACGCCGATTTCGCTTTTTTGCAATTGGAACGGCGTGAAGAGCGCTTTTAGCGCGGCTTCATCCATGCCGCTTGGGCCATCGGCTGGATCGTCATCTGGATTGCGGAGACGAGCAAATAACAAATAGGCGGCACCAGGCCGCAGCAGGCGCAGCAGCTCTTCACGGTATGCTGTTTGCAGCTCATGGCTAAGGGAGTGCATACAGCCAATGTCAATGGCAAGGTCGTATTGGCCATTGGCAAAATGTAAATCTGCCACTGACCCTACATGAAACTGTATTTGTTGTATCGCCTTGGCCTCAGTTGCCCGCCGTTTGGCTTCGGCAATAGCCTGAGGCACAAAATCAACAGCATCCACTTGCCAGCCTTGCTGTGCCAGATAAATGGCAGTACGGCCGTAGCCACAGCCCAAATCTAATGCCCGTCCGGCTGGCAAGCTCGCCACTAACTGTTGAACCTCTGGTGGCGGCAGCACATCATCCCAGGGAACCTGCCCATTGGTATACCGCTCTGTAAAGCGCGTCAACGATTCTTGCTGTTCTTGATCCATTTTTTTCATCCTTCAACCTTGTTTTGGGTATACTACTGTTCCGATAAACAGGGGTTTCCTGTTAGCTAGGTCTGGTCGGAACAGAACCCAATCATGAACGATAGTCGTTTTAGCGGAACACGCACCTACATTTTAGCCAATTGGCCCCGATTTGTGCTGCTTTACCTGGGCATGGTGGCCGCGCTCATCATTGTTGGTCTTAGCGCCATGCGCGGCTGGCTGTCGTTTATTCCGCTGGCAACGGCCGTTTTCCTCATTTTAATCTACTATCTGGCTGCGGGCATTTGGGAAGCCCGGCAGCGGTACGATTTTGATGGCATCACCCCACATCATGTTCTATTCGACATGGGCCAGCTCCCCGCCACGGAGCGCATTGCCTACATCGATCTGGGTTTAGAAAGGCCAGCCATTGGCCTCTCGCGTCGTCTAACAACCGGTCAAATCATCGTCATCGATATCTACAATCCGCAGTGGACCATTAGCCCCTGGCTGGTACGCTGGCGTGCCCAGCAGCCCCCGCCAGCCGTTGATCCACGACTGAGCTGGCGTGAAGGCAGCTTAAGTTTGCTGCCGCTGCCGGATGAAAGCATCAACACGGTCATGCTGTGCCACGTGGTTGGCGAGCTGTGGCAAGAGGGCGACCGCGCTGCGCTGCTGCGAGAAGCGTACCGCATCCTTAAACCACGGGGGCAGCTGCTGCTGGCAGAGTCGGTGCGCAGCCAAACGAACTGGATTGTTCGCGGTTTTGGTGGTTTTAGCTTGCCAACGGCCGTTTACTGGCAACAGCTGCTAAAAGAAACTGGTTACCGGGTGCGCAGCGAAAAAAACGTGGCAGGCCTGTCTTACTGCATCCGCGCCCAAAAACCCACGCCTGCCGAAGCCCAACAACTTTCCTTTAAGCTGGAGTTATAGCCCGCGGCAACATAAATACAAGATAAGAACGACCCTACGCGGCGTGAAGAAGCCGTAAAGAAACAATCCCGTAAGAAATATTGTAACTTTTCAGGAATAGGGTCAATTCGTTAAAAATCTCCCTGAATGACCCCATTTTGACCCCCAACTTATAACAATTGCATAAATATTAGTTGCATTTTCGCCTAACTAGGACGGCCGTACCATGCTTTTTTTCCTATTCACCCAAAAATAGCGGCTGGCTATAGTGCGGCCATAAGCAAACGCGGATTTGACATAACGCAACTACGCACACAAACCAGTCAACCCGACATCAACGACAACCATTCGAAAGAATCCGATATGCAAATTCATAAGTAAGGAGGTGACGCCTGAGACATTTAGAACTGTGAGATGGTGGGAAATTTCAAGGCAAAGCCACTCACCCAATAAGCTTTAATTAAGCGTGAAGAAGCAAACAAGAAGCGAATGAAGAAGTAAGGAAGAAGCGTTTGGTAGATTGGCAGCCCAAAAGTCGTGAAGAAGCTTAAAGGGCTGCCTCTTTACCAACTCATTCAAGAGACACCACCGTAGAAGTGACATCATACTCAACTACTGTTTGAAGTCGATAGAGAAAGAAGATAGTCACAAGCAAGCCCATTTTATCTAGCTTGTGACTCAAAATGGAGCAGAGCATGAATAAGCGAAACCTACCGCAAGAACGGCGTCCCGTCCCGGGCGCTGAAAAAGCAAATCTTAATCGTATGAAACCAAAGTCCAGAGTGATTGTGGTTAGCGTCATTCTTATTGTTGTGCTGGTAGCGGCCGTTTCCGCCTGGGCACAATCGTTTAACCTGAGTTTGGTTGGCGGCGACAATGCCGAGATTGCCTGTGACGGGCGCGGTGTTCAGGTACAAAGATTATCGCGTACGGCCGTAAACGTTGTCTGTAGCGGCCCCAGCAGCGACCCGCAGCCAACCCCATCGGCAGAACCAACCAACCCACCCGCGCCAACGGCCACCAGCCCCGCGCCAGAACCAACCACCCCACCACCAGCGCCGACCACCCCATCACCAGCGCCGACCACCCCGCCACCGGCACCAACATCGCCTCCACCGCCTCCTGGTGGCAATATCCAGCCATTTGCTGGCGCACCTGCCTGTGAAGAAATTGGTGTTGCTCATGATAATCGGGCCTGGCACGGCATCTGGAACTATGATTTTGGCTGCCATTGGGACCATGAACACAAGCAAAATCCGCACCTTGTGGATGCTATTTTTGGCACTGAATATTACGCCTTGGCCGGTGGTGAGCTTTCTTACCCCTGGCAAACCTACGCCGGTGCAGGCGAAGCCTTTGAGGCTTATGTTGAAGGCACAGCCCTAGAAAACAGCGGCAAGCATCAAGGATATGCCTGGCATCAATTCACCAATGGGCTAGAAATCTGTGACCAATCGCTTCTCTTGGGCAGCCAATGTTTTGATTCTTTCCGGGTTCAAACCCACCAGATTGGTGGCGAACTAGGCGCACTGACCCGCTTCCACAGCGTTTACACCGAAGGGATTGCCTGTTCACCAGAAGGCGCTGCCAAAATGCAGTTTAACAATGGCGCATACGGCCGTACCATTGGCGGTCAGTTCTACCCCCTAACCCGCGACAATATTAATCGCTTCCCGGCAGAATTTGCTGGCTGTGGCTTTGGCAGCGGTGGTGGTTGGCTCGATTTCGGCCGTTTGAATTGGCCAGAACGCGGTGTGCTGCAACCATTGCCCACCGACAACCCGCAGTTTGCCAACTTTGCCCAGTTTGGCCCGCCAGAGGCAGCGCCATACCGCATCCATCCGCTTAACAGCCCCAACAGCCTGGACTCCTGGCAATCCGAAGGCAACGTCTTCAACTGCCTCAGCAGCGACCCAGGATGTAATCAACGCATCATGGTTGGCTACGGGCTGCACATTCTACAGGGCGAATCTGTCGGGATGACCAACCCATCCAACGCCAGCGCCCCAGCCAACCTGCGAGACACGCACTACTGGTGTGTTGACCCCGCAACCCAGTTGTTTAACTGCAACCCGCAAACTAATCCTGGTGGCAACGACAACACTGCCCAAGCCCTGTTCCGTGCCTGGATTGCCGTACCCAGCGATTTGGACGGCAGCCAGTACGACGAAGATGGTGCCCGCAATGGCTCATTCACCTTCCACGGTTACACCAATCGCTACGGCGACGTCGTTGACGGATGTACCGCACCGGGCCTGGACTGTGTGCCCGCCCGCTTCGAGCAGTTCCCCCTAAATAACTGTGGCCAAACCGCCTGTAAAGCCGCTTATCGTGGCAGCACAGACCGCGACGGCTGGGATGCCCTGAGCGTTGACGGAACACCCATTCAAAGCGGCGGAACGCCCCTCATCCCCGCTGGCGAACTGTGGCTAAAATATCCAAACTAACCAATTGAAGCAGCATGATTAACCTGTATTAAAAAAAGAGCTCCGGAAATTTTTTACCGGAGCTCTTTTTAATTAATCATGGGCCAGAAGCCAATCAGTAGCCTTCATCGCGATTGACAAGATTGAGCAATGGCTCCCCGGCCAGATAGCGCTGCAAATTTTCAACAAAAATATTTGTGGCCCGTTCATCATAATGAGGGGTAAAACCGCTAATGTGGGGTGTGAGGATTACATTGTCTAGTTCCCATAGCGGGCTATCATCTGGCAGTGGCTCAACCTCAAAAACATCCAGCCCAGCGCCCGCCAGCCAGCCCTTTTTTAAACCTCGCACCAGGTCAGCTTCTTTGATGATGCCCCCACGACCCACATTGACCAAAAATGCGGTTGGCTTCATTGCTTTTAACAGCTCTTCATCCACTAAATGATGGGTGCGCTCGGTTAAAGGTAAGGTAATAACGACAAAATCACATTCGGCCAACATGGAACGGGTTGCCTCGCTGGGGTAAATCCGATTGGGCAGCAAGCCTTCAACGTCGCCAGAGCCGGGAGCGCTGTAGCCCGTATCCAGCAGCTGGCGGGCGTCTCGTTTGGTGACCAAAATGTTGAGGCCAAACGATTTTGCCAGGCGGGCTAATTCGCGCCCAATGCTGCCGTAACCCAGTATGCCTAACGTTTTTCCGTTCAGCTCTTGGGGAACAAAGGTTTCCCAGCGATTTTTGGCCCAGCTTTTGGTTTGTTTGTAATTAAACCAGTTTGGCACACGGTGTGCCCAGGCTAGAATTTGGGTCATGGCGTATTGGGCCATATTGGCGGCGTGGACGCCGCTGGCAGTGGTAATGAGAATGTCACTATGCCATAGGTCGCTGTTTTTAAGGTTGTCTATGCCGGCATAATGGGTTTGTACCCACTGCAAGTTTGGTGCCTGGGCAATTGGCGGAACGGCGCTCAAGGCGTAATAAATTTCTGCCTCGGTGGTCCATTCTTCTGGCCAACGGCCGTTTGGCAAAGTGCGCTGCTCAATGGTGAGATTTGGTGATACCGCCCGAATCTTATCAACAAGATGAGAAGGAAAAGGGGCTGTAATCAATAATTGTCTCATAAATCTACTCCCAATTTCACTGGGTTTGGCACCCCATGATAGGTTAAATTTCGTTGGCCAGTTTAACACAAACAATGCTTCGGGTATACTGAGCAAGAGTTGGAGGCACAGTCAATGCAAAAGCGCAGTTCAATCATTGTTGGCACTATTCTTATCTTAGTTGGCTTACTTTTTTTGCTCATGCAAATTTTCCCTGAATTAGGGTTCAACCTGGACATGAGCAGCCAATGGCCGCTGGTCATCATCTTTGTTGGTGTCTTGCTTATTCTTGGGGCCGTTTTGGGCAGCCCCAGGCTGGCTATTCTTGGCAGCATAACAACAGGGATTGGCGGCATTTTGTATGTGCAAAATCTTACCAACAGCTGGTCAAGCTGGGCCTATATTTGGACGCTCATTCCTGGCTTTGTGGGCATTGGGCTGCTGTTGGCTGGCATATTGGGGTACAAGCGACGTGCCTCATGGCGGGCTGGAGGTCGCTTGTTGCTCATCAGCGTCATGCTGTTTTTAATTTTTGGGGCATTTTTTAATGGGCTTGGCGTATTGGGTCAATTTTGGCCAGTTTTACTCATTATTTTAGGGCTTTGGATGCTGTGGCCTAGACGGAAAGTTACCAAGGAAAATGCTTAGGTAAAAACCTGAAACCTTTTCAATCGTTCCACGTAATGTTGGGCAAATCAACTAAGTTAATAAACACAACTGTGTGGAGGTATTGAAAAATGAGTGACAAACGATTGGTTCGTAATACACATGATGAGATGATTGGCGGCGTATGCAGCGGCATTGCCAACTATTTGAACATCGATCCCGTAATTGTGCGCCTGGTTTTTGTTTTGCTGGCGCTGGGCGGCGGGCACGGCATTTTGGCTTATCTCATCTTGTGGGTGCTGATGCCAACGGATGAAGAACCAGTGGCCAAAGCGAACGTTTTTGACGAAGAAGAAATTGTCATTAACTAAGCATTTTTCCGAAAAAGCCACAGAGGAAAATGAGAAACGAGAGCGTTTGAACCTAACCTCAAAACCTCTGTAAACTCTGTGGCCCACAATCGGAAAGTATTAAGCATGACCTGTCTGGCTTTTATCGTCTAACGCCAGACCAACCCTCGAAACGGCCGTTTCCCCCTAAAGTTGTTGGGAAACGGCCGTTTTTTTGCCTCACCTTCTCCTTACTCAGTATAATCCCCCCATGGCCTCATTACTTCAAAAACTAAAAACCCTGTTTAAGGCACGCCTGCACGACGCTGCCGATAAAGCCCTGCAAAAAAGCGATCTCTCCGTTTATGATGAATACATCCGCCAGGCAGAGCGAGAATTAGAAGAGTTCAAAAAAACCATCGCCCCCATGTTTGCCCAGGTAAAAACCTCGCGCCGCCGTCGCGAAGCGCTGGCCAACGACGCCGCCAAATTTGATATTGCCATCGACAGCTTCTTAAAACAGGGCAAACGCACCGAGGCCATGGTGACCCAAAAACAGTTCATATCTGCCATGGAGCTGATTAAAACGTACGACGCCTCGCTGGAAAAACAGATTTCTGCCCTGGAAAAGCTAGATGACGTGCGCGTGAAGCTAGAAGGGCGGCTGGCCATCGCCAAGCAAGAACGCCAGGAACTGGGCTTTTTGCTACAGCTGGCCAAATCCAAAGAAATCTCCGCCAAGGCCATGCGTTCCCTGGATTCGCTCATGAGCCAGGGCGACAGCGAGGTGGCCACCGCCGCCGAAAACATTCGCAGCCGCCTGGATCACGCTGACGCCGCCTGGGAAGTGCAGGCCAGCAGCCTGGACAACCAGCTAGACGACGCCATGCAAAGCCTGGAAGTGGAAGCTGCCCTGGCTGAACGTATGAACCGTCTGGGCATTTAATGATGAACAAAGCACATTCCTTAAAAGTAGCGCTGGTCCACGACTGGATGAACCAGATCGGCGGCGCAGAAGATGTGCTGGAAACTTTGGTTGAGCTTTTCCCCGATGCGCCCATTTACACCTCGCTGTACGCGCCGGATCGGATGCCAGCCCATTGGCAAAATTGGGACATTCGCACCAATTTTATAGACAAACTGCCATTCTCTCATCGCAAGCAACAGCTTTATTTTCCCCTTTACCCCTTTTCTTTTGAGCAACATGATTTGCGTGGCTATGATTTGGTTATCAGCAACAAAAGCGGTTTTTGCCACGGGGTCATCACCGGGCCAGAGACGGTACACATTTGTTACTGCCTGACGCCGACGCGGTACGTGTGGCGCTACCCGCAATATGCCGAGCAAGAGCAGCTGGGCTGGCTAACCCGCAAAATATTGCCGCCGTTTCTTACCTCTTTGCGCCAATGGGATCGCCTGGCGGCCGATCGGGTGGATCATTTCGTGGCCATTTCGCAGGAAGTCCGTCGGCGAATCGAAAAAGTGTATCGGCGAGAATCGGCTATCATCTACCCGCCGGTTGACACCAGCCGTTTTGCCCCTTGCAGTGAGGTTGAGGATTATTATTTGCTGGTGGGGCGATTGGTTCCGTACCGGCGCATTGATGTATTGATTGAAGCGTTTAACAAAATGAAACGGCCGTTACGCATTGCGGGCAGCGGCAGAGATCGGGCACGGTTGGAAGCCCTGGCTGGCCCCACCGTCCAGTTTTTGGGCTATGTGCCAGATGATGAGCTGCCGTCTTTGCTGGCTAAATGCCGCGCCTTCATGTTTCCCGGCGAAGAAGATTTTGGCATTGCCCCGCTGCAAGCAATGGCTGCGGGACGTCCCGTCATCGCTTATGCCGCAGGCGGGGCGCTAGAAACGGTACGCCCTGGCGTAACCGGCATCTTTTTTAAGCAGCAAACCGTTGACGCCATTACAGCCGCCGTAGAGACGCTTGATGCGCACACCTGGAACAGTGCAGAAATTCAAGCGCACGCCAAACAATTTGATGCTGATCAATTTAAGCAGCAGATTTTGGCTTTTGTAGCTGAAAAAATGCAATGAGGATTTCCTTTTGGCTAAATATCTTCCAGCAGGCATCATCGCAATTCTTTTTCTTATTGTTTTGTTAGGGCCGATTCCGGTGCCGCCTTCAATGGGGCGTGGCGATTTCCGCGCTTACTGGAGCGCTGCCAAATTATTGGCCCAGTCAGAAAATTTTGCCGATGCGGAGCTGCTGCTGCAAACGGAGCAGGCGCATACGCAGTGGCGGGAAGATTGGGCAGTGATTACCTGGAATCCGCCCTGGCTGTTGGCGCTGCTGCTGCCGTACACGGCCGTTCCCTTCGAACGCGCTACCTGGCTGTGGCTCATCAGCAACATTGTCATTGTGTTTACCAGCGCGATTTTGCTGTGGCAAACCTGGCGCACGCCAACCAGCAGCCCAAAATGGAACTATGTGCCGCCACTTATGGGCCTGCTGTTCCTGCCCACCATGATTGCCCTGCTAATGGGCCAGGTTAATACGCTGGTGCTGCTGGGCCTTGCAGGATTTATGTTCTTTTTTAACCGAGACCAGCTTTTTGCTGCCGGGCTTTGCCTGGTGCTGACGCTGGTAAAACCACATCTGGTTTACCTGACGCTGCCTATCATCTTTTTGCATTTGCTGTGGACGCGGCGGGATTACCGGGGCGCGGCGGGGTTGGCAACCGCGATTTTACTGCTGACGGGGATTGTGTTTGTGTTACGGCCGTCTTTCATTGCCGACTATACCCAAACCGTGAGCCAGGGCAGCCTGCTTGGCTGGGAAACGCCCACCCTGGGCGGCATTCTGGCCACCGTTTTTAACTGGCAGTGGGCCAAACTGATGGGAATTGTGGTGCTGCCCATCACCATTTGGCTGTGGTGGCGTCACCGAGAGAATGTCGATTTGAACATTTGGGTACCGGCAACCGTGCTGCTTTCCGTAATTACTGCGCCGTTTGGCTGGGGGTATGATGTCATTGTATTATTGCTGCCCTTGCTGCTAATCGTTAGCTGGATTGCGGCGGGAAGATTTAACCGAGCCGAAGCTATCGTCTGGGGCGTGGCGCTCATTGGCATTAATGTGGCGGCAATTTACCAACGAAGCTTTGGCATCAGCGAAGTGTACACCTTTTGGGTGCCAATCGCGGTGGCAATTGCCTTTTTTAGCGCTAATTTTCGTCGGCAAAGGCTCAATTAATAAAATCTATCTGAACAAGCCTTGGTGTGCTCTGTGGCTACTTATCGGATAGGAATTAAATTATGGAATTACGTGCGTTTTACTCTATTTTTCGGCGGCGCTGGCTGCTCGTGTTGATTCCGCCACTGGTGGTGGCCTTGTTTAGCCTGGTCACTTACCAGCCACCGCCTGCGCCTGGCTTTAATGTTGGCGTCAACTTTATTGTGGGCCAAACGCCCGCCCCCGAAGCAAATGTGGCTGACCAGGAACGTTATTACAACTGGCTGGGCTCTGAATACATTGTCAATGGGCTGACGGATTGGGCGGTGAGCGGCAACTTTAAGACGGCCGTTTCCACCCAGCTCGCCCAGGAAAACATCGACGTGCCCCCTGGCAGCTTTAGCGTGGCGGCCGACAATGTGCGCAGCAAGCTCCAGCTTTCGATCCAGCACGGTAATGCGGAGACGCTAGCCAGCATCATGAACGCCGCCATCACCGTTCTCAATGAGCAAAATGCCGACGCTTTGCCTCAACTTGGCGGGGAAACGGCCGTGCTCGTTTTGCTGGATGAGCCCATTGTCACACCCCTGCCGCGCAGCTTGAGCAGCCTGCTAGACATTCCCCTGCGCCTGGCCATTGGCCTGGCTGCCGGGCTGGGGCTGGCTCTGCTGGTGGAATATCTGGACCCCACCATCCGCACCCGGCAAGAAGCTGAAGAAATGGGGTTTGCGGTTTTAGGTGAATTACCGAAAGACTGACTTTGATGAAGCGAGAGGACGAGGAATAAGTAAAAAGTGAAAAGTGAAAAGTAGTCTTTTCACTCTATCACTTATCACTCTTCACTCTCCTTCCAAATAGCAAAAAGTGAATAAAAACTATGGCATTAAACGATTACTTTAGAATTTTGCGGCAGCGCGGCTGGATTATCATTCTGCTGGCGGTGCTGACGGCTGGTGCAGCCTTTGGCTTCAGCAAGATTCAGCCGGTGGTGTATGAATCCAGCCTGAAGCTGCTGGTACGCCCTGCCCGCACCGATTTTGGCCAGTCGCAGGCCGCGCGCGAGCTGCTGGGCAATTATGAACAATGGCTCAACAGCAGCTACCGCGCCCAGTCTGTGATCAATATTTTGCAGCTAGACATGCAGGCCAATGATTTATTGGGCGATTTCACCGTTTCATCTGACCGGCTGGGGCTGGTGGTGCAGATTAATGTGGAAAATACCGATCCAGACCTGGGCAATGACATTGCCCGCACCTGGGGCGAGCTGCTCATGCAGTGGCAAACCGAAGAAAATGACAAAAACCTCCAGGCTGATCGCATCACCATCGAATTTCAGGATGATCCCAAGGTTGTGGGGGTAAGTCCAAATGTGAAGGTGAATACGGCCGCAGGCGGCGTGTTTGGCGCATTGCTGGGCATCATCGTTATTTTTGTGCTGGAATGGATTGAATCCGGCGTGGTTCGCCGCGCTGAAGATGTGGAACGGTATCTGGAAATTCCGGTGGTAGGGCGGATTCCCGGTAATCAGTAGGTCAGTAATCGGTATTCAGTAAGCAGTGAACAGTGAACAGTTGGGGCGAGGCAGGTGGGTAAAACCCTTGCCAAATAAACGGGCAAGTCTCCACCTGCCTCGCCCATGAATGGTGAAAAGTAGGAAGTGTGAATTATGGATTTAGTGACAATTACCAACCCGCGGTCGCCGTTGAGTGAGGCGTTTCGCACGCTGCGGACAAATCTTTCTTTTTATAGTTTGGAATCACCACTGCGCTCGCTGGTGGTCACCTCGCCAGTGATGGGCGAGGGCAAAAGCAGCACGGTGGCCAATCTGGCAGTGACGATGGCCCAAAGCGGCCGTAAAACAGCGCTGGTGGATTGTGATTTGCGACGGCCGTCTTTGCACAGCCTCTTCGACCTGAAAGCAGAACCGGGCTTTACCGATGCCATTTTGCACAACGACGAGCCAGCCTTGCAAGAAACGGCCGTACCCAACCTCTGGCTGCTGGCCGCAGGCACCAAGCCGCCTAACCCAGCAGACATTCTTGGCACGCCGCAGGTGGATCAGCTTATTGCCCGGCTGCAAGAAAAAGTGGACATCATTCTGTTTGATGCCCCTCCGGTGAACGCGGTGACGGATGCGGCCGTTTTGGGAGCCAAGGTTGATGGCGTGCTGCTGGTGCTGAGCGCAGGCAAAACCCGCCGCGACCATGCCGAACGCGCCAAAGAAATTTTGGAAAAGGCACGGGTCAAAATAATTGGGGCAACGCTGACCAATGCGCCAATAGACAGTTCAATGGAAGCGTATTACGGGTAGGAAGATGCGTCATTGAGTAATTGGGTAATTAGCCCAGGTGCAATAGTACCTGGGTTTTTTCATTTTAAGAGCAAGATGTGCTACATTCTTCGCAGTCGTGTCATATTGTGAAGAATTTAAGTTTATTGGTCATGTATTGCTCAACCTTTCCACACAAAATTTAGCGCTCATGAAAAACGAGACCCAAACCACACAAAAGTCGATGCTTCTTGAAAGGTTGCGCCGCCATGAATCCTGGTGGGTGCTGCTGCTTTTTGTTTTGCTTACGGCCGTTGCCGCCCGAAACATTGTCGCCAACCTGAACGAGGTCATTGTTGGCGGCGATATTGATACCTACATTAACCCCTGGGCCGACTGGTGGACGCAGCAGGTTCTAACAAACCCGGAATTGTCCCTGTGGCAGACCGACATGATGTATTTTCCGGTGGGAGCAGACCTGACCTACCATAGTTTTAGTCATTTGAATACGGCCGTTTCTCTGGCATTACGGCCGTTGCTGGGCACGCTCCCCGCCTACAACATCACCATTTTGCTCAATTACGTTTTGGCTGGCTTAAGCATGTTCCATTTAGGCCGGTACATGACCAAATCCAGCATCGCGGGCATCCTGGCGGGCCTTGTTTTTGCCTTTAACTCCCACAATTTGTACCAGAGCGGGCATCCCGTTTTGCTGAGCATCTGGTGTTTTCCCTGGATAACGCTCTTTTTTATCCGGGCGGTGCGGGAGAACAGCGTCAGGTTGGTGTTGGTTGCGGCCGTTTTTGTTTTTCTAGGCGCAGCGGCCAGCACAACCCTCATCATCCTGATGGTTTTTTGGCTGGCTTTTTTGCTACTTTTTATGCTTTTTTCCAGCCAGTTTCCCCGGCCAAGCGCCCGCGTTGTTCTTATTTTTGGCCTTGCCAGTGGGCTGCTCATCTTGCCCACCGTTTTTCCTTTGCTGGCTGATGCCGTCGTTGGCGGCAATACCAGTTTTTTCAGCAGTTCAGAAGCATCCATAAATATCGACATCATTTCCCCAATTGTGCCCCACTGGTATGCCTGGTTAATTCGCAGCATGTACGTCGGCATCATGCCATTTTTCCTGGCAATGCTGGCTGTGGGACGGCAGCGTAAACAGGCGGCTTTGTGGCTGTTGTTAACCATTGTGGCCTATCTGTTTGCCATTGGGCCAGAGCCAAAGCTGGCCAATACGGGGCTGGGCTTTGTGCTGCCCTGGACGCTGCCCATTGTGCCTTTTTTGCGCCAGATGTACCGGATGACCATCCTGATCTCTTTGGGCATAGCGATGCTGGCGGCCTATGGCTGGCTGGGCTTCAAGCAATCATTGCAAAACATGTCTGGGGGAAGGCAGGTTGGGGTTGCCTTTTTGGTGGGGCTGGCTATTTTTGTGGATTATACGGCCGTACCCTTCCCCAGCACCACGCCCGCAGTGTCCACCTTTTACACCGATTATTTAGACAACGTTCCACCCGATGTGGCCCTGGCCATTGTGCCCACAGGCCGGCAAGAAGATAAACAGTACGTGTACTTCCAAACCCTGCACGAACACCCCATCACGGCCGGGCACGTTTCCCGCGCAGGGGATGAAATGTTTGAGTTTATCCTCGAAAATCCGCTGCTGCGCGCTGGCGCTGTAGACTTTGAGCCAGCGCCGCTGCCTGCTGATCCTGCGCCCGCGCTGCAACAGCTGGCCGAAGCCAATATCGGCTTTCTCGTCATCCACAAAACGGTCATGATCGATGAGGAAATATGGCGCGATTATTTGCCGCTGACGCCTGTTTTTGAAGATGATCTGGTTCTTGTTTACAGCACAGGCTTGTTAGATGACTCACTCCCAGATGAATAAACCCATGACAATCTCTAAAACAGCCAACCAGGCTGGCTGGCTGTTTACGCTCCTTGTTCTGCTCTTTGCCGCCCTTTATTTATTCAACATCTCTGGTTGGCTGATTAATGGGGATGAAGGTACGGATTTGTATGAAGTCTGGCAGCTGCAAGTTGGCAATCAGCCTGGTGTTGATTTTATTGCTGAACAGCAGCCTTTGTTTTTGCTTTTGGGTAAACTGGGGTTGGGATTTTCGGATGATTCAGCCCAGTCAATTAAGGTATTGCGCCTCTTTTCGGCGGTTCAGGTGCTGGCTGGCACTGTTTTTTTGGGGCTGGTTGTTAAGCGTCTATGGGATGTGCCGACGGCAGCGCTCACGTTTGGTTTAACGCTGGCCAGTGGGCTTGTTTATGAGCAGGCTCGGCTGTTCCGGCCAGACCCCATGATGTTTGCCTGGGAGTTGGTTGGCTTTGGGTTTGTGCTTTTGGCGGTGAAGTTGGGCAAACGGCCGTATTGGGCCGGGGCTGGGTTGGCGTACGGCATTGCGTTCCTAATGAAACCATTCGGTATTTTCCCAGTAATTGGGCTGGCTTTTTTCTTCTTGTACCTGTTCATTAGGCAAACAAAGCAATGGCGGGCGCATTTGCTAAATGGACTTACCTTTGCTATCCCCTTTTTGCTGATTAGCGGCGGGGTGTCGCTCATTTTGTACAGTCAGCTTGGGTTTTATTACCAGGAAGCTTTTCAACAACATCTCAGTTTGGGGCAAGAAAAAACCGTTCAAGATCAAATTGCCATCACACTTGTTATCTATCTAAGATTCATTCTATTTAACGCCGTCGTTCTGTTCATTTTGCCCCTGGCCTTTCTGAATCGACGCTCTGGTGAAAAAGTTGTCACCTTTCCTGAAAAACAAATTGTATGGACGCAGTTACTGGTTCCGTTTTTATTTATTTTTGTCACGCGCCCCCTCTATCCCCGGTATCTTATTTTTCTTATGCCGCCCCTTGCCTTGCTCCTCGGCCTGCAATTGAAGGGCGTGTTTAACAAAATTCCGCCAAGGCAACCTTATGCCCTGGTCATTACCAGTCTGCTAATTTTTGGTGTGGCTGGCTTTGCCATATTCTCAACGTTTCCGTCTGTGACAACCATGCTGACACAGCAAGAAGATGACACAATTGCCCTGGCGCACTATATTCAGGCCAACACAGAACCAAATGAAGTTGTGCTGGGTGATTATGCTGGCTTGAATTTTCATGCGAAACGGCCGTCTATCTACGAAGCCTCCATCATTGCCGGAGGGCGCATCAAAGGGGGCATTATTACCGGCGCGCTGCTGGTAGAAAGAATGGAGGCCAGCCAGCCCCAACTGGTTTTGCTGCACGTAGAAGGGGGAAATCCGGATCATTTGATTCATTTAATCGACTTTGAGGTTTTTGCAGACTATTTGGCAGACAATTATCAATTAATCGACGTGTTTGATAGAGCAGGACAAATCATTGAAATTTACCAGTGGCAGTAACAACCTGGCCCCAACAAAAGCAAAAATGACCCGGCGGCTGCCAACTTTCGTGAGCAACAATTGGCTGCTGCTAGGGCTGACCATCCTTTGCGCTGGCCTGTACCTGGCCAACATCGGCGGCTGGCTGATGCACGATGACGAGGGCACCGATTTTTACGAAATCTGGCGGTTGGCCGAAGGTGAGCAGCCAGGGATTGATTTTCTGGCAGAACAGCAGCCGCTTTATTTGTTAAGCGGCAGCTTTTTGCT
>JACKBR010000041.1 GCA_020634495.1 Ardenticatenaceae bacterium | reverse complement strand
CAGTGAGCCTTCCTCAAACCAGGATTTAGGAGCGGGGGCGCCCCACAGGGTTTGCCGCTGCGGGTCACGAAGCTGCCACTCGATGGGTTCAAGGTCGGGGTCTACCGTCAGGTAATCGCTGGTGTAAATTTCAATGCGGTGGCCGTCGGGGTCGCGGACGTAGAGGAAGAAGGCGTTGGAGATGCCGTGCCGTCCTGGGCCACGCTCCATGTTGCTCAAATAGCCAGTAGTTGACATCAAATCACAAAGGTGAATGATGTGCATGGCGGTGGGTGCCCAGAGCGCGACGTGATGCAAACGCGGTCCCAAGCCGTTTGTAAACGCCATGTCGTGAATGTTGCCCTTGCGATGCATCCACACCGCCCACAGCTGCGGCTCGCTATCTTCGGAGACGGTGTATTCGGTGGTGCGGAAGCCCATTTCCAGCGCCCAAAAGTCGTGGCTGGTCTGGACGTTGGGGGTGAAGCAGTTGAAATGGTCGATGCGCTGCGGGTGGCAGCCGCGATATGCGCCGTACTGCTGCAACATGCGCTCCGCCTGGGCAAATTCATAGCAAAATTCCAGCGGCATGCCAAACGGGTCACGCATTTGTAGGGTTCGGCCCTGACCATGCGGTTCGGCCCAGGTGAGCGGCTCCCCTTTCTTGCCAAAATAGGCCGCCATGCGGTCCAAATCCGCCTCGCTGGCAACTTTGAAGCCCAGCCGCAGCGCCTGCGGTACGGCCGTTTGCGTCAGGATAATCGAGTGGTGGTTGCGTTCTTCCAGGCCGCGCAGGTAAATCGAGTTGCCAACTTGCTCGGTTTCAATCATGCCTAGAATTTCAGTGTAAAACTTGCGCGAGGCGTCCAAATCGGTGACGCCAAGCTCCACATGGCTCATGCGGATGATGTTAAAGGGTGGGGTTCCAGCGGGGTGTCTTACTGGCATGGGTTTTTCTCCTGTGGGCGGGGAGATTGGAGATTAGAGATTGGAGATTGAAACTAATCTCTAATCTCCAGTCTCCAATCTCTAGTTTCCTAATTTCGGGATGCGGTGGTCGCCAAAAGCAATGCTAATATTTTTCGTTTCCATGTAGAAGTCGAAGCTGTAGTCGCCGCCATCGCGGCCAAGGCCGCTGGACTTGACGCCGCCGAACGGGGTGGGTAGGTGGCGCACGTTTTGCGAGTTCACCCAGATCATGCCTGCTTCGACTTTGTGGGCCATTTTCAGGGCGCGGCTCACGTCGCGGGTCCAGATGTAGGCGGTGAGGCCGTATTTGACACCGTTGGCAATTTCCAGCGCTTCGGCATCCGTATCGAAGGGAATAGCGGTGAGGAAGGGGCCGAAGATTTCTTCCTGGGCGATGCGCATGGTGGGGCTGGCGTCTTTGAAGAAGGTGGGGGTGATGTACGCGCCGTCGGACAGCCCGGCAGGATGCTGGCCGTCGCCAGCCATGAGCGTGGCCCCATCTTCCTGGCCAATTTGCACGTAGCTGCTCACTTTTTCCCAATGGCTCTGGTGGATCAGCGGGCCAACTTCGGTGGCGGGTCGAGCGGGTGGCCAACTTTGAGCTTTTGACGCGCTCGGCCAGTTTGGCGGTGAACTCGTCGTACACGGGGCGTTCGACCAGGAGGCGGCTGCTGGAGGTGCAGCGTTCGCCATTGAGGAGTATTTCATGAAAACGGCCGTATCCAACGCCCGCTCCAAATCCGCATCGGCAAACACAATGATGGGGTTCTTGCCGCCCAGCTCAAAGTGCACCCGCTTGAGCGTGTCGCGCCCTGGCGCATGATGTGGCTGCCGGTGGTCGTCTCGCCGACAAAGGCGATCGCTTTGATGAGCGGATGCTCGGTGAGCGCCTTGCCCGCCGTCTCGCCAAAGCCGTTGACCAGGTTGACCACGCCTGCGGGAATGCCCGCCTCGTGCATCAGCTCGGTGAGGCGCTGGGCGGTGACGGGGCTGAGTTCGGCTGGTTTGTGGACGACGGTGCAGCCAGCGGCCAGCGCCGGGCGATTTTCCAGGTGCTGAGCATGAACGGGTGTTCCACGGGGTAATGACGCCGACGGGGCCGATGGGCTGGCGGATAGTGTAGTTCATGTGCTCGTGGGCGGGTAGGGCGAGGCCGTCGTTGGCGGATTCGACGCGATCGGCAAAAAAGCGGAAGTTGGCGGCGCTGCGCACGGCCGCTTTGCTCATGAAGCGGATCGGCTGGCCGGTGTCGATGCTTTCCAGCAGGGCAATCTCCTCGGCATGGGCTTCGATGAGCTCGGCGACGCGGTAGAGCAGGTCGCGCCGCTGCTTGGCGGGCAGGGCGGCCCAGGCGGGGAAGGCGTCGTGGGCGGCTTGAGCGGCGAGATCGATGTCTGCCGCATCCCCTTCAGCTACGGTGCAGAGGAGGCTGTTGTCGATGGGGCTGTGGTTGTTGTAGGTTTTGCCGGAGAGGGCGTCGATGGAACGGCCGTTCACAATATTCTTCAGCCCTGATTTTGCAATTCGCTCACGGAAGGGAGCCACTTTTTCGAGATTTTCTTGGAGAGTTCCTGTTGCCATTTGTTTGTCCTTTAAAAAGCGGAACACAGAGTTGCACAGAGGAGCACGGAGTTACACAGAGAGAAGAGAGAAATCTGTGTAATCTGCGAAATCTGTGGATAGATTTATCCCGCAATAACTTCGTTTTCGAGCGCGCCGATGCCATCAATTTCCACGCGCATGACGTCCCCGGCGTAGACGTGGGAGATGCCTTCTGGGGTGCCGGTGTAGATGATGTCGCCGCGCTGGAGCGTTTTGAATTCGGAGATGTAGGCGATGAGTTGGGCGACGCTGTGGCGCAGATTTTTGGTGTTGCCCTGCTGCTTCAGCTCGCCGTTGACGTAGGTGCGGATTTCGGTGTTGGTCGGGTCGATTTCGTCGGCGGTGACCAGTACCGGACCCATCGGACCGAAGGTGTCGAACCCTTTGGCTTTGACGGGCGGGCGGTAGTAGTTGCCGACAAAGTCGCGCACGGTGCATTCGTTGCCGATGGTGTAGCCATAGACGTAATTCAGCGCGTCTTCTTCGGGGATGTTACGGCCGTTTTGCCCCATCACCACCACCAGTTCACCCTCGTAGTGCATGTACTCCACGTCGGGGCGAATCACTTTGGCTTTGTGGCCGATGAAGGTGTTGGGCAGCTTGTGGAACAGCAGCGGGTACTCCGGCACGTCCAGTTTTAGCTCCTGGGCATGGTCGGCGTAACCGAGGGCGACGCCAACGGCCGTACAGCCCCGCGCATCCACTGGCGGCAGCCACATCACGTCGTCCGGGTCGTAGGCAACCGTGCCCACCCAGAGCTGATCGTTTTGTAGACGGCTTCGTGAATTTGTCCGTTGTAGGCGAATCGGGCTAACTTCATAGGTTCTCCTTCAATGATTTATAGCTTGTACCAGTTGGCAACGGCCGTTTCCAGCGCATCACCGGTAAATTCAGTTTCGATTTGCTTCATGATTTGCGTCACTTCGTCCGGCGTAGCAGCGAGTTTGGTGCCGCTGAGGTGCAGGTCGTAGACGGAGCCGCTGGGCTTGAGCAGGGTGTTGATGGGCAGGATGTGGTGGTGGCGATGTTGCAGCAGGTGTTGGTAAACGGCCGTGTACACCTCTGGATCGTACGCGGAGAAGTCCGACTTTTCTGAAAAGTCGGACTTCTGGATGGGCTGAAGCTGCTGACCCAGACGGGCTACCTCTTGCCAGATGGCGTGCAGCACGTTGGGCGGCGCGTCGTCGGATTCGTTTTTGTGCTGGGGATTGGCAATGCTTTGTTCGCGGGCGACTTCGATGTGGCGGCGCACGTCGGTGGAGGGCACGGGCACGACAAACAGCGTCTGCGCGCTGCGCAAACCAGCTTCGATGGCGTCGTCGGCCGCCTGAACCAGCTCGATGAGGCGATTGCCGATGAGGGGTGTTTCGCCGATGAGCAAGCGGTTGCTGTTTTGCTGGCGGTGTGCCAATGGTGAACGGCCGTTCGTGCCCACAGCCCCACCGCTTTACGAATGGCGGGGTGGGTGACGCCGTCGATTTCGGGATATTTTTGGAGGAGAACGGCCGTTTCAAATGGCGCTCTGGCCAAATCCCACTGTAACAAATCCACCGTACGCCCGGCTTGCTGCGCCAGCAAAACCAACTGCTGAATGAGCAAACTTTTGCCCGCTCCCGGCAGCCCAGCCAGAAAAACCATCTGCTGCTCTGCGGCGAGCTGTTGGAAGGTAGCGTAGATATTGGAATCGGTTGGAAGAATAATTTCAGACATGTTTTGTAATTGGTAATTGAGTAACTGGTAATTGGCCAAATTTCTAATTACCAATTACCCAATTACTCTCTATTCCGGCATGGGTACGCCCAGGACCAGCAGGCGGTTGCGTTTAAAGGTGTCGATCATTTGTGCGGCCGTTTTTTGGGCGGCGTCTCCCATCAGCAAACTGGGCTGGCCGCCTTCGAACTTGTCGCAGACAAATTTGTGCGAGTCGTACATGATGGCAAACGCCTGGCGGAAATTTTGTACTGCCAGCGCCAGTTCCTCCGGCGGATTGGCAAACAGGGGCTTGAGTTGGCGCATCGTTTTTTTCACCAGAAAGTCGTGGTCCTGCGCCCACATGCCGCTGAATCCCTCGCTGGCCTCGAACATGTTGGGGCGCACGTAGCCGTCGTAGGCCGCCTGGCTAAAGCCGCCGGTCAGCTTGAAGCTGACGGAGATGCCCCACATCAGGTAGGTCGCTTCTTCAATCGAGGCGCGCGCGGCGCTGAGATCGCCTGCGTTCACCTGCTTTTGCAGTTTGTCGCAGATGAGTATGAGCGACTGCACGTAGGCAAAAAAGAGATGGTGCCCCACCTGCCAGCGCTGTCGTGCGTGGTCGAGTTCTTGCATGTTTAGCATAGGGTTCCTCGCTGTAGCCGCGGATTCCAATCCGCGTTTTGCGCGGTGCGCGGTAAGAAACCGCGGCTACAAAAAATATGGCCAATCAAATATCGAATTGTCGCAGGCTCGTTTCTAAAGCAATACGCAGCAGAGGCAGCTCGACGACGGTGAGGGTGTGCGGCGGTTTGTTGAGGTCGAGCAGCACGTTGCGGTATGCTTGCAGCAGCCCGTGCAGAAAGGTCAGCCCGCTTTGCTCGCTGCTGCGGCTGACATTGAAATAGCTGTCGTAGACGTCGAATTTGTGAACGTTAGCGGTGGTTACGGCCGTTTCTACGCCCAAAACCTCAATCGCCTCATCCAAAGCCGAAATGGTTTTCTCCGGCGCGGCATCCAGCGGCAGATTGATGATTTTTTGCAGGGAGGTGCGCTGAACGGCCGTTAACACCGTCTCATCCGGCGCACTAGCCAACGTCTCCGGCAAGGGCAGGCGCAGTTCCGGGCCTGCGTCGGGCGGTTTGGGATTGTCGGTGATGAGCGCGTGCCAGTTTTGCACCAATTCTGAAAGCTCTTCATACGAATATTGGCTTTCCACCTGAGCCATTGTTTGATTAGCTTCTGCGGCGGTGGGTTGCAAAATGCCTGACAGCACATCTAAATCGTACACGGAGCGGGACGGCCGTAACACCTCATCAATCAGCAGCAGCTTGGCGGGGCGATGTTGCAGCAGCGCCTCGAACACGCCGCCGTAAATGTACGGATTGTACGGCGTTTGCGGGCTGGCTTTGGTCAGGCCAATGTTTCGCGCCAGCCGGTTGACCTCCTGCCACATGAATTGCAAAACGTTGGGCGGCGCGTCCAGCTTTTCCTGCTCGTTTTGCGGCTCGGCGACGGTGCGGGCGCGGGTGGTCTCGATCACTTCGCGCACTTCCCAGGAGGGCACGGGCACCACAAACAGCGTTTGCTCGCTGGTGAGCAGCGGTTCGGCGGCGTCGTTGGCCGGTTCCACCAGCTCGATGAGCCGGTTGCCGATGAGCGGCAGTTCGCCGATGAGCAGTTGGTTGGGGGCGGATGCGCCTCGTGCCAATCGCACCGCCTGCCGCGCCCACAGCCCCACCGCTTTGCGGATGGCGGGTCGGTGACGCCGTCAATTTCGGGATATTTTGTTATGTTAACTTCGGTCTCGAACGGCTGTCTGGCCAAATTGTAGTGCAGCAAATGCACCTCGCGTCCCGCCTCGCTGGCGATGAGGGCCATCTGCTGGATGAGCAAACTTTGCCCACGCCAGGGATGCCGGTGACAAAGATGAGGCGCTTGCTGTGCACCATCTCTTTGACCACTTTGTAGAGGTTGGAGGCGATTGGGATAACGAGCATTTTTGAGTAATCGAGATCGGTGGTCGGAGATTAATCGGTAACTGCTGACCGTTTACGGATTACCGATCTCCGTTCACCGTACTTTCGGTAGTTTGCGAAACCGATCCACGCTGGGCATGTCGCCGACGGGGACTTCGATGACGGTGGGCAGGTCGGTTTGTTGGCCTTGCTGGATGGCGCGGCGCAGGTCGGTGGGATTGGTCGCTTTCAGCCCTTGTGCGCCGAATGATTCCGCCAGCTTGACAAAATCCGGGTTGTGCAAATCGCTGGCGATGACCCGGTTGCCGTACAAATTTTTCTGCATTTGCTGCACGTTGCCGTATTGATTGTTATTGAACACGATGGTGATGAGGCCGATGCGATGCTGAACGGCCGTTGCCAATTCCTGCACCGCGAACATAAAGCCGCCATCTCCCGCCACGCTGATCACCGGCACGTCTGGTTTGGCCACCTTGACGCCCAAACCAGTGGGAAAGCCGTAGCCCAGCGTGCCCATGTAGCCGGTGGAAATGTAGGTGCGGGGGTGGTAAACCGGGTAGGCAATTCGGCTGGTGAAACCCACCTGCGTCAGCTCGTCCACAAAAATGCCGTCCTCGCCCAACTCCTCGCGGATGACTTTGAGGTAGCTTTTTTGCGGTTCCAGATAGGTGGTTTGCTGTTCCCAGCTGGCTTTGAGTGCCAACAGTTCATCTTTGCGGCTGGTGCGTTTCGGGTTGTAGGCAGCGGTGCGTTCTAGCAGCAGCGGCAGCGTCTCCTCAGCCCGGGCGGTGATGGCGATGTTGGGTTTGTGGAACAGATCGTGCGTGGCCGGGTCAACGTCAATTTTGATGAGCGTCATCTGGTCATCCACGCCCCAGCCAAACGTTTCACGGGCATGGGTGCCGATGAGCAGGACGGCGTCCGTGGTTTTCCACAACTCGTGGGCGGGGGGCAAATGGAGGCTGAGGTAGGAACGGCCGTCCATAATCCCCATGCCGGTGCGGTAGCCAACGACGGGCGCTTCCAGCATCGTGGCCAGTTGGCGCACCTCGGCGCTCACGTTTGTGCGCCGCTGCCGACGAAGATGAGCGGCCGTTTGGCGTTGCCCAACGCTTTGGCAGCTTGTTCGATCAGGATCGGGGTCGGGTTGGGGATGGGTGATGGGGGAGGGCGGGCGGCCAGTTCCACAGCACCGCGCTCGGCCAGCACATCCATTGGAATTTCCAGGGCGACGGGTCGGGACGGCCGTTTCGCAATTCGGCAAACGCGGCGTGGAGCAAACCGGGCACGTCGGCGGCGCTGGTGGCCGCTCGGCCCATTTGGTAAGGCCGCGCAAGATGGCCAGCTGGTCGGGAATCTCGTGCAGGACGCCTTGCCCTGGCCAATTTGCCGGGTCGGAATTTGCCCGGTGAGGCAGAGGACGGGGGCGTTGAGGCCGTAGGCCGTGGCCATGCGGCGCTGGCGTTGAGCAAGCCGGGGCCAGGCACCACGTTGAAGACGCTGATCTCCCCGGTGGCCAGGTGTAACCCAGCGCCATGTAGCCTGCGCCCTGCTCGTGCCGCGTGTGAATGACGCGAATCTGGTCCTGGGCGTCGTGCAGGGCGTTGTACAGCCAGTCGTTCTGCACGCCGGGCAGGCCGAACAAGGTGTGGATGTTGTGGGCGATGAGGGTTTTTACGGCCGTTTCGCCGCCGGTCAGTAGGGTCATAGTGGTAATTGGTAATTTGTAATTGGGTAATTGAGCAATTAGCCGGGCTGTGGGGTGCCCAATTACCTAATTACCCAATTACGCAATCCGTTCACACGGTTCAGTTTGTGCATTGTACCGGAGGGTGGGGAATCGCGAAATGGAAAAAAGTGCCGGATGTTGGTATTTTTTATCTGGAGGAAGAACAGGCTAATCATCGTCTGCTAAGACAAAAGACCAAGTATATCTAAGTTCCTCTCCGGTGGTTTTGAGTGCAATAATCGTTGCGGTATGCTCCCCCGACTCTAACGGAGCAGTAAAACACACGAAAAATGGTGAGCCTGGAGGGACATGATACTTTGGAAGACCGGTTTCTGGATCTTCTGGCCCATCAACACCAACCGTGTCACTAAAAAGAACATTATCAGGTCTTCCAAACAGTCGATCATCAATCTTCATCGAGAATCGAGTAACGATTTCTTCTCGTGAGAGAAAATCCCCTGATTCCAACAGAAACTCTATCCAAAACTCTGCACATACACTTGGGATGCGATTATCCGGCTCTCCACTAAACAACCACCCATCATTGAACTCTGACCAGCTTGTATGTGTGCCAGCATCTGGCCAGACCGAATCGATATAAATTGGGACAGTTTCCGTTTCTGCAGAAGTAATTTGCGGGTTTTGTTCAGATGACAGGCTATTTTCTTGTTCTATTGGAACACAACTTCCACCAAATAATAAAACGAGCAAAAAAAATATCCCGGATATCTTATTCATCGTCTGATTTGCCCAACTTTGCCACAGTCTTTATCAACCATGAGTCTCGTCACCTGAAACCTGCTAGTTACGGCCGTATTCTACCACCAACCGCTGCATTCTCGCGGCCTATTCGGGCAGCTTGTACACTACCTCATCCAGCGAATCAACCGCAAAGACGTAGAGCAGGCGCAGTATCTGATCGCCGGTGTTGCGCAGGCCGTGCGGGGCGTCGCCGGGGATGAACACCAGCGATCCGGGCTGCAAGGCGTGTTCCTCGCCGGAAATTTGGACCACGCCGTGGCCCGCCAAAATGTAGTAAACCTCTGGCTGGGCGTGCTGGTGTAGGAAGATTTCGCTGGCCTGGCCGGGCTCAATTTCCGTCATGCCGACGGTCATGGCCTCGGTGGGGGTGCGGTCGGCGCTGAGCAGAGTTTTCCAGTGGGTGCGCCCGCCGGGCAGGTCGATGGTTTGCTCGAAGGGTTGGGCGGGCTCGTGGATGATGGTGGGTTTGGTTGGGGTCATGATTTCTGGCTCGCTTTTGGGTGATTACGGCCGTATTCTAGCACCATATCCTACTTTCTCGCGGACGAAATTGTTGGTAATTGCTGCGCTCCGCTCACCATGACAAGCCACAACTGCCACTCTGACCGCAGGGAAGAATCCCTTTGAAGATCATCTTGTAAAAGCCAAGTCCGCGAAGGGTGATGTTGAGAGGGATGCTTCGTTGCACTCAGCATGACATTGCTCGCGGACCCAGATCGCCGGGGCATGAATCCCCCGGCTAGTTGTGAAAGCCCTTTTGGGCTTCCATAACTAGCCCGTCCGTTTACGGGTGGGCGGGTCTGGGCAAACAATCAAAGATTTCGCAGATTGAAAAGATTAAAAATCTGGTAAATCTGCTGATTTTAGCCTTGCTTTCCCGGTTCAGATGGTTTTGTAATCCTGGGGCGTGGTGTGGGTTTTCTTTTTGAAGATTTTGCTGAAGTGGGACGGGTCTTTGTAGCCCAGCCGGTGGGCAATTTCCTTGACGGACAGATTGGTGAAGGTGAGCAGCCGCCGCGCTTCCAGGATGAGCCGGTCTTCGATGAGGTGCTTGGCGGTACGGCCGACTAGCTGGCGGGTGATGTCGGACAGCTGGCGCGGGGTGATGTTGAGCGCGTCGGCGTAGTCGGCGACGGCGTGGGTTTGGCTGTGTTGGGCTTCCAGCAGCAAGGTGAATTCGTGGAAAAGCTGGGCTTCGGGCGAGACGGCCGTTCTCCCCTCCATCACCACATCTTTCTGCACCTTGCCCAATTTCACCAGCAATACCGTGAGCAAATGGCGTAAAACTTCCTGGTTGGAACGGCCGTTGCCCTCGCCCCCAAACTCCGCCAGCAGCAGCCCCAACAGCGCTTCAAAATTGGCCAGCGCCTCCGGCGGCACGGGCAGCGTGTGGTTGATGGTGACGTTGTTGAACAGCACCGTCTGGTAATGCCCCATCTCCTCCGAGAGAAAGTTGGGCAGGAAGGCGTCGGTGAAGCGGATGACCAGCCCGTCCAGATCGATGCCGGTGATGAGCTGGTGTACCTGCCCTTTGGCGATGAGGTAAAAGGTGGTGGGCTGGATGGTCAGCTCATTGCCGTCAATCGCGTGTTTGCCCCGGCCAGAGCGCACCCACAGAATCTCCTGAAAGTTGTGGCGGTGAGGTTCCTCGTGCGTCTCTTGCGGATCGGTTTCGATGAGGAACGGCCGTATCAAAAAATCCCGCTCAGTGTCGGCCAGGGGTTGGGTGGGGAGGGTGGTGGATGGTTTAGGCATGGTTTGAGGAGATTGGAGACTGGAGATTAGAGATTGGACCAGTCTCCAGTCTCTAATCTCCAGCTTGGTTTAGAACGGCCGTTAAACTCCCCACCAGCCGCGCATTTTGTTCCGGCGTGCCGATGCTGAGCCGAATGTGGTTGCCCAGCCCAAACGCCGGGCGCACGATGATCGCCTGGGCCATTAACCAGTCAATCATGGTTTGGGCAGGCACCGATGGGTGCGAGAACAGCACAAAGTTGGCCTGGCTGGGCCAGACGCGACAGCCCAGGCGCGTAAGCTGTTCGGTGAGCCACTGCTTGCCAGCGGCGTTGTTGGCGATGGTGCGCTGACGATGGTCGGCATCGTTTAGCGCGGCAATTCCCGCGATGAGCGCCAGCTTATTGACGTGAAAATTACGCTTGACGCCTGCCACCCGCTCAATGACGGCTGGCGGCGCAATGCCGTAGCCCAGCCGCAGCCCGGCCAGCCCGTAAATCTTGGCAAAGGTACGCATGAGGAAGATGTTTTTGCCCGCGAAAACGTACGGCAGCGCGTCTGGGTAATCCGGCGCATCCACAAAGTCGATGTACGCCTCGTCGTGGATGAGTAGGACGTCATCTGGCACCACGTCGATGATTTGTTGCAGCGTGGCGGCTGGCACGTAGGTGCCGGTGGGATTGTTGGGATTGCAAACGTACACAAGTTTGGTTTGAGGGGTGATCGCCGCTGCAATTTGCTCAGGATAGTAGCTGAAATTGTCGGTATCCAGATCGTAGAAGTTGATTTTGTGGCCGGAACGGCCGCTGAAGCGGGCTAAAAATGGGAAGGTCTGCCGGGGCAGCACACTTTCTGCGTCCGGCGTGGTGAGGTGGCTGCGAGCCACAAATTCCAGCACCTCAATGCCGCCGCTGCCAATGACGATATGTTCCGGGCCAAGCTGATCGCTGATTGAGGCGGCGATGGCCTGGCAGAGCTGGCCATCTAGCTGCCTGGGCGGGTAAATGTTTAGATTGTCCAGATGATCCCGAATGGCTTGCAGGGCCAGTGGGGACGGCCCCAGCGGATTTTCATTGGAGGCCAGCTTAAGCGGCTCTTGGGTTTGTAGTTCAGCCGGTAAATCTTCAATGGAAAGGCCTGGTTTATATTCTGTAGTTGACATAATATCCTTAATTTGCGAATGACTTGAATGAAAGCGTGGAGATGGTTACTTGCAATTTCAAAGAACGGTGCCGCTTTCGCTTTTCAGAAAATAATCATAACGTAAAGTGGAAAAGAAAGACAAAAGCGTTAAATTCTGTGTTAGACTGAGGCGGAGCAACTGTCTCAGGTTCTTCAACGCTCGTGTAAGCTCAGCAAAAAGTTTGGGAAATTGGCCAAAGTATGGACTGTATTCTCCGCAAAGCAGGAAGACGTGGCAGAATCCGGCGCATTGAGAATGTATTCAAATTCATCTAACTTTTATGGAGGTACCCATGAAGAAATATCTAATTCTACTCTTGCTAACGGCCGTTTTGATGGCTTGTGACGGCCCGGCTGGTGGCGACAGCGATCTGCCAACGCTTGTGCCGACAATTGCGGTTCAAGAATCAGGTAATCAGGCTGAGCCGCTGGACGAGGACGAGCAATCAGACTCTGCGCCAGACGTTGAAGAATCCTCTGTGGTGGATGAAGCAGCCAGCGGCCAGACCGCGGAAGGTGAATCGGAAGTCAATTTGGATGATTCATTGCTCTACAATGAGCCACTGGACATCGATTATCGCACCACGCTTGAATTTTACATGACGGTTGAGGGCGAAAGGGTTGGCTATGTCTTCGCCGATGGCCGCCGCACCATCAGTCCGAATGCCTCAACGATGACCTTTAACATGGAAGGGAACGCGGGCGGCGGATTAGGGGAGACGATGACGGTTACCCAGATCGAAGATGCTTTTTATTATGCTGCACCGCCCAATGATTGCATAAGCCTGGCAGGGCAGAGCGGCTTTGAAAATCCTTTTGCCCTCTTTTTGGACACTGGCGGCTTTTTGACGGAGGAGGCGGAGCGGGTTTTGCCGGATGAAACGATCAATGGGGTAGATAGTTACCATTATGAATTGAGTCAAGATAACTTATTGTCTTGGTCGGTGTATGACATTTATGATGCTGATTTGTATATTGCCAAAGAAGGCGGTTTTGTTGTGCGCTTGTTGATCACCGGGTTTGGTATCAATGAGGTTGTGAGTGGCGATGCTGTGCAAGAAGGGGATATTTATTATGAGTTGAACAACATCCCTGAGTCAGTTTCGGCGATTACCATTCCAGATGGGTGTGAGGATGCTGCGACGATTGCCTCTGACTACCCGGTGATGGATGATGCAACGGCCGTTATCTCTGGCCCTGGCGTGTTTAGCTATGAAACCCAGAATTCATTTGAGGATGTGATTGCTTTTTACAAGGAGACCCTCACGGCCAACAACGAATGGGCCATTGCCCAGGAAATTGTTCTGGAGCCCAATGCATCAATCACCTTTACCGGAGCAGGCGGGACGTTGATGGTGAATTTGGGGCCGGGCCAAAATGGCGGGGTGCAGGTTGGCATCATCGCCACGCCTTGATACAAACGGCTCTTTGGGAATTCGCGGGATAGAGCCTGACGTGATGCGTGATACGCGAAACGTGACCAGAGAAAATCACGCATCACGTTTCACGGTATCAACCCCGCAAAATCCTGAAGACCCATACAAACTAGGTTATTTATGGGAATGGGGCTGTAGCCGCGATTTCTTAATCGCGGGGCGCAAACTGGAGCGCTATGAGCCAAAGAAAATCCCACTGGAAGCATGGCCTCCAGTGGGATTTTTAGTTTTTGTTAGCCGTGACGGTTACGGCCGTTCCACAAACAATCCATCAATCACCTCCCCGCCAAATCCATTCAGCGAGCCATCCCAGAACAGCGAGAAGGTGCAGGCGGTGCTGCTGCCGGTGGTGGGCGAGCTGCACCGCAAAATGTCTGCACCATCGCCAGCTGCGCCTGCAACGGCAAAGCTGCCCAGCGTGGACAGGTAAATGTTGCCGGTGGCCTCATCTACCCAAATGCCAGACACATCTTCGCTGCTGGCGTCACTTAGCCCCACATCCGAGCCGTCAAATTCCACGCTCCAGCTACCGCTGGTGCTGCTGCCCAGACTGCTGGGACTAAAGCGCAGAATATCTTCATCCGCACCGCTGACGCCGGGAACGCTAACGTTGCCGGTGGTGGTAATCAGCAAGTCGCCAGAAGCCGTGACCGCGACACCGTCAACGTCCTCACCACTGCGGGTCAGGCCAACGTCTGAGCCGTCGAAGTAAAGCTCAAAGCTGCCGCTGGTGTTTTCGCCCAAAGATGTAGGCACAAAGCGCACCAGGTCAGAATCGTCTACGGAGCCTACACCGGTAATGCTAGCGCTGCCGCTAAAGCTGAACAGCAAGGAGCCATCATCCAGGAAGTAGAAGGCATCCACGTCCATTGACCCAGAAGTGAGGCCAACATCGGAGCCATCGAAAGCCAGAGACCAAACGGCCGTATTCACATCAAACGCCAAAATATCCTCATCGGCAAAGGAAACCCCGCCCGCGCTGCCGTTGCTCGACGAACTGACGTAAATCACGTCGCCACCTGTTGGCGGTGTGGTTGGTGTCGGTGTTGGTGGGATTGGCGTGGGCGATGCTGTCGCAGTCGCTGTAGCAGTTGGTAGTGGTGTATTGGTGGCCGTTGGCAATGGTGTATTGGTTGCGGTAGGTAATGGCGTGTTGGTAGCTGTCGGCAACGGCGTGTTAGTAGCCGTCGGCAGTGGTGTATTCGTGGTGGTCGGCAACGGGGTGTTCGTTGGCGTGGGGTTCGTTCCGCCCAGGTTCAGCCCAATCACCACCGGGTCGTGGTCCGACGAGCGGTACGCATCCGCATTGTAATACAGCGAAATCTGGTTGGCGGTTTTGAACTCTTCGTTGTAATCCAGGGCACGCGGTTCATCGGAGTTGATGTGCCATTCCGTGACGCCGCTCACCTGCGCCGTCAGGCTGGGGCTGGTGAGGGCATAATCCAGCGTGCCGACCTGCCCCTCAAACACGTAGGAGTAGGCGTTTGCCAGGCTGTTGCCCTGGTCGGTGTAGCCCGCTCCAGTGATGGCGGCAATCGGGTCTTCCATGGCGTAGGAATTCAAATCGCCCACGATGAGGAAGTCGCTGTCGCCGCTGCCGGTGGGGTCGGTGGCCAGCCAGTTGACCAACGCCGTGGCGGCGTTGGTGCGGGTGACGTTACAGTTGCCCTGCCCATCGCCCGTGTCCGGGTCGCCCACATCGGTGCAGGCCGAGCCTTTGGACTTGAAATGGTTCACCACGATGGTGAACGCTTCGCCGCTGCCGTTTTGGCCAAAGGTTTGAGCCAGGGCGGGACGGTTTTTGGTGTCCGGAAGAGCGGATCGTCGGACGAGTCCAGAATTTGTGATGCGCCGCTGGGGTGACTGAAGCTGGCTTGTAAATCAGGCCAACGGCGATTTCATCGGTGCCAATCTGGCTGACGCCGGGGTTGATGAAGGCGTAGGTGCCGGGTGCGGTGGCGGCGTTGAGGCCGTTGACCAAATCCTGAATGGCGCTCTGGCTGCCGTAGCCGTCGTTTTCAATCTCGATGAGACCGACCACATCGGCGTTGATGGCGGCCAGGGCGGCGATGATTTTATCGCGCTGGCGATTGAACTCAGACAGGGTGTCGGCTCCGCGTGAGGTGGGGAAGCCGCCGCCGCTGCCGTTGCCATTGAAGTAGTTGAGCACGTTGAAGCTGGCCACGCGCAGACTGCCGCCAACGGGAACCGGCGTAACGGTTCGCGGATTACTATCCACAAAATTGACGGTGCCCACGGGTTGCAGCCGGTAGGTGTCGAAGCGTTGGTCGAGAACGGCCGTTAACCCCGTCACCGATGCCCCACCACGCAAGGTGTTGGCTGCGCTCAGTTCCGGAGCAGGGTAGATGACCGGGTCTTTGTTTTGCGCCCCGTTGGCGTCATCCAGGGTGATGCGGCTCAAGTCGTTTTGGGCCTGCAAAGCATTGGCTGCCGCGCCGGGTGTGGTCACCTGGGTGGGGTTAAACAAACGGCCCAGCGACAAATCCACGTTGCCATAGCGGGCCAGATTGTACGTTTCCGTCACGTCCAGCGTTTGCGGGAAAGTGACCAGCATCCCCTCGTACGCTTCCCAGTCGGTGAGGTCGGTAACGGGCAAAGTGATGCTGGCGGGCGTGACGCTGGCCCCGCTGCTGCACACGGTCACGGTGGTCAGCGCGGTCATCTCCGTGAGGAACGCGCCGCTGCCTGCGCTGGATTCAAATTCGGTAACGGTGCCTTGCAGCCGCACCACGTCGCCCAGGGCCACGTCCACGCCAAAGCCGTTGTCGTAGACGAAGATGCCTTCAGAGGTGGCGGCGCTGCCGTCGGCGTCGGCATCTTCTTCTTGCAGGTAGAAGCCGGAAAGCTCATTGACCGTGTCCTGGTAATCGCCCACAACGACGCCTTCGATGATGACATCGGCCACGCCGTTGAGCGGGCTGCTGCTGCCGCTGCCCTGCACGGCGTTGATGAGCGTGGCGCTGTCGCCGCAGTTTCCGAAGCCGCCGGAGACGGTGCTAAAGTTGAAGCTGTAGTCGCTGGTCATGTTGTCCAGCGTGCCGTCCTGGTCGGTGACCTGGTTGGCAAAAACGGTAACGGTGCAGGTTTCACCTGAAACGAAGTCGGCATTGGGGTTGACTGTGTAGCTTTGGGGACCGCCGGTGGTAACGGCCGTTACCGCCCCACTCGTCGTACAGCTCAAGCTCACCCAACTGCCGCCCAGCGTCACCGGCTCGTTGAAGTTGATGGTGATGTTGGCATTCAGGGCCACGTTGGGCGTGCCGTTGACGGGCGAGGTGCTGACGACTGAAGGCGGGCCATCGCCGCAGTTGGCGGTGTGGCTGCCCAGTCCGGTGAAGGTGTCTTGCGGGAAGCCAATCCACTCAACGGCCGGGTTAAACGCATCCGTTTCGTTGCTGTCGCCGCCGCAAACGGTGTCCAGGCGCTGGAGGGTGTTGTTTTGGGTGGAGGTGTCGCCGCTGCCCCACTGGCTGCCGGGGTCAAAGCCCAGCTGGCCAATCACGTCCACAATGCCGCTGCTGTTGCGCAAAATAATGGTGTCATCGCCATTGAAAAAGGATGACGTTGAGGTTTGGTCGGCTACGTTCAGGATGGCGGCGGTGGCGTCGTTGTCGGCCACCACGTACACATCGCCATCTGCCAGCGAGCCACTCAGGTTGATGGTGGTGAGGGGGGAGGTGCTGCCGTTGAAGTAAAATTCTAGTTGGTAATTGTTGGCGCTGAGGTCAACGGCCGTTCCCGTGCCGTTATAAATTTCAATTGCTTTGTTGTTGGAGGAGCCTTCGATGTATTCGGAGATAAATAGTGAGGTTGCGACGGCCCGGGCGGGCGAGGGGTTAATAAAGAAAGGGATTGAAAAAAGGATGGAAAGTGCCAGAAGCCGAAGCCAAAGTCGTTTGCTGGACATATTTATATTCTCCTGGGGGTGGGAGTTGTTGGTAAGCTGCGGTTTTATAACGGAGGCTGGCCAATAGCGCAAGCAATTAAAACAAGACCAGGACGCTGATGAACGCAGATAAACGCTTATTTTTTGATCTGCGTCATCCGCGTTTATCTGTGTTCCATTGGTTCCAATCGCGGAAAAGTCCTAAAAGCTAGGGAAGTATTTTGCCTGGATTGAGGATGCCGTGGGGGTCGAGGGTTTGTTTGAGCTGGCGCATGACGGTAACGGCCGTTTCCCCGTGTTCCTCCACCATAAATTTGGCCTTGCCAATGCCCACGCCGTGCTCGCCCGTAGAGGTGCCGCCCAACTCAATCGCTTTGCGCACAACATCTTCGTTGGCCTGGTTGGCCTGTTGGCGGGTGGCTTCATCCTGGTAAGGGGTGGTGATGTGCAGATTGCCATCCCCGGCATGGCCAACCATAAATTGGGGCAAGTTTCGCGATTGCAGCGCCTGCCGGGCAAACTGAACCAGGGCGGGATATTGACTAATCGGCACAGCCATGTCCGACAACTGCCAGCGGTAGCCCACAAAAACGCGCCGCATGGTTTCAAACATGAGGTGGCGGGTGCGCCACATCTTTTGCCGTTCGGCCGTATCCGTGGTGGCCTGGAAGCGAATTGCGCCGTGTGCCGCGCAGATTTCTTGCACCAGGGCCAGGTCTAATTCGGCCGTTTCGGCGTGGGCGGCGTGAACTTCCATCAGCAGGGTGGGGTTGTCGCCCCAGTCTACCCCTTCTTCGCGGCTGAGCAGGTCAGCGGTGGCCGCGTCCACAAATTCCAGGGCGGCAATGTCCAGGCCAGAAGCCCGCAAATCGACAACGGCCGTAATGGCCGATTCCACCGAGGTGAAGTTCGCCACGACGCCGCTCATCACATCTGGCAGGGGCACCAGCTTGAGCGTGGCCTGGGTCACAATCCCCAGCGTGCCTTCGCTGCCCACAAACAGGTGCAGCAAATCGTACCCGGCGGACTGCTTGACGGAGCGCGACCCGACGTGGATGAGACGGCCGTCTGCCAGCACCACCTCCATTGCCAAAATATTGTCTTTGGTTGCCCCATATTTAACCGTGCGGCTGCCTGCGGCATTGTTGCCCAACATGCCGCCAATCGAGGCGTTGGCCCCAGGGTCTGGCGCGAAAAAGAGGCCATGTGGCCCCAGCGCCTTGTTCAAATCCTTGTAGCCGATGCCGGGCTGCACCGTCACCTGAAAATCATCGGCGTGCAGGGCAACAATCTGGTTCATGCGCTCCAGCGAGAGGGTGATGCCGCCAAACAGCGGAATCGAGTTGCCTTCCAATGAGGAGCCTGCGCCCCAGGGCGTAACGGGAATGTGGTTTGCATGGGCGATGCGCAGCACATCGGCGACCTGCTGGCTGCTGCTGGGCCAGACGACCACCTCGCTGAGATGGGCATCGTGCTGGGACATGTCCTGGGCGCGGAGCTGGCGTTCGGCTTCTGCGGTGGAAATTTGGTCAGGGGGGAGAACGGCCGTTAATTCCGCCAAAACCGCCTCTGAAACTGGATTAAATTTCGCCATGATAACGTCCAATCCTTTAAATCCGCAGATTTCGCAGATTGACGCAGATTAAAAACGAAAAATCTGTGCTAATCTGCGTTAATCTGCGGATAACCATTAGCCAATAAATTTTGGTGTGGGTAACCCTGTTACACCGGGTTGGTAGGCAAACAGGCTGCCTGCCAGCGGATATTTTTCTAATTCTGCCGCGCTCATTTGCTGGCTGGCGGTGGTGATGTACAGGGTGTCCAGGTTTGGCCCGCCAAAGGTGCAGCTGGTGACGTTGGGCACGGGCAGGGGCACGACTTGCAAAATCTCGCCCGCAGGCGAATAACGGGTGAGCCGTGCGCCACCGTAATGGGCCAGCCAGAGGCAGTTTTCGCTGTCTACCGTCATGCCGTCGGGTGCGCCTTCTTTGGCAAAGGTTAAGTGGATGAACGGCCGTTTCCCACCAACAGCCCCGTCGTTATGTAAATCAAATGCGTACACGATCCCTCTCACCGAATCAGTATGGTACATCGTTTTGCCATCTGTGCTAAAAGCTGGCCCGTTGGTGATGATGTAGCCGTCATCTATGGTGTGCAGGGTCAGATTGGGATCGAGGCGGTAGAGGGTGCCGGTGGGCTTTTTGCCGTTGTTATCCATTGAGCCAGCCCAGAAACGGCCGTTGCCATCCACCTTGCCATCATTAAATCGGTTGCCGCTCAGGTTTTCCTCCGGCAGCACAATTGGCGCGGCCGTTTGGCTGTCAAAATCGATGACCGCAAAGCCATCGACCGTGGTTCCCACAAAGCCCCCAGATTGGCGGATTGCCAGGCTGGTAATGGCGACGGGAAAGGCCCAGGTGTGGCGTTCACCGCTGCCCAAATCGAGCCGGTGAACGTGCTTGTTCAAAATATCTAGCCAATAAATGCTGTTTTCGGCTGCCACCCACAGCGGCCCTTCGCCCAATTTTGCGTTTGTTTGCCAAACACACACAACGTCTTTCATGCCAATTTCTCCAAAAGAGGTTATTGTCGGAGCCAATCACAGAAGGTAGTTTGAAAACAAAAGATGTTATCTAAGTGATTTGCTCAAGTAAAAATCAAATTTACGCTAAATTGATCGCTTTTTGCTCACAAGAAATGAAGTGTCGCATCAAATACTGATGACGCCAAAAAAAGGAAATGGAAAATGGAGAAAATTCGTTGGGGTATTTTAGCCACAGGTTGGATTGCTGAACAGTTGGCCAAGGCCATTAACAGCCAGCCAGATGCTGAATGTTTGGCGGTTGGTTCTCGTTCGCAGGAATCGGCCGATAAGTTTGGGGATGCCTGGAACATTCCACGCCGGTACCCAACTTATGAAGCGTTGGCGGCCGATCCGGATGTGGATGTGATTTATATTGCCACACCGCACAATCTGCACGCCGAAAATATGAAGCTGTGCTTGAACGCGGGCAAGCATGTGCTGTGCGAAAAGCCGCTGACGGTGAATGCGGCCCAGGCCAGGGAATGTATGGCTTTGGCCAGAGAAAAAGGTCTCTTTTTGATGGAGGCGATGTGGATGAAGTTCATCCCGGCGACCCGGCAGATGCAGAAATGGATAGCAAACGGCCGTATCGGCACAATCCACCTCGTTCAAGCTAACTTTGCCTTTAACATACCCTTCAATCCAAAGGGGCGTTTGTACGACCCGGCGCTGGCAGGCGGGGCGCTGCTAGACATGGGCATTTATCCGGCCACGCTGGCCCATTTGCTGCTGGGCAAGCCAGACCGCATTCTGTCTGCGGCTCATTTGGGGGAGACGGGGGTGGATGAGCTTAATTCGGCCATCTGGCAGTATGACCGGGGGGCGCAGGCGGTTTTGCTGAGTACCCAGCGTTTGGAACGGCCGTGTGATGCCTTCATCACCGGCGATCAGGGCTACATCAGGCTGCACGAACATTTTTGGAACAGCCAGACCATTACCATCAAACAAAGCGGAAGCAAGCCAGAGACTGTGCAAATTCCCTACGAGGGCAACGGCTATGGCTACCAGGTGCGCGAAGTGCATGACTGTTTGCGGGCGGGGAAATTGGAATCGGCCGTTGTGCCCCACGCCGACACCTTGGAAATCATGACGTTGCTGGACGAAATGCGCGGGCAGTGGGGCTTAATTTACCCAGAAGAATAATCTACAAGCAACCGGCACAGTTATAAAAATCCATCAATTTCTTGACAATCTTAGGGTCAACATGCTATGCTATCGAAGCGGTTCGACTAATCGCTTCGATGATTCAGAAATGGCGATGAGCGAACAAAAGGAGTCCCCCATGCCCACGATGCAGGATGTCGCCAGACATGCCGGTGTTGCGCTTAGCACCGTGTCCTATGCCATTAACGGGACACGTCCTATCTCGGAAGAGACGCGGCAGCGCATCTTTGCCGCGATGGAAGAGCTTGGCTACCGGCCCAATGTGTTAGCCCGGGGGCTGGCCAGCAAGCGCAGCCGCATCATTGCCCTGCTTTTACCTGCTGCCAAGCGAGGTTTAGGTCTCACTGAACTGGAATTTGTTATGAGTGTGACTGAAGTGGCGCGTGAGCATGGCTACCACCTCGTTTTATGGTCTACTGAAATCCGTGATGCCCATGAATTAAAACAACTCATGCAGCAAGGCCTGGTGGATGGCGTTATCGTCATGGAAATCCATGAGCATGACGAGCGTGTTGATTTACTGCGCCGCATTCAGTTTCCCTTCACCATGATTGGCCGCAGCGCCGATAACCAGGGTATTAATCATGTAGATATTGATTTTGGGCAGACAATGACCGTTGTTGTGGATCATCTGGCTAATTTGGGCCATACGCACATCGCTTTTTTGAACCATGCAGAAGAGGAGTATGAGGCTGGTTATGGGCCAGCGGTGCGGGCGCAACACCGGTTTTTGCAGAGCGTGGCCGCACGGGGGCTAGAGGGTATTACACGTTTTTGTGAGGCAGATGCAGAAGATGGGTATACGGCCGTTAACAACCTCCTCACTATCGATCCCGACCTGACCGCCATCATCGTTATGAACGACCGCATTATCCCTGGAATCTTACGCGCCATCACCGATCGTGGTTGGAAAATTCCAGACGATTTTTCCATTGTGGCCACAGTTTCTTCTGCCCGCATTGCAGAAATGACAAATCCCACGATCACTACCGCCGAGGCGCCTGCCAAAGAATTGGGCCGTCTGGGAACAGAAATGCTTATTCAATACCTGGAAGGGGAAAAAAAAGCGTTCTCTGAAGTTTTAATACCGTGTAAGTTGGTTATTCGGGAGAGTTCGGGCGTTTGTCCCCAAGAACGCGCCGGGTCTGTTTGAACGATTAACATAAGAATCTATCCGAAAAAGCTACTGAGGAAAAAGAGAATCAAGAGGCTTTGAACCTAAACTCAAAAATCTCTGTGAACTCTGTGGCCAGTATTCGGGTAGGTATTAAGATGATGAGGATACCGCCTACCACCAAGTAAACCGGTATCCTCAAAGGTCAGCAAAGCAAGAAATCTGCCTTTCCAGAGAGGAAGGGGACTTCGCTCACCTGTTTTTATTGTAGCGTCTTCTGGGCAATTTGCGTATGCGCAAAAAAGGCAGAAAGAAGATAAACAGTTGTGAGCAATCTGTACAACGCTTTGCTGAGGGAAACGGCCGTTTCCAGCCCTGTCTGGATGCGCTAGAAAAGGAGGTCAATGCCTGACTCTTATTTACATAATGAAGAATGATTTGCCTTGAAGCCCTTCAGTAAACAAACCTTATAAAAATGGAATGGAGAATTTAGATGAAAACCCAACTGTTTAAAAAATTAGCTTTACTTTTTGCTTTTTTTGCCCTGATAACCCTGGTGGCCTGTGGCGGCGGTAGTGAGGAAGCCGATACGGAGACATCAGTTGAAGATACGGCCGTTGAAAGCGAAGAACCCGTTGTTGAAACCGAAGAAGGCCGCGTTTTCCGCATTTGGCACTATGAAGAAGCCGGCAGCGCCACGGGCGACGCCTGGGGACGCGCTTTGGAAATTTTTCAAGAAACACATCCAGACGTCACCGTTGAATTTGAGCTGAAAACCTTTGAGCAAATTCAGCAAACCGCCCAAATGATCCTCAACACGGATGAGGCGCCTGACGTTATGGAGATCAACAAAGGCAATGCCACTGCTGGTTTATATGCCAAACAAGGGCTGCTGACTGATTTAACGGCCGTTTCTGCCGAGCGTGGCTGGGATGATCTATTAGGCACCAGCCTGCAAACAACCGCCCGTTACAATGAACAAGGCATTATGGGCGATGGCCCGCTGTACGGCATCACCACCTACGGCGAGTTTGTCATGGTTTATTACAACAAAGACGCCTTTGCCGAATATGGTTTGGAAGTTCCCACCTCGCTGGAAGAGTTTGAAGCCATTGCCGACACCTTTGTTGCAAACGACATCGTACCGATTTCCTTAGGTGCAGGCAGCGTTTGGCCCGTCACCCAAAACTTCTACGAACTGGCGCTGTATGAAAGCGATCAGACAACGGTTGAAGCATACCAGCTCTTCAAGAGCGATCTTGACTTCCACGGCCCAGCCTTCACCTTTGGCGCTGAACGGTTCGCCGAGCACGTGGCCAAGGGCTACTATGGCGACAATGCCAACGGCGTGATTCAAGATGACGCTACGGCCGCTTTTGCCCAGGGCAGCTTCCCCATGATGATTACCGGCAGTTGGATGTTTGGTAATTTCCAAAACCAAATTACCGATTTTGACTGGGGCATCTTCATTTTACCCGGCAAAACCTTCAACACTGGCTCCGGCGGTAACCTGCTGGTAGTGCCAGAAAATGCCCAAAACAAAGACCTGGCCTACGACTTCCTGGAAATCACCCTCAGCGAAGAAGTTCAAACGCTGATGGCCAACCGGGGTGGCATTCCGATCAATGCCGACCTGACCCAGATTGAAGATGAGAAGAATCGTGAACTCATCGAGGCATTCTCCACCATTGTGGCCAATGATGGTTTGGCCTTTTACCCAGACTGGCCTGCGCCTGGCTACATGGACGTGTTAGGCGGTGGCCTGCAAGAGCTGATTGCTGGCTCTGTAACCCCAGACGAGTTCCTGGATCAAATTGCTGGTCCCTGGCAAGAGTACAAAGCCACGCTGGACGAGTAAGTAAACTCTGAAGCAAAACCAGACAGGTTTTCATTGCCATTTAGCCAAAACGGTTCTTTGCCACAAAAATTGGCTTAATTTCAAACCCGCTTTGTAAACCTGTCTGGTTTTAAGAGAGGAGATTCCAAAATGAGTGACAGCGCCTACCCCAACCCGGCTCAGGCAGGTACCCGCCAAAGATTCAAATCATTTAGGGAAACTGGCTATGGGATTTACCTCATTCCCGGCATTTCCTTTTTCATGCTGCTAATTATTCTGCCGTTTTTGGCCAATATCGGCATTAGCTTTACCCAGTGGCAGGGAATTGGCGCTCCCACATGGGTAGGGCTAGATAATTATGCGCGGGCGTTGGGCGACGCTGTCTTTTGGACATCTTTTAAGAATAACCTGCTGCTCATCATCGCCATGACCATCTTGCCCACCATTATTGGCCTGCTGCTGGCGGTGACCCTGTTTGATTACATCAGTCATCAATTTGGCCCAGGCTGGGCCAGTTTTTTACGAGCGGGTTTTTATCTGCCGCAAATTGTGCCGGTTGTGGTAGCGGCCGTTGTGTGGAAATGGATATTCCAACCAGACTGGGGCGTTTTAAATTGGCTGCTTACTTCCGTTGGCCTGGAAAACTGGACACAAAACTGGTTGGGCGATGCCAATTTAGCCCTGCCGTCCATCATGTTGATGCTGGTCTGGTTCCAAATTGGTTATCCGTTGGTGATTTTCATGTCTGGCTTGCAGCGGGTTGATCCGCAAGTGTATGAAGCGGCCAAAATTGACGGAGCCAGCTGGTTCCAGACGTTCTGGTACGTCACCATCCATATGATCCGGCCAGAAATTGCCGTCGTTGTGTTGACAACAACCATTGCCGCCCTAAAGACGTTTGGCCCTGTGTATGCCATGACCAGCGGCGGGCCAGGAAATGCGACGACGGTCGCTTCTTTCTTCTCCTGGAAAAACTTTTTTGAAAAATCAAATGTTGGCTACGGCGCTACGATGGCCACGTTTATCACGGTGTTGGTCATTGTGATGACGTTCTTCTTCATTCGGGTACAGGAACAGCACGAGGAGTAAGCTTATGAGCGATTTAACTTTAGCGCCCGCCCGCGGCCCAAAACGGTTTCGGCTAGATAAAATTGCCAAATATGCCACATTGGCGGGTTTGCTGCTCTTCTTGGTGATTGTTTTGTTCCCGTTTTTTATGATCACCATCAATTCGTTCAAAACGGAAGCAGAATATTTGGCCAGTGGCCCGTTTAGCCTGCCCGGCAGTTTTGATTTGGGTGCGCTCAAGGCTACCTGGGAACTGACGGATTATTCAACAAAGTTAACCAACAGCCTGTTGATCAGTACGAGTACGGCCGTACTCGCTGTCTCTCTCTCCCTTTTTAATGCCTATGCCCTGGGCATTGGCAAAATCAAAGGCCGCACCTTCTTCTTGATGTTCTTCCTCATGGCCATCACCCTGCCGGTCGAGTCGCTGGCGTATCCGCTGTACTATCTATTTAACCAGATTGGCCTGTACAACTCTCGGTTGGGGGTCATTGTGGCTACGGCCGCTTTGCACACCGCTTTTGGCACCTATCTGCTCACCTCCGTGTTCCGCACCTTCAACAAAGATTTGCTGGAATCGGCCAGGCTGGATGGCTGCAACAAGTTCCAACTGCTGTTCCGGATCATCGTGCCGCTCAACTGGCCCACGCTGTCGGTGCTGTTTGTCTTCTTCTTCATCTGGACCTGGAATGACTTTTTCTTGCCGCTCATATTTCTTATTTCCAATTCCAAACAAACCGTGCCTATCGCCATGGCCCTGGCCCGCGGCGAACGCGGCATGGTCATTACGACCCAAAGCGCGGCTGCTTTTCTAGGCGTGGTGCCCGCCTTCATTTTCTTTATGCTGTTCCAACGCACCCTGACCAAAGGCATTATGTCGGGGGCGACGAAATAATAATGCTGCACGGCCTAAACCCTAAGGGTTTGCCAACCTTCCAGCCCACAATACCTGGAGCAAAACCCTTAGGGTTTCTTCAAATTACAAGGAAACCTAACAATGAAATTTACGGATGGCTACTGGCATTTCCGCGCGGATGTCACGCCTTATTTTCCTGTTCATGTCCATGACGTGGAAACAGAACCCGACGCGCTCATCGTCTACGGAACAACCAGGCGGTTAACCCAGCGCGGCGATACGCTCAACACCGGTTTGCTAACAGTCCGTTTTTCTTCACCCATGCCAAACGTGATTCGGGTGCAGATGTGGCACCACAAGGGGCAACGGCCGTTACCGCCTAACTTTGCGCTTAATTGCCAGCCCGATACCCCGGTTCACATCCAAAACGAGCCCGGCTTTGCCAGCCTTACCAGCGGCAGCCTTACCATTCGTGTAGACAAAGGCGACGATTGGCTTGTGGAATATTTAGACGGTGAACGCCTGCTAACGCACAGCGGCTGGCGGGGGATGGGGTATGTAGATGTGGCGGGAAACGGCCGTTTCATCCATGAACAGCTCAACCTTAGCGTCGGCGAAAACGTCTACGGCCTGGGCGAGCGCTTCACCCCGTTTGTTAAAAATGGCCAGGTAGTTGACCTGTGGAACGAAGACGGCGGCACCAGCAGTGAACTGGCCTACAAAAACATCCCCTTCTACCTCACCAATCGTGGCTACGGCGTCTTTATCAATCATCCCGAAAAAGTTTCGCTGGAAATTGGCTCAGAAAAAGTTGAGCGCGTTCAATTTAGCGTGCCCGGCGAGATGCTCGATTACTGCCTCATCAATGGCCCCACGCCCAAAGAAGTGCTCAGCCGCTACACCGCGCTCACCGGACGCCCCGCCCTGCCGCCAGCCTGGTCCTTTGGCCTCTGGCTCTCTACCTCCTTCACCACCGATTACGACGAAGCCACCGTCACCAGCTTTGTGCAAGGCATGGCCGACCGCGATGTGCCCCTGCATGTTTTTCACTTTGATTGCTTCTGGATGAAAGAGTTTCACTGGACCAACCTGGAGTGGGACGAACGCCTCTTCCCCGATCCGGCAGGGATGCTGCGCCGCCTCAAAGCACGCGGTCTACGTATCTGCGTCTGGATCAATCCGTACATTGCCCAGCGTTCGGCCCTGTTTGATGAAGGCATGGCCAATGGCTATCTGGTTAAGAAACCCAACGGCGATGTGTGGCAGTGGGATCGCTGGCAGGCGGGCATGGGCCTGGTAGACTTTACCAATCCCGACGCCTGCCGCTGGTTTAGCGACAAGCTGCGCGGCCTGCTAGACATGGGCGTAGACTGCTTCAAAACCGACTTTGGCGAACGCATTCCCACCGAGGTGGTTTACCATGACGGGTCTGACCCGATGAAGATGCACAACTACTACCCGCAGCTTTACAACAAAACCGTTTTTGAGCTGCTGCAAGCAGAACGTGGCCCCCACGAGGCCGTTTTGTTTGCCCGATCGGCCACCGCTGGGGGGCAGCAGTTTCCCGTCCATTGGGGCGGCGACTGCACGGCCACATTTGAATCGATGGCCGAAAGTTTGCGCGGCGGTTTGTCGCTCTCCCTTTCTGGCTTTGGCTTTTGGAGCCACGACATTGGCGGTTTTGAGCTAACGGCCCCCGCCGACGTGTACAAGCGTTGGTGTGCCTTTGGCCTGCTTTCGTCGCACAGCCGGTTGCATGGCAGCGGCTCGTACCGCGTGCCCTGGCTGTTTGACGAGGAAGCTGTGGACGTGCTGCGCCATTTTACCCAATTGAAGTGCCAATTGATGCCCTACCTGTACGGCGCGGCTCAGGAAGCCCACACAAGCGGCATCCCCACCTTGCGGGCCATGCTGCTGGAATTCCCGAATGATCCAGGCTGTGACGCGCTGGACCGGCAATACATGCTGGGCGATTCATTGCTGGTGGCACCCGTGTTCCGCCATGACAACATGGTGGATTATTATCTGCCACCGGGCCGCTGGACCCATTTCTTCACGGGCGAAGTGCGGGAAGGGGGTCGCTGGCAGCGGGAATCTTATGACTTTTTCAGCCTGCCGCTGTGGGTACGGCCGAATAGCATCATCCCCGTTGGCAACAACAAAGAGCGCCCTGATTATGATTTTGCCGATGGGGTGACCTTCCATCTGTTTGGTCTGGAGGAGGGTACGGCCGTTTCACGCACTGTTCCCAATTTGCAAGGCGAAACGGAGCTGACCCTGCATGTTCGTCGCGAAGGCAACCGCCTGCACATCGAAGCAGTTGGGGCAACAAAGCCTTGGCAGGTGCTGTTGCGCGGAGAAACAAGTATCATTTCTGTCACCAGCGGCACTGCCGAAACAGAAGCACAGGGCATCCGCTTGCAGCCAGACAAAGGCACAACTAATCTCACCGTGCAGCTTGCCCGATGACAGGTAACTTGGTGAGCGAATAGGTCACTCATTTGCCCGGTTGCCCCGTCTGGGCGATCTGTGTTCCGCTTTTTATTCTCGTAGGAGACGACACCAACTCTTGTTGACCACCATGAATGAAAATCAGCAGATTGGCGCAAGTTGCGCTTGCAGATTTACCAAATTTTTCTCTGCGTTCTCCGCGTTCTCCGCGGTTAAATTATTTTCAGAGGAGTAAAACCATGTACGAACCAAGACCAGAAAACAAATTCACTTTTGGCCTGTGGACCGTGGGCAACGTGGGTCGCGATCCCTTTGGCGAACCGGTCCGCGCCAGCAAATCACCCGTTGAACTTGTTCACCTGCTGGCCGAAGTAGGTGCCTGGGGCGTTAACTTTCACGACAACGACCTGGTTCCCATCGACGCCACAGTGGCAGAACGGGACAAAATTGTGGCTAACTTTAAGCAAGCGTTGGCCGACACGGGCCTGGTTGTGCCGATGGCCACAACAAATTTATTCACGGATCCGGCTTTCCGCGATGGGGCATTTACCAGCAATGACCGCAATGTGCGAGCGTATGCCCTGCAAAAAACGATGAATGCCATCGACCTGGGTGTGGAATTGGGGGCCAAGATTTACGTTTTTTGGGGCGGGCGTGAAGGGACGGAGACAGATGCGGGGAAAGATCCGATTACGGCCGTTAAACGCAGCCGTGAGGCCATGAATTACCTGTGCGAATATGTCATCGATCAAGGCTACGACCTGAAATTTGCCCTGGAAGCGAAGCCCAACGAACCGCGCGGCGACATCTACAACGCCACGACGGGCAACATGCTGGCCTTCATCGCAACGCTGGATCATCCCGAAATGGTAGGCGTGAATCCCGAAGTGGCCCACGAGCACATGGCTGGGCTGAACTTTACCCACCATGTGGCCCAGGCAATGGAAGCGGGCAAATTGTTCCACATTGATTTGAACGACCAGGCATTCGGCCGTTATGATCAGGATTTCCGCTTTGGCTCGGTGAATTTGAAGTCTGCCTTCTTCCTGGTGAAGCTGCTGGAGGACAATGGCTATGACGGCAGCCGCCACTTTGATGCCCACGCTTACCGCACCAGCGATTATGAAGATGTGAAGGCGTTTGCCCGTGGCTGCATGAGAACCTATCTCATCCTGAAAGAGAAAGTGGCCCGGTTCAATGCCGACGCTGAAATTCAGGCGCTGTTGGCGGAAATCAATGCTGACAGCGGTGAAATGTCGCCGTTGATGGGGCAATACAGCGCGGCGAAAGCGGCCCTGCTGCGGGCCTACTCATTTGACCGAGCTGCTCTTGGCCAGCGCGGCCAGCCGTACGAGCGGCTGGATCAGCTGGTGGTGGAGCTGCTGTTGGGAGTGCGGTAAGTGGAAGATAGTGATAAGTGAGAAGTGAAAAGTAGGCGCTTCTCATTTTTCACTCAAAAGAGTGAGATATGCGCTATTTCATTGGGATTGATAGTTCAACGACGGCGACAAAGGCCCTGCTGCTGGCGGAAACGGGCGAAGTGGTTGGGGTGGCATCCTCTACTTATGACTATGAAACGCCCAAACCGCTGTGGAGCGAGCAGCGGCCAGAATTATGGTGGGAAGCGACGATAAATAGCATTCGGCAGGTGATGGCGGAGAGCGGGGTGGCGGCTACGGCCGTTTCCGCCATTGGCCTGACGGGGCAGATGCACGGGCTGGTGCTGCTGGACAAAAACGGCGAGGTACTGCGCCCGGCCATTTTGTGGAACGATCAGCGCACCGGGGCCGAATGTGATGAAATGCGTCAGCTCATTGGCAAGTCGCGTTTAGTTGACATAACTGGAAACGACGCCCTGACTGGCTTTACCGCTCCTAAAATTTTGTGGGTAAAAAACAACGAACCTGATGTGTACGGCCGTATCGCCCACATCCTTTTGCCCAAAGACACCATCCGCTACCGACTCACCAACGAATTTGCCACCGACAAGGCGGGCGCGGCGGGGACGCAGCTCTTTGACGTGCGCCAGCGGGATTGGTCTGATGAAGTTGTGGGCAAGCTGGACATTAACCCAGATTGGCTGCCAAAGACGTTTGAGGGAACGGCCGTTACCGGTCATCTTACCCCAGCCGCAGCAGAAAAAACTGGTTTGCCTGCGGGCATCCCCGTTGTGGCCGGCGGCGGCGACCAGGCAGCCAACGCTGTGGGCACCGGGGCCGTGGTTGATGGCGTGGTGGCGCTTAGTTTAGGCACGTCAGGGGTAGTTTTTGCCAGCAGTGATGTGCCGGTTGTAGAGCCAGACGGCCGTCTCCATGCTTTTTGCCATGCCGTGCCGGGAAAATGGCATCTGATGGGCGTGATGCTCTCAGCGGCGGGCAGCCTGCGCTGGTATCGGGACGCCCTGGCCCCTGGCGTGGAGTTTGACGACCTGCTTGCCCCAGCCGCCAAGGTGCCCCCAGGCAGCGAAGGACTGCTCTTTTTGCCTTACCTCACCGGGGAACGCACCCCTCATCCCGATCCCCTGGCACGCGGCGGCTTTATTGGCCTGACCGTGCGCCACGGCCAGCCACACCTGACGCGGGCGGTGCTGGAAGGGGTGGCTTTTGGCCTGCGCGACAGTTTAGAGCTGATGCGCAGCGCGGGCCTGGCAAACTTTACCCAGATTCGTGCTTCTGGCGGTGGGCTGCGCAGCCCGCTCTGGCGGCAAATTTTGGCCGACGTGCTCCAGGCGGAAATTGTAACGGTGAACAGTACGGAGGGCGCGGCTTATGGTGCGGCCGTTTTGGCCCTGGTTGGCGCGGGTGTTTTTAGTTCGGTTGAGGCGGCCTGTGCTGAGCTGGTGCAGGTGACGGGAAGCACGGAGCCTGGGGGAGATACGGCCGTTTACAAACAGCTCTATCCCCTCTACCAACAGCTTTACCCGGCCCTCAAACCCACGTTCACTGCTTTAGCCACAATCTAACTAAGGGCCGCGCCGGTATGGATCTTTCGGGCCGCGATCCTCTGACAAAGAATGGGCAGTGCGCTGCACAAAAATTTCGATGGCGTCGGCCAAATGCTCATCGGTGATGTTGTAGGCGTTGCGCTCCATGCGCAGCTTGTGGGCCAGCAGCAGCACCTCGGCATGGCTCACGCCGGGCGGCGGGTCGAATTTGTAGTTGGCCAGCTCGTAAAGCTGCCCCAGCGGGTCACGGAAGTAGATGGAGTACATGAAGCCGCGATCCACTTCGCCGCTGTTGGGAATGCCGCGTTCGTCCAGCCGCTTTTTTACCTGGGTGTAGGTGGCGCGGGAGACGTTGAAGGCGATGTGGTGCAAATTGCCGATCCCTTCTGGATTGGGCGTGGGGTCTGGTTTGCGGTTTTCATTGGTGAAGATGGTCACGAGACGGCCGTCTCCCGGATCAAAGTAAAGATGATTCTCGGCTGGTACGTCCAAATTCGGCTGTTCAAAAATGAACGGCATCCCCAGCACCCCTTCCCAAAAATCAATCGAAGTCTGGCGATCGGCACCAATCATGGTGATGTGGTGTACGCCTTGGGTTTGAATTTTCTGCATGTTTACCTCCGTTTTTTACCGCCGAGACCGCCGAGACCGCCGAGACCGCCGAGAAAAAGAAAACTCTGCGCTCTCCGCGTTCTTCGCGATGAATGTTTTAGCTTGTGGCCAATACACTGTTTACAATTTTTAGAGCCTGATCAATTTCGTCCTGAATGATGGTGTGGCCCATGTTGGGGTAGATTTTTTTGTTGACGACTGCGCCGAGATGGGTGAGGGTTACGGCCGTTTCTTCCACACGTTCCACCGGAATATGAAAATCCACATCGCTGCACCCGATAAAAACCGGCGTGCCAGCCAAAGAGCCGTCATAGTTGCGCGGCGTGCCGGGTGGGCCAATCAGGCCGCCGCTAAAAACCAGCAGCCCGCCATAACGCCGGGCATTTCGGGCCACAAACTCGCTGGCCAAACACGCCCCCTGCGAAAACCCGCCAATGATGATCTTCTCAGCGGGAATGCCCGCTGCTTCAACTTTCGCCACCGCTTCGGCCACCGCCTGCAAGCCGGAGTCTAGCCCTGGCTGATTTTGCGGCATCGGGGCCAAAAAGCTGTACGGATACCAGGTGTTTCCCGCTGCCTGGGGAGCCAGATAGGCCATCTCCGGGTGGGGCAGAACGGCGGCCAGCTCCAAAATGCTTTGCGCTGTGGCCCCACGGCCGTGTACCAAAATCATCGCCGCCTGGGCTTCATGCAGCGGCTTGCCCTGCTGCAAAAGCGGCTGCTCCTGATGTGGGCCATTTACTTTAGTTGTTGGCATGAATTTACTCCTATTAAAAAGCGGAACACAGAGTTGCGCAGAGTTGGCAACTGTCATTCCCGCGAAAGCGGGAATCCATCCCTTTGCGCGAGAGTGGATACCCGCCTTCGCGGGTATGACACGAATCGATGTAACCGCGAAATCTGTGGATTGTTGTAATTTCGCGCTAAGAAAGCACGGCTACGGTATTGATTTGACGATTGTTTTGAGGTCGATTTCGGGCAGGCGCTGCTCGATGGCCGGACGGTGCTGCTCCAGCCAGGCTGGCAGCTTGAGGTGCGTGCCCAGCTCATCAACAGGCTCGTCGTAAGGGAACCCAGGTGCGTCGGTGGCAATTTCAAACAAGACGCCACCGGACGAACGAAAATAGATCGAGCGGAAATATTGTCGATCTTGCACCGGGGTGACCTGAACCCGCGCATGGCGCAGCTTTTGTAAATATTCCAGCTGCTCCGTGTCATCTACCGTGCGGAAGGCAATGTGGTGGATGGAGCCTGCGCCAAATTGTCCAGACGGCTGCCCTGGCCGGTGCAAAATGTCTACGTACAGCCCAATGTCATTGGCATCGGCCTGGTAGCGATAGCGGTTGCCTTCCTCACCAACAAACAGGTAGCCTAGCTGTTCTGTGAGCAGGTTAGCGGTTGGTTCAACCTGATCCAGCCAGAGCGTGACGCTGTGGAAGCCTTGCAGCGCTTCTTTTTCGCCGATGGGGCCATCGGCCCAAAATTGCAGCGTGGTGGGATTGTCTGAGGTGATGAGTTCCAGCGGCAGGCCATCGGGATCGGTGAAGGGGAGCACGTCTGCGCCAAAGCGGGTTTGCAGCCCGCCTGTGGAGATATTGTTTTTTTGCAGCCAATTTTGCCAAAAGCCCATCGCTTCGGGACGAATGGTGTAGGCCATTGCGGCCGTTTCTCCATTGCCCCGTCGTCCTGGCCGCATGTGCTGCCAGGGAAAGTAGGTCATGATGGTGCCGGGCGTGCCAATTTCATCGCCGTAATACAGATGGTAGGTGCCCGGATCGTCAAAGTTGACGGTTTTTTTCACCAGCCGCTGCCCCAGAACGTGGTGATAGAATTCGACGTTTTTGTGTGGATTGCTGGCAACGGCCGTAATATGATGTAATCCTTGTACTGGTTTCATAATTTACTCCTAAATGTGCGCTTGCCCCAGGCCCAACATGCGGCACAGGTCTGCTAGCTGCTGCTGTTCGGCCATCGTTAATGGCGAAAGGGATTGCACGACGCCAGCCACGTGTGTTGGGAGGATAGTGGCAATGAGGGAACGGCCGTCTTCTGTCAGATGAATGTCTACGCGGCGGCGATCATCGGCGCGCCGCTGGCGGGTGACCAACCCGCGCTTCTCCAAATGATCAATCACCATCGTCATGTTGCCGCTGGTTTTTAAGATTTTTTGCCCCAGCTCGCCGCTTTGCATTGGACCAAGATGGTAGATCGCTTCCAGCGTGCCAAACTGGCTTAGCGTCAGGTCATATGCCCGCAAATGGGCGTTAATGCTCTGGCTGACTGATTCGGCGGCGCGAAATAGCTTGATGTAGCAGTCCAGCGCCAAAATTTCTTCTTCGCTTCCGTTGTAATGCGTTCCCACGATGCTCCTTTTGCGGCAAGTTTATTCGGTTAAATATTTCAACTTAGGGGAGTATACTGGCGCTTGGCTAATATATCAATATTAAATAGTTTAATATTAAACTATCTCTCATCAACCATGCCTACAAACATGAAAAAAGCCGCTGACGTGTACCCAGCGGCTTTTTTCTGTTGCGGCAATGAACAAATTCATTGGGAAAAATTAAGATTTGATGGCCCGCTGCACCATTGCTAAAAATGCCTTGGCAATTGGCAGCACTTTTTCCATGTCGGCTGCTTTTTTGGCAGACATGCCTCTGCCGAATTGATTACACCAGGCAATGCCCAACTGGGTGGCTGTGGGCAGGCTGTTGCGAGCAAAAAGCGGGGCAGCTTCTGTGGTGAGGAAGCTCATATCAAACAGGTTGTCTACCCATTCGGGGTATATTTTTTGGAACTGTTGGTAAGCTATTTGAATCGCCTGGGGGGTGGAAACGGCCGTTCCCCGCCCCACAGCCTTCTGCCAATGATAAGTAAAAACACGGCTAAATAATTTATGACTGAAACTTTGCTGCAACATGTCACTACCTCCTACGGGGGTCTACAAATTACAATTGCCCTCATCAATACGATTCAATATTGTTAATCAATGTGGGAACGATACAGAATCAACGTGACACAAGCGTGACAGAACGATTTGAAGCTTATGCCGCTGTGGTTCGGACAACGGCCGTTTTCCTGCTAAGATTGAACAAAGGCAAACACTTAGAAGATTAACCGTGGAGGACGCGGAAGGCGCAGAGAATAAACAAAACTCCGTGTTCTCCGCGCTCTCGGTGGTTAAGAAAGCTTTTTTTGTGAATCGACACAGTGAACGGAGGACAAAGATGAGCCAACAAAATGGGCAGGAAACCAGCAAAGCTAGAATTGTGACCGGGGCCGATTACATTGAAAGCCTGCGCGGGCGCAACTTGAATGTCTACCTCTTTGGCGAGCGCATCGACGAGCCGGTGGATCACCCGATGATACGGCCGTCTATCAACGCCGTTGCCGAAACGTATGATCTGGCTGCCAAACACCCGGAGTTGGGAACGGCCGTATCCCCCCTCACTGGCCAGCCCGTCAACCGCTTTTTGCACGTCGCCAACAGTGTGGAAGACGTTGTGAATCAGAACAAAATGCAGCGCCGCCTGGGCCAGCTCACCGGCACCTGTTTCCAGCGCTGCGTGGGCATGGATGCGCTTAACTCCCTCTACTCCGTCACCTACGAAATTGATGAAAAGCACGGCACGCCCTACCATGACCGGCTCAAAACCTTCATTGCTCAGGCGCAGCAGCAAAACGTGGTCATCGGCGGGGCCATGACCGACGTAAAGGGCGACCGCAGCCTGGCACCGCACCAGCAGGCCGATCCAGACCTGTATGTTCACATCACCCGGCGCACGGCTGAGGGCGTTTTTATTCGCGGGGCGAAGGCGCACCAGACCGGCTGCATCAATTCCCACTGGCTCATTGTCATGCCCACGCTGCGGCTCAGCCCGGAAGACCGCGATTTTGCCATCGTAGGGGCAATTCCGGTCACGGCCGAGGGGATTACGTATGTGTACGGCCGTCAATCGTGCGACACCCGCAGCATGGAAAATGGCAGCATCGACAGCGGCAACGCCCAATACGGCGGCCAGGAAGCGATGGTCATTTTTGACGATGTGTTTATCCCCAACGCGCTTATTTTTATGGATGGCGAAACCGAGTTTGCCGCCATGCTGGTAGAACGATTCACCTGCTACCACCGGCGCAGCTACGTCTGCAAAAGCGGCGTGGGCGACGTGCTCATCGGGGCTACGGCTGCTGCCGCCGAATTCAACGGCGTGCCCCGCGCCTCGCACATTCGCGACAAGCTGGTGGAGATGACCCACCTGAACGAAACGATTTACGCCACGGGCATCGCCTCCTCCTACCAAAGCCAGGCCACAAAATCCGGCGCTTACCTGTGCGACGACATGCTGGCCAACGTCTGCAAGCACCACGTCACCCGCTTCCCCTACGAAATCAGCCGCCTGGCCCAGGATATTGCTGGCGGTCTGGTGGCCACCCTGCCGTCTGAGGCCGACTACCGGCACGAGGAGCTGGGGCCGCTGCTGGACAAATATTTGCGCGGGCGGGCCGATGTGCCGACGGAACACCGCATGCGCATCATGCGCCTGATTGAAAACATGACGCTGGGGCGCAACGCGGTGGGCTACCTGACGGAATCGATGCACGGGGCTGGCTCGCCCCAGGCGCAGCGCATCCAGATTTACCGCTACATGCAATTAGAATTTAAGCAGCAGTTGGCCTTGCGGCTGGCGGGGATTGATGTAACCGATGCGGTGCGCGAAGGTTTGGATGAGTTGGTGGACAGTTATTTTGCAAGAGTGTTTGCAACGGCCGTTGATGGGACGCAGATGAACGCTGATGAACGCTGATCTTATTTCTTTGCTACATCATCTGCGTGTTTCGTGAAGGTAATGATTAAAGAAGTGACTACTCCAAAATCTGCTTCATCCTCTTCGCCGACCGTGCGCCAGCGGCTGACGGTGCGCGGCGTGGTGCAGGGGGTTGGTTTTCGGCCGTTTGTTTACGGGCTGGCGGTAAAGCACGCGCTGACAGGGTTTGTGGGTAATGACAGTGGTGGGGTGTTTATTGAGATTGAGGGGGCGGAAACGGCCGTAACCGAATTCCACTACGAGCTCACCAACAATCACCCACCTCTGGCCCACATCGAGCAAATAACTACCGAAAATTTGCCCGTGCAGGGCAGTAGCCAATTTGTGATCGTCCACAGCCAGGCGCAGGCGGCGGCCAATACCCTCATTTCGCCCGATATTTGCCTGTGCGACGATTGCCTGAGCGAGCTGTTCGACCCGCAAAATCGCCGCTACCGCTACCCCTTCATCAACTGCACCAACTGCGGCCCGCGCTTCACCATCATCAAAGATATTCCCTACGATCGGCCGTTAACCACGATGGCCGAATTCACCATGTGCCCCGACTGCCAGGCTGAGTACGACAATCCGCTGGACCGACGGTTTCACGCCCAGCCGAATGCGTGTGCGGTGTGTGGGCCGATGGTGTGGCTGGAATTTAGTCAGCAGTATTCAGTGGGCAGTGATCAGTGGTCGGTAAACGGTGAGCGGTTATCGGTGAGGGGAGATGGGGCGATTGGGGAAGCGCAGAAATTGCTGGCGGCGGGGAAAATTGTGGCGGTGAAGGGGCTGGGCGGCTTTCATCTGGCCTGTGACGCAACCAACGATGCGGCGCTGGCGACTTTGCGTGAGCGCAAGGGGCGGGTGGACAAACCATTTGCCGTGATGGCCCGCGACGTGGACGCCGTGCGCCAGTTTGCCCATCTGTCAGCCGCTGAAGAAGCGTTGCTCACCAGCAAAGAACGGCCGATTCTGCTCCTCAACCAAAAAGAAAACACTCCACTCTCACCACTGGTCGCCCCCGGCAACAACACCATCGGCGTCATGCTGCCCTACACCCCACTCCACTACCTCCTGCTAGAAAACCTGCAACTTGCAACCTGCAACTTGCCACTCCTGGTCATGACCTCCGCCAACTACAGCAACGAACCCATCGTCAAGGACAACGACGAAGCCCGCGAACGGCTGGCCGGTCTGGCCGACGCTTTCCTCATGCACAACCGGGAGATTTACGGCCGTTGCGATGACTCGGTTGTGAGAGTAATCAGTAATCAGTATTCAGTAATCAGTGAACCGAATACTGAATACTGGCAACTGAATACTGACCACTGTCTCCCGCTCCGCCGTTCCCGTGGCTACGCGCCCTTCCCGGTGAAATTGCCCTTCCCCGTGCCGCCAACACTGGCGGTGGGCGGCGAGCTGAAGAGCACTTTTTGCCTGGCCAACGGCGAGTACGGCTACATGAGCCAGCACATCGGCGATATGGAAAACTTGGAGACGCTAGATGCGTTTGCCACGGCCGTTTCCCATTACAAAGCCATCTTCCGCACCGAGCCAGAGCGACTGGTGTACGACATGCACCCTGGCTACCTCTCTACCCGCTGGGCGCAGGAACAGACGGCCGTACCCGTGATGGCCGTGCAGCATCATCATGCCCACATTGCCAGCGTCATGGCCGAGCATCGACTGAACGGCCGTTCTCCGGTCATTGGGTTTAGCTTCGACGGCACGGGCTACGGCACGGACGGCGCGGTGTGGGGCGGCGAACTGCTCTTAGCCGACTATCATGGTTTTACCCGGGCGGCTCATCTAAAATATGTACCGTTGGCTGGGGGCGATGTGGCAGTGAAACGGCCGTATCGCCTGGCGCTGGCCCATTTACAGGCCGCCGGGTTGCCCTGGGATGAAGGATTGCCCTGCGTGGCGGCCTGCCCAGAAGCAGAACAGCGCGTTTTGCAGCAAATGCTGACCAAAGAGATTAACAGCGTGCCGACCAGCAGCATGGGGCGGCTGTTTGATGCGGTGGCGTCCCTGCTGGGCATTCGCCAGACGGTGACGTATGAAGGGCAGGCGGCGATTGAGCTGGAAGTGATAGCTGCGCCAAATGTGACGGAGCAGTACCACTTTGATTTATCCGGCGATCTATTTGACGCTGCGCCAATTTTTGCGGCGCTGGGGCAGGATTTGCGGGCTGGGTTGAATACGGCCGTAATCGCTGCCAAGTTTCACAACGCCGTGGCCGATCTCATCGTGCAGCTCAGTTTGCAGATGCGGCAGCAGCACGGCCTGAACCAGGTGGCTTTGAGCGGCGGCGTGTTCCAGAATGTGACTTTGTTAGAAACGGCCGTGCGCCAACTGCACCACCACAATTTTGAAATATTCACCCATCGCCTCGTCCCCCCCAACGACGGCGGGCTGGCGCTGGGGCAGGTGATGATTCAAACGAGCTAGAACCAGTGATCAGTAATCGGTAATCAGTCATCAGTAAAACTCACTACTGATGACCGACCACTGAATACTGATTACCCTTAGTGACAAAAAGGAAGAGAAACGATGTGCTTAGGCATTCCAGGGAAAGTAGTTGAAATTTATGAAGCAAACGGCACCCGCATGGGCAAGGTCGATTTTAGCGGCATCCAAAAAGAAGTTTGCCTGGCTTATCTGCCCGAAATTGAGGTTGGCGATTACACCATCATTCATGTGGGCTTTGCCATAACGCAACTGGATGAGGCATCTGCCTTAGAAACATTGGCCCTGTTTAACGAGATGGGTTTGCTGGAAGAGGAGCTTCTGGCCGATGAGGAGCAGGCCACATGAAATATTTAGATGAGTTTCGCGATCCAGACCTGGCCCGAAAGCTGCTGGATCAAATTGACCAGCTGGCGACTCAAAAATGGGTCATGATGGAGGTGTGCGGCGGGCAAACCCACTCCATCATCCGCAACGGCATCGACCAGCTTTTGCCCGATACCATCGAAATGATTCACGGCCCTGGCTGCCCGGTGTGCGTCACGCCGCTGGGCATAATTGATAAAGCGCTGGCCATCGCTGCCCGTCCCGACGTTATTTTTTGCTCTTTTGGCGATATGCTGCGCGTGCCCGGCAGCGAAAAAGATTTGTTCCGCATCAAGAGCGAAGGCGGCGACGTGCGCATCGTGTATTCGCCGCTGGACGCGGTAAAAATTGCCCGCGAAAACCCGGAGAAAGAGGTGGTGTTTTTTGGCATCGGCTTTGAGACGACCGCTCCGGCCAACGCGATGGCCGTTTTCCAGGCAAAGCAGCAAAACTTAAAGAATTTTTCGATGCTGGTTTCGCACGTGTTGGTACCACCGGCGATTGAAGCGATTTTGCAGTCGCCAACCAACCGGGTGCAGGCGTTTTTGGCGGCGGGGCATGTGTGCAGCGTGATGGGCTACTGGCAGTACGGCCCCATTGCAGAAAAATTCCAGGTGCCGATTGTGGTGACGGGTTTTGAACCGCTAGACGTGCTGGAAGGGATTCGGCGGACGGTGGCTCAATTGGAAAACGGCCGTTCCCAAGTAGAAAATGCCTATCCCCGCGCCGTCACCGAAAAGGGCAACGCCGCTGCTCAAAAAATGCTGGCCGATGTGTTCACCGTGAGCGACCGGCAGTGGCGCGGCATTGGCCTGATTCCGCAAAGTGGCTGGGAACTCAGCGAGGCGTACCGTGATTTTGATGCGGCCGTTCGCTTTGACGTGGGCCACATTGAAACACGTGAATCTGAGCTGTGCCGCAGTGGCGAGGTGCTGCAAGGCATGATTAAACCCAACGAGTGCGCTGCCTTTGGCAAAGAATGCACCCCGCGCAATCCGCTGGGGGCCACGATGGTTTCTACTGAGGGGGCGTGCGCGGCTTATTATCAATACGGCCGTTTTGTGTCCCTGGAAAATGTGGCTGTAGCTGACTAAAAAAGGAGATTGGAGACTGGAGATTAGAGATTGACAGTCCCAAATCTCCAATCTCTGATCTCCAATCTCCCATCCTAAAAGGATTAACTTTGACGAACGATATCAAGAGCAACGATTTAGATTTTGAAGGCTGGACCTGCCCCATGCCGCTGCGCAGCTATCCCAACATTATTTTGGGGCATGGCGGTGGCGGCAAGCTGTCGGCGGAGCTAGTGGAGCATCTCTTTTTGCCTGCTTTTCGCAATGACAAGCTGGAAAATTTGGGGGATGCGGCCGTTTT
>JACKBR010000040.1 GCA_020634495.1 Ardenticatenaceae bacterium | reverse complement strand
GACAACCCATTCTAGCTGATGCCATGAAGAGTGTTATTCATGGTCAAAAATGTTCAGACAAACACATACTTCGACATTTATTGCGTGCAGGACTCATCCGGAAAGAGAAACAAAAATACGTTAGTCGCTGTGACCTCTATTATCGCTACCTAAAAAATAGTTTATGATTGACGAACCCACTTCTTCACAAGAATTCTTTTACGCTGATGGCACCATGCGGCCAGACACACCTTCATATGTGCCTCGTCCGGCAGATGCCGAGCTTTTTGAATACGTTTCCGCCGGGAAACTTTCATACGTATTGACATCGCGCCAGATGGGTAAATCAAGCCTGATGATTCGCACAGCAGCTAAACTAGAAGAGGCTGGTGTGAAGACAGCTATTGTTGATCTAAGCGCAATCGGCACAGAAATCACTGCCCATCAATGGTATTTAGATGTCGCTTTATCAATCAGTGAAGAATTAAATTTATCTGTTGATTTATTAAACTGGTGGCAAACTCAAATTGCTTCAGGTTCAGTGAAATGCTTTTCTAATTTTTTGCGGGATGTGGTTTTGCAAGAAATCCAGAGCAACGTTGTCGTTTTTATTGACGAGATCGACACAACCCTCAACCTCAACTTTGCCGATGATTTCTTTGCAGCTATTCGAGCCATTTACAATGCTCGTGCCAGAGAACCCATTTTCAATCGTCTAACTTTTGTCCTAATCGGGGTTGCTACACCAAGCGACTTGATTCAGGATGAAAAAAGAACACCCTTTAATGTAGGTCAACCTATTGCCTTAAAAGATTTTACTCATTCGGATGCCCAAGTCCTACAAGATGGATTAAAACAAATCTATTCTGAACAAGCAGAACAAATATTTGATCGTGTTTTTTACTGGACCGCAGGTCATCCTTATCTAACGCAAAAGTTGTGTATTGCGATCACGGAAGACACAAAAACCAGTTGGGAACCCTCAGACGTAGACTTGCTGGTCAACCGCCTCTTTCTGTCTTCAAAAGCAGCCGAAAAAGAGGACAACCTTCAGTTTGTGCAAAAAAATGTAACCATTAACTCACGTACAAGGAGCCTTTTGCAGCTATATGAAAAAGTCCTGACTGGTCAACCTCCTCAAAATGATGATCATGACTTACTGCAAAATCAATTGAAACTAATCGGGTTAGTACAGTCTGACCAAGGTGTTCTTGGCATTCGCAACCAAATATACCAACATGTTTTTAACGACAAATGGATAAGCGAAAATATGCCGCCGCCCGGTTGGGTTCGCCCCGTCACTATCACCGCGCCATTGGTTGCACTTGCATTAATAATCTTTTTTGCCCCAATTTATTTAAACATACCTACTCCATGGAACCCCGTAACACAGACAGTAGATACAGCTCTGATCCAGGCGCAAACACTCGAAGACAGTTTTCTAAACACGACTAGCGCCGATGTTCAAATGACAAATCTGGCTGAGTTAATTGCCCTCGGCTTTTCCGATAAGGCGGAAGAACTATTTTTTGAAGATTTATCTCTAGAGGAACAAATTGCGTTATTTGAAAATGTCAATATACAAGCGGTTGGGCAAGAACGAGTTACAGATGTCATTGACCTTATTTATTCGTCAGAACAAGCAAGTGCCAATATTCAAGTGACAATTTTGGCTAAGCTGTTTGAGTCGGAAGGGCTCGAAGAAAAAGCAAATGCCCTCCTTTTTGATGAACTTTCATCAAAAGAACAACTCGACTTATTTAGAGACGCTACAAGCGAAATAGTCTCACCAAAAATCATTGTCATTTTCAAAGCCATTGCCCATTCGGCAGGTTCAAATATACGTATTGCTGCATTAGCCACATTATTTCAGTCTAACGGCTATACAGTTCGGACTAGAGAGATGTTCTTTAATGAGCTGACCTTTGAAGAACAAATCGTTTTATTTCAAACTGCTGACCTTCAAATTGTTGATCGGGAGCTATTTGTAGTTGCAAATGCAATTTATCCCCAGGCAAATAATACCCAAAACAACAACAGACTCTTAGCCACGATTGTTCAAACGTTTGAAGACACCAATCAAACTGGCCCTAAAGGATTAGTTTCTATGATCCAGCAATGGCTAGCTGGGCGTGAGGCTTATAGCAATGGAGAGTATGAAGCAGCTTTGGAGGCTTATAACAGCGTCATCAAATTTGATGATAATAACTCAGAGGCTTATTTTGACCGTGCATTAACTTTTGTGGAGCAACAAGATTTTTTGGACGCCTTGGATGACTTTAATACAACTTTGCAGTTGAACCGTGACAAGACTTTTGCTATTAGCTCTATCATCTATGGCAACCCCACATTACATAATGTTTGGGAGTCGCAGATAAATGAATATCAATTTCTACAGACATCAATAAATACGTTGGCAAGCAGTTCCCATGTTGCTATACAGGCACTTAAAGACACTGTTAATACCACACTCGTGATGAGCTTTTATGATAGATCAGGGACATTATTATGCAGCAATAATTACATACTCGAAAAAGGGGGAAGCGCTTTAGTTTCTGTTAATGATTTAGAATCATGTCCAGCTGGATTTAACGGCCATGGGATCATAAGTTCTGATCAACCAATCTCAAGTGTCGATACTCTAGACACTATTTTAAGTTCTGGGGATTTACAAAACTTAAAAAGGGCCGCCTCAGAAGCCCTAAATTCAAGTGGATCTCAGCTTTTTTTGCCGTCGGCCTCATTGGAACCCGACAACTTTCAATACTGGACCGTTTCTGTTTTAAACACAGGAACTAGCATGGGAGAAGTTGAAATACATCTCTTAAATCGAGATGGTGAATTATTTGCTAAGCGCACGCTTGTACTAGGGCCATCTTCGTCAACTTTCTTCATTCTTTCAAGTATTCAAGACACATTTTCAGATCCGGATGGGTGGAATGGAGCCATTCAGTTAATTGCAGACAATGTTCTCATTACCGGACAAACAATCAGTTGTTCGAAGGTTTTTTGTGTATCGTACAATGGAATGATTTCAGGAAGTAACCATTGGTTCGTACCAATACATTCTTCTGAAAATGCATCTTCCAATGATAATTCATTTTCTACCATTACCGTTATGAACACGAGTCCTACAGAATTATCTCAGATTGTTGTAAGCTCTAATCAAAATAGTGAAGAAAAGGAGTATGCCCTGGCACCATTAGGGAGTATTGAGATAAATGTTGATGATGAGTTCAATTTGCTTACAGACAATACAATTGAAATCGTCGCTGATGGGGGCAAGGTTGTAGTTAATGCTCAATACCTAAACTTTATTGATAATCAAGGTGCAGCATATAATGGGTTAGCTGTTGGGCAGGGTAGCTCCCAATTGTTTTTCCCTGATTTGTCTTGGGCTTCAGACCGGAACTCAGATAGCACGATATACTTGCAAAACTTGAGCAATTTCGACGTCGATCCAACTATACTCCTGTATGAACATGTTAACAGCGCTGAGGGAAACACCGTTACTCCAATCGAGGTTCAATTGGAACCATTAGCAGCCTACCAAACCTTGGCAATTGACGTGAAAGAGTTATTAGGAGACCAGGTGGATGACTTGTGGGAAGGCTCCGCTGTCATTAAGGGGGGCAGAAATGGGAGCCGTCATCTTGATTCGTTCTGATGGGGTAGAACAGTGGGCAACGGCTTATAATGCTATACCGGAATATTAAGCTGCTGTCTCTTGCTGGGGCGTGGCTCGTTTAGGTTCAGTGGTGCATACGGCTTGCTCACCGGCGTCAATGGTGGCGCTGTCCAGGTTTTTTGCTTCGCGTTTTCTCTCTTGCTATCGGAAAGCACGGCCGTTTTCCGTCCTGGTTTATGTGATGCACTTTGGGCCAGACTGGATGAGGCCTTTGCCAACCACCCCCGTTGAGACAACCAGATGAGAGATATTTGTGCCTACCTGAACGGCCGTTCCGACAAAACTTTTCTGGGCACGGGCAACCTGGGGCTGGTCATCCAGCCAACAGCCGCCCGGCTGGTGTTTGTGCAGCGCTGGCACGAGGGCGGCCTGTTCGATTGGGCGGCAGGCAGCGTGCGCAGCTGGGCGCCAGACAGAATAATTATGGATGAGCCTGTGCCGCCGGTGGGAGCGCGATTTTCGGTACGGCCGTTGCTCGCCAAATCTTCGCCACCCGTGATGATCTGCTAGGCATGACGCTCACATGGCACAACAACACCGGCCAGCCGCTTGCGCTGGAAGCCACGTTTTCCGGGGAGCTGCCCGGCGAGCTGCGCCAGGGCGATGAAACCCAAGCGGGCATCTTGTATGCAGAAACGCCCTACAGTGACCGCGTGCCCCAACCGCTGCACTTTGCCCTGGCCGCGTCCTGGCCGCCGCAGCACGTGGCCCTGCACGATGAAGGTTACGAAATCACCTTCACCCAAACGCTCGAACCGGGCCATTCGACCAAGCTAACGCTTTTTCTGGGCATTGGCATTGACCTGCCCGCAGTAGAAACGGCTCTGCGGCGCTGGCAAAACGAGGTGGATTTGGATACGGCCGTACGCCACCACTGGAACCGCTGGTTTGATCAGGCCATTCCTCACTTCCAGTGCAGCAATCCCTATTTTGAAAAACTGTACTACTACCGCTGGTGGTCGCTGTACACTAAGATGATCTTCGCCCGCCTGGGCCACTTCCGCTTCCCCGTCCCCCGCGAAGGCACCATTGCTTTTGACGGCTGCGTCTCGTACTCCGGGGCCTGCATTTCTGTGGATGAACTGCGCTGGCTGCGCGATCCTACCTGGGCTTTTTCCACGACCAAAACCTTTTTTGCCCCAGAAAATCTCAACGATGGCTACCTCTCCAACCACATTTGGGCCTGGGGCATCGACGGCGACGAGAGCAACCAGGACAGCCTGGGACGATCCGTGCCCTACCACAACTACGCCGTCGCCGCCTTCCACGGCGCTTTGCTGGTTCATCCCCGTGAGGGCCTGCAAACGCTGCGCGACATCTGGCCGCAGCTTTGCAGCAATCTGGAATCTTACCCGCGCCTGTTTGATGTGGATCGGGACGGCCTGTATGAAACCTACCCCTGGAGCAATTCCGCCGGACAGGAGTGGACAGCGCGCTATCTATATTTCGACCCCATCCCGGAGATTTTGCGCTACGAGCGGGGCCGAACCTACGCTCCTGACGGCTCCCGCGCCGCTGAAGACATGGAACTGGTGCAAAAAATTCGCGATGCTGTGGTGACCGATCCCGATTTGGTGTGGCCGGAAACGGCCGTACAGCTCTACCGCCTCTACTATGGCACCCAGGATCACCGGCTGGCCACGGTGGACCAAAGCAGCTACGCCTACGCCAACTTTCGCGCCGCCGCCAGCCTGGCCCACCTGCTCAACGATTCAACCGCCGAGCAGCGCTACAGGCAGTTGGCCGAGCAAACCCGCCAGCAAATTCAGGCCGTCATGTGGCATCCCCAAGATGCGTTTTTCTACGATGTTCGGCCGATTTTTTACAAACATGCGCGGGTTAAATCAGTCACAGGGTTTTATGTGTTCTGGGCCAAAATTGCCGAAGAACCACACCTGCCCATGCTGCAACACCTCTTCAACCCGGCCACCTTCTGGACCAACTATCCCCTGCCCTCGCTGCCGCTTGACTACGAAACGTATGACGCGCTCCAGGCAACGGGCTGGACCTACTGGAACTACGCCACCTGGCCCCGCACCACCTGCCACGCGGTTGACGGCCTCCTGTGGGCTGCCAAAACCCTTGACCCTACACTGGCCGAAAAAGCAGCCACGCTCCTGGACAAATACACGCGAATGCAGTTCACTGCTGGCGACGTGAATCGCCCCAACATTGCCGAACGGTACGACCCGCACACGGCCGAACCCATGTTTGCCGAGCTGGATTACAACCACTCCACCTGGATCGACCTCCTCATTCGGCATGTGGCGGGCATCACCCCGCAGGAAAATGAGGAAATTGTGATTGATCCGGTGGACATGGGCTGGAACTCATTTGCCTTGCGGCATGTTCGTTACCGAAACCAGGATATTGATATTGAATTTAGCCGGGAACAGGGTTTGGTGGTGCGTGTGGATGGCGTGGTGCAGGCCAAAGCACCCCGGTTGCAAAAGCTGGTAATTGCGCTGGCCTAGATCAACCCCATCTCTTTAGCCTTGAGCGCCGCCTGGGTGCGGTCGCGCACGCCCAGCTTGCCCAAAATGTTGGTGATGTGGTTTTTCACCGTGCCTTCGGTGATGAACAGCGCAGCGGCAATCTCCCGATTGCTGGCTCCGGTGGCCAACACGCCTAAAATTTCCAACTCGCGCTCAGACAGCGGCTCGATGAGGTCTTGCTGGGGAACGGCCGTTTCCTTGCCAGACATCCGCGAAAATTCGGCCACCACCTTGGCCGCCACGGACGGCTGCAAAAATGATTCACCCCGCGCCGCCGCCCGAATCGCCTCCACCAGCTTGGCCGAGGGCACATCCTTAAGCAGATAGCCCACGGCCCCGGCGCGCAGGCCATCAAACACATAATCATCGTCGTCAAAAGTGGTGAGCACAATGACCCGGCTGTTGGGGAACGATTCGCTAATTTGCCGGGTGGCAGCCACGCCGTTCAGCACCGGCATCCGTAAATCCATCAGCACCACATCTGGTTTTAAGGTTTGTACGGCCGTTACCGCTTCTTGTCCATTGCTGGCTTCCCCCACCACCTGCAAATCGTCATGCACCGAGAGCAAGGTGTGCAAACCTTCGCGGAACAAAGCCTGATCATCCACCAGCAAAATGCGAATTGTCATGGTAACTCCTAACCCAGACCTGTCATGTTTACTTATAAGCCGAAACTGCCGTTCCCTCATCACGCAGCAAAATAGTGGCAGGCTGGCCCAGCACCCACATCACCACAATGTAATCGCCAATCGCCCCAGCCGCATTTACCGTCAGGGCCAAAATCAGGTAGGCTGTCAGGGCAGCGCTGGCCCACAGCATAGCCAGCACACCGGCCAGGCTAATGAGCAGCACCGGGGCCAGGCCAATCAGCACAAATTGGCGGCGCGTAAAATACCAGCCGGGGGCAGTGGCATAGGCATAGAGCAGATTAAAACCGATATGCGGCCGTTCCCGGCTAAACAGCCCAAAAAAGAGGGCGTGGCTCAGTTCGTGCAGCACCACCACCAGCAAAATGATGAGCAGCACCATCGGCAGGCGAATCATCAGCAGCAGCAGTTGCAGCTCCAGTAAAAAACTTTGCGGCTTAAGCAGGGCCGCCATCCCCAAAAACAGCCAGCCAAAGACAAACAGCAGCAGCACGCCGGTCACGTTCATACCGATGATTAATTTGCGGTTGGTCAGATCGAGGGAGTGGAACAGAGTAAAGTCGGCGGGGAGAATTTTTGTGGCCTGGAGACGGCCGTTTGCAGGCAAAACATGCGGTTCAGTTTGCGCCGAACTGTCCATAAACTGCATTATATCGCTGGCAACGCTTTCTGAGTAGTCGTGGCTGAATGGTTGGCTACGGCCGTATGGCAAAGGGCAGCAGCGTCTCACCAATTTCATCCCACAGATGCACGGTTACCGGCACGCTGCTGCTGCCCACCACACTGTTTGAGGCTGTATCAATTTGCAGCGCCCCGGTGTAGCTGCCCGTGGGCTGGCCATCGAGCGAAATTTGCAGGGGAACGGCCGTTTCTTCACCGGGAGCCAACGTGCCCTCCAACGGCGCAGGCAGGGCCAGCATCAGCGCCGCGTCGGTTTGCAAAGTTAAGGTGTACACCAGGGGGGCAGTGCCCTCATTTTTTAGCGTCACGGAAATGGTTTTGGCGATGGGCTGCTGGGTGGGGGTGTAAACGGCCGTAACCGACCCCGGCATCACCGACAATTCCCCAACGCCTGCGCCCGCCACCTTGGGCATCGCCGCCAACGCCGCCTCCGCCGGACGGTTCACCACGCTGTAGTAACGCATCTGCTCGCACGGATCGGTAATCCAGGGGGCCACGTTAAAGTTCAGGTTGAAAATAAACATGCCGCCCATCCAGGGGTAATTTGTCGTGGCGTATTCAAACGCGCCAACCAGATTGTCTGCCTGTTTTTGCTCGCTCACAATTTGCCAGGCACGGCCAGCCCAGCTGCCGCTGCTCAGGCATTCATCCGGCGGCTGCACAATCCAGCCAAATTCGGTGGCAAAAATTTGCCTATCCCCCAGCCCGTTTGCCTGCAAAATGGCGTAAATTTTCTCTACGCCGCGAAAGCAAAAGCCATTGGCGCAATCCTGTGTCGGGTCGGCCGAGCCGACGTCTGGGGCGGCGTCAAAATCGGCGCTGTAGCCGTAGGGATGGTAGCCCAACAGGTCAAAACAGGGGCCGCCGTTGAGGCTTTGCATGGCGTCCAGCATCTCCTGCATGAAGATGCGCTCGTCCTGGAAGAGGCCGTTGTGCCCGGCGTGGCCGTTCCACGTTTCTGGCACTCGCCCGGTGGGGGCCAGCCCAGCAGAAACAACCAGGGCATTGGGATCGACAGTTTTGATACGGCCGTATGCCTCACAAAGCAGCGTGGCGTAGTCTGCGGCATTGGGCGAGACGCCCCAGCCGTAGGAAGCATCCAGGTTTGGCTCGTTGCCAATTTCGTACGCCTCCATAAACCCTTTTTGCGACTCGGCCAAACTTTGGACGCCGTTGCCAAATCCGTCCACATCACCCAGGTGGCTGGCGTTGGCCTCCACCCGCAGCAGCACGTTAAGCGGCAGGCGGCTGCCGGGGCCGCTGAACACCTTAATCCAGTTGAAGCCCATCTCATTGAGTTTGGCAATGTCCCATTCGGCCACGTTCGCCCCGTAGGCAAAGGGGGATACGGCCGTTTGCGCCAGAGCAGTTTGGGCAGAAACGGCCGTTCGTCTTAAATTGTGTAGCAATAACAGGGAAAAAATAAACGCCAGGGCCAAAACCAACCAAAGTTTACCCTGGCTCCAAGATTTGCTTTTGTGTTTACCTTCCATGCTCAGGATGATAGGCAACAATGAGGAGAGCCGCCATGAGAAATGAGTAAATTCACTCACGCACAGCAAACGATTTTTACTTTTAGAGCGACTCTAACATCTGGTTTTATGAATTGGCTAATTGTAGGACTTGAAACTTGACGCGGAGGCCAGTTATTGAAACTTATCGGGCGGAACTGTGATATTAATACCGTCAAGAAACCAATCGCCATCGACTTTTTCCAGTATTGCTTCAAATTGACCCGAAAAATCATTCTCGTATGAGATCACCCCAGACACCTCAGCGACTGTCCCTTGGGGCACATCGGGATTCGTATTAGCAACTGCTTTAATATTGAGGTTACTAATTGTCAGGCTTTGATACCCCTCAATGAGGACAAAGTTATTCCCCTCTAATAAGGTTGCCAGATTTGTTTTAGGAAACTGGCGCTGCGCTCGGGGTGAATAAAGTGCATAGGCTGCGTCGACATCTTCAGCAAGCATCTCCTGCATAAATTGATCGAGCACAGCCTCAACAGGGGCTTTTTCTGAGGAAACTTTGTTTAATCCACTGGCGATGATCACACCGCCAATGGTTAAACATGAACAAACAACGACAGCGATAATTCCCAAAATAAGCCTTAGGTTTCTCTTGGGCTTTTCAGGCTGAACCGGAGGATTTTCTAAAGCTTCCAGAACGCTTTCTGGGTTTTCTGATTGAAATTCATCATCTGCCAAATACTTTTCATCATCCATCTTTTAGACCGTTTCCTGGTGCGGGAATTTAGGCACGCGACTAAAATGTATCCTTTGCCCTGTTAAGCGACTATTTCTCTCAAATTATTTTGCATCATTTTGACCAAAACATCAATGAGAGCCTGGAGGTTGCCCACTGAACAACGTGCTATCTGGCTGATTCTGTCATTGTCGATTTAGGATACGGCCGTTTCCTCAATACGGTAGCTGGTATTAATTTTGGTACCAGAACGATGAAACATCTGGCTGGCGGAGCAGTAGATTGTTTCTGACAGTTCAATCGCCCGCGCCACATTTTCTTCCTTGATGTCCACCCCGCGCACCACAAAAGTAATGTCTACCTCGGTGTACACTTTTGGATGTTGCTCAGCCCGCACGCCAGAGATTTCTACGGAAAAATCATGCACGTTTTGCCGCATTTTCTGCAAAATAGAAATAACGTCCATGGCGGTGCAGCCTGCCACGCCCACCAGCAAAAACTCCATCGGGCTGCCGCCGTGGGGGCCAGCGCTGCTGTTTAACTCAAATTCATATCCAGACCCCAACGTGCCGTGAAACTGTAATTCTTTGCCAGACCAGACAACTTTCGCTGTTTTTTCGTTGCTCATTTTTATTCTACCTTCGCTATTAAATTCATTAAATCATCCACCATCGCGACCCGCTCTGCCTCGTTTAATTCGCCACCTTGCAGCAAACAGTCACGGGCGTAGGTGCGCATAAATTGGAGCCGGGCGTTGTGTACAGCAGCGCGTACGGCCGTTAACTGCTGCACAATCTCCCGACACTCCCGGTCTTCATCCAGCATCTTTTGCACACCACGGATTTGCCCCTCGATGCGATTCAGGCGGGTTTGGAGTTCTTTTTTTACGGCCGTATTCGGTACCTTCATCTTCTACTCCTAAAAGCGGAACTCAGAGCCACACGAGGATTCCATAGAGGTTCACAGAGAGAAAAGGGAAATCTGCGCTAATCTGCGGATAAATTTGGCAAGCAAACTGCTTGCCTAGCAGCCGCTTGCTCAGGTAAACGGGCTGCTGGGCGGCGGTGCAGACATCACCGGCGCGGCGCTGCGTGCCCCACCACCCATGGCAAACGAAGCGGACATGTGGCGGCGTGTCTCGCCGCTGCCGCATGTGGGGCAAATTTGCGGGTCACTGGATTGTGACATTCTTAACTTCTTTTCAAACACCTGCCCACATTCACGGCAGGCAAAATCATACATTGGCATAAAAATTTAACTCCCTCAAATATACTATGGGGGAGTATAGTATTTGCAGAATATTTTGTCAATCCACTGGGTAATTGATTTTATTGCGAAGAAACAAAGGAACAGAGGAACAAAGAAATTTTTCTCTTGGTTTCTTCGCCTCTTTGTACCTTTGTATAAAATTCCAATCTTAAGTGAGTTGGTGTTTGAGGATGCGGAACCAGCCGCGAATTTGGATGCCTGCCAGGACAACGGCCGTAACCAACCACGGATACTGCTCCCGGTAAAACTTGCGGTAAAAAATCTTCATCGCCCGCACCGACTCTTTGGCCACCTTCACCCGCGTTTCCTTCGGCGGTCTGGCTATCTCGGCCGACTCTTTGCGCAGGCCAGAGCTGGCCCCCTTGTAGTGCAAGACTTCCACATGCGGATAATAGATGATCTGGTAGCCCGCCTGCCGGATGCGGTAGCAAAAATCAATATCCTCGCCGTAGAAAAAGTACGTTTCATCCCAGCCGCCCAGCTCCCGGCACAAAGCCATCGGCATGAGCATATACGACCCGGCAATCACGTCCACCGGATGTGTCTGGCTCATGTCCGCATAGCTCTGAAAGTAGCCGTTGAAGCGCGGGTTTGCGGGGAAAATCTTGCTAAGACCAGAAAAGTGGCAAATGGCGTTCCAGGGCGTAGGGAACCCACGATGGTTGTCCGGATCGCGTTCGCCGCTGGGGTAAACCAGGCGCACCGTCAGCGCGCCCACTCCGGGATTGGCCAGCAGATAAGCCGCCGGTTCGGCCAAAGCATTGGGGGCGACACGGGTGTCGGAATTGAGGAAAAGGATGGTACGGCCGTTGGCCACCGCAACCCCCAAATTATTCGCCGCCGAAAACCCGCGATTCACCTCGCTGGCAATCAGCTGCACCAACGGATATTTTTCTCGCACCATCGCCTGGCTGCCGTCGCTGGAGGCATTGTCCACCACAATGATTTCCAACCCGCCAGTCGGTTCTTCTGCGGCAAAAATGGACGCCAGGCAATCGTCCAGCAGCTGGCGCGTGTTGTAATTCACAATGACGATGGAGAGGGTGGGATTAGAGATTGGAGATTGGAGATTGGGCATAATAGCAGAAGGCCAATTACAGGTGTCGCAAATATTGCTCCGGGTTGTTTAAAAATGAGCGGGTGACGGTGACGTGTTCTAGCGATTCGTACTCGACTGGTTGGGCGGGTGTGTAATCAAAACTGAGCAGGGTGGCTCCGGGAAAGGCCATCAAAATGGGCGAATGGGTGGCGACGATGAACTGACAGTTCTGGGCCACCATCTCCTTCATAAGCGACAACAGCGTCAGCTGCCGCATAGGCGAGAGCGGCGTTTCTGGTTCGTCGAGCAGGTACAGGCTGTTGGGCTGGAAGCGGGATTGAAACAGTTCTAAAAAGCTTTCGCCGTGGGAGTAGGTGTTGAGGTGACGGCCGTATTGCGAGCGCAGCGCATTCAGTTCTGTCATGTACGGCATCTTAGCCAACCCTTTGGCCTTCTCCGAACGACCGACGTATGTTTTGTCCACCTGCTGGATTTCGGCCAGCAGTTCTGCTTCCATCTGGCTGAGCCGTTTGATGTAGCCAAAAAAATCTTCTGCCCGCAAAAAGAAGCCGCTGCGCGTTTTGACCGACCAGACCAACCGCAATCGATCGGCCAGTCGGCGCACGGGAGCCAACGTCGCATCACGAGTAATATCTTCACTGCCAACGGTGTAGGCGGAAACGGCCGTTGCCAAAGCCTCAATCAATGTCGATTTGCCAGACCCATTTTCCCCTACCAAAAAGGTCACAGGCGCAGTTAATTCAATGCCAGCTTCTTGCTGCAAAGCGGGGATGTTGAAAGGGTACTGCTGTCGCTCAGCATCATCCAGGGAGTCCAAATTGAGGCGAATTGTGCGCAAATGAAGCATGGGCGTATTGTCCCACAAATTTAGGTTGCTATCCAATTTGGGGGGATTTTATTCAAAGGCACGAAGAAACAAAGAAACGAAGAATCAAAATCCTTTGTCCCTTCGTACCTTTGTTTCTTTGTAACAAATTCAATTCGCCTTCTAACTTAGGGGGAGCAGCACTTTGGCCAGTTCGCCTTCCGGCGGGTAGCCGTACGCAGCGGAGAGCAGCTCGATGGGATGCACGGAGGCCTGCCCGGTGGCGGCAGTGATTTGCCAACGGCAGGTCTCGCTGTCGCACACGTTGACCGGGCCATCTACTTCTTTGATGAATTCGAATAACGGCCGTCCCACATCCATGGCAATCTGGTACTTTTCCGCTTTGTAACCGTACGTTCCCGCCACGCCGCAGCACGCCGCCTGGCTCTCCACAATTTCCAGCTCTGGAATCAAATCCATGATCTCCACGCTGGGGCGGCCAATGCGATGGGCCTTGAACTGGCACGGGGCATGATAGGCCAACCGCAAAGGAATCGGCCGTAGGCTGTCGGTTTTTAGCTCACCCGCATCCAGCAGCAAGGTTAAAAATTCATTCAGATCGTAGGTGTTGGCCGCCAACAGCCGCGCATCTTCCGTGAAATAATCCAGCAGCTCCGGCGCTTCCTCTTTGAGGGTGAGCGTGCAGCTTGTAGAGGTTCCCACAATCACATAGCCCTGCTTCACGTAATCGATCAGCTTCTTGACGTTGCTTTCATGGTAATCACGCGCCGTGTCAAATTCACCATTGGACAGCAGCGGCAGGCCACAGCAGTTTTGCTCTGGCACCAGCACCTCAAACCCGTTGGCCTCTAAAACCTGAACGGCCGCTTTGCCCACCCGTGGCTCAAAATATTCTGTGGAACACCCCCGAAAATACACAATTTTGCGCGTGGCATCTTTGGGGGCGGCACGCTTTTTGAGCCAACCGCTAAACTTCTCCCGCGAAAAGATGGGCAATGGCGCTTTAGGTGCAATGCCCAGCAGCTTATCGGCAAAAAAACGGCCGATTCCACCGTGCAGTAACATGTTGGCCAGCGGCGCAACGGGCTGACCTAGCTTGCCCAGCAGCTCAGGCCGGGCCACCAAATTGTTGCGCAGCTTGTTGCGGCCAGACTGCTTATCCGCTGCCACAATGTCGTTGCGGGCGCGGGCGTTGATTTCGGCAATCTTAACGCCGGTGGGGCAGGCTAAATTACAGGCGCGGCAGCCGCTGCAATAATCAACTGAATAGTCTGGCGTAGGCTGCTTATTTTGGCGAAAACGGCCTGCCTGCGGCGCTTCGTACTTGGGGCCGGGGAACAGATCGGTAACGGCCGTTACCGGGCAGGCCGTCACACAAATATTGCATTTTATACAATGATCCAGCGTCAGCTCCACCGGCTTTGCTGCTTCAAATTCAACTGTTGTCTCTGCTTCCCAAACCTTCCGCATCATCTTTCCCCATTTTTAAGCCACAGAGATCACAGAAAACGAAGAGACATCTGTAAAATCTGCGAAATCTTGCCTTTTCAGACCCTAAGGGTTTGACCTTTAAGGGCCCAAGTCAATAAACTACAAAACCCTTAGGGTCTCTGCCGTGCTAACAAATTCCCCACGGCAAAGCCAGTTGACAACGCCACTCCTTCAAAAGAGCGCTCGCGAATGACTTCGCTGTGGCTGAGCGTGGTGCCTGCGGCGTACACATTGCTGTACACCGGCTGGCTGCCGCCATTTACCGGCTGGAACTGATCATTGACCTTCAGCCCAGCCCGGTACACAGGATGCCCATTGGGATCCATAAAATCTTGCTCAAACCAGTCCAGGCGGCTTTCTGGCCAGGTCACAGGTAAATCAAAGACCACCTCACGCGCCTGGCCCTGATAATCCGTAACGATGCCGCCACCCAGAATGCCCCCGGTGGCCACGACATACCTGTCAAAACGGTGGGGTTTGTGGCGGGCAGCAGATTCGGTGAGAACGGCCGTAACCTGCCCCCCTTCACTTTCAATCCCCACACCCTCCAGGCCATGAAAAACGCGCCCGCCAGCCCGTTCAATCGCCCCCAGCAAAATGGCGTGCAGCCGCAAACCCGGCAGCGACGGCGGCAATCCCGGAATCTCAAACACGGGCAGGCCCAGCTGCTTTTCTAAATCATTTTTAATGGCCAAGGACGGCTGCCGGCCCAAAATGGCTGGCAGCCCCACCCGCTTTGCCTTGCCCAATTTTGGCTTTATCAACCGCACCAATTCAGTGCGAAAATCGGGCCGTTCCATCATGCTGCCAAGGCTCACTGGCGTATTAAAGTTGCGCTGCGCCAATTCAGGCAAATCCAGCATCAGGTGAGCCGCATCCACGCCTTGTTTTGCCAAATTTTCGGCAATGATGTTGGGATAAAAATCAACGAGCTGCTTGAGCCCCACAATGAGCATGGAATCGTCGCGGCGCAAATCACCCGCGATCATGGTTTCCGGGGCCAGGCAGGTTGGCCGAAATGTGCCCACCGCCGACGGCAGCAGCCAATTTTTATCCAGCGAGCCATGCAGCGGATAGCCCGCTTCGGCGCACAGGGTCTGGAAGGCGGTCAGCGCCGCCTCCACGCCAGACACCCCCACCAAAGCGTATGGGTGCTGCGGCTGGTCGGCCACCAGTTTGGCCAGCGTCACTCCTGGCGATTCTACTGGCTGCCCTTCATCGATGGGGTAATAGCCCAGCACATCCAGACAGCCGCTGTGCCAGTGGGTTGCTCCCCACCCTTTGCTAACTAATCGAACCTTTTTTTGCTGGGTGGCAAGCTGCCAAACGGCCGTTAACCCCGCCAACCCTGCACCAACTACCAAGACATCATTTTGTGTACTCATTTCATTGCATCCGGATTCTGCTCAACCGTTCCCTTTTCATACATCTTTGGCCCCAGCCGTGAGGCTTTCTCGCCGGGCAAATGATCTGCGTTTAACACAGACAGGTAAATCAGTTCGTCTAACCGTTCCTGTTTGAGCTGTGCTCCCCACAAAATAGGCATCAACCCTTTCCAACGCTCCTGCAAAAAGTCACGCAAGGCCACATTGGCATCCTCAATGGGCAACTGATGCAGTTGGTGCCAGATGCCAATGGCCCGCAGCGTGCAAAAGCCGCCCTGGCACGGCCCCATCCCCAGGCGCACATCTCGCCGAATATCATCCAGCGTTTTTGCCTCGCCTTCGTTGATGGCCCGCTCAATGTCTGAACGGGTGGCCATTTCACATTCGCAAATGAGCTGGCCAAACGCTTTTTCTTGCTCTGTGCGCGCCAGCCGCGCCCCCAGCGTGTGGTACGTTTTATTGTGGCCTGGTTCAAATGGATGGGGCAGCAATTCCAGGTGCGTGCGGCATTCGCGTTGGGTATTTAGCTTCTCACAAACGCGATCGGCCGTAACCTGGGCCATCTGCCGGAAAGTGGTCCATTTGCCCCCGGTGATGGTGATGAAGCCCTGTAAATCGTCTCGCGTTTCGTGATCGAGCAGGGTGTAGGCACGGGTTACGTCACGGGTGTCGGCCACTTTGGTTTCCTGGTACAACGGCCGTACCCCAGCCCAGGCCCGTAACATTCGCATTTCAGAAAAGCCCGGCACCAATTTATCCGCTTCGGTCAGCATCCGCGTCACTTCCCACGGCTCGATGGCAAAATGTTCCGGATCAGGCACCGCCTCATCCGTCGTGCCAATCACCGACACGGTGTGGATGGGCACGATGATGTCGCCATCGGCGGGCATTTTGCAGCGGTTTACCACTGTGTTGATGACTCTGTAGCTTAAGGCGACCATGGTGCCTTTGCCTGCCTGCACATGCACTTCTGCACCCGCCATGTGGGCAATTTGGCCCGCCCAGGCCCCGGAGGCATTCACCACAATGTCGGCTAAAATGGTCACATCCTCATCTGTCACCAAATCGTGACAAACGGCCCCAGTCACCCGATTTCCTTCGCGGATGAGCGTTTTCACCTCGTGGTAGGTGAGGATTTGAGCGCCGAACTGCCGTGCGCCTTCGGCCACCACCTGGGTGGCCAGGAACGAGTCTGCCGAGCCGTCTGGCACGCGGAAGCAGCGGCTAATTTGGGGATTCAGATGCGGCTCTTCGCGCAGCATTTGGGCAACAGAGATTTCTTCGCAGGGTACGGCCGTATCGCGGCAGCCCTGCATAAACTTGTCGCCAAAGGCTGGATCATCCCAGGGGGTACAGACAAAAAAGCCGCTCGTGTCTTCCAGACAGTGCGGCATAATTTTGCGGAGGATAATATTTTCTTCGATGCACTCAGTGGCGGCTTTGGGGTCTTTTACCACATAGCGACCGCCGCTGTGCAACAAACCATGATACCGGCCCGTTGTGCCGTGGGTTAAATCTCGCTTTTCAACCAAGACAGATTTAAATCCACGTTGAGCCAGATCGTAAACGACGCCGGTTCCAGTAGCGCCGCCACCAATGACCAGAACTTCGGTTTCTATTTTGCGCATGTTTCTTCCTTCTTCTTCCAAACACACAACCCAAATCGTTGTACCAAGATATTCGCAGGAGTGGCTAGTTTTGTCAACTTGAATCATCCTATTTTGCCTGGAAATTTATCATGTTTTAGCTGACGTTTTGTCATATTCTGCACGGCGTTGTGGCGAGTTTTTTTGTGAGAATGTCCTGTTACACTCTTTTCGGTCTTTGGAGTATTGGGAAACGGCCGTCTGTCGGTAATCTTTATTGGAGTTTTTAGTATGGAAGGTTTGCATGGTTCCATTTTAGTTGTCGATGACAACGCAGTCATTCGGCAAATTATGAAGTTAGCTTTGGAACAAAACCAGCATCATGTCACCCTGGCCGGTGATGGCCGGGAAGCCATCGATTTAATGCGGGCCCACTTTTTTGATTTGATTTTGCTAGACATTATGATGCCCAATTTGAACGGGTTTCAAGTACTAGAATTGATGTCCCAAGAGCCTGACCTGGCAGCCATCCCCGTCATTGTGGTCTCAGCCGACAGCCAAATTGATAGCGCCATCCGCTGTATTGAGCTGGGCGCTGAAGATTATCTGGTGAAGCCGCCAAACCAAACGCTGCTGCGCACTCGTGTTAACACCAGTTTGCGTAAAAAATTCCTCCACGATCACGAACAGGCTCATCAGGCTGAAATGGAACAGTTGTATGAAGCGGTTAAATCGGCCAATTATGCCAAGACCGAATTTATTGCCATGGCTGCCCATGAATTGCGCAATCCGATTGCCCAAATAGCCACGACAAATGAGCTGCTCAAACGTGTTGGCCCGCTAAATGAAACCCAGGCGCAGCTGCTGGGCAAGGTCAACTTTAGCCTGGAGCGTATGCAGGCGCTCATTGTGGATTTAGATGATATTTCTCGATTGGAAACGGGAAATATCCGGCTGGAAGTTAATCGCCTGGATTTGCGCCAGCTTATTTTGAAGATTATTGAAAGCCTGGATCATGATATAGCCATCAAGGAACATTCGCTTGACGTTGATGTACCGGAAAATCTGCCGCTGATTCTGGCCGATCGGGATCGCATGATTCAGGTGCTGACCAATTTGCTGAGCAATGCCATTAAATACACGCCCAACAATGGGGAAATTTCGGTAACGGCCGTTTATGAGCAGCGGCATCAGGCAGTTCATGTCACCATTAAAGACACAGGGCTTGGCATTCATGCGGAGGAGCAAAAGAAAATTTTTTCCAAGTTTTTCCGCTCTCAAGATTCTGATGTGCAGGCCAGGCCGGGAACCGGGTTAGGGCTTTTTATTACAAAATCGCTGATTGAGAAACAGAACGGCCGTATCTGGTTCCATAGTCAATACGGCGAAGGCACAGCCTTTCATTTTATGCTGCCCGTGGCCCCAGACAAACCAGAACCAACACCTGAAGGATTGGCAACGGCCGTTGCCCCCTAAACCTCGTTTCCTCAAAACCATCGTCCTTTGTGTACCTGATTTTTGTCCAGGAAAATAAGTCATATTCGTCTCCCAAATCCTCCGTACAAGCAGCCAATCCATCAACCAGTTCTCCCAGCAATGGGCAGCGGAAGCACAGTTGCGCTATTATTGTTCAAACTAGATTGATTGGAGTCACTTTTTGGCAGAAACATCAAAACAAAAGCAGCGCTCGGCCCATGCGCTTTCTAAAAAAGAGCTACGTGCTAGCCTTCTCTTGCCCATCATCATCACGGTGCTCATTTGGGGCGTGGGGCTGCTGCTATATCTCATTACGCCGGGAGAATTTAATACGGCCGTTGCCCTCGTCATTAGCCTGACCCTCTTCATTTTTCTGCTTTATTGGACACGACATGCAGAGATGAGGTTGCGCTTTACGGCCGTACTCATCGCCGTCCCCGCCCTTGTAGGCATTAGCCTGGGAATGATTCGCGGCAATGTCAGCGAAACCCTCATCGGCGTGGGGCTCACCTTTTTACTGCTGTTTCTCCAGCGCACCTTCAACACCCCCATCTCCTACCGCGTTGCCTTTCGGCGCTTTCGCGCTGGGGACATGGAAACCGCGCTGACGCTGGTAGACAAAGCCATTCAAGCCCGGCCCGATTTTTGGGAATCGTACCAACTGCGCGCCCTTATCTACCTGACCCAGCTAGACTTTAGCCGCGCCGAACGCAGCGCCAAAGAAGCCGTTGCCCGCAAGCCCCATGCTCACCCCGTCTACAACACTTTAGGGCAAGTTTTTCTGGCCGAAGCCAGGTTCGACAAAGCTGAAGAAAGCTTTGCTCAGGCGCTGGCCCTGGAACCAGGAAATGCGCTTTACCGCTATCATTTGGGATTATGTCAATACCGGCAGGCGGCATATCGGGATGCAGTTGGCAGCTTCATGGAAGCGATTAGCGGCTCGCTGCGCTTTTTGGAGTACGAATTGCAGGCACATTATTATCTCTGGCGCTGCCTTGCCGCCCTGCAAGAAACAGACCAGGCAAATACGGTGCTAGAAAAAATGCAGGCGTTTGCCCCTGGCGTACCGCTCATCCAAGCGCAGCTGGTCAACCAGCCAGATTATCCTCACCTTGGTTACTTACAGGCTGATGCGGCTGAATTAAGCCAATTATTAGGGAACCCGGAAGGTATCGGCGCTGGATGAATCGTTGGTTGAGGCGACACAACCCGTAAAGGTGAAGGCATAAAGCGCCAAACCACGCGCCTGGAAGATGAGGCGCAGAGTATGGCTGGCAAAGTTGGGGTTGGCGATCAAATTCACCATTCTTGGGCGATCTACGCGAATAAAACTACGGCCGTTTTCAGCAAACATCACATCGCGGCCAGCCTGCATCTTGGTTAGGAAACGGCCGTTTTGCACCACCTCCACCTCTGGCACTGCCTCTGTGGGCTTAATGTCCAACACCGTTTCTACCGGATCGGCCGTGGGGGCCAGCACCGCATTCACAGAAACGGCCGAATACGGCAGCACAATCTCCCCACCCTGCTCACCAGCAAAAGCCAATGCCTCTGGCCAGGCCCGCCAAATGCCATCCACATAAAAATGACCCTCCTGCCACAATTTCACAGGTGGTAAACGGTAAATGACCGAACTATTCGGCACGTAGCCTTCCGGGTTACCCAAGGCCCCGCCAAACAAACCACCCCCTTGAAACCCCGCATAAAGCTCAGGTGTCGGCCGGTAGCAAACCGCTCCAGGCGTATCCTCGGCCCGCAGTGGCGGCAGCACGGCAGGTAAGCTAATATCCGGCTGGCGCAGGCGCAGCAAAGCCTGGATAGCCCGCTCGGTTTCCTGATAATAGCCTTCGCCTTGCCGCTTAAAGCGCACATATCCATCTGGATCGATGAGAAATTTCGTCGGCCACGCTTTTGTGGCAAACTCTGACCAGTTCTTCTGCTGGTTATCTAGCAAAATGGGGTAAGGGATTTCATGCTCGGCAACGGCCGCTTCTAAATGGTGCCGAAACTGGGCAAAGCGAAACTCTGGCGTGTGGATACCAATAATGACCAGGCCATGCTCAGCATAACGCTGATGCCATTGTTTAAGATAGGGGAGCGTTCGTAAACAGTTAATGCAGGTATAATCCCAAAAGTCTATGAGAACAACCCGGCCACGCAGCTGATTTCTGGTAAGAGGACGGCCGTTTAGCCAATCACCCTCAGCCAGATTCGGCATACGAACAATGCGTGGTTCAAGCAAGTCAGCAGCCATGATTCAATTTTAGCACGATAAATTAGCGGGGAAAATTAAGACAAACCTGGAGCAATGCGAGAAAGTAATTAGCAGGGCAAGCTGTCGTTTGACTCTTCTGATTTTGGTGTTGGTATTAACGTTACGACTAAAATGGTCAATAAAATTATTACTGGCAGCCAATCCATCATACTCTCTCCAAAATGTTATTGTTGAATCGGTTTCTATTATTGAATATTTCACAGCATAAATCACTAAGATGAAAGTCATTCTGGCGGTAAAATTGTTTACAAAATCAGCCGATTTTGCCCAATTTGGGAGGAATTTCCTATGAGCCGAAAAAAGGTAACCATTCTTGATATTCAAAAGCGCAAGCAGACCAACGTTCCCATCACCATGCTTACCGCGTACGACTTTGCCGCCGCAGTTTTGGTGGACAAAGCAGACATCGACATTATTTTGGTGGGCGACTCGCTGGGCATGGTGATGCTGGGCTATTCTGGCACGACCCAGGTGACTATGGAGGAGATGCTCCATCATTGCAAAGCGGTGGCCAAGGGGACCACGGCGGCGCTGCTGGTTGGGGATATGCCATTCCTTTCTTACCAGGCAGATAAAGCCGAAGCGGTACGTAATGCTGGCCGGTTCCTTAAGGAAGCCGCCATGGAGTGCGTGAAGGTAGAAGGTGGCCGCGAGATTGCCAGCACGATTAAAGCGATTGTGCAGGCAGGCATCCCGGTTATGGGCCACATCGGCCTGACGCCACAGACGGTATCCCAACTGGGCGGTTTTCGCATTCAAGGCAAAACGGCCGCTTCCGCCCAGGCGTTGTTAGAAGATGCCCTGGCGCTGCAAGAAGCTGGTTGTTTTGCCATTGTCCTGGAAGCTGTGCCTGCCCCCGTTGCCACTAAAATTAGTCAGCGGCTCACCATTCCCACTATCGGCATTGGCGCTGGGGTGGGCTGCGATGGGCAAGTGCTGGTTTACCACGACATGCTGGGACTGTACGACCGGCTCCAACCACGCTTTGTAAAACAGTTTGGGGCCATTGGTGAGGCGGTGACAACGGCCGTACAAACCTACAGCGAAGAGGTGCGCAACCGTACCTTCCCGGCAGAAGAACACACCTACCCCATGAGCGAAGCGGAAGAGGCTGCCTTTTTAGCTGCGGTGGCTGGACGGTAAGATGCACGTTGCGGTCATTGGCATTGGGGCGATGGGCTGCCTGTTTGGGGCCAGACTGAGCCAGGTTGCCAGAGTAACCCTGGTAGGACATTGGCCAGCGCAGCTTACTGCTTTGCGCGAGCGGGGCTTACAGCTCATCCTGCCAGACGGCCGTTCCCAAACCATCCACCTTGCCTGCACCAATGATCCCCAAACGGCCGCACCAGCTGACCTGGCTCTGATTTTAGTTAAAAGCCACCAGACACAACAAGCAGCAGAAACGGCCGCACAGCTTTTAGCACCAAAGGGCGTTGCCCTGACGCTGCAAAATGGCCTGGGCAATCTGGAAACGTTAACGGCCGTCTTAGGCCAAAACCACGCCAATTTGGGCATCACCTCTGAAGGAGCGGCCCTGCTGGAACCGGGCGTGGTGCGGCACGCGGGCACCGGGCACACTTACGTGGCAGATTCAGCAGAAACGGCCGTTCCTCCCCAGGAGATTGTGGCTTTGTTTCAGGCAGCAGGCTTTTCTACCAGCCTATCAGCCAATGCCCACGGATTGGTTTGGGGCAAGCTGGCCATTAACGCGGGGATCAATCCGCTAACGGCCGTTTTGCAGGTGCCCAATGGATTTTTGGCGGAAAATGAGCTGGCCCGACGGCTGATGCAGCAGGCAGCGGCAGAAGTGGCGCAGGTGGCTGCGGCCCAAAACATCCAGCTTCCCTTCGCCAATGCCGCAGCCCAGGCGCTGACCGTGGCCCAGGCCACCGCAGCCAACCATTCATCCATGCGGCAAGATTTGGCCAACGGCCGTCCCACAGAAATTGGTGCCATTTGCGGCGCGGTGGTCGATTTTGGCCGTCGGTTGGGGGTGGCCACCCCGGTGAACGCTGTGTTGCAAACGGCCGTGCAGCAAGCGGAACAAGGCATTTGGCCGGAAGCGCCCACGCCAGAAGCCATTTTGCAGCTTCTTAATGAAACAATCGAGCGGAAAGGAAACGAATGATGATCGTAACAGCAGACATTACAGACGTGCGGCGACTGCGCTGGGCTGATCCTACTTTGGACTGGGGGTTGGTTCCCACGATGGGCTATCTGCACGCGGGGCACCTGTCGTTGGTGCGGCTTTCTTTGGCGGCAAATGATAAGACGGCCGTTACCATCTTCGTCAATCCCACCCAGTTTGCCCCCACCGAGGATTTAAGCAGCTACCCGCGTAATTTAGAGGGCGATCTGGCCCAGCTAGAGGCGGCCGGAGTTGATTTGGTGTTTACGCCCAGTGACGCCCTCATGTACCCCCCCGATTTTCAAACAACCATCACGTTGAGTCAGGTAACGCGGCCGCTGGAAGGCCGTTCCCGCCCCACCCATTTTGCCGGTGTGGCCACGGTGGTTGCCAAACTGTTTAACATTGTGCAGCCTACACGGGCCTATTTTGGCCAAAAAGATGCCCAACAAACGATTGTGCTGCGCCAACTGGTGCGCGATCTCAATTTGAATGTGCAAATGGTAATTGGCCCAACCGTGCGCGAGGCAGATGGCCTGGCGATGAGTTCGCGCAACGCTCTGCTTTCTGAGGAAAATCGAGCGGCTGCGCCGGTGCTGTACCGGGCGCTGACTGCGGCGAAGGCGGCTTATGAAGCGGGCGAGCGGTCTGGCGACCAGCTGCGGCAACTGATGCAACAAATGATTACGGCCGTTCCCCAGGCTCGCATCGATTACGTCAGCGCCGCCGACCCGCGCACGCTGGCAGAGTTGGACGTGGTGAAAGAGGGGGTTTTGCTGTCAACGGCCGTTTTCTTTGGCCAAACCCGGCTCATCGACAATATTTTAGTTGAAGCCACAGAGGACAAAGAGGAAAATTCCTAAGGTCTGAAAGAATATCTCTAAAACCTCTGTGCCCTCTGTGGCCAAAAAATTAATCAATTAAACTGCGACCAGTCATATCCTTGGGCTGGTCAACGCCCATCAGATCGAGCACGGTGGGGGCCACATCGGCCAAAATGCCACGAGGGCGCAGCCAGGGGGAATCTTTGCATATCACAAAAAAGGAGACGGGCTGGATGGTGTGGTACGTGTGTGGTTCGCCCGTTTTCTCATTGACCATGATTTCGCAGTTGCCATGATCGGCCGTAACCAGGGCCGCCCCGCCCTTTGCCACAATGGCCTCTACCAGTTTGCCCGCACATTCATCGACAGCTTCCACAGCACGAACGGCCGCTTCCAAAACGCCCGTATGCCCCACCATGTCTGGATTGGCATAGTTCACCAAAATGAAATCGTCATCATGGTCTTTTAGCCGCTGAAGAACCGCTTCCGTTAGTTCATAGGCGCTCATCTCCGGCTGCAAATCATAGGTGGCCACTTTGGGCGACGGCTGCAAATGGCGCTCTTCGCCAGGGAATGGCGTCTCGTCGCCCCCGTTGAAAAAGTAAGTGACGTGGGCATATTTTTCCGTTTCGGCGGCGTGGAACTGCTTCAGCCCCGCCTTGCTCACCACTTCGGCCAGCACGTTGGTCAGCTCCACATCAGGGAAGATCACATCGACCGGAAAATTATCTTCGTAGTTGGTCATGGTTACCAGGTGCAGGTCGGGGATGAACGGACGGTCAAAGCCGTCAAAATCAGCAAAGGCAAAGATTTGTACCGGCTGGCGCATCCGGTCGGCGCGGAAGTTGTAGAAAATGAGGCAGTCACCGGGCGCAACCGTCACTTCCCGGTCGCCAACATCAATGGCCACGGGCAGAATAAATTCATCGGTTACATCGTTGCTATACGAATTTTTTAGGGCTGCTGTGGCTGAAACGGCCGTTGCCCCTTCGTGCCCTTCATGATTGGCAATGACCCGGTAGCCCATCGCTGTTCGTTCCCAACGTCGGTCTCGATCCATCGTGTAATAACGGCCGCTTACCGAGGCAATTACCCCAGGATGCTCCGCTAAATACCCTTCCAGCTTCTGCACAAAACCAAGCCCGCTTTGCGGCGGCGTGTCACGGCCGTCGGTAATCACATGCACAATTGGCTCAATGCCTGCCTTTTCGGCCAGGCGCAGCAGTGCGTATAGATGATCCTGGTGGCTGTGGACACCACCATTGCCCATCAGGCCAACCAGATGCAGCTTGCTCCCTTTGGCTTTTACCTGAGCCACCGCGTTTCGCAGCACCTCCTGTTGAGCAAAGCGGTCTTCCTGAATGGCCAGATTGATGCGCGTTAAATCCTGGTAGACAATACGACCAGCCCCCAAATTAAGATGCCCCACTTCTGAGTTGCCCATTTGACCATCTGGCAAGCCCACTGCCTGGCCAGAGGCATCTAAAATGGCGCGTTCGCGGTTGTGCAGCCAATGGTGGTAGTTGGGCGTGTGTGCCTGCACCACAGCATTGCCGTGCTCCACTTCTCGAATCCCCCACCCATCCAAAATGATGAGGGCTACTGGTTTGTAACTCATTAGAAACTCCTTTGAAAAGGCCACGCTGCAAACTGCAAAGCAGGCCCGATTATTTGTTAATCAGTGGAAATTTTGGTGGCTGAAGTGTACTTGAGATGTGAGGTTTCTTCAATTTTAACGATGCCATAGAAACAAAAAACGACAGGCTGTTCACCTGTCGTTTTTAGCTCCTCAGGTTGGACTCGAACCAACAACCCTGCGGTTAACAGCCGCATGCTCTGCCATTGAGCTACTGAGGAATGCAGCGTGCGGAATTATAACAAAACAGATACCCGTGTCAAGCAAGTTTTGTCCAGGACAAACCCCAACATTCTCTTTATCATCCCTTCACAACTCCTGAATATCTTTCCTCTAAAGTCCGCAAATCAACTGAAAGGTTGAAATGCACTATACCAAAAGCGGGAGATTTTCATGAACAAGCAAAAAATAACGAGATTTTTAGGTAGCATCTTAATCATTCTGCTGCTGGCAGCCTGTGGCGCAAGCCCAGAGACCAGCAGTACAACCTCTACAACTGCGCAGGAGGCTGTGGTTAGCCCAGCTAACGATACAGCCACGGCGAGCAATACCACAGCGTCCACAACAGAAAGTGACGTGAGTGAAGATGCGGGGGCGGCAACGGCCGCAGAAGCGGCCGCAGAAAATGGCGTCAGCCACGATAAAGCGGAGGATTACCTCTGGGACAGCGCCGAGGAAATCCAAATTAGACTGAATGGCGATTTAATTGAGGTAAGCGGAGAAAATGTAATCGTCGCGGGCAGCACCGCGACGATTACCGCTGGCGGAACCTACAATTTGAGTGGTTCCCTGGCCGATGGGCAAATTATTGTTGATGCCGGGGATGAAGAGACGGTGCGCCTGATCTTGAATGGCGTCAACATCAGCCATTCAACCAGCGCTCCGATCTTCATTGCCAATGCCAAAGAAGCGGTCATTGTTCTGGCCGACGGCAGCGAAAATTTTCTCTCGGATGGCGCTGAGTATGTTTTTGCCGATGCGGCAGAAGACGAACCGAATGCGGCGCTGTTTAGCAAGGCCGACATGACCATTTTTGGCAACGGCCGTTTAACAGTTCAGGGCAATTACAATGACGGCATTACCAGTAAGGATGGCTTGATCATCTCCAGTGGGACGATTGTGGTAACGGCCGTTGATGACGGTGTTCGCGGCAAAGATTACCTTCTTGTAAAAGACGGCAATCTTACAATAAACGCCCAAGGCGACGGCCTAAAGTCTGACAATGAAGAGGACACAACCCTGGGGTACATTGCCCTTGAGGCTGGCAGCTTCAACATCACCGCCGGTGGCGATGCCATCCAGGCCGAGACAGACTTGATGATTACGAATGGTCAATTCACGCTTACCTCTGGAGGCGGCAGCAGCAGCACAATCGATGAAAGCAGCTCGGCAAAGGGTTTAAAGGCTGGGGTAAACCTGAACATCGAGAACGGCACTTTTGTTATCAACTCAGCCGATGACGCGGTACATTCAAATGGAAGTCTGGTCATCAACAACGGAACCTTCACCATTGCTTCCGGCGATGACGGATTCCACGCCGACGCCACGCTAGACATCAACAACGGTGAAATCACCGTGACTGACTCCTACGAAGGGATCGAAAGCGCAGTGATCACCATTAACGGAGGCAACATTTCCGTTGTGGCCAGCGACGACGGGATCAATGTTGCGGGCGGCAACGATGGCTCCGGGGCCAACAACGGTTTTGGCGGCGGCCCCGGTGGTGGCGGTCGGCCAGGCGGCGGGCCTGGGCAAGACAACTTTGCGGCCACTGGCGATTACTTCCTCTACATCAACGGCGGCACCATTATGGTGGATGCTGGCGGCGACGGCCTGGATGCAAATGGCTCGATTGTGATGACCGACGGGATTGTCTTGGTAAATGGCCCAACTGAGCGGATGAATGGGGCGTTGGATTACGATGGCGGCTTTAGCATCAGTGGTGGCTTCCTCGTTGCGGTTGGCAGTGCAGGCATGGCCCAGGCACCAGACGCCTCATCGAGCCAAAACGCGCTGCTATTAGGGTTTAACGGCTCACTACCTGCTGGCTCGCTCATTCACATTCAAAACAGCAGCGGGGAAGATGTCCTCACTTTTGCACCAACCAAGCCAATTCAAGCGATTGCCTTCTCATCAGCTGAACTTGTAACTGGAGAAACGTATGATGTGCTGTATGGCGGCAGCTCTACCGGCACAGCCAACGGTGGTTTGTACGAAGGTGGCAGCTACAGTGGCGGTACAGAATACACCAGCATCACCCTCTCCGACAGTGTGACGATTGTTGGCATCAGCGGCGGCTTCCGCTAGGAATTTGTTATTCCCCGGAAACTACACCCGAAACGGCTCAATCGCCAGCAGGTTTCCGGGGAAATTCTGACTGATTAATCGTCTGCAAATAAATGTTCACCCTGGTGCAGCCGGGCGGCAATCTGGTAGGTTTGGCCTTGCGCTCGCACTGTTGGGGAATGCGCCGCCAGGTAACGGGCAGCCGCGATGAGTGCGTGGGTGCCCGCTTCTGTCCCTTGTAAGAAGCTGAACAGATTAAAAGCCGCTTCCACACACTGAATCGTGTGAAAATCTCGGTCTTCACGCAGCAGCAGGTGGCCCAACATGGCCAGCAGGTCGTCTGGGTGGCCACTGCCGCCAATGAACTGGGTTACCAAAACGGCCGCTTCATTAACCTGCTGCTGCTGATTGAGCAATGGTGGAAACTGCTCAAGGGTATTGCCCGCATGGACTATCTGCCCATTGGCAGTGGGAATGCGTGCCGCTGGAATATTGAGGAAGCGATCCAGATAGATGCTCATGGCGGCGTCAAAGACGCCGCGCAGCAGTGCCACCGAAGGCGCACGCCGCAGCCCTTGCATGATGGCGTTGGCAAAAGTAAAGGTGTGCAGCGCCGTGTCCCAATCGCCAAATTCATTGCTGGTGTGGAAGCGGGCTACACGCAGCGCGGCGGCGTAGGTGACAGCTTCTGCCAGCTCAACTGGACTGGCTCCGGCAGCCAGGCTGTTTAGCAAAGCAGTTATGCTTGCCTGCGGATCATCAGCCAGCAAGAGGGGGACGAGGTCGTTACGGCCGTTCCAATTCCCGCCCACCTTCTCGCCAGCAGCCACCACATTTGGCAGTTGGGCAAACGCCTCATGCAAAATTTCGATCAGGTCTATGGGATGCCGCCACGCATTGGATTCTTCCATGCGGCTGGCCTGGGCATAGCCCATCACCAGGCTGGTGAGCACTGGCCCGGCAAATTCCCAGCCCACAATATCCAGGGCCTCAAACGCTTTGTTGGTAAAGTCGGCGGGGTGGCCAATTTGGATGTAGCGATGGTCGGTAACGGCCGTAAACAACATGTCGGCCATTTGCTGCGGGCTGGCCCCAGCTTCAATGGCGGAGATGATGCACCGTTCCGCCCCTTCGTCGTCGCGCACCTCGATGAACTGGCGGAACCACCGTTTGAGCGTGGCAATATCGGTGGTGGTATCGGGCAACGGCCGTACCATGAAGCGCGGCGAGCTGCCAAAAGTGTCTGACGCCACGGCGGCCAGCCCGTTGTACAAAGCGCGGGGCCGATCCCTTTCGTTAAGGTGCGGCAGCAGGTTCATCAGGCAGGTGAGAATGGTGAGGCCCTGTCCCCAGCCGCCATTCCGGTAGCGAGTGCCAAATTCCAAACCAATGCGAAAAGGCGCAACGGCCGTTTGCCCATCTTTGCCATCCACCAGGGTCAACACCGCCTTGCCAATGACCAATGACAAATTCCGCTCCAGACCCACCTGCAAGCGCTCTTGCTGATGTGCTTTTGGGTTGCGTTGGCTGGCCAGGTTTACCCAAACATCCCCGTCTCGAATTTCTACCGGAAAGGCCCGCACATCGTCGGCCCATTGGTCAAAAGTGCCGCCGCTTTCCAGGTCGAAGCGGGCATGGTGCCAATGGCAGGTGAGGATGCCATCCTTCACGCTGCCGCGATCCAGGGGAAAGCCCATGTGGGGGCAGCGGTTATCCACAGCGTACACCTGCCCATCTACATACCACAGCGCCAGGATATGGCCATTGAGGCTGAGCGTTTGGCAAGCGGCCGTTTGCAATTCTGCTAAAGATGTGGCCCGAATAAAGGTTGATTCAGTGGTCGTGGTACTCATTTTCCTCTCCTTTAAAAAAAATGGAACACAGAGTTTCACAAAGATAGCGCAGAGTTACACAGAGAAATAAGAAGAAATCTGTCAAATCTGCTGATTTTCATTCATAGTGGTCAACAATAGTTGGTGTCGTCGCCTTGAAATTAATGGTGGCTTTATTCTGGTGGATACGGCCGTTTGCCACCTCCGTCGCGGGGATGGTTTATCTCCTGTACGATGGTACAGGGGGATAAGCCCCCCCGATCCCACATTGCCAAACTTTTCACCCCGTTTTATACTGTCGCCAGGCACTTTTCTAGTTTGGGAGATTTGATCCGCCAATGAACAATAACAACCCTATAACCGTCTACACCCCCGTCAGCTTGATGGCAGTTTTTGCCGACGCCTTCAAAATTGATCCAAAACACAGCGTCCTTTGGCTCAGGGGCATTTATCAGGATCGCAAGCGAAAGAGCTATCGCGGCTATTACTTTGACCGTCTGAAAGATGAGCTTGGCGGCCAAATAATCACGTTGAAGCTGCCAAAACAGCTTAAACAGAATTTGCAAGATGGCGGCTATTATTTATTCAAAGGCACGTTGGATAAAGATGTGCGCTGGGATGGCGTGATCGAGCCGGTTTTCATCGTTTCTGAAATGGCCGATCAAAAAAGCAGCCATCTGACAGCTAGTTTGGCCAAAAGAGCCACTTTACAACAAGAAAAAGCAAACATGGGCTACCGGGATTTGGACGGGGCGCTGAAGCAAAAATTAGACCAAAACCAAAAGCCTCACATTGCGCTGCTTTGCGGCAAAACCAGCATTGTGTTGCAGGATGTGTTCAGCGCTCTCAAAGAAGCAAGAAGCAGGTATCGCTTCACGGAGCAGCGCGTTAATCTCCTGGACAAATGGGCAATCATTAACGCGTTGGCCCAGGGCGACAAGGAATATGATGTCATTGCCATTGTGCGTGGCGGCGGGCCTGGCCTAGAAATTTTTGACGATGTTGCCATTGCTGAAGCAAGTTTGCTCCTAAAACCAATTTTGGTAACGGCCATCGGTCATGCCCAGGATGACACGCTGCTGCAAAAGCTGGCTGACAAGCAGTTTATTACCCCAACTGCATTGGGGAACTATTTGAGGGAAACGGCCGTTCCCACCCCAACCAGCGCACTTAATACAAGCACATCAAAAGAAACTCACCTTAGATTGGCTCCCGCCACCTGGATAATCCTGGCCATCATCATTTTACTTCTTGGATTTTTGTTGGGGCAATTTTTAGCCTAACCCCTCACAAAACTTGTTCTATTTAGAATCACTTCAAAGCCGCAAAATATGACCGAAACTATTGATTTTGAGACAGATCATTTACTGACAAAATGGGGGTTCCAGGATGGGGAGCAGCTAGGCGATTTCTTACGCCAAAACGGCTACGGCCGTTTAGACGAGACCAGCGATGAATGGTATGCGTTTTCCCGGCGGGTGCTGTGTGAAGTCGTGGAATGTTTTGTTTGCCCCCAAATCAGCAACGCAATTAAACCGTACCGCGTCCTCACCAGTCACAATCCGATGCGCGTGTACGAAGTAGACGGCCGTCACATCACCGAATGGGAAACAATGCCAACACTCCAGCCGTTTACGGTCTCTGTGGCCAGGGAAACAATATTGGAAACGGCCGTTCACCTTTACGCCACCAGATTTACGCCCACTGGAGAAGTTGTTTCTTACATGGTTAGATCAGCGTGGGCAACGGCCGTTGCTCAACAAAACGGCTGGGATAGATAACAAGAACCAAAACAAAATTGCAAATGCGGCAAAATGTACATGAACAATTGACACTGTACATCTCCACATATACAATGTACATATTCAGCATATCATGTACGTGTAATGGAGTAATATATGACTACCGTTTCGGTTACAAAATTTAGAAAACACCTCTTTGAGTATTTAGACAGAGCAGCGGCTGGGGAAACGATCATTATCCAACGCAACAACCAAAACGTAGCCTTCTTGGTGCCAGAAGCCAAAGCAAACTGGCGAGACCATATAAAACAGACCCTGCAAACAAACGTCTCGCCCGAGGAATTGATGAAACCCATTGCAGATATTTGGGAGGATTATGTGTGAAGGGCAATAACTACCTATTTGACACACATGCCCTGATATTCTGGTATCAACAAGCAGATGTATCTCCAGAGTTCCTTGCCTTTTTTGATGAACAGAGCCAGCAAGGGAAGCTATTTGTTTCTTCGGTTTCCTTTTGGGAAATTGGGCTGTTGGCACAAAAAGGTCGCATCACAATTACAAATGTGAATACGTGGGCAAAGGAGCTGTTAGCTTTATCTAGCATACGCCTTGCCGAACCATCTGTAACAGAAATGATAGACTCCACCTTGTTACCATCCCATCACAAAGACCCATTTGATCGGCTACTTATTGCCCAGGCCAAACACCGAGATTTCATCTTCGTAAGCCGTGACGCGCTGGTTCAAGCATACGATGTAACGACTTATTGGCTCTAAACAGTTGATGATTGTAACCGCAGCTTCTTGCTGCGCTTAAGTAGCGCTAACCCATTTTTCAAGCAAGATTTTGCAAAAAGTGAATGCTGGTTTCAATGCCCCGGTAAAAGTTGGGCAGGTAAAACCGCTCGTTGGGCGCGTGAATCTGGTCGCCAGGCAGGCCAAAGCCCATGAGCACCGTTTCTACGCCCAGGTGGGTTTGAAATTCAGAAACCACCGGGATGGAGCCGCCTTCTCGCATGAACACTGGTTCCTGGCCAAAGGCAGTGGCATACGCTTTAGCGGCCGTTTGCATGGCGGGAATATTAAAATCGGTGATGCTGGCCGGTGCGCCATGTCCCAAGGAAACCTCAACCTTTACGCTGGGTGGAGCCAGTTCGGCAATGTATGCTTTGAGCAAACGGCCGATTTCCTTAAAGTCCTGATCCGGTACCAAACGCATACTTATTTTGGCATGTACTTTGGACGGCAGCACCGTTTTGGCCCCTGCGCCCGTGTAACCCCCGATGATGCCATGCACATCCAGCGTGGGTCGTGCCCCCAATCGCTCTACCAGCGTGTAATCTGCCTCACCCCACGCCTCTGGCACGCCCGTTTCGGCCAGCCAGTCGGCTTCGTTCAGGGGGAATTGAGCCAAAATGTCGCGCTCTTGTTTGGTTAACGGCCGTACCCTGTCGTAAAAGCCGGGAATGAGAATACGGCCGTTTTCATCCTTCAATTTGGCAATAATGTGCCCCAGCACGTTCAGCGGATTGTTTACCCCGCCGCCAAACGCCCCGGAATGCAAATCACGTTTTGGCCCCGTAATATCGATGAAGGCATAGCACAGCCCGCGCAAACCATACACAATGGCAGGCTGCTGGGCGCTCACCATTGCCGTGTCAGAAATCAAGGCCACATCGGCAGCCAGCCTGGCCTTGTTCTGCGGAATGAAGGCAGACAAACTTTCCCCGCCGCTCTCTTCTTCGCCTTCCACAATAAACTTGACGTTGACGGGAAGACGGCCGTTATTCTGCAAAATTGCCTCCACCGCCTTCACATGCACATACACCTGCCCCTTGTCATCCGATGATCCCCGCGCATACAAAAAATCGTCCCGCACCGTCGGCTCAAATGGCGGCGATTCCCACAGTTCCAGCGGTTCGGCAGGCTGCACATCGTAATGGCCGTAGATGAGCACCGTAGGCGCGTCGCCCGCGTGCAGCCAATCAGCATACACCAGCGGATGGCGCTGGGTGGGAATCACTTCTACATTTTCCAGACCAGCCAGCGTCATCTTGTCCGCCAGCCATTGGGCGGCAACGGCCGTATCCCCCTTCCGTTCTGGCTGCGTACTGATGCTGGGAATGCGCAAAAAATCAATCAATTCGGCCAAATAATCAGCCTGGTGTTCGCGGGCATAGGTAATAGGGTCAGACATCTCCGTCTCCGTTTAATTTTGTCTTCGAAATTTGCAGGTTCGTGTTTAAATTAGCGTGAAATTTTCGTTTTGTTAAACGATGTTCAAAATCGGCGCATTTTTCTACAGATCGCCACTTTCCGTGTATAATCCACTCGTTTTGGGTCAAAGCAAAAACCCAAGCCGTGATTATAAGCAACAAGGCAAAGTTAGCCACTATGGAAACATCCGATTCAACACAAAATGAGACCGTGAATTTGACCGCGCTGCTGGAAAGTGTTCTATTTGTTGCCAGTGGGCCAGTTTCGATGCACCGTCTATCCAAAGCGCTGGAAACCACACCTGCCGTCATCCAAAATCTGCTGGTTTCCCTGGAAAGCGAGTACGCCACCCGCGGCCTGCGCCTGCAATGGACCGGCAACGATGTGCAGCTCACCACCGCGCCGGAATCCAGCGATGTGATTGAGCGGTTTTTAGGGTTGGAACTAACGAGCCGGCTCAGCCAGGCAGCCCTGGAAGTGCTGGCGATTATCGCTTACATGCAGCCCATCACTCGGCCGCAAATTGACCAGATTCGCGGGGTAAATTCTGATGGCTCGCTGCGCACCTTGCTCAGCAAGGGTCTCATTGAGGAAATTGGCCGCATGGAAACCCCCGGACGGCCGATTCTTTACGGCAGCACCCCGGAATTCCTGCAACATTTTGGCCTTACCACCGTGGCGGAATTGCCGGAGTTGGAAGAAGTTGTAGACGAGGAAGAGGAGATTGGAGATTAGAGATTGGAGATTGGTATACGTATCAATCTCCAATCTCCGATCTCCAATTTCCCATTGAAAAATGGAAGAAAGAATCCAAAAACTCATGGCCCAGGCCGGACTTGGCTCCCGGCGCGAGTGCGAAAAGCTGATTGCCGACGGCCGTGTGACGGTCAACGGCCGTAAAGCCAGCCTGGGTGATAAAGCCAACCCTGCCACTGATACAGTTGTGGTGAACGGCCGACCCATCAAGCCGCTGCAAACCGAATCCATCTACATTGCCCTGCACAAACCCAAGGGCGTCATCTCTTCACTGGATGATGAGTTGGAAGAAGGGCGCACCACCGTGCGCGACCTGGTGCCGCTGCCGGGGCATCTTTACCCGGTGGGGCGGCTGGACAAGCAAAGCACCGGCCTCATTTTGATGACCAACGACGGGGATCTGGCCCACAAGCTCACCCATCCCCGCTACGGCCACGAAAAAACGTACAAAGTAATTGTGGAGGGACGCATCAGCCAGGAAGCGCTGGGAAAATGGCGGGACGGTTTGTATTTGGACGGCCGTAAAACCATTCCTGCCAAAATTAGCATCATCCAGCAAGACGTTTCCTTCACCCGGCTGGAAATTGTGATGCGCGAAGGGCGCAAGCGACAGATTCGGCGCGTGGCCAACATGCTGGGCTACCCCGTCACCCAACTCGTCCGCGAAAAAATTGGCCCGCTCAGCCTGGGCAACTTGAAACCTGGCGACTGGCGGCACCTGACGGACAAAGAAGTTGCGGCGCTGAAAGCGATTGTGGCTTCCTCAAAAGAGAAACGGCCGCGTCGTAAACCAGGCGGCAGCACAGGCAGTCGATCTGGCAAAAAGCCAGGGTATGGCAAAACATCCAACCAGCCTTCATCCGACTCCCGCAAGAAGGGTGGACGGCCGCCGCAAAAACGCGGATCAAGCAACAAACGATAAACAAAAAACGCAACTTTTAAGGAATATGTATTGGCACAAAAAACAACAGAACCCATCGCCATGATTGCCATTGATGGCCCCGCCGCTTCTGGGAAATCGACCGTGGGGCGGCGGCTGGCCGAACGGCTAAACTATCTGTATCTGGACACTGGCTGCATGTACCGGGCCATCACCTGGGCCGCTGCCCAGCATGGGATTGATTTTGCCGATGAAACGGCCGTTACCCGGCTGGCCCAAGAGATTCAGATCGATATTTTCCCGGTGGGCGATGAAAAAGACGGCCGTCATTACACCGTTCATGTGGATGGGCAAGACATCACCTGGCAGCTGCGCACCCCCGCCGTCGATGCCAACGTCTCTCTGGTGTCCAGCTACCTGGGCGTGCGCCAAGAAATGGTCCAACGGCAGCGCGCTTTTGGCCAACGCGGCGCGGTTGTCATGGTTGGGCGAGACATCGGCACTGTCGTCATGCCCGATGCGCCGCTCAAGCTGTTCATCACCGCCAGCGCCGAGGAACGCGCCCGCCGCCGCACCCGCGACCGCCAGGCCCAGGGCCACAGCGCCGACTACAACCACATCCTGGCCGATGTGCAGCGCCGCGACAAAATTGACAGCAGCCGCGAACATTCCCCCCTGCGCCCCGCCACCGACGCCATCCGCATCGACAGCACCGAACGCACCCCGGCAGAGATTGTGGATGCAATTTTGCAGATGATTCGTGAGTCAGTAATCAGTGAGTCAGTAACCAGTAATCAGTAGGTCAGTACTGATTACTGACCTACTGATTACTGAATACTGGAAGTAAACATGCCTCTCTTCCAAGAAATCGACCTCACAACCTACACCGGTGGCCAGATTGTGGCCATCGAGCCGGGCAGCGTGGCCGCCAAAGCCGGTCTGCAAGCCGGGGATGAACTGCTGGCTATCAATGACAGCCCCGTTGAAGATGTCATCGACGTGCAGTTTTACGCTGCCGAAGAAGCGCTGACCTTGCTAATCCGGCGCGGCGGCGAGACATTGACCATTGCCGCCAAACGAAAATACAACCAGCCGCTGGGCCTGGAATTTGCCCACCCGACCTTTGATACCGACATTCGCCGCTGCAACAATTTGTGCGAATTTTGCTTTGTGCTGCAAATGGCCCCGCGCTTCCGCCGTACACTTTACATAAAAGATGACGATTACCGCTACAGCTTCCTCTTTGGCCATTACGTTACCCTCACCAACCTGAGCGACCATGACTGGTGGCGCATCGAAAATATGGGATTGTCCCCGCTGTACGTGTCTGTTCACGTGACGGACACGGAAGCGCGACGAAACTATTTGCGCAACAAAACCGCGCCAGACATTTTGGCGCAGATTCGCTGGCTGGGGGAGCGCGGCATTGAAGTCCACACGCAAATTGTGGTCACCCCAGAAGTAAATGATGGCAAATGGCTGGAGCGCTCCATCGCCGATTTGGCCGACCTGTGGCCGACGGTGCAATCCGTCAGCGTGGTGCCGGTGGGGCTGACCAAACAGCACAAATACCAGATGCGCACCCACACAAAAGAGGAAGCGGCCGTAACTTTACATTATGTCGAGTCTTTGCAGGCTAAATTCCTGGCTGAATTTGGCGTCCGCTTCGTCTACCCCACCGACGAATGGTATCTGGTTACCAATCGCCCCGTGCCGCCGCTGGATGCCTACGATGGCCAGGAGCTGCACGAAAATGGCCTGGGCATGGTAAGAAACTTCTTGGACGAATGGGAAGCGGTGAAAAAGGAGATTGGAGACTGGAGATTGATTAACGCGGGTCAATCTCCAATCTCTAATCTCCAATCTCTAACTTTAGTGACTGGAGCTTTGTTTGCGCCCATCTTGCGGGAAACGGCCGTACAATTCCACAATCTCACCGGGGCCAACATCACCGTGCAGGAAATAAAAAATGAGCGGCTGGGCGGCACCATCACTGTTTCGGGTTTGCTCATGGGGGCGGATGTGCTGGAACAGTTGAAAACGACGGAACTAGGCGATTTGGTTCTGCTGCCCCGTGTCATGTTCGACCACCCAGACCGCATTGCCCTGGACGACATTTCGCCGCAGGACATCGCCAATCAGCTGGGCAAGCCCGTCGTCCTGGCCGACACGATGGGTGACGTCTGGGACGCGCTCATCGGCGAATCACAGGTGGTCTACCAGCCAGGCAAACCCGCCGAAGGCAGCATCCCGCTCAAGCTCATCCCCCCCGACGAGCTAGACAACAACACCCATTTTTCTTAGTTTTTTGCCACAGAGACACAGAGAATTTAGAGGATTTGACTGAGGAGTGAGCATCCTCAAATGCGAACAGCAAGATGTAACCGCGCTTTCTTAGCGCGCCGCGTAGGTTAAGATTGCAATCTTGACCTACTGATTTGCGTGCAGCAGCGTGCCGCCTGCTTCTGCTGGATTCAGCAACGTTTGGGCCAGATTGCCCGGTTCCAGTCCAGAAAAAATGCGGATCGACATCTGGGGAAACTGCTCTACGAGCGCCAACATGCTTTGCACCTTGCTGGCCATGCCGCCGGTCACGTCCGTACCGCGTGAGCCGCCCAGCGCGGCTTCAATTTCGGCATAGTTGGCCTGGCTGATTGTTGGAATGACCTGTTCTTCCAAATCAAAGACGCCGGTTGTCTCCCCCGCCAGCAGCAGCCAGGACGGCCGTATCTCCCCCACCAGCGCCATCATCACCTCTTCTGTAGAAACAATCGTGCCGCCGCGCACCGAGTCAAACGCCACGTCGCCATAGACCACGGGAACCAGACCTGCCTCCAGCGCCGCCTGCACAGGCTGCGTGGCGATGGTTTGGATACGGCCGTCTACACACCCCACCGACGCCGAAGGCGACAAACTAACCGCAGGCACATTTGCCAGAAGCAGTTCCGCCAAAACCAGCCGGTTTAAGCGCGCCGCCGCATCGCTTACCTCGGCAAACCCTTGCCAACCAGCGGCATCCCGCACGCCGTGGCGCGTCCCATGCCTGGCGGCGGCCACATGGCCAAATGAGCCGCTGCCCTGCCCCAGCACCAGCCGCAATGCCGGATTTTCGCGCCGCGCCAGGGCAATTTCTTCTACCAGCCGGGTCAGCACATCGTGCCGCACCCGTTCCACTTTGGTTTTATCGGTAATTAGCGAACCGCCGAGTTTGAGGAAAATGGTGTCCATGTTAGGAGATTGGAGATTGGAGATAAGAGATTTGTTGCGGCAATCTCCAATCTCCAATCTCCAGTCTCATCCTCCTATTTCTGAAAATAATCAACAATGTGCGCTACGGCCGTTTCCGCATCATCCGCATACAGCAGCAGCGCCATATCCTTTTCCCGCACATACTCTGGTGAGTAAAATGTTTGCACCGTCTGTCGCCACAGGTCACCGAGCAGCACCAACGGCTGGGCAGGCACCTCGCCCACCTGCAAAAAGCTCCAGGCGAGGGTCATTTCAGACAGCGTGCCGATGCCCCCGGGCAGCACAATGATCCCCTGGCTTTGCATCACCAAATGCAGCAGCCGCTCGCGCAGCGTTGGGTAGCGAATTTCCTCTTTTACCCAGCGATTTGGCCCCAACGGCCGAAACTGTTCAATCTGGTCACACGTCACGCCAATGACATGCCCGCCTGCCTCGGCCGCGCCTTGGGAAACGGCCGTCATCGTGCCCGAATAGCCGCCCGTGGCCACCGCCAATCCGGCCTCTGCCAGCAGCTTGCCCACCAGACGGGCTTCTTCATAAGCCGCACTCCCTGCTTGCGGAGCAGAACTGCCAAAAACTGAAATGGTACGTGTATTCATGTGAAATCCTGAAATGGATGAGAGTTAAAAGTGAAAAGTGATAAGTGATAAGTGAAAAGTGAGAAGTCTCTGACCCGTCGAGATTCGCTAAGGGCGGCCATCCGCAGGTGGCGGCCATCCGTAGGTGGCTGAAGCCCTCGGCTAGTTTGTGGAAGCCCTTTCAGGGCTGAAATGAGCCTCGAAGAGGCTTTCATATACTAGCCCAGTCCGTTTACGGCTGGGCGGATCAAAAGTAATTTCTAGCCCAACTACTTTTCACTTTTTACTTTTCACTAGACAAAAACTGTCGGGCAATCGTCTGAAACTCAACTTGCTTCTCCAACATTGGCGCGTGGCCGCATTCCGGCAGCAGGTGCGTCTGGCTGTTTTGGAATTGGGCCGCCAGTTGGCCAGCGTCGCTGGGCGGCACAACGGCATCATTTTCCCCCCAGACCATACAAATTTCGTGGTGGAGATTGCTGAGAGACGGCCGTAAATCATGAAACGCCGACGCCTTTAGCACATCCGCCGACTGCCGCGCCAATTCATAATCGTTCAAACGGCGATCCCACACAGAGTCGTGCATCAAATCTGGATTATAAAACGGCGTCTTAATTTGCCGCCGCACCCACATTTTGGACTGCGAAACGGCCGAACCCAAATCAATCAACCCCAGCCCCACGCCAATCCGCTTCACAAAATCGGGGTATGTGGCCGAGGAAAGCACGGCTGGAGCCAGCAGCAGCATCTTTTCTACCTGCTCCGGGTAATCGACGGCATAAGAAACGGCCAGCGTGCCGCCAAACGAATGGCCCAGCAAGGCCACCGTTGGCAAATGGCGCGCCTCGCAAAAAGCCGCCAGCCACTCTACCAGATGGGAAAAATTGTAGGGCGTCGTCGAAGCCGTGTAGCCAAAACCGGGAATATCCGGGGCAATGAGCCAATGCTCATCGGCCAGCTCGTGCATCGTCTCGCGAAAGCTGTCGGCAGAGGTAGACATACCGTGCAGCAAAATAATGGGACGGCCGTTTGGCTGGCCCATCTCGTAATAACTGGTGTGAATGCCCAAGGCATCCAATTCAAACCGGGGCACTTCAGGGTACGGATAATTTAGCATGGGCTGAATCTTATCAAACTTGGCCAGATTCGGAAATACAATACAATTTTGACACAGAGGTCAGAATAAAGTAGAAAATAATTGACTAATCGGTCGCCTACTCACAAAATGAATTGCTATTTGCAAAAAAAGTTCCGGGACTAATTTCATGCCCAGGCCCAAAAAAATCGCAGCATTCCTTTTTGGAAATCAACAAACGATTCAACATGCTTTCATAATTGGTTTGTTTACAAGCATTTCAATCACAGTCATTGTCATCCTTTATTATGCCTTGCTGCCCAATGCCAAACTCCCTTTGAACTCACCATTCCAAGACATTAGCTCGCAACCCGAAGAGCTCTCGCGTGGTGAA
>JACKBR010000004.1 GCA_020634495.1 Ardenticatenaceae bacterium | reverse complement strand
GGTATCGCGCACAAATTGGTTTACCGGAATGGCGTAATAGGTAATGTCGTCTCGCTCTGGCAGCGAACGCCAATCATCGTTGTGAATGCAGATGCCGCCGGGTGGCAGTATTTGAATGTCTTCGTTGACGGTGGCGGCATTGAAGGCGATTAGCACTTCAGAGGTGTGCCGCCGGGCTACGTACCCTTCGTGGCTCACGCGGATGTGGTACCAGGTGGGCAGCCCTTGAATGTTGGACGGGAATATGTTTTTGCCGTTCACCGGGATGCCCATTTTGAAGAGGGCCCGCAGGATAGCCAGGTTGGCCGTTTGGCTGCCGGTGCCGTTTGCGGTGGCGGCCACTATGGAAAAATCATTGACAACAGACGGCCGTTCTGCGGCTGCGGCTTCATCTGGTGCAACTTCTAAAACATCCATCGATATCTCCTTGGTTAAGGGTTTAGGTCTCCCCAAATTAGGAAAAAAGAAACTCATAAGATTGGCCAGGCCAATCCTACGAGTTTGTCTTACTCTATTTGAAAACAATGATGAATCTATCCCAAAGCCACAGAGGAAACAGAAATTGAAGAGACTTTGTACCTTTACTCAAAACCTCTGTGAGCTCTGTGGCAAATGTTCGGATAGATAGTAACAATAAGCACACACCAAACAGTGAATGACGCAAAATCAGGCAAGCGCTTCTTTAAGATGATGCACAACGTCGCGGAAAGATACAATTCCTTCGGGGCGATGTTCATCGTCTACTAACGGCAGATGCCGGAAACCGTGAACGTGCATTTCGTGCAGCGCCTGGGCAATGGGCAAGTCGGCCGTCAGGGCAATGGGGTCCGGGGTCATGTAGTCAGACACAACGGCCGTTTCCAAATCATCCACCAATCCCACCACACGATGCAGCAGATCATTCTCGGTTAGAATGCCCACCAGCCTGTCTTGCGCATCTGTTACCAGCATACAGCCAATGCCATGCGTGTTCATTTGCCGGATCGCTTTGGCCAAGGAGGCTGAGCGGTCGATGGTAATGGGCGCTTTGGGCTTTAATGCTGCAATGCTGTCCTGAGAAAGTCGGTTCTGAACGGCCGTTACCGGTTCTGGTTCCCGATCAATCTCATCCACGTACTCCTCATCCATTTCCAACGACAGGCGGCCCGTCTGCTTGGACTTCACCGGCGTTCCTTCTTTGGCCGTCACCGTCCACAAATCAGCCGATTCGTAGAGCATACGCAGATTGCCCACGCCCTTCATTTGCTGTGCCGTCGCAATTTGCTCCATCAGACCCTCGGTGTACGTTTGTTTTTCCACCCGGCGAATCACGCCCATCGGCGCTGGAAATTCGGGGAATTCCATGCTGGCTAAAATAAAGGCCAACTGGGTAGAAGTCTCATCGTGCACCAGCAAATCGGCCTCGCTCACGCCGTTGCCCAATTGCACCACCTCTGGCCGGAAACCATTCAGGCGAATGCCTTTGTCCATGTCCTTACCAAAAACCATGGGCTTGCCATGCTCCAGGTACAAAATATTTTCGTCTCGCACGCGGCGATCGTCTAAGCCCACCCATTCTGTTGGGTTAAAAATGACGCAGTTCTGATAAATTTCCACAAAAGAAATGCCATTGTGCTGCGCCGCTTGAAGCAGGGTATCTCCCAAATGCTGCGTGTGGGCATCAATTGAGCGGGCGATAAAGGTTGCCTCGGCCGCCATTGCCAGGGCAATGGGATTTAACGGATGCTCTAGCGAGCCCATCGGGGAAGATTTGGTTTTGGCCCCTTGCCGCGACGTGGGTGAATACTGCCCTTTGGTCAGACCGTAAATGCGGTTGTTGAACAGCAAAATGTTCAAATTTACGTTGCGACGAATGGCGTGGATGAGGTGATTGCCGCCAATCGACAGCCCATCACCATCCCCGGTGATGACCCAGACGCTGAGTTCCGGGTTGGCAATGGCCAGGCCAGTTGCCAACGTAGGCGCGCGCCCGTGAATGCTGTGGATGCCATAGGTGTTCATGTAGTAGGGAAAACGGCTGGAGCAGCCAATGCCGGAAATGAAAACGATGTTTTCTTTGGGCACGCCAATATCTGGCAAGGTTTTTTGCACAGAGGCCAAAATAGCATAGTCGCCACACCCTGGGCACCAGCGCACGGTTTGGTCAGAAACGAAATCTTTGCGGTTTAACGTAAGTGGAATACTCATAATTTTCTCCAAGTGAACCGCCCGGAGGTTTGGCTTGTGAGTGTCGCCTTGGACGAAATCTCCGGGAAGTTGACGTGCTGATTTTAGCCAAGCAGTTGTTCAATCTTGTTGGTAATTTCGCTGATTTTGAACGGCCGTGCGTGCATTTTGGGGAACGATTGGATGTTCAGGGCAAAACGGCCGCGCAGCAAAAAGGCCAACTGTCCGCCATTCAATTCTGGTACGACAACCTGTTTGTAATTGCTCAAAATTTCGCGAATGTTGCGCGGCAGCGGGTTGAGGTAACGCAAATGGGCATGGGCTACGGAACGGCCGTCTTGCAAAGCCTGGGTCACCGCCGACCGTACCGCCCCAAATGTACCGCCCCAACTGATCAGCAGCAGATCGCCACTTTGAGGGCCAAAGACCTCTTGCTCAGGTAAAAATTCCGCCAGGCGAGCAATTTTCTCGGCCCGGTCGCTGCTCATCTGCTGGTGATGGGCTGGCTCATAAGACACATTGCCGGTAAGCGGCGCTTTGCTCAAACCACCCACGCGATGCTCCAGGCCAGCCGTGCCCGGAAGCGCCCAAGGCCGGGCCAGCGTTTCGGCATCGCGGGCAAAAGGCATAAACGGATCGTCGTCGTTGTCTCTGGGAGCCGGATGCTTCACCACGATTGGCTCAATCTCATCCGGGTTCGGCACCAGCCACGGCTCTGAACTGTTGGCCAGGAAGCCATCCGACAAAATCATGACGGGCGTGGTAGCGCGAACGGCCAGCCGGGCCGCCTCAACCGCGATGTCAAAGCAATCGGCCGGGCTTTGCGGAGCAATCACCACAATCGGGCTTTCGCCGTTGCGGCCAAACATCGCCTGGAGCAAGTCTGCCTGTTCTGTTTTGGTGGGCAGGCCCGTGCTGGGGCCGCCACGCTGCACATTCACAATGACCAGGGGCAGTTCCAGAGCAATGGCCAGCCCCATCCCCTCGCTTTTTAGGGCCACGCCGGGGCCGCTGGTGCCGGTAACGGCAAAAGCGCCACCAAAGGCCGCGCCAATGATCGAGCCCATGGCTGCAATTTCGTCTTCAGCCTGGAAGGTGCGCACGTCAAAGTTACGCAGCGGGGCTAAGGCGTGCAAAATGTCGCTGGCGGGGGTGATGGGATAGGTGCCGTAAAAGAGCGGTTTGCCCATTTTGTGTGCGGCCGTTACCAACCCCATAGCCATCGCTTCATTGCCCGTCACCTTACGGTAGGTGCCAGGTTTTAGTTCAGCCGGGCGAACCCGGTAGCGCTGTTGGAAAGTGCGCGTGGTGTCGCCAAAAAAGTAGCCAGCCTGCATTGCCTTGGTATTGGCCTCGATGAGTTCTGGCCGTTTGGCGAATTTTTTCTGCACCCAATCCAGCGTCGTTTCCATAGGCCGGTCAAACATCCAAAAGACAATGCCCAGGGCAAAGAAGTTTTGGGAGCGATCCTTGTCTTTGGTAGAAAGCGATTCAATTTCTTTGAGCGCTTCCCGGTTCATGCTGGTTAACGGCACTTCAATAACCTGGTAGCGGCTTAATGAATCATCTTCAAGGGGGTTATTTTCGTACCCGGCTTTACGCAAATTGGTATGGCTAAAGGCATCGGTGTTGACAATGATGGTGCCGCCTTCGTCCAGCTCTCTAAGGCTGGCTTTTAGGGCCGCCGGGTTCATGGCCACCAGCACCTGGGGGGAGTCGCCAGGGGTCAAAATATCGCGGTTGGAAAAGTTCACCTGAAAGCCGCTAACGCCCGCCAGCGTGCCAGCCGGGGCGCGAATTTCGGCGGGAAAGTCTGGCATGGTGCTGATGTCGTTGCCAAAAACGGCCGAAGTGTTGGTAAATTGGGTGCCGGTTAGCTGCATCCCATCCCCAGAATCCCCGGCAAAGCGGATTACAATCGAGTCTAATTCTTTAAATTGAGTTTCTTCTGTCATGGTTTCTCCTGATTTCAGTGCGTCAGTGGTCAGTGTTCAGTGGGTCAGTGTTCAGTGGGTCAGTATTCAGTAGGTCAGTGTTCAGTGGGTCAGTTCTGACAGTCAACTGTTTACTGATTACTGCTCACTGATTACTGTTTACTGATTACTGTTTACTGTTCACCAATAACCCTCACCCGCCTTCCTGCTTGCGCGGGATTTGGTCTGGGCGTGGCGGGCGATTGAGTACCTCTACCGGGTACCGGGTGGCCAAATAGCTGATGACGGCCTGGTGGGTCATGTTGCCAACAATCTTGCCAAACTCGTCAATCACGGGCAGGTTGCGGAATTTTTTGCTGTCCATTAGCCAAAGGGCATCGGCGGCCGAAACGTTGGGCGAGACGGTGATGGGGTCTGGTGTCATGATCGCTTCAACGGCCGTATCCAGGACTTCTGGACTGGCGGCCACCTTGGTTAAGACGTCTCGCTCGGTGACAATGCCTGCGAGGTGGTTGCCATCGGTAATGAGGCAAACGTTGGTTTTGTTTTGTCGCATTTCTGCCAGGGCTGCGCGTACGGCCGTACCGCTGGCAATCTGGCAAAATCGGGACAAATCGAGATGAGACACACGCTCACTCTTTAATTCCTCTTTCAAACTCATCTAAACAAACCTCCTGTGGGGCTACGTTATGCGGCCCCAATTAAAATCAACCTGAAGTTATCGGTTCTTACTGTTGTTATTGCTGAGGGTTCCGGTGTGGGGCGGCAGCAGATCGAAATGTGCCTTCAGTAATTCCAAGCCTTTTACAAAATCGTTTTTGGTAATTGCTTCTACAATTCTTTCGTGAAAATCCCACACCTCCAGCCAATATTCGTAGGGAGCAAAGCGGGTTAGCTCGCTGGCTTCGTAGGCATCCCAGTAGGCGGCCAACATGCCCTGCACAAATGGGTTTTCCAGGCGGCTAAAAATGGTGAGATGCAGTTGGCGATGTTCTTCATTGGGCACGTGAATGGGGTTGCCTTTGAGTTTGGCCCACGCTTTTTGCACCAGAAGCTGTAATTTTTGCTTATCGTCGAGGGTTAGTTCGTGAACGGCCGTATCCCAAAAATCTATCTCAATTGCCTGCCGCAGCTGGCTAAACTGCTGAAAGTTGGCCTCGCCCGTGCCCAGGCCAAACAGCACGCCCGCCAGCACCGCCTGCGAAAAATCAAACGGTTCGCGCACGATGCCCACGCGGGGCCGCACAGAAACCAGCCCCAGGCTGCGGGCAATCTCTAGCTGCTCACGCAGCTTGCCCACGCTTACGCCCATCTCCTGGCCAATCTGGTTGAGCGTGGGCAACCGTTCGCCGGGAGCCACCTGGCTTTCTACCAGATAGCGCAGGAAGTTAGAGTCTAGTTTGTTGAGGCGCATGGGGGAAACGGCCGTAAACAGCCAGATTTTAACGCAACGCTGCGGGGGTGGATAGAAGTGGGAGTGGGTTTATTCATCTAAATGATCCAATAAATTAAATTAATCAGATGTTTGAGCATCTTACCATATTGACAGGGCAATTTCAATACCGAAAATGCATCACTTTTGCTACACTTATTTTTTGTATCAGAAGGCTGCGCTGAACGGTTTAGGTATTGAAAGAGTGGCCTCTGCAGAGAAACCATTCACAGATTTCGCAGATTTACCAGATTTTTCTCTGTGTTCTCTGCGTTCTCTGCGGTTAAATTTTTTTTCAGGAGATTATTTTGACTATAGAAACCGTCGTTTTTGATTTGGGCGGCACACTGATTGAGTACGCCGGAGAATATGAACATTGGCCTGAGCTGGAGACACCAGGCTTTGCCGCTGCCTATGCGGTGTTGGCCGAAAACGGCCGTTCCCTACCCCCCTTTGAAAATTTCAAGCAGACCGGTTTTAGCCACCTGCCCCGCATGTGGCAAGCGGCCACCCGCAAGGAAGCCAATTTGCAAGTTCACGCGCTCCTCGGTGAGACATTGGCAGATTTGGGGATCAACAGTTTTGGGAATGGCGATTTGCTGGCAGCAGCCCAGGCTTACGGCACGGCCATCCAGCAGCAGGCGTGGCTCATTGAAGGGGCGCTGGCGGCGGTAACGGCCGTAAAAGCCGCTGGCTACAAGGTGGGTCTGGTATCCAACACCATGTTTCCCGGCGAGATGCACCGGGCAGACATGGCCCGCTTTGGTCTGCTGGATCATTTTGACGCCACCGTTTTTTCGGCAGACGTGAATAAATGGAAGCCGAATGCAGACCCGTTTTTGCATGTGTTGGCTGAATTGGGGATGGCGGCGGAAACGGCCGTTTACATCGGCGACGATCCGGCCAGCGACATGGTTGGCGGCCAGGCGGCCGGAATGCGCACCATCTACTTCCCCTCCAGCCAGCGTTTTGCCAAACCGGACGGCGTGCGGCCAGACGGCGAAATCGGCAGCCTGGCAGAGTTGCTTCCCCTGTTGGCATCCTGGCAAGCAATAATTTGAGGGACAAGGCAACTTGCACACTCGCAAACTTGCACACTCGCAAACTCACAAACTTGCTCACCACAAAACTTGCCCACTCGCGCCTGCTTGTTAAACTACCCACATGACCAGCGACGAAGAAATCACCCGCGAAAAAGCAATGGTTTTGTTTGACCAGGCGTACCGCCGCCAGATGGATGGTGAATTTGGCGAGGCAATTGTGCTGTACAAGCGCTCCATCGCCACCTTTGCCACGGCCGAAGCGTACACCTTCCTCGGCTGGACCTACAGCATGATGGGACGCATCAACGAAGCGATAGCCATGTGCCAGCAGGCAATCAAAACAGACCCCACCTATGGCAATCCTTACAACGACATTGGTGCCTACCTGATTGACCAGGAAAAGTGGGAAGAAGCGATTCCCTGGCTGGAAAAAGCGACCATTGCTCCCCGCTATGAAACGCGCCAATTTCCCTACCTAAATTTGGGCCGGGCTTACCAACAGTTGGGTCGATATGAAACGGCCGTACAGCATTACAAACAAGCCCTGGCGGAAGAGCCATTCTACCTGCCCGCCCACTGGGCACTCACCGCGCTGCTGGCAAAGATGAATTAGCTAAAAATATGCAACGATTAGCCTTCTTCTGCTTTAGTCTATTTCTACTCGTTGCCTGCTCCAGCCAGCCTTCTGTTACCCAATTTCAGCCAACAAACACTAGTGTAGCGCCTTCAATTCCTTCCCGTACACCTACTCCCGGAGTTCCGCCAACTCTGCCACCCATCAACACCACAACCGTAACAACTCAACCAACCCCAACAGCAACCAGGCAGCCGCAAACTTGGGCGTATATTGATTCTGTTGATTTCTCTTGCGCTTTAAAATATGAACCAGACATTTTTTGGTTTCATGCAGAACCAATACCGGAGGAAGAATCGGTGTTAAAGATTTTCCGCTCAGGATATCAAATAGGTGGGTTTACTAGTCAGGTGGCTGTAATTGGTAACCTGGCCCTTGTTGGTGAGCACAATATTTTGCGCTTTTATGATATTGGGGAGCCCCTTTATCCAGCCTTGCTTTCTTCTGTTGAACTACCTAGCCCAATATATCAAATTGCCATCCAAGAAGAAACAGTTTACACATTGCACGAGGATCCAGACGGTTTGGCAGTTGTGGACATCAGCGATCCAGCTTTTCCTAAGATGGTAGATTGCATAGCAGGCGAGGATTTCTCTTATTTGCCGAATCAGCCGACAATCAGGAGCAGCAATGATTTCTTGGTAGACAATGTACATTTTTCTGCGGACTGCTGCGGCTTTGGCACGTGGCAAACTCAATCTGATGATGTTCCTGATTACGTCACGTTTATACCAGGAAAACGTTTTGAAGTAAGTTGGTTCTATGGGGGCTCATTTACCGTAAGCAACAATTATGCTTATTTTGTTGTTACGAATCAGCCCCTCCAGTTATTAGATTTGATGGATCCTCTCGCATCAATCATTGAAGTAGATGAAGAAATCATTCCTCTTCATTCCCCCGAGGATATTACCTCTACCCCAACACATCTTTTTATTGCAGACGGCCGTAACCTCCTTATCGTCAATATTGAAACTCCGCAAAAACCCGAATTAGTCACGATCCAAAGTTTCGATGAGTTTTTATATCGTCTGGACAGTGATGGAAATTATCTTTACGTATTGACTGAAACATCCCTGCGAATTCTAGATATTCGTTCTCCACTGCAAATAAGTGAACTTGGCCGACATGAAGGGGCATTCTCATATCAAGAAGAAATCGCAGTTGACAACGGTATCGTTTTTATGAACTCTAAAGACCTTTCGAAACCCTCGATATTGATCCTTGATGTTTCTGACCCCAAAAACCCGCAACCTCTGTCTAGGAATTCTGACTTGCAGTTAAGTCGTGGTAGCGTGACTGCCGGGTATTTGTTAACTCACTCCGCGAGCAAACTTCCCGAACTAATCGATGCACGCGATCTAAAAAATTTAACTCTCGTTGCCAGTGGGGTAACTCTCTATTGGATTTCGGATATAGCCTCCATAGACCGAACATTTTTTATTTTGCAAAACCACGGAGGTATCGCCGTTATTGAATTAGATGCGTTTCTTGAAGAACTTCAATTAGCGAAATAGTATCGTTATTTCATGGGGTCAGGCCTTGATAGGTTCATAAATTAAAATGTGCGATGTGTGCTGGTGGGGCTGATTGTTTTGTGGCTGTGTTTGCCTGCGCGATTACTAACGAAGTAAAGTTTTTTAGGAATCGCTCTGCTTTGCAGTTGCGAGCGTGATTATGACATTCGGTTCTTTAGCATTTTGGGAACTCATATCGGACATCAAGCAAAACAGCTATCTTACTCCCCAACTACTCTATTTCTACACGGGTGACCTCACCTCCATACAACATTAGCACTGATTCACCGGGAACATCCCAGGTGAGGAGTTGGGCGGTGTTGGGGATGGGCAGCACGGCCGTTAGGGCAACGCTGCCAGTTTGAGGATCAAGGGTGAAAACGGCCGTTTTCGCAGTTTCCGGATTGGCTGGCCCCATTGGTGGGCATTCACCTACCGGCAGCACAATTTGGTTGGCGGCAAAAAGGGCAGGCGCACCCACGCAGCGCACATTATCTGAATTTGTAATGGGTTCCTCGCTGAAGAAATTCTTAAAGCTGGACACGGGCAAAAAGTGATGAAAGCTGCCATCAGCAGCGGCCCAGGCGTAGCCTTCTTCATGTGGCGTCTCGGCGCGGTCATCGTCTGACGTGGCAAAGAGGAAGACCTGGCTGCTGTCTGGCGTCCAGTGTGGTTTCCAGTAGAGACCAGTACCACCATAACCAGCGCGATCCAACGGCGAAATTTGTGTCTCGATGCCCGTTTCGATGTCCACAACGTACAGGCCGGGAGCCGTGCCGTCTACTTCATAATGTGACTCGCGGGTGAAGGCCACGAAACGGCCGTCTGGCGAAACGCGCAGCGAATGGGGCACATCCACAGCCAACAGCCTGTCCTCCCCAGAAGCGGTGCGCCAGCGCAGTTCGTACGTTTCTGGCGTGGCCAAAATGTAAGCAAAATCCAGCCCGTTGGGTGCCCAGCCTGCCAACACAACGTTGTCAACCACAATCGCCACATCTTTTGTAGCTACATTCACGATGAATAGCTGGCCTACAGCCAAATTGCCGGGGCCAGCCCCACCAGCAAACTGCCAGGCCAGCAGCCGGTCAGTTGCCACAGCATAATCGGAGTCTACGGAGTCGGTGCCGAGGGCGTAGCCGAGCTCTTCATTGTAAAGGCCGGGCGGGTAGGGAATGCGCTCTAGCTGCCAGCCATCCCCCTGGCGAACCAGCCCGGTGAGGCTGTTACTGCCGCCTTCGGGGTTGGAAAAGGGCAAAAAGCGGTCAAAGCGGGGGGTGAAGGTGGCGGGTTGGGGAACGGCCGTTTCCGGAGGAGCGGTTGCTGTCGGTGGCGGAACAGGTGTGGGGGGAACGGCCGTTGGCCCTGCGGTCTCCATTGCTTCAGCAACGGCCGTTGCAATCACGGTCGGTCGGCTGGCAATATCTGGTTCTTCTGGAACGGCCGTTGGCGCACAGGCAACCAATGCCAAAAACAAACCCACGCATAAAAACCATTTCATTTTCATCATTCCATTCAATGTGGTGTATGGGCGACCCGGCGGGTCACCCATACCATCGTCATTCCGGCAATTCAATCACAATTTGGTTGCTGGCGGAACGCCCCCAAACGGCCGCATCGTACATGGCGTACACCTCGGTGGGCATGGCGGTGAAGCTGCCTGCCTGCGTGGCCCGGGCGTAGTAGTTGATGGTACGCACAGAGCCATCCATCTCGGTGATGAAGAAGCTGACGCGGTCACCAAAAACCTCTTTGTAATTGTAGCCCAGCTGCTGCCAGCGGTAGGTTGGCCCGTTGTAGGCATCGGCGATGTGGCTGGTGGTGGCCAGCCCTTCGTTGAGCGCCTCAAGGCCGCCAGGCAGATGGTCTTCGATGATGATATAGCTGCCGTTGTCGGGCAGATCCACCGTGAGGCGAATTTGCACCAGTTGCCCCGGCTCGATGCTAGTTAGAGGCTGGCCTGTTTCGCCATCCAGGTAGCGGCGGGTGACGGTGACGCTGCCAGCGGCTGCAATTTCTTCACGAGGTACAAACATACGGCCGTTCAGCACAAAGTAGAGCCGCCCGCTGCCGCCTTGGGTCAACACAATCTCGTTTTCGCCAACTTGCAGGTCGTCCATGGGAATCGTCAGGGAGACTGCGGGTTCGCCGCGACCCAGCGTGCCGCTGGCAATCGTCTGGCCGTTCACCTGCACCGTGTAGCCGGTGTTGGCCGCCGCTTCATTAAAGCTGGTCGCCAGCAGGTGGTCTGTCAGGCCCAGGATGGCAAACGAGGTTTCGTTGGTTGTGCCCCAGCCCAGGCTGCGCCGCTGGGCCATCAGCCAGCGCACCATGCCGGGAATGAGCTCGCTGTTTGGCTGAATCTGGCTGTAGGCGCTCAGAGCGATAGCCGTGGTACGCACGTCAGAGGCCATCACTTTGTTATCGTAGTAGCCATCTTCAGATGCGCCTTGCCAATAAACGGAGCCATCGCGGGAAACGGCCGTTTCCCCCAGTTCCGCCAACAGTTCAGCCGACAGACTGTTTTCACCCATTTCGTGCAGCGTCAAAGCCAGGGCGGCAAGGCTGAATTCGTCGCCGCGCAAATTGGCATGGTTATTGGCCAGGGCCAGCGTTGCTTCCTCGTTGGGCAGCCCCGCCAGGGCCATGGCGTACAGGGCAAAGGCGTTGGTGCGCGGGTCCATGCTCTGCCGGTTCTGATTGAGCCATTCAACGCCGCGCTCAATCACGCCGGGATCAATTTCGTAGCCAGCGTCGGCCACCTGCGCCAGGCCAAAGATGACCCAGGCGGTCTGGTAGTCGTGGCTACTGTCATCGTACCACCAGCCCCAGCCGCCGTCGGTGTGCTGGAAGCCGTACAGCCGCTGGATGCTGGCGTTGATCTGCCCCGGCAGCTCCGCTTGCAGCGTGGGATTCGTCACGCCAAGCTGGTTCAGCGCCCGCCCGACGACGGCATTGGGCAGCGCCTTGCTCATTGTTTGCTCCACGCAGCCGTAGGGGAAACCGGTGAGGTATTGCAAGCCTTCCAACATGCTGCCCGCGATGGAGCGGCTGAGCTGTAGCTCAACCTGGCTCATGGGCAGGGCATCGGCTGGCACGGTGACGGTGGTTGCGTAACGCCCGGTGAACTGGCCAATTTCGGTGGTCACATCGGGGATGGCCAGGGGTTGGATGGTGAGCGGCAGTTGGATGGCGTCTGATGGGCCATTGCCGCTGGTGGGAACGGCCGTAATCAACACCTCAACCTCCCCAGCCTCAATCGCTTCAACCGGCCAGCCCACAATGCGCTGCTGCCCCGGCTGCAAAGTGATGGTCTGTGCCGCCTCACCCCCAATCTCCAATCCCCAATCTCCAATCTCCAATTCCACAACCAGTTCCTGTGCAACATCACTGTAGTTATGCACAATCGCCGACAAAGCCATTGTGTCGCCAGCGGTGAGAATGCGCGGCAGAAGCGGCCGAATAATGACGTCTTGCTTGGTGATGATGTTGGCGACGGCTTCACCCACCTGCGTGTCGGCGGTGGTGGCTTTGGCCGTGGCGCGCCAGCTTGTCAGGCTGTCTGGCAGAGTCACGGTGACGGACACCTCGCCGTTAAAGTCGGTGTGGAGGGTGGGCTGCCAAACGGCCGTGTCCGGGAAATCCTGACGCGGGCCGCCGATAACAGCGCCATCACCACCGCCGCCGCCCATGCCGCCTTCCCACAGGTAGCGCGTGGGGTACATGCCGTTGTAGGTGCGCACCGTGCTGCCCCGTTCGTAGTAAAACGAATCATACATCAGGCCATTTAGCTCTGGACTCAGGGCAAAGATCGCTTCATCCACCAGCGCCAGCGACACCTCGGCCGAGACCGGTTCGCCGCGATAGTTGGTGACGCGCACGGTGAAAGTCGCCTCCTCGCCAGGGGCGTACTCTGCCTTGTTGGCGGTAATCGCCACGTTGAGCCGCTTGGTGAAGGCAGGCACAGACAGATTGACATAACTGGTCATGAGGCGGCTGTCTGGCAGGCTGCTGCCCGTGTTTTCTGTCAGGGTGGTGTCCTGTTCTTGCCAGGCGTTAATGGCCACGTAAACATTGGGCACGTCGCCCTCTTCGATGGTGATGGGCAGGCGCGTGACGGGGGCGGTTAGCTGCACCAGCTCCTGGCGGCGGATGCTGCCGCGCTCCACGGTGAGCAGCGCCGGGCCGCTGAAGTTAGATTCCACCAGAATCCGGGCCACATCGCCAGGACGATATTCATCTTTATCGGCTACCAGGCGCAAATCGCCGCTGTCGCTGCCGTACCAGTTACTGTAAAAGTCGCTGAAGGCGTAGACCCAGTTGGTGTAGGTCATTGTTTGCCCCTGGCTGTCCTGCCCGGTGACGCGAATCTGGTAGTAGCCGGGTTCATCGATGGTGAAGTTGAGGTTGGCACGGCCGTTTTCGCCAGTGGTTAATGCGGCCGTTTGCACCACCGTGTCATATTCGTAGGTGCCGCTATTCCAGCGGCGCAGGCTCAGCGCCAGTTGGCGATTGGCCACCGGCTCATTGAAGATCGTTTGCACGTTGGCGCTGATGCGGAACGGGCTGCCCGGTTCCTGCACCCAGCCGCCGGAATCTACCGTGAGGTATTCCTCGGCATCGTAAATGGTGATGATGGCGTGGCCGCTCACGGTCTGGCGGCTGCCGTCATCGACAGTGGCTTCTAACCCCCACTGAATCTGGCCCAGGCTGCTTTGCCAGTCGCGCTGTTCAAAGTAGAGGCCATCGCCTCGCAGCGGCACGTTGAGGGTGAGACGGCCGTTGGCATCCGTGGTGCCGCGCAAATCGTTGACGCCATACAGTTGATACCAGGTGGATAGACCGGGCGTGTACCAGTCTGATGAGACCTGGAAACGGCGCAGGGTAACCTCGGCGTTGGCCACTGGTTCGCCAAAAAAGTAGGCGGTGTCGATGGTGACCTGGGCCGTGTCGTCGCGCACGTAGGCGGCTGCATCGGTGCTGACGGTGACTTCGTAGTCGGGCTTGCGGTAATCTTCCACCTTGAAGATTTGGCTGTGGTCGGTGCCGTTGAAGGTGACTTCCACTTTGTAAACGCCCAGCGAAGCGCCTTCAGCAATTTGGAACTGACCATTCACCGTGCCAAAGCTGTTGGTGTTTAGCTCCTGGGTTTGCACCACGTTGTTGCGGGCGTCACGAATGCGGACGGTAACGGCCGTTCCCGTTGGCGGTACGGAGAGCAGGGCATCGTCGTCCAGGCGCACGATGGCTTTGAAGTAGACGAGTTGGCCTGGTTTGTAAATCGGCCGTTCGGTGTAAACGAAGGCAGCAGATTGGGCACCGTTGGGATTGCTCGACTGCCAATCGTAGTAGCCACCGCTGCTTTGCCATTCGCCAGAAAGCCCGGTGAGCGTGACGTCGTTGCCCACCTGGGCCGCAACGATGAGCGGCGTGGTGGCGGGCGGGCCGCCTTCGGCGAAGCTGAGCAGCGTGGTTTCAAACAGCCCGGCTTCGTTGGCCTGGCCGCTGGCAATGACGCTGCCATTCCGCGCGTAAACTGTCACGGCCGCATTCTGGATAGATGCGCCGTTGATGTCTGTTACCCAGACCAGCAGCTGCTCATCGGCCTGCTTCACGGCCACGGTGTTCTCGCTAATCACCAGAATGAGCTGGTCGTTGACGTTTCCGGCGATGAGGTTGAGGATGTAGAGGCCGGGCGGTACGTCTTCGGGGATGATGACTTCTTGCACGTTGGCCCATTCTTGCAGCGGGCTGGCGCTGGTCATTTGCCATTCGGCTACCAGCTCCGCACCGCTAATGTCGATGGAGGTGTCCGCTTCCTCCTGCCAAACCCAGCCATGAAAACCAGAGTTGTAGCGATCCAAAAACTGGGTCATGGTGAGCTGGTACAGCTCAAAGTTGAACTTGAGGGAATCGCGGCGGAAGGCCTGGAACTGAATTGCGCGACGGCCGTTCAGATCTAAAACCTGGGCATTGGGGCCGTAGCCAAAGTTGGCCACATCTTCTAAAGCCTTGGTGCTAAACGTCCAGGCGTAAGCCTCGTTGAGAACCTGCTCGCCGTCGGCGCTGAGGGCGGTGGGGGCGATGGTGACGGTAAAGCTGCTGTTTTCAGCCAGATAGCCATCGTCTGGGGCAAAAATGAGCGTGGTTTCTTCCCAGCGGAAGCTGCCGCTGGTGGCTGGCTCAATCTGGAAAGCGGCTTCGGTGCTGGCGGGGTCCATCAGCCGGTCGAAGCGAATTTTGATGCTGTCGGCGGGATGAACGGCGCTGCCTTTAGGCGTGGCGGAAAGGATGACGGGCGGCGTGGTGAAGGAAACATCGTCTGGCCGGGGCAGGTCAAAGCCATCCGCATCGCGCAGTGGCTTGGTGAAGCTGATGGTGTAGGTGGTGTCGGCGGGCAGCTGGTTGTCGGGGATTAGCTGCATCATTTTGCCGTTGCCGCTCCAGCTAAGTTTGCCGACGATAGCTGGTTTAATTTCCAGGGCATCGCTCAGGCTGGCCTGGTCCATGGGGTAGTTGAACTGGAGCACGATGGGGGCCAGGTGGTTGGTGGTGTTGGGCCAGGAGACGGCTGCAAGCGGCTCGGCCAACTGGATGGTCCAGGTGTACGGTTTGGCAAAGTGACGGCCGTCTTCGTCAACGGCCGTTTTGCCAATTTCAAATTCATACGTTGTGCCAAAAACCAATTGCTCTTCCACAATGAGGTTCAGGGTGTTGGCGTCCCAATCCAGCGTGTAATCCACGGCGGGCGTGACGCGGATGGCGGCTGCTACGGTATCACGCACCATTGGCCGATTGAAAGTGAGGGCAAAGCTGGGCTGGCGTTCAGCAATTGTTGTGCCACTGGGCAGGCGGCGGCTGATGAGGGGGGTGTTTTGGGTTTTGATTTGCCAACGCTGCATGGCGGAAAATTCTAAACCGCTGCGGCTCTTGATGGAAGCGTGCAGATTGACCCAGTAGCTGCGATTGGCGCTGAAGCCATCGTCGGGGGTGAAGGTGAGGACGGTGCTGTCGTCGCTCCAGGCAAACGTGCCGCGCAGGGGTGGAGAGAAGATAAGCGGCTGGGGCGCAGACGTGTTCATTGGCTGGTTGAACTGGAGGACGAGCGGGGCGTCGGGTGGAAAATCATCCAGGGCAACGTCGCCCAGCGGCTCCCAGGCGAGAAAGTCGGGCAGTTCAACAGGCTCGCTAGGTGCGGGTTCGGGTTCGTCTACTTCGATAGTTTCGCTGCGGCTGCTGGTAGCCTGTCCTGAGCTTGCCGAAGGAGCCGTAGGCGAGATAGTTTCTGATTGGTCACCCTGGCAGGCGGCCAGGATGATGAGCATGGTTAGAAATACAATTAAAAAGCGCAGTCGCTGGTTCATGGTTGTACCCCCTGAAATATCAAACAAAGTGCATATCTTCTCTAGTACCAGTAAACAGAAGTCAGTGTTCAGTTTTCAGTGGAACGCTTCCAGGGGTGACCTCTACTGATTACTGCATACTGATTACTGATAACATGATATGCGTTTAGAGGCGGGGGCTGCCCAACGCCGGGTCATTGCTTGCCTGACGCGATGCCGACGAGGGGATGTTGGGGTACGGCCGTTGCGGCTGATGATCTAGGGCAAATGATCGCTTTGAATACGGCCGTAACTAGGGGGCAAAGCAGCAAGGGGAGTCTGTGGAAGCGTTTTGGAAGCGATAGATCCATACACTAAGAATGACTACTTACAAACCTGTTTTGACTGTTTAACTACCTATCCGAACATGAGCCACAAAGTACACAGAGATTTTGGAGTTTAGGTTCAAAGCCTCTTGGTTCTCGTTATCCTTGGAGGCTTTTCTGGATAGCTTCTAAATTAAATCCTAAATAAAGGAGGGCATTAAACGTAAGGAAAAAAAGCTGAGCAAGATGTCACCTAAGCAATTTTCATTCACAGTAGCAAAATAAAAAACCAAATCTCACCAAAATGGAGGCACATAATCATGAGTAACTCATTTTCAGAAACCATTACTTTCGAAGATCATAAGCCAGTTTCATCAGGAACCTTCTTAAAAGCAAGCCCAGATCAAAAAAGTTATTACAGCGAAAGCTGGGGGATGTGGCGGCGTGATAGTTTTGAATTCACTGTTCCAGTTAGCGCCGAATTGACAGAAGCATTTCTCGTTTTAGAAATGCGTGCATCAAATGCAATTTTTGATATTTCAGTTAACGGAACTACGGTTATTAGTAATCAAGTTGAGAGAGATAGTTCTGTAACTGAAAGTTCGCCATACAAGGAACGCACCTGGGACGTGAAGGAATTCCTGACGAATGGTGACAACAAAATAAAAATCTATCGCTCTGGTGGAAATTCGAGCCCTTTACGTTTGAAGAAAATCACCTTGGAGATCAATTCTCCGACGATGGTTGGCGTGGATCAGCCACAGCTCCCAGAAGTTGATCTAGGTGGGGGTGAGGGTGAAAAAGAAATATTAAAACGGGTTTCTAAAGAAATGTTAGGCAAGATTAAGGCACAGGGTATGCCGCTTCATGGTGGAGACAATCCGCCAAGTGTTGAAGGAACTTACTTTTTAAATAATTTTGTCCTTAAAAGCAGCCTGGTTCCAGGCGACTATGTTGGTACCCGTTTCTCTAACCTTACGATGACATTTTCCGATCAAAAAGATCACAAAATAACTTATAGTTATGTCAGTGGCTCCGAGCGTGGAGATGGCATCGGCAGTTTCATTGTTGGGGAAGACAAGAAGTTCACAGTTGGGGTTGATCTCAATGTTACCACCAATAATGTTTCGTCAAAGGTCATTGTTCTAATCTCTGGCACTTTAGAAGATAATGGGATTAAAAATGGACATTGGGCAAACTTTATGGTTAATAACAACGGGAGAAGCGATATTTTCATCGCAAACGAAACAGGTAGAGTTATTTATGACCAGGACGGTTTTTCAGAGAAACAATAAACCTACCTAAATCAGCAACATTGAAAAAGTTGTTTGACACACTTTGTCTTACCCGGCTAAAGGTGTAGGGCTCTTGTCCAACCATTGTGGTGATAAACGGCCGTATCCGCTTGATGATGAGCGAATACGGCCGTTTACTCTTGGCAATAATTTGTGTTTCTTTTCAAGTGCCTTTGATAAACGATTGAGGTAAACTGGCCTACTGTTCGATGAAAATTAATTTTTGAACCACCAAATTTACCTTAATGAGCCAATCAGACACCATAACGAAAAAATTCGAGCGAGGCTTAATTCGAGCGGCACAAGGTGCAGCCGGATTTAGCTACCCGCTGCGCTGGGAAAAGTTAGAAATTGACGAGAACCGCTCGCTGTGGGCCTCGTACACGCCCGATTACCAGCCCAATCCGCCGCTGGCCGGGACAGAAACGGCCGATCTCTGCATCATTGGCGGCGGGTACACAGGGGTTTCCACCGCCTACCACTTTAGCCAGCGCTACCCGGAAAAGCGGGTGGTGCTGCTGGAGGCCAAATCGTTGGCCAACGGAGCCAGCGGGCGCAACGGCGGCATGATGCTCAACTGGGTCTACGGCGTTGGCCCGATGAGCGACGAGATGACTGGGCGCGTTTACCAGGCCACCAACCAGACCATCGACAGCATCGCGCAAATCATCCAAACCCACAACCTGGACGTGAGCTACCGGCGGGATGGCTGCTTTGAAGTGTTTACCGACGAGCAGCGGGCCAGCGAAAACCCAGGCGGGAGGTGGCTTATCTGAACAGCATCGGCGTGCCGCTGCAATTTTTGGATGCGGCCCAGGTGCGGCAAAAGATCAATCTGAACGGCATCTACGGCGGGCTGTTTGACCCCAACGAAGGGCAGCTGAACGGCGTGCAGTTTATTCGCGGCCTGCGCCCTGTTTTGGAAGCACAGGGGGTGAAGATTTATGAGGAACGGCCGTTACCAAAATCACAGAAGGCCCCACGATTGAAGTCACCACGGCAAACGGTTCTGTGCAGGCCAAAGCGATTGTGCTGGCCACCAATGGCTACACCGGCAAGCTGGGCTACTTTCGCAAAGCGTTTTTCCGCTGCACTCCCGTCTTCGCCACCGAGCCGCTGAGCGACGAAACGGCGCACCAGATAGGCTGGCACGGCACCGCCGGTTTCTCTGACGACCTCAACCGCCTCTCCTACGCCACCCGCACCCGCGAAGGCACATTGTGTTTGGCGGGGGCAGCAACATTTCTTACGCCTACCTGTGGAACAATCGCACCACCTTCCCCGGCACGCCAGACAGCGCCAATCCAGCCTTTAACGAAATGCAGCAGACGATGGGGCAATATCTGGACGGCAGCAGCGGTGGCCTGCGCCGCGCCTACCGCTGGACGGGCACATTGGCTATCACCATGCGGCGCAACTGCTTTATGGGCGTGCGCGGCGCGTACAACAATGTGTATTACGCGCTGGGCTACAGCATTTACGGCGTCACGGCGGCCAACATGGCGGGCAAAGTGCTGACGGACATTTACAGCGGCAGCGATGAGCAGTGGCGCGGTATGCCGTTCATCGGGGCCGATTATTCACCCGTGCCGCTGGGCCGTTCCGCTGGCTGGGCTACCAGATGATGACCCGGTTGACGGGCCGTGCGCCGCGAGAGCAGCACCGGTAGTTAGTGAATGGTGAATAGTGAATGGTTAATGGAAAACGGCCGTTGTCTCTGCATCTTCGTTTCTTTGTCCCTTTGTATAGATGGGATACGGCCGCACTAATTGTGAATCATGAACGGTTAGGTTAACTGTATATTGTTAATGGGGAACGGCGTTCCTACGGAGATTATTCGGCCGGTGGGTGCATATCAGCCAATAGCAGCAGCGCTCTCAAATTGACCAGATTTTTCGGTTTAAGTGGAGTTCATGCACAGTTGCCGCCCCCTAGCAGTAATTCCAATGATTTCCAGCCCGCTATCACCCCAGCCAAAATGAGTTGCCCAATCATCAAAGCGAGGATGAAAAAGTGCAACTTTTACCTTACTCAAAGGATCAATCCCTTCCGTTTTGGTGTATTTGTGATTATTGCAGCCCTGGCAAGCGTAAGCTAAATTTTCCAGGTCTGAACTACCACCAGCACTTATGGGAAAGACATGCTCAATGGAAAACGGTTGTGGAGAAAAATCTGCGGGACTCTTGCAATATTCGCAGAGGCCGTTGGCTCTTTTTCAATGACGGCCTGTTTCACTGCCGCAGGTTGAGGTGACATGCGAATTATTGGTTAGGAAGGAAGGTTGAGGGAATTTTTTGAGACTTTCCAGCGAAATATTGCGCAAGGCGGCTAGTTCGATCAACGCAGCCAGCCTTTCAACATGGATTTCTTCGACGAGGTTACTCAAGGAGATTAGTTCTGCAAGCTCAGCTTCGGTCAAGTTTTTCCGCTTCGCGCTTTGCAATCAATGAATCCATTTTCACTTGTTCTACTGGTAGCAAATCTTTGTTGATCTGTTGCAGCAGCACTGTTTCCTGATCTGAAAGAACCTGGCCGCGCTATTTGCCCGCAGGCGAACGGCCGTTGCCGCAACAACTCGCCCAGATTCATCAACTCCCAACTGTTTGAGGCTGTCCAACAACTCTGATAGAGAATTTTGGATTTTATCTCGAGTGTCGTCATGAAGGTGATTATAGCATAAGCTCAAAACGGTTTGTAAACGTAAATTCGCGGGTAGCCAAAAGTGAAAAATTTGGCACACTAAATGGTATGGAAGCACCCGTTGCAACACACCCATCAGTAGAATCAACACCAGCAGCAGAAGCAAAATCGTGGACGGCCGTTCACACCTGGCTGCAATCTCCGGCAGACATTGCTATCCTGGCCTACTTCGCATGGCCTTTGGCGCGATTATGCTGTGGGAGATGTGGCGCTACAGCAGCTACGGCTGGATCAGCCGCTACTGGATTGAACCGTCGTTTCACTTCACCTATTTTGGCTTTGACTGGATACGGCCGTGGCCCGGCATTGGCATGTACGTGCATTTTTGGCGTGATGGCCCTGCTGGCGCTCTTCATTTTGCTGGGGCTGTGGTACCGGCTCAGCGCTGTGCTTTTCTTCTTGGGCTTTAGCTACATCTTTTTGCTGGAGCAGGCGCAGTACCTGAACCATTTTTACCTGGTTTGCCTCATCGCCTTCATCGCGATCTTTTTACCGGCTAACCGGGCCTGGGCGCTGGATGCCTGGCGTCGGCCAAACGGCCGTTCCGACTGGATGCCCAACTGGAGCCTGTGGCTGCTGCGCTTTCAAATTGGCGTGCCCTACTTCTTTGGCGGCCTGGCCAAGCTCAACGGCGACTGGCTGCGCGCCCAGCCTATCGAAAGCTGGCTGGCCTCGCGCACCGATTTTTCCCCTTGATTGGCCAATTTTTACCGAAAAGTGGATGGTCTTTGGCTTTGCCTACGGCGGGCTGCTGCTCGATTTGCTGGTGGTGCCTTTTTTTGCTGTGGCGCAAAACACGGCCGTTTGCCTTCCTCGCCGCTCTCCTGTTTCATCTCACCAACGCCCGCCTCTTTTCCATTGGCATCTTCCCTGGTTTATGATTGCGGCAACGGCCGTCTTTTTAATCCCAGCTGGCCCAGACGCGCTTTGAATTTGTTTGGCCTGGGGCAAAAATCGTCAGCAGAACGGCCCAAATTTACGCTGCCAAATTGGGGGGCTGGCGCTGCTGGCAGGCTACGTGCTGCTGCAAATATTGCTGCCGCTGCGCCACCTCGTCATCCCCGGCAACCCAAGCTGGACAGAAGAGGGGCACCGTTTTGCCTGGCACATGAAGCTGCGCGACAAAGACGCCAGCGCCAGCTTTACCCTGACCAATGCCGCCGGGGAAACGTGGCAAGTTGATCCTCTGGAACATCTAACGGCGCGGCAGCTGCGCAAGATGTCTAATCGACCCTACATGATTTTGCAATACGCGCACTTTTTGGCAGAAGAGGCGGCAGCCCAGGGACACGACGCGGTTGTGGTGCAGGCGGATGTGTGGGCATCTTTGAACGGCCGTCCCCCTCAGCAGCTCATCGACCCCACCGTGAATCTAGCGGCTCAACCTCGCACGCTGGTTTCGTCCGATTGGATTTTGCCGCTCACAACCCCACTTTTTGCTGAAGAATAGCTCCCGCTGGGGCTAAACATTAATCCATGCTTGCCCGTTGCAGCAGACGCGCCCGGCGTCTGGCCAACAGGTGGCGGATACGGCCGTGTTTTTCTCGCGTCAAGGGATAAAACCAGGTCACCACCGCCGCACTCAACAGCAACACAGCGCCGACTGGCCCGGTTAAAACCCGAATAATGGTTAGCGTTTGGGCCGTTTGGGTGGCCGTTACGGCTCCTTCTGGCGGAGCCTGGTAGCCAAACCAGCCCAACACCTGCAAAGCCACAAAAATGGCAAACGCGCCGGTGAGCTTGCGCGTAAAATTCTTCACGCCGTAATAAATTCCTTCATGCCGGTGGCCTACGCGCAGCTCGTCCCACTCCATCACGTCGGGGAAGATGGCGTCTGGCAAGATGTGCCCGGCCGACGCGCCAATGCCCGCCAGCACAGCGACGGTGAGCGTCGCGGTCATATCACCATTGCTCACCCACATCACACCCACCTGCACTGCCGCCCAAAAAAGCAGCCCGGCAATGTAGGCGCGGCGCTTACCAAGCCGACCAGAGAGATAATTCCAGAGGGGCAAGGTGAGAACGGCCGTTATCAACAACACCCCCAAGGCCAACGATTCCACCGCAATTTCCGTCCCCAAAATGGTCGTTGTCGCCAGCAAATCCCCGCTGGCCACCCAATACGTCAGAAAAAAGGGCAGCATCAGGGCAATGAAGTCAAACGTGAGCCAATTGAGCATGTAAATAGCTGCCGCAAAGCGGAATGGCACATTTTGCCAGGCAGTTGCCAGCACCTCCCGAAACGGCAGCGGCACCTCTGGGTCTGTGGGATCAACTTTCTCCTTCACAAAAAAGGCGATCAGCAAAAACGGCACCATCGCCACCGCGCCAAACATCGCCGACACAACCAGATAGCCCTGCTGCTGGGTTGCCCCAGACACAATGGTCGCTTTCACAATGGTTGGGGCGGCAATGGCCACCACCAAAGACCCCATCAGGTTAAAAAACATGCGGTAGCTGGTAATGGAGGTGCGCTCGTGGTAATTTGGCGTCAACTCTGGCGTCATGCTGAAGTAAGGAACCGAAACCAGACTCTGAATGGTGTCCGTGAGCATGAATGCCAGGGTAACAATGGCCAATACCAGAATCTCGTTTTCAAACGGGGGTGCCCACCACAAAATCATAAAGCCCAGGCCAAAAGGAATGGCAAAAATGACCAGAAAACTGCGCCGCTTGCCAAAACGTTCATTTTTGATACGGTCACTCAGCAGGCCCACAATCGGATCGTTAATTGAATCCCAAATGATGCCAACCAAGGTGCCAAAAGAAGCCAGCCGGGGGTCTAACCCCACGACGTCGGTTAGAAAAATGGCGTAGAAAATAAGGCGCAGCGTGTTGAAGCTAGACAGCCCAAAATCACCTGAACCATATAAAACTTTCATCCAGAGTGGTAAGCGTTCACCGTCATTTTTCATGGTTGTTCCTTTTTTGCAGAAGCTGAGCAAACCAATTTCGAGCTCATTTTATTCAAAATTCTTTTTGGTTTTTACATGGTGCAAAGCATACAATTCAAGCGATCAAAAAACGATCCATGTGCCGTGTCTGGCTTGACCAATTCTTAGAATCTGCGGACATTGCCTCACATTATTGCCGCATTGTCCATTTGCCCCGAAAAATAAAAAGAATGCAAGTGCAAAAAACGATTTATCTGGTTCATCTTCATAGCGTGGGGGACTGGTGGGATGCAGTTTGGTAGAGACGCCAAGCCAAACGGCCGTTCCACCCCGGTAACAACGGCCGTTCCTGGGACGTCTCTCAATTCCCTGCCCACGAAATGGTGCTGGACCCGGTAAGCGATGGTGCCGCAAATCGATCCACAAATTGCGGGGCTGGTGGCGGGTGTGTCAAACAACAGCTCACTGGCTATGTACAAACCATGCAAAGCTTTGGCAACCGCAATGTGTTTAGCGTTACGGATGATCCACAGTTTGGCATTGGGGCCACCCGGCAGTGGTTGGTGAATGAGTTTGAGCGCGTGGGAAACGGCCGTTTGCAGGTTAGCATTCAGGAATTTCCCTGTTTTACAATGGATTGGCCACCACACCTACAACGTTGTGGCCACCCTGCCAGAGCAGTTCGGGCAGTCAAGACATCATCGTCGTCATGGCCCATTACGACAACCGCGCCCCAGAACCCACCGATGGCGAAACCTACGCCCCCGGCGCAAACGACAACGGCTCTGGCATTGCCCTACTGCTGGAATCTGCCCGCCTGCTGAGCGCCTACGAATGGAACCAGACCATTGTTTTTTTGGCCGCAGCGGCTGAAGAACAAGGCACGTTTGGCTCACGCCACTTTGTGCAAACCGCCTTTCTGGAAGGCACCAACATCATCGCCGCCATCAACTACGATGCCGTGGGTGGGCGCAGCGGCGTTCCGCAATATGCCCGTCTGTTTGCCGCCAATCTGCTGGAATCCCCGGCAGGCGAACTGGCCCGATATTATGAATACATGGCCGGGCTGTACGTGCCTGCTTTTCCCGTAAAGGTGATTGATGCCCTGGATCGGGAAGGTCGTTGGGGCGATCATCGGGAATTTGTCAATGCCGGGATGCCCGGCATTCGGGTTATTGAGTCGGTGGAAGACCCGGATATGGTGAATTCCCGAACAGATACCTGGGATCGGATTGATTACAACTATTTGCAGCAGATCGTGCAGATGAACATTGCGGTTGTGGCCAATCTGGCAGGTGCACCGCAAACGCCACAAACGCCTATCATTCAAACGCTGGATTCGCCGGGCGACTTTTGGCTGCGCTGGCCCACAGACCCCGACGCCGCAGGCTACGCCATCTCGTTTCGGCCGTTGGCCGAGGGCAGCTTCCCCACGTTCCGCTTTGTGCGGGCCAATCAGGCAGGCAACGTGGCGCTCACCGGGCTGGACCCAAACACAAGGTACGCGGTGAGCTTGACAGCTTTGGATGAAAACGGCCGTCTCGGTGATTTCACCCCAGAAGTGATTATGGAACCCAGCCAAACGGCCGCACAGGCTCCGTAAACCTGTAATTTGGATCGTAATAATTTGTCAGTAAGGTTGTGGGCAAGATGCACAGCAGCCACGAGAAAATTCTCTTTCTCAACGACTACTCATCCAACAAAACCAAATATTGTGTATGATAGATACTATCTTCCTATATTTTTGATCTTGATATTTTTAGAAAAAACCATTATTGTTAGGAACTGATGTTGGAAAGTTTATAAAGCGAGGCTAAATCATGTTGATTTTGTTGGCATCCCTTCTATTTTACATCTTCATTATGGCTCTAGTTCAAAAGCGTCGCCGTCAGCTTAAAGCACAAGCGATTGCCATTGCCAAACAACGTCAACAACGACTTCGCCAGCGACAATACGACCGCTTTTAATTTTTCAACCAAGACATAGTTAATATACATTTCAGGCAGGCTGTTTTGAACAGCCTGCTTTTTTTGTCACTAACCTACTTGTTCTGCTTTTTCCGCCCCAAGTACCACAGCAAAAACAATACGGCCGCACCCAACAAAGCATATCCAGCCCATTTCTTTTCTTGCTCGCGTGGCCCTTCTTTTTGCTCCGTTTGGGCAATCCAGTCGAAGGTTTCTAGCAAGCCTGTTTGCAACGGCCGTGTGGTCCAACCTAGTTCCGACCGCGCTTTATCAGACCGGGCCATGTAAGATGCGCCCAGGCTGCCAATGGCTTCCTCAGAAAAGAGGCTGGGCACAGGCAGCACCGATTCAACCGCGCCCATCACCGGAGCAAATTTGCGCAACGGCCGTCCGGCCAGGCGCAGCGACGGCGGCTTACGCCCGATTAGATGCGCCCAAAAGTCAACCATCTCATTCAAAGGAATGGCGGGGCCGGTGAGAATGTAACTTTCACCCACCTTTCCTTTATCCGCTGCCAACAGATGTCCTTCTGCGATGTCATCCACGTGGGCATAGGTCACCGTTAGGTCAGAACCCGGCAGCACGGGCAAACCCCGGTAAAACATGCGCATCAGTTGGGCAATGAAGCTGGCATCCCCTGGGCCATAAACCCCGCCCGGCATCACAATGACAATAGGCGCGCCTTTTTCAATGAGCGGTACCGCAACTTTGTAATGGGCCAGCCACTTGGTGCGGTCATACTCGGTGAGAAATGGCCCTTCTTTGTAATAACTTTCATCTACCAACTGCCCCTGGGTGTCGCCAAAAACAGCGACGGTGCTGGTGTAAACAATTTTAGTAATACCCAATTCGTGGGCCAGCCGCAGCACACGCCGGGTGCCGCCAACGTTGATGGCTTCGGCATTCATCCAATCCGGCGCACCCAGCTTGTACCAGGCGGCTACGTGAAAAACCACATCACAGCCTGCCATTGCCGGGCGCAAAGAGGCCGTATCGGTAATGTCTCCCATAAAAACGGTAGCCCCTAGCTTTTTCAACAAGGCTGCGCTTTCCTGGGAACGAGCTAATGCGTGAACCTGATCGCCCCGCGCAATTAACTTATGCACAATGTGTTGGCCAATAAACCCTGAACCACCTGTTACAAATGCTTTCATAAATTGTTTCCTCGTAAAATGTTGATACAACCAGGGGCATTATACCCGACAGCCCCAAAATTGGCAGTTTGGCAACGGCCGTTCCGCTTGCATCCAGTTCACACATTGTTATAATCTCAATTCTTGAATTGGGCGCGTAGCTCAGCTGGTTAGAGCGTTCGGTTCACATCCGAGAGGTCGTTGGTTCGAGTCCAATCGCGCCCACTTTTTTGACCCTTTGTTGCGCGCAAAGGGTCTTTTTTATTGCATTTTCCCCTGCCTGATGTCTTCAACTATCCTTAACCCAGTAGAAGAAACCTGTGCTTTTCTTGCCCTCTTTTGCTTATTGGGGAAATCCAAATAGAATGTTTAGAAAATATCGTCAATTTTGACGTAATCTTATTACTATGCTGGTTTCAACAGCACGGAAAGTTTAATGAAACTTAATCTTGAAAAAGCAATCAAGAAAATTGGCGAAGAAGAATCATTGCATACTGCCAAATTATTTTCCAGCAAAAACCACGCTTGGAATAGATCAATCGAGACAGTATTTCGAGCGTGCTTAACAAATCCAACCCTGGCACCTGGAAACGTTAAGGGTAAAACACCATCCGAGGCAATTGAAGCCTGGGTCAAAAAATATTGGAACGGCTACGATGGTCGAATTTCAAAAAGGGAATCAAATCCTCCAGGTACTATTCCAGACCCAATGATAAATACAATTATTGGAAATCGCCTAACACATTTAACGGACAATGACCTGGAGAATATAAAATATGCTCACCGTATCAGCATGTCAGCCGAAAATATTCTAGGGCTGCTATTAGAGGAATTTTTAGCACTTGAGTTAGAGAAGTTTGGTTGGCACTGTGCCTGGGGTGAAACCATAAAAAGCGTGGACTTTTGCCATGAAGATGGCAGATTATTGCAGGTCAAAAATAGAAGTAATTCGGAAAACAGTTCTAGCAGTAGAGTAAGAGAAGGTACCGTTATTGCAAAATGGTTTAGGGTCAATGCAAATAATGGCTCCTACAAATGGGATGAGTTAAACAAAATTCATAATACAGCTATTTTTTCTGAACAATCCTTTCGACGATTCGTAATTCAAGTTATCCAAGCTAATCCGGGGGCGCTCGCAGTAGAGGATAGTAATCCTTGGTAACCCATTTAATCGTTAAACTATATTCCTAAGGCCAGTTGACGCTCTTTAGCAATCTGCTTTTGGAGACTTTCTTTAATCGCAACTTCCCAATCAATCTCATTTGTATTCTTATACCTGGAGTATCGAAAACCAGGATATTGAATATTTTCAATACCTTGAATATGGTTCATTATTGTTTTTCCAATTGCTTTGCCTAAACTAATTGGAACCGCGTTTCCGACTTGCTTGTATTGGGATAAAAGTGAACCGCATATCTCCCATTCGTCTGGAAACTCTTGAAGCTTTTTGTATTCTTGTATTGATAACGGCCGATTCTCAACGGGATGAGCTAAATCGGTAGCTGGCATAGCTGGGTTTGTAACTACAGTTGGCGATGGTTTATCCCATGCTAAACGGCGTAAAAAGCCCGTCTTACCGCCTCCAGCATAATATGATTTTCCGAGGGCCTCTTTCTGTAATTCTTCTGGCAAAGCACGCCAATTCTGACCAGGCTTCAATAGATCATAGAACCGAATCCTTTTTTCAGGAAAATTGATATGATCACAAGGTGTTGAAGGCAAGTCAATTACTGCATCTTGGAATGTTTTCCATATGGGTAAGCCAAACTCGCCATTTTCTGAATGGCTAGGCGTCAAGTAGGGAATTCTCTCCCCATTTCGAGAGCATATTATTACGATTCTTTCACGAATTTGGGGTGAACCAAAATTTGCTGAATTGTACAGATTAAACGATACAGAATACCCATTAGCTCTTAGAATAGATAAGATGTGTAATAAAGCACCGCCTTTTTGCTCTTCAAAAGTTAATTCTGGAAATTTATTTCCTCTTTCGTTATGAGGGCGGTGTTTCAAGGGGGCAGACAGAAGGCCTCGAACATTTTCTATTACCAAGTATTTTGGTGCCAGCTTCAATGCCACTTCAATGAAATAGAGAAACACATTCCCTCTTGAATCTTGGAAACTTTTCCTCTTTCCTGCTGTGCTAAACGCCTGACAAGGCGGGCCGCCAACAACCAAGTCAATGTCATCATGAGACTTAAGACCAGCATAATTTCTAATCTGTTCAGCCGAATAATCTCTTATATCACCAATTAGCGCGATATCAGGTTTATTAGCAATTATAGTTTTTCTAGAATCCTTATCGACTTCACATGCCAAAACAGTTTCAAAACCACTCATTTCTAACCCAATATCTAATCCCATCGCACCTGAGAAAAAACTAAGAACTATTGGTTTATTATTCTGAGCCATTCTGTAAGTAGGTCTATCTTCCATAACTTTAGTACTCGCTGAATTATTCTTATAATCTATAATAGCTTCTCGATTAATTATCCAACTGTTTCCAACTTTAGTTGATTCCAGGCTCTGCTTTCTACAAAGGTTTCTAATTTGCTGTGGCGACAGATTTAACAAATATGCAGCTTGGCTTACCGATAAAAAGGAACCTGTTTCCATTTTCGACCTCGAAAGTTATTTATGGTTCCCTAAATATATATTGGAATTGGGCTCTGTCAAGAAAATTTCTCCAAATAAGATTAGCGCCATTAAAATGTATAAATCTTTACTAAAAAAAGCTCTTCTCGCTGTGGTCACAAACAACTTGGCGTAGTTCAGCTAGCAGCCTATAATAAAATCAATGTCTTAAAACTGTGTATCCACAGGAGGGAAACTCCTGTCCAAAAGGTCATTGGCTTGAGTCTAATCACGCCCACGTGAGTATTAAAGGAAAAAGGACCCCAGGGGTCTTTTTTGCCTTTAGGGCAGAGGTTGATTTATGCAAGTTCATCAATTTATGAAGCAGCAGGTCATCTCCATTCCTGAAACAGCAACGGCGTTGGATGCGGCCGTTTTGTTTGCCAAACATCCTATTGGTACCTTGCCCGTGGTAACGTCTGAGCAAAAGCTGGTTGGCATTTTATACATGCGGGACTTGCTCAAGCTAATGATGCCTGGCTTTATGGAATTGATGGAGCTGATCGAAGATTTTGACTTTATTGTGGGTGATTTTGGCGATTACGAAGAGAAGGAGCCAACCCCTGAAATGGAAAACATGCCAGTGCAAGAATTGATGGAAACGGCCGTATCCGTCACGGCAGACAGTGGTTTGCTGCGGGCTTTTGCCATCATCATTAGCCATAACTTAAAAGATTTACCGGTGGTTGATGAAAACGGCCGTTTGGTTGGCCTGGCCTCCCACGTTGATATTGGCACAGCGCTCCTGGCGCGTTGGCATGGTCACTCCCCACAAGCTAACTGATCCACGCAGGAACTTTTATGATAGCAATTGGTACATCCTCGCTTATTTTTGCTATAGCTTTAGGCTTCATTTTTACCGAAAAAATTCACCGCACCATTGTGGGCATTGCTGGCGCTGTGGCCATGGTGGGGGCTGGGCTGCTGCTAGGGTTTTATGGCGAAGAAGAAGCTGTCGCCGCGATTGATTTTGATACCCTGGCGCTGCTGTTTGGCATGATGGTGCTTGTAGCCCTGCTGCAACCCACCGGCTTTTTTCAATATCTGGCCATCATGGCAGGCCGCTGGTCCAAAGGCAGCCCAGTTCGCCTGTTTGTACTGCTAGGCACGCTAACCACCGTCCTTTCTATGTTTTTAGACAATGTAACCACGGTGGTGCTAATTGCCCCGGTCACCATTTTGATTACAGAAATCTTGGGATTAAGTCCCATTCCCTTTTTAATTTCAGAGGCCTTGCTTTCTAATACGGGCGGGGTGGGCACGCTGGTTGGAGATCCGCCCAACGTGCTGATTGGGTCGGCCGTGGGGCTAACATTTAACGATTTTTTAGTGCATTCCTTACCAATTATTATTGTTGTTTGGCTGGTGTCTTTGGGGGTTTTGGTTTGGTTGTCGCGGGCCGATTTAGGCAGCAACCCAGAAATGGCCAAACGCATCAACAATCTGGACCCGGCAAAAGCGTTAGACCAGCCGCATACGGCTCGCCAAATATTGATTGTGCTGGGAACGGCCGTACTCCTCTTTTTCATCCATCATTTGTTGGGCATTAGCCCGGCCTTTGTGGCCTTGGGGGCAGCCGCAGCAGCCCTGCTGATCGTACGGCCAAAGGATATGGCCAAAACGTTGGAGCATGTCGAATGGCCCGTGCTCATCTTTTTTGCCGCCCTGTTTGTTATGGTGGGCGGCGTAGAAGCAGCAGGCGTCATTGACCAGGTTGCCGAACTGTTGGTAGGGCTTGCCAAAGACATACCCCCTCGTTTATTTGGCGTTATTATGATTTGGGTGGTTGCTTTGCTCTCCGCAGTGGTAGACAACATTCCCATCACAGTCGCCCTCATACCCATCCTGCAAAACCTGGGCAGGTCAGGCATTGATGTGACACCGCTGTGGTGGGGCCTGGTGTTTGGCGCAGGGCTTGGCGGCAACGGCACCATCATTGGTTCCACGGCAAACGTCGTGGTTGTCTCCCTTTCAGAGAAAACACATCACCCCATTACGGCCGCTTTTTGGCTCAGGCGCGGTATTCCTGTGATGTTAGTCTCCTGCACGGTTGTCAGCCTGCTATACGCCCTGTTTTTCCCGCTTTTTACCCGGTAAAATCATCACCTTTGGCCCGCGCCTGGCCACCATGCAAACCCACAACCCTGGAAACCGGCAGCACAAACAAAATGCCATTGTGAGGATTGTTTAAATCTCCCACAACACTTTCTGTTGCTGCAATGACCTTGTCTACCATCTCCTCCCCCTCAACAACCGTAAACAAAGTTCTGTGGCGTTCCTCCCGGTTTTGCAGCAAGCGGCTCAGGCTGGGCATGAGCGGAATATCATCACGAATGCTTAACTTGCGTACACGACCCAAGCCCGTGCTTTCTAAAATGGTGATCCCCCCTACTTCCTGGGCTTCCCAGGCTTCCAGGACAGAGGTGCATTGATTGGTGTCATCAAGAACGAGTAAGATCATATTGTACATAATTTCCTCCAGCGCATGATTTGTATGCTTAGCCACAGAGTTCACAGAAGTTTTTGCGTTCAGGCTCAAAGCCTCTTGATTCTCTTTTTCGGACTTCGACAATGCTCAGTTCAAGCCTGTGGCTTTTTCGGATAAATTCTAAGATGTGTGAGATGGTGTAGAGCCAGCTACCTGTGAACGATCTGCAAAGGAGGCTCTCAGCATCAGCGGCGTCACTAAGGTGGCAATAATGACCATGAAGACGGCTATTGAAAAATATGCCTGGCTAATGAGCCCTTCCACCAGGGCAAACGAAGCCACAATCAGGCCAACTTCCCCTCTGGACACCATGCCAATTCCCAGCTGAAACGATTCGCGGTTGGTAAAGCCGGCCATTTTGGCCCCCAGCCCACTGCCACCAATTTTGCTAACAACGGCAATGATGGTGAAAACGGCCGCAAACCACCAGGCATTCCCACTTATAGCCGTCAAATCTACTTCTAATCCAATATTGACAAAAAAGATGGGCACAAAAAACGCATAAGCCATCGCCGAAATGCCCTCTTCAATCTCCTCTTTGTATGGCGTACGGCCTAAAAACAGCCCCGCCAAAAACGCCCCAGTGATAGCCGCCATGCCCCCGATAACTTCTGCTGCATAGGAAAACAGCAGGCAAATAACCAACACAAAAGCCAGGGTGCCTTTACTGATCGGCAGCTTGTTAATTTTGTGGGCCAGCCAGGGAATCACCCAAAAGCCTAAAGCCACAGCCACCCCGATGTAGCCGATCATCTTGACAATAGTTAGCAAGACGCTGTTTAAGCCACCAGCGCTATCGCCCACCAAAACAAAGGAAATAGAAAGCACTAAAATGACCAGGATGTCGTCAAAAACGGCCGCTCCCAACAAAGCCAATCCCACCCGGCTGCGCAGCACATTCAGCTCCATGAGCGTTTGTGCCGAAATACTCACGCTGGTTGCCGCCAAAGTCAGACCCAGGAAAAGCGCCTCCTGACTGCCCGCACCAAACAAAACGGCCGTGCCAAACCCCAAACCCAGCGGCACCAGCACTCCCAAAATGCCAGACAGCGCCGACACCTTTCCGGCATGTAGCAAATCTGGCAAATGCAGCTCCAGGCCAGCCAGCAGCATGAGCAAAATAACGCCCAGCTCTGCCATGATAGTAATCAGCTCCGCCAACATTTCACTATCATGAAATAGAAATGTCCAGGAATGAAGCATATCGAAAGCGGTTGGCCCCAGCAGCAGCCCGGCCAATAATTCACCCAACACAGATGGCTGGTTAAAGCGCGTGCTGATGAAACCGCCTAACTTTGCAGCCACGATAATCACCACAATCGCCAATATAAATTCTAAAAACGCATGTTCCATTGTTACTCCTTCCCTTGATACAGATACAAGGACAACCAAATAAAAAATATGGTGGGAGAAGGGAAAAGTATTTGATTTGGCTCCCTGCAAGGATTTTTTTTATCAGGTAATTTCTACATTCTTTGTTATACCGCGTCTGGCAATAACGTCAATAGTAACTCGCTCACCCACGCGCTTCAGGCACACGGTATCGCCATTTTGAATGTTGCCAATGACGTCCTGATCAAACTGGTAGGCATAGGGAATATTTTCCAACGAGCAGGCCGGAGCGCTTTGCTGGTCAATCTCCGTATTGACAATGGCCAGCGGCGCTTTGCCCCGGTAAAACAGCTCCAGCAACACGTAAGGAGCTACCGTGGAACCGCTGCCTTTGGGAAAAATAGCAATCTTACCCGCCATGCTTTGCCCATCGGCCGGATGCCCTGGTTCTTCAATGACGCCGCTCTCCCGGTTGACAAAACCCAACAGCGTGATGGGCGTATCCGTGACAAAGGCTACGGCCGTTACGCTAAAGTCAGTCTGGGAAGGCAGCCCGTGCCCAATGGCGGAGAAGGAGCCGGTTGCTGGCATTTGGCCACGAGGAGATGGGGTGACAAGGTGACCAGGTGATCCGGTCACTGGATGGTCTTGTTTTGCAGCCTCCAATCTCCAATCGCCAATCTCCAGTTCTCCCAAACCCACCGCCACACAATCCGCCAGGCGCATCACGGACGTGGGAATACCGTTCAGCCCCGACTTTATGTAATGTTCAGCCTTCATGGAGTTGGTGAGCACGTGCTGCACCCAACTGGGATCATAGGGAACCACTTCGGGGCAGGTGTTTTCTAGCAAAAGCGCCCCGCTTTGGCTAATTATTTCGGCCAGGCCGATTTTTTCGGCGATGGCTTTGTTGGCGGAGGAGGTGAAGACCCACAGCGGCGGGGCGGCGGGTGAGAGCTGCTTGCCTTTGAGCAATTCGGCCGTTTCGCGCAGTTCGCCAATAGATGCCTGGGGACAACCGATGGTGATGAGGGAGACGGCCGTTTGCGGGGCCAGTTGTTCATACCTTTTTTGCAATTCACCTTCGCCAAATGCCAACCGCGCCTGAAACGCTGCCTCAGGCCATGCCCCCTGCCCCTCAATGTAAAGCAAGGGACAACCATAATTGGCGGCAGCGGCCGTTAGCGCCTTCTTTTGCTCGTGGGTTAGCGTCTATGGCAAGCCTTTGATGGCCGGAATGGGCCCATTGGGCATTTTCCAGGTTGGCTGGCGCTGCTTGCCAATCCAATCGCCCAAAATAGAAAAATCCGTTGGGTCACTCAGCGATGTTGTAACCACAACTTCCAGGTTTGGTCGGCGATTTTCTGGCAAGCATCAAGCCATATTTGGGTGTGTAGCCCGTCAGCGCCGCCGCCAGGGCAGAAAGCCCCGATTCCCGATTGGTTATCAGGCCCGTGTATGAATTGCCAAAGCAAATCGCGTTTGATTCCGCCCAGGCCGCTTCGCCGCTGGTCACCACCCCTTCCCATTCGTAGGGGATGCAAGATTGAGTGGGCTGCACGCCAAGCTGGGTATATCGCGCCACGATTTCGGCGTTGTGCTCCTTAAAGTTGGGAGCCACAATGCGCATTGCCCCAAATTGGGCCTCGTCACAGCCCGCCGAGTTGAGCGTGGTGGGCACAGCCACTTTGGCCTGCGGGTCTTCGGCCAGGCGGGCCAAAAATTGGCGCAGCCCCAGCCCGCCCGTCAGCGGCGACACGCCAGAAAGATGGGCGCTGGCGATGGGCACCAGTTCGGCAGCGCCAGCGGTGGCCGCCATATCCAGCAGCAGCCGCATGGCCATTTGCCGGGCCACGCCTTGCTCCCCGGCCAGCATTGCTTTTTGGGTTTTGTTTAAGCGTATGGACATTATCACTACTCTTTTGGTTCTTTTGGTTTGGTTGGGCGGTAGCCTGTGTCGCGCTGTAGCTTGCTGGGGTGAGCCACCACCGTCTCGGCTTCTTGGGGATCAGGCGGCCGTTTCCGTTCTTCAAAGTGCAGGTATTCCCGCTGGGTGGGATAGGCAAAATCGATGTCCCAATGCAGTTTGAAGGCGCGTAAGGTCGCTTCCCAAATCTCTTGCTCGCTGTTGCGCCGCTTGCGCGGGTCTACCATGTAGCGCAGCGTAAGCACCACGCCGCTGTCGGCCACCTTGGTGTAAACCGTGGGGGAGACGTTTGAATAGCTAATGACAAAGCGCTGGCCTGAACGGCGGGCTTTGCGTAAGGCCTCGCTGACATCAGGAGCCAGTTCGTTGATGATGTTTACCAAAATGGCTTTGGCTTTTTCCCAATCGCTTTCAAATGTCACCATCACAGCAATTTCGTTCCAAATATAGGGGAAGCCCTGGTGCATGTTGGTGAGCACTTCGGAAAAGATTTTGCCGTTGGGAACGTGGATAATACGTCCGGTGCTTTGTTCTGCGTCGATGCGACGGCCGATTTCCAGCATACTAAACGAAAAGAGCCGAATATCAATCACATCTCCCATTTGCCCGGCAATTTCGATGCGATCCCCGACGACAAACGGCCGTCGCCACACAATAAACAGCCAGCCAGCCAGCGCCACAATCAAATCTTGCAAGGCAATGGCAATACCCGCCGACAACAGCCCCAGGTACGTCACCAGCGTGCCAATCCCTTCCAGCCAGAGCCGCCCCACCAGCAAAACGCCCAGCGCCACCGAGGCGTATTCAATGGTTTTGCGCAGGTTGTAAAGCGTGCGGGTATTATCGGCGTACCGCTTGTGGATGAAGCGCAGCACCAGCCAGCGCAGCAGCCACAGCAGCAGAACAATCAGCAAGGAATAGAGCAGATTGCGCTGAAAGCTATTCTCAAGATCAATGTTTAGGGTTGAAAACAAATCGTTTAGCGCCTGGCTAATTTGCTCAATCATGGATTATGAACTCTCCCTTTGTTAACAAAATCAGGGCGGATAATTTCCACGGTAACGGCCGTTTCCTGCCGAATCCCCCCAGCCAGCCGCTCAATCGCATCATCGCCAAACACATTCGCCGTGGTGCCACGCGGCGCACCCAACACCAGCAGATCCGCCTTGACATCCTTCACAAAACGAATGATCTCGTCCTGCACCTTCCCCTTCCGAATCTTTACTTCCGTACTTAAATTTGCCTCATCGGCTCGCCGTTGGGCAATGCGCAGCAGCGTTTCACCCATCCAGTTCAGTTCAGCCAAAATAGCTTCTTTCAGACTCTCATCAATCTCGTCATCCAAACTATTCGCATCCACAACGTATAAAAAATACAGCGGTTTTTGGGTCGCTTTGGCCTTTTCAATAGCGGCCATCTGCGCCACGCGGCTGCCTTCGCCACCACGAGTGGCACACACAATACTACTCATGATCCGTACTCTCCCGTCCCACACCCAAACCCCGATTCTTCATCAAAATTTCTAGCGCCGCCACCCGATTATTTAGTTCAATAATTAGTTCATCGTTCACATCATTGGAGATAAGGCCCCGTCGGGATGCTTCACCAATGGCGCTGCGCTCGGCGTTTAGCGCATCTTCACGCGCCTGCAAATACATCTCCTGCTCCAGTTCGGGGTAATCTTGCAAATGCGCCCGCAAATCGGCTTTCTTCTCCAGGATTTCTTCATCGTACACCTGCACCATCGATTCCCAGATGTCCTTAAACAAAATGCCATTTTCGCGCAGGCGATCCAGTTCACGCTTGCCCGCCCATTTCGCAAACAGGGTCGCCTGCCGCCGCTGCAACTCCACGCGCTGCGGCGGTTTGTCGGCCAGGCGCAGGCGCTTGATTATTCGCTCAATGGTCATGCCCTGGAACAGCAAGGTAAACAGCACCACGCCAAAGGTCATCACCCGCAGTTCTAAAGCCACGCTTGAGCCAAAAACAGCGTTTTCAATGGAGAGGGCCAGCGCCAGGCTAATGGCCCCGCGCAGCCCACCCCAGTACATCACATGTTGAAAGTTGAGGGGAATGATGTTTTGTGGATGGAAACGGCCGTAAACCCAGCCAAACGTATAAATAATCAAGCCCCGGCTCAAAATAATGGCCACCACCGCCACGATGATGGGAACAATATTCGGCCGTAGCTGAGCCAGCTCAATCTCCAACCCAATCAGCAAAAAGACCAGCGAATTCACCACAAAACTCAAAAATTCCCAAAAATTATCCAGCGTCAGCTTGGTGGTGGGCGATGTGTTTTGCAGGCCAATATTGCCCACCATGAGGCCCGCCGCCACCACCGCCAAAATGCCGCTAAAATGCAGCCCCTCCACCCCAATAAAATTGCCAAACGACTCCGCCGCCACAAACGAACCAAAAGCCAGAGCCACCGTTGTAGCCGTTTCAATTAGATGGTCATCCACATTTTTAAGGATGATATAAGAAACCACATACCCCATGGTCAGCCCCACAGCCAGGCCACCAAAAGCCACAATGGCAAATTCCTGCACCGCCTGCACCAGGCCAAAAGAACTGGTAGCTGTCCCCGCCGCCAGGGCCAGATTAAAGATAACAATAGCCACGCCATCATTAAACAAACTCTCGCCCTCAACCAAAATGGTCAGCCGCTTACTCACCCCCAAACTGCGGAAAAAAGCAATCACCGCCACCGGGTCTGTGGCCGAAATTAACGCGCCAAAAGCCAGCGCCGCTGCCCAGGAAATGTGCAAAAATTGCACCACCAGGCCACCCACCAAAAAAGTACCCACCAGCGTGCCGCCCACCGCCAGCAGCAGCACCGGCAGCAAATCCTTCTTCAGCTTGCGCCAGGGAATATGCAGCGTCGCCTCAAAAATGAGCGGCGGCACCAAAATTGCCAAAATGAGGTCTGAACTAACAGAAACACCTAAAAAATTGGGGAAAAACGAAAGCACCAGCCCCACGAGCACAAGCGCCACCGTGTAAGGCAGCCGAATCCGCCGCACAACAATGGCCACCATGGCGGCAATGAACAAGAGGATCATTAAGCTGAGTTCTTGCTGCACCAGGCCGCTTTCTTCAGCCAATAGTTTTATGGGAAATTGTTGGGCAAGGACGGGAATGTCCATTCGTCACTTCCAATTGGTCAAGGGTTTTTGTTGTTATGAAAACAGTTATGGTAGATACGCTTCCAGGTTCACACGGCCGTATTCCCCCCGTGTAAATTTGGCTTTGTCAGCCCCCCAGGGGATGGTGCAGTCAAAGCCCAGCTTGGCCGTGTGGCTCTTTTGCCCCGGCACATGAATGCCAGATGGGTCTAGCGAGCTGCCCGGCTGGTTGGCAAACAGCATCATATTTTTGTCCCCCTGAAAGCGGGTGGCAAAGGCCCACTCCACCTGCGCCGGATCATAAATGTCCACATCCGTATCCACCACCCACACATGCTTTAAGGAGCCATGCCCCTTAAATGCCGCTTCGATGGCCAGACGGCCGTCTTCCGGCCCCTGTTTATCAATTTGCACCACCGCATGAAGCCAGGAAGCGCCGCCAGGCGTAATCACTACGTCCGTGCAGCGGGTTACCTTATTCACCTCAGCAAAAATCGTCGGCTCCTTCGGCATCCCCATCAAAATCTTGTGCTCCAGCCCGCCCGGCAGCAGCGCATGAAAAATGGGGTTGCGCCGGTGCGTGATCAAATCAATTTCGATGATCGGCTGATCACGGATGATGTCCATCGTCTCCGTCAGATCCATAAACGGGCCTTCTTGCGTTTGGCGCTTAGTAATACGCCCTTCCAGCACAATTTCTGCATCGGCGGGCACCGCCAGATCATTGGTGAGGCATTTTACCAGCGGCGTGGGAGCCAGCGCGTGGGCCACCGCCAGCTCATCCACATCTGGGGCAGCCGACATTGCCGCCGCCAAATGCACCGCCTGCGACACGCCGATGCAAATAGCCACCGGCAAATCGCCCTCGACCTTTTGCATGGCAGTCCAGGTGCCGCGCCGCTCAATGATGCGAGCCGCAAAGCGCCGCTCATCCAGCCGCAGCAGCCGGTGGTAGCACATGTTGCGCCCCAGCTCCGGGTCTTCCGTAATAACCACATTGCTGGCAACATAATGCCCGCCATCCCCAGGTAAATGAAACAAAATCGGCAAATCGTGCAGATCAAACTGCTCTAAAACCACTTCCTGGCAGGCACCTTGCGCCACCATTGGCGGGGTCTGTGGGTTTTCGGTTGCCTGGGCCAAATGGGGAATAAGCGCGGCCACCGGCACCCCCAAATCCATACTAAAATATTTGCGATCTGAACAAGGCCCAGCGCACACCCGCCAATCAGCATAATCAATGATCTTGTTAAAGAGGACTGGCTTGCCCTCTAAAGCGTGAGCCACATTTGCCAGCTCATAATTCACGCTCACCGGCCTGTCAATTTCAATAAGATCGCCTGACTGAGCGGCTTGTTCCAAAAAATTCCGTAAACTCATGATCCCTCTTTGATTTTGCCCGTTTGCAGCTTTAGGCTTTGGTGAATGGGCAAACCTTGTGGATGCGTTTTAATTTTGAGCACATCCTTTACGCAAAATGCACGCCAACGGGGTATTTGCGTAGTAAATGCGCTGCGTTCCCGTGTAGAAACCCATCGCATCGTGGTGTAATCTATTGTAAACTGTTTAAGTTTATCCTAAAAATATTTTCATTTTGAGGGCAACCTCCCGGAGATTCTCAGCAGAAACGTTGTTGGGGTTACACCTCCGGGAAGATAAATTGTAAGGAGTGCCTAAATGCTGCGCCAACATCCTTTATTATTTTTTATCTCGATCCTTTTTCTGGCCACGTTGGCCTGTAATGCGTTTGCTGGTGAAGCCGAGCCTACGCTTTCTGTGCCGCCGCCTATTGTAACTTTAGAAAATGGCACGGCCGTTCCTGGCCAGGCTACCGTTATTTCGGGCATTGCACCGACAGCCACCCTGCCAGGCGGCAGCAGCGGCGACGCGACGGCCGTTGCCAGCAGCGATCCGTATATCACCATCCTTGTCGATCTCAACATTCGCTCCGGGCCAGGCGTCGCCTACGACAGGCTGGGCTTTTTCCTCAAGGATTCCACCGCCCAGGTGCTGGGGCAAGACCCTGCCTCTGGCTGGTGGCTGGTGGCCTGCCCCAGCGACATCGCCGCGCCGCAATGCTGGGTTTCTGGTGGCTCACAATATTCCTTGGGTACCAATGTAGGCAGCGTGCCGGTTGCCGCTGCGCCGCCAACGCCAACCCCGGTTCCCACCACAGCCCCCACAGATTCTGATGCGGATACGGCCGTTCTCGGCAGTCTCAGCTACATCATTTACAGCGACACCGATGGCATTTGGCAGCTGCCCCTGGACACAACCCAATCTCCACCCACCAGTGGCGACCCCGTCTTGCTGGCAGCCGTAGCCAACGTCGGAAACCTGCTCATTTCCCCCAATGGCCAACAAATCGCGTATGTTGCTGGCACATTTGAGAACAATCGATTAGGGATTGTTTCCGTGGCAGGCGACAGCCAAACTCTGGTGGAATCCAGCGACTTGCCCAACAGCGCAGGCACAGATTTTGCCGTCCTCATCAACCAGATCGAATGGCTGCCCAACAGCCAGACCATCGCCTTCAACACCCGCATTGTGAACCTGGTTGGGCCAGGTGCGGCGCCACAGCCAGACCTTTGGCTGGTCACCACCAGCGGCAGTCTGACCGAGCAATTCCCACTAAACAGCGGCGGACACACCTTTGCCTTATCGCCAGACGGCACGCGGGTAATCTTTGGCAACCCAGAAAGCGTGACGCGGGTCAACATGGATGGCAGCAATCGGGAAACGGTTATCGAATTCCCCTTTGTCAATACGGCCAGCGAATACGCCTGGGTGCCCACCGCCCAATGGCTGCCCAGCGGCAGCCAGGCCTACGTGGCGATTGCTGCGGCCGACCCCTGGACAGAAGCAGCGGCGGCAACCCTGTACCAGATTCCCGTAAGCGGCCCAGCCACCGAGATGGGCACAGTTCCAGGCAATACGCTGTTTTCTCCACTGCACTGGACAAATAATGGCGGCCGTCTGGCCTACCTGCAAATCATCATCAACAGCGACAATTTACGCACTGTGGCTCTGGCCGATGGGGATGGCAGCGACCTTGTGCCGTATGTTACGACCAACAACCAACTGGAGTTCACTGGCTGGAACAAGGCAGGCGCTCATTTTCTATATTATGGCGCGGGTTTTATAGGGATTGGTCAGCAAGACCAGACGCCTGTTGAAATTTTAATCAGCGGCGGCGTGGGGCAGCAGATGTGGCTGACGGACAGTGTGTTTGTAACGGCCGTTGGCAGCAGTGGCAACTGGACCTTATTCACGGGGAATGTGTCTGGCAATTTAAGGATTGTGGGAGATACGGCCGTTGAATTTGTCAACTTTGATGTTTGGACGCCTTAGGCAGATGTGAGCGGGTGCTGCCATTTCAAGTTTGGAAAGCGGGCAAAATCACCGTCTGTGGTGATCCATTCACTGCCCGATTCAATAGCCAGAGCAGCTAAATAAGCATCCGGCACCAAATTACCCTTAATGCCCGGTTCCCGGCACAGACTTTGGAAGATTTGCCAATGTCTGCTGCCGGGAATAATGTTTACGCAGTTGGGCTGTTGGCGAACGGCCGTAACAAATTGCATTGCTTCACGGATGCTGCTTGGGGGTGTAAAAATGCGGGGGTGGGTCACGATTCGCAAAAAACCACTTAGAACCAAATCAGACATGCCATAAGCCTGCTCGCTATTAATAACCGCTTCTAACCATTGACGGTACACCTCGTGATTGGGCGTATCGGCACGGTAAGCATAAACAAGCACATTGACATCAAGCAGGATCATCAGCACTTTCCATCAGTTCAAGTAACGCAGCAGAATCATCTAAATCAACCCCTGCCTGCAACCCCTGGCCCTGAAAAACCGGCAGCTTCACGGGTTCACGTTGGTCATTTTCTTTCTGCCTGGCCAGGGTTTCACGCAAGGCATCTTCGATTACGGCCGTTAACGTTTTACCCGTTTTGGCAGCCAATTGCTTGGTCTTTTTTAAGAGTTGATCGTCAAGGCGAATTGTTGTTCTCATGCAGCAAAGCATACTGTCTTGTCATCAATATGTCAATAGACTTTAGTCCAAAAAGAAGTGCGCCCCCTGTCCTGCATAAACAGGGGGCGCGTGCAGAGGGGATGTGTTGTTGGTGAGGTAATGAAATGAGGGACTTCACCAACGAAAACAAAAAGGAGCGCTGCACAGTAATTGCATAGGGTGTTGTCCGATACCCAAAGAACAATTGCTGTGGATTACCTATGGGCAAGCGTTGTTGCCCTGAGTAATTTCAATTTGCTCCAGGCCCGGTGCATTTATTCAACAATGCACCGGCCAAGAGAAATTTACAGTGTTGGCGGCTCGCAGCCTGTGAAAGCGCTGCTCAATCCAGATTGGACTGCCAACTCTGCTGAGTTGGTAAATTGGTAAAAAATCGATTAACGTCGGCGCAAAAAGGCCGGGATTTCTAAATTGTTGGGCGCAAACTTTGGCTGTACGGGTTCCAGTTCGCGTTCTTCATTTTCACGAGCGGGAACCTGCCGGGAAGCAGTCACAGCGGCTTCTGTTTTGGGGCGTTGAGTTGGCATACCGGAGGAACGGCCGTACTGTTGTTGCAGCACCTGTCGCCGGGAGATTGTCCGCTCAAAGCCCGTGGCAATCACCGTAATCCGCATTTCGTCGCCCATTGCCTCGTCAATCACTGCGCCAAAAATCATGTTGGCATCAGGATGTGCCGTCTCACGGATAATGGCGGCGGCGATGTTGACATCGTACAGGCTCATGTTTGGTCCGCCAGTCACATTGAACAAAATGCCCTGAGCGCCATCAATTGTCACATCCAGCAAGCGGGAGCTAATGGCCTGTTCTGCCGCCAGCCTGGCCCGCTCTTCCCCTTCACCATGACCCACAGCCATCAAGGCTGCGCCACCTTCAGACATGATTGCCTTCACGTCGGCAAAGTCCAGGTTGATGAGGCCAGGCACAGTAATGAGTTCGCTAATGCCCTGGATGCCCTGGCGCAGCACGTCATCGGCCATTTTGAAGGAATCCTTCAAAGAAACGCGCCGGTCGGTTAGCTCCAGCAAACGATCGTTGGGAATCACAATCAGGGTATCTACATGGTCTTTTAGCTTTTCGATGCCAGATTCAGCAGAATTGGCCCGTTTGCTACCTTCAAAGAGGAACGGCCGTGTCACCACACCAATCGTCAAAGCGCCCTGCTCACGAGCCAGCTTAGCCACCACGGGGGCTGCCCCCGTTCCCGTGCCGCCGCCCATGCCCGCGGTAATAAACACCATATCAGAGCCAGAAAGCACTTCATCCAGCTCTTCGGTCGATTCTTCGGCCGCTTTTTCGCCCTGTTCAGGATGGCCACCTGCGCCCAGGCCACGCGTTAACTTTTCGCCAATACGCACCCGCACAGGGGCATCGGATAAGAGCAGCGCCTGATTATCTGTGTTGACGGCAATGAAATCGACACCATTGATGCCTTCTTGAATCATGCGATTCACGGCATTGCAGCCGCCACCACCAACACCGACCACGCGAATACAAGCTACGTTTTCAAATTCAGGCGCTCTTTGCATATGGATACCCTCTTAAAATGAATCAAAAATTGAGAAGCGAGGGGTGAACAGACACCTCTTCCCGGGTTCACCCCTCGCTCTCAACTGCTAAAACAATGTTGCTTTGTTACCAGGCCGGGGATCATACCGACTGGCGTACTGGTCGAGTGTTGCTTTTTCTACCAGCCATTTGTTGCCAAACTTGATGGCTGGCAGCTTGCCCTGACGGATCAAGCGGCGGACTGATTCTGGATGAATATTGAGCCGCTTGCTAACTTCCGCCACGCCCGCATAATTTTCTAATAAATCGTCTTTACTCATTGCTTCTCATTCGGTTCTGAAGAAGCATCCTCACAAATGCGGGATACTACAACAATTACATATGTTGCAACAATACAACAAAACTTGGACTATGTCAAGTACCAATTGTTGTAATACATCAACAAGGCTTTTTGTGCGCTCCGCTGAGGGAGGTATAATATTTTTGTGTCCGAAATATTGCTGCAAACCAAACTTTTTAAGCCGAGAATTCAGGGATCATTTGTCCCACGCCCCCGCCTGATGGCAGCGCTCAACAAAGGGCTGCCTGGCAAGGTGACGCTGGTTTCTGCTCCGGCGGGGTTTGGCAAGACAACGCTTGTTAGCAGTTGGCTGCAAGAGGCCAACCAAACGGCCGCTTGGCTGTCATTAGATGCGCTGGATGATGAACCGGCACGATTTTTGCGCTATTTTTTGGCATCATTAGAAAAGGTAACGGCCGTTGATCCCACACTCAGCGAACTGTTGCAAAGTGAAAAGGCACCCGCAGCCACAGCTCATCTTCACCCATTTGCTGAATGGGCTGGCAGCCCAGCCCCAATCGCTGCTCCTGGTATTGGAAGATTTCCATGTCATTAGCAACAGCGCCATCTTAGATGGGCTTGCGTTTCTGGTTGACCAGGCGCCACCTGGCTTGCATGTCGTTATCACCAGCCGGGCGGATCCGGCGCTGCCGCTTTCCCGCTGGCGTGCTCGGCGGCAGCTAAACGAGGTTCGGGCTACCGATTTACGCTTTACCCAGGCAGAAACGGCCGTTCTGCTGCAACAAATGGGCCTTACCCTCACCCCACAACAAGCCGCCAGCCTGGAGACGCGCACAGAAGGGTGGGCAGCTGGTATTCAGCTGGCGGGACTTTCCCTACAAGGCCATCCTCAGCACGATCAATTCATTGCCAATTTTACCGGCAGCCATCGCTACATTATGGATTACCTCACCGACGAGGTGCTGTCTCACCAACCGCCAGAGATTGAGGCATTTTTGCTGCAAACCAGCATTCTCGACCGCTTTTGTACGCCGTTGTGTGATGCTTTGCTGGCCGACAAAACTGCCCAGCCAATCATTGAGCAGTTGGAAATGACCAATCTGTTTTTGGTGCCGCTGGATGACGGCCGTATCTGGTACCGTTACCATCATCTTTTTGCCGACCTGCTGCGAGAGCGGCTCGCCAGGAAATTCTCTGCGGATCAGATTGCCGCGCTGCACCGCCATGCCGCCCGCTGGCTGGCGGCCCACGATTTTGTTGATGAGGCGCTGACCCATGCAGCGGCTGTGGGGGAATGGGAAGAGGTGTCCACCGCCATCATTCGCCTCAGCACGCCGTTTTTCTATCAGGGACGCACAAATCAGGTGGCCGGGTGGCTGGGGCGGCTGCCCGATGCCGTCGTGCGGCGCAATCCCCGGTTGGCCTTGGCCAAGGCATGGCTGCTGTACATGGCGCTGAACGTTGTTGAGATTGAGCCGTATTTGCAAACGGCCGTTTCCCTCACCGACGACCCCGCCCACCTGGGGCAAACTGGCATCATCCACGCCGGGCACACCATTGCCACGGGCGATATTCCCGGCGGCATGGCCATTGCCCAAAAGATTTTGGACCAGCTTGAGGATTCATTTTCCGCCGAAAAAGGCGGGTTGCTCACTGTTCTAAGCAGCGGCCATTTTCAACTGGGCCAGATGCCAGAAAGTGTTCAGGCGCTGGAAGCGGCGCTGCCGAATTTGGAACGCGGCCAAAACTGGATGGGCCTGGCTGACGCCACCTCCCGACTGATTCGTTACCACATGATGCGCGGACATTTGCAGCAGGCGTACCGGGCCAGCAGCCGTTTTATGCAGCAGTACAACGGCCGTCCCGTAATGCAGATTGGCGGCGGTTTGCAAGCAGCCGCTTTTCATGCGCTGGTGCTGTTTGAGCTGTACGCCATCGATGAGTTGGCAGAGGCGGAGCAGTTGGCAGCGCGGGCGCTGGAACTTACCAGCCTGAGCATGTCTGATGCGGCCTTCATCGTGTGGATGCGCCTCTTTGTGGCGCTAATCAAGCAGCTGCGCGGCGATGTGGCAGCCGCCCACAGCCTGGCCGAGGAAGCGGCCGCTCATCTGCGGCAGTTGGGTACGCATCCAGCCCTGGCCGTGCATTATGATTTGCTCATTCGCTACTATTTGTTGATGGAACGCAACACGGCCGTTCAGGAATGGCTGGATCGGGTGGCAGCGCTCGATTTGCCCGATGACCACCCTACCATGATCCGCAACCGCATCCGGCAGGCGCAAGCCGTGCTGCAAACCACGCCTGAAGATTTGGATGCTTTAACGGCCGTTCAACAGCAGCTCAGCGCATTTGCCACCATGCCTTTGCCAGCGTTTACCTTGATGAAGGCCAACGCCGTGCTGGCGCTGGTCAACGATGCGCTGAATGAGCCTGAGGCAGCGCTGGCTGCCCTGGAACAGGCCCTGGTGCTGGCCGCGCCAGAAAAGTGGATTCAAATGTTTGCTTATCCTGGCCAGCGGATGATGATGTTGTTGGCAAAAGCACGAAACACTACGGCCGTTCCCGAATTTTGCACCACCGTCGAAACCGCTTTACGGTCGATGATGGCTCCAGACGATGAAACACGTGTGCCCAACATGGTTCCCGGTTTGCTAGACCCGCTGACGGATCGTGAACTGGAAGTGCTGCACCTGCTGGCCCAAGGGTACGGCAACCGCGAGATTGCCACCAAGCTGTTCATCGCTTTAGGCACCACCAAACGCCACGTTGCCAATATTTACAGCAAAATGGCCGTGAGCAACCGTACGGAAGCGGCCGTTCGCGCCAGAGAATTAGGTCTGCTGTCGGACTAAAGCCCGTGAGCAGTAATCTGTAATCGGTAAACGGTAAACGGTCATCTGGCATCAGGAAATGCTGTAAACGGCCGTTTCCCACTCCTTCACTTTTCTCCCCAAAATCCAACCCCTTTATTTTCACCGCAGAGCACGCAGAGAACGCCGCGTATTTCTTTTATGCTCCGTGTTCTCCGCGTGCTCTGCGGTTAATTTTTTTAGCAAAGCCACCAAAAGATGTAGATCGGGATCAACCGCAAAATGATCCGATCGGGACATGCGTCTACACCTGGCTGCCGCCTATCATGGCACCATCTAGACGAGTTCACAACAAACTGGTCAACACAAAAGGGGACACACACGAGATGAATGAATGCGGCGAAACGGCCGTTTACGAAATCAAGCTCCAGGGACACATCAGCCTCGACTGGTCATCCTGGATGGCAGCAGCCACAGCCACACACCGCGACAACGGCAGCACCCTAGTTGTGGGGCAAGTACAAGACCAGGCCGCCCTGCACGGCATCCTGGCCAAAATCAGAGATTTAGGGCTGGTCATTTTATCCGTAACCCGCCTGCCAAACTGACATATCAGTTTATCAATGGAGACTTCACGAGCGGAAGATCAACACCATGACTGAAAATCCGCAGATGACGCAGATTTTGTCTATTTTCTCCGCGCTCTCCGCGGTTAATTTATTTTCACAGGAGTGAATGATGCAAGAAACAGCGATTCAGACAGCAAAACGATCCGGTTCTGGTTGGGTGATAGGGGGCTTAACGGCCGTATTCATCACCATCCAACTCATCATCGACACCATCATGGGCGGCGAGGCGGAATATTTCAATGCCCACGCCACACTTTTGCAGCTCACGTCCTGGCTGCACGGCCGTTCCCCCGATGTGCCCATGATTGCCGGGCAGGAACAGCTAGGCAGCTGGGCGCTGCCCCTGGCAACGGCCGTTTTGTTCGGCCTGCCGCTGCTCGTTTCCACCCTGCTTGTCAAAACATGGCAGCGGCTAACCAGGTAACGTTTACAAGGAGACGACATGAGCGCAAGCTCAACACCTTGAATGAAAATCCGCAGATTGGCGCAAGTTGCGCTTGCAGATTTACCAGATTTTTCTCTGCGTTCTCCGCATTCTCTGCGGTTAAATTATTTTCAGAGGAGAACCCTATGAAGCTCAAGAACAAAGTCGTTTTTATCACTGGCGGCAGCAGCGGTATTGGCCTGGCAATTGCCAAAATGATGGCTGATTTAGGCAGCACGGTGGTGATTTGTGGCCGGAGTGAAAAGCGGCTGGCAGCGGCAAAAACGGCCGTACCCACCCTGCACACCCTCTCCTGCGACATCACCAACGACGCCGACCAGGCAGCGGCCCTGGCTGAGATTGAACAGCGATACGGCCGTCTCGACATCCTGATTAACAACGCCGGGATGCAGCACAACTACCTGCTGCCCCAAGAAAGCGACATCGCGGCGCGGGTAGCGCAAGAAGTGACGCTCAACGTCACCGCGCTAATTACCCTGACGCACCGCGCCCTGCCCTTGCTGCAAAAAAGCAGCGCAGCGGCCATCGTCAACGTTGGCTCTGGCACGGGCCTCATGCCCAAACCGGATGGATTGGTTTACTCGGCCACGAAAGCGGCCGTACACAACTTCACAATTGGCCTGCGCTGGCAGTTGGCAACGCAAAACATCCACGTCGTAGAGCTGTTTCCCCCAGTGGTAGACACCGCCATGACCGCCGGTCGTAACGAAGACAAAGTATCGCCCGACGCGGTAGCCCAGGCATTGCTCACAGGCTTGCAGCAGAACCGCAAAGAAATATTCATTGGCAAGATGAAGGCGCTGCCCTGGCTGGTGCGTTTCGCCCCCGGCATAGCAGCCTCCATTATGCAAAAATCATAAATTTGACCAAGCTTCAAGACAGTTTAAAAGGAGAAATCATGTCATTAATTAACATTTCAAAGAACAAAAACTGGCTGCAAATTTTCATGATGCACCTGGCAGACACCTTCCAGTTCCCCCGTTTGCGGCGTCGTTCAGCGGCCCACTCTCAGAGCAATTCTCCTGAATGTGGCTCCAAGAAGCACGAAAATCAGATGCAGATTTTCATGGTGAACGCAGAATACATTCAACTATCCCGTTTTCCGAATCTGCCACGTCCCATTTAAATGAAGGAGACACAATGAACGTAAAAATTTTAATGCTCATCCTTGGCGGATTGGCCAGTATCGCGGCAGTGGTGCTCATCTTGGGCGACCGATTATTTCCCGGCAAGCACGTTTACACTGAGATTGAAATTGACGCCTCGCCGGAAACTGTTTGGGCGGTGCTGGCCGACAACGCCAGCTATCCAGCGTGGAATCCGTACCACGTCCAGGTAACGGGCCAAATGGCCATTGGCGAGAAGCTCGTCGTGCAGATTCACAAGCCCAACGGCGAAGAAACCGCCGTGAAGCCGCACCTGCTGCGCCTGGAACCAAACCGGGAATTGACCTGGGGCGGGGGAATACGCGGGCTGTTTTACGGTGAACATGTCTTTTTGCTGGAGGAAATCGGGAACGGCCGTACCCATCTCATCCACAAAGAAGATTTTACCGGCCTGGCGGTGCAGTTTGTGCCGCTGGAAGCCATTGATGAAGGGTACGCCCTAATGAATGAAGCGCTTAAACAGTACGTGGAAGCAAATCAGGCCAGGTAAGAAGTGGGGCGCAGTGAATAAAACCAAGACAAAATCTGCGTTTATCAGCGTTCATCTGCGTCCCATAAAAAAAGAATTAAAAGGAGAATTTTACATGCGAAAGATACTATTTCTAATTTTATTACTCTTGTCATTGGCCGCCTGTGGCGGAAACAGCACAGCTACTTCTCAGCCGACCAAATCGATGTCCATCGCCTGCACGGCCGCTTACCGGGCAGACGTGAGCCAGCCGATTGAACGGGAAGAAACGCTCACCTTCGGTGACGCTGACGCAGAACAATCAATTGCTTTTGCCGACATGGTTTTCCATGCGGCCTACAGCGCGGGCAAGGTGGACAACGAGCGGGCGCTGCGCTTGTGGGTGACGGATTCGAAAGGTACGGCCGTTTTCCAAACCCAGCTTTACCAACTTGAACCCGACAGCGGGCCGCAAAATCAGTTTGTCGGCGGGCATGGCTTTACCGGGCTCAACTACAGTTATCATCCCGCGTCATCGGCCGAAATGCAGTTTTGGTGTGAAGCAAGTTAAACAAATCATCCCTTTCATTACCTTTCATTACAAGGAGAATCAAATGTCTGAATCTACAATGAATCCCCGTTATTTAGCCATTGGCGCTGTGATTTACGCCATCGTCAGTGCGCTCTGGGTTGTGATTACGGCCGTCTTTGGCAGTTTGAGCAATGCAGTGGTGTTGGGAACGGCCGTCACCCTAATCATCTTGCTCATCGCAGCGGCCTTCTTTACGCTGCAACAGTCAGCAAAAAGCCCACTGCCACAAGCCGGGTCGGCTGAATTGGGCAAATGGTTTGGCATCATCTTTGCCGCCGAAGGCATCGGCATTGGCGTGGGCAGTGGTATTTTGGCCGGTTTGGGCCATCCCGACTGGATTGCGCCCTGGGTAGCCGTGGTTGTAGGGCTGCACTTTTTACCGCTGGCTCGCTTGCTGAAGCTGGCATTCGACTACGTGTTGGGTGCGGCCATCATCGTTTGGGTTGTGGCCATTGTAGTGCTTTTGCCGACATCGGCGTGGCCCAGCCTGATCGGGTTGGGAACGGCCGTACTGCTTTGGCTGGCCGGTTGGGGACGGCTGTGGGTGGCACATCAGGCACTTCATCCATCCTTGAGCTAACAAAAATACACCTTTTGAACGCACGTATACACCTATCGGCTGATGTGCCAACAGACACTGTCCGTTAACCTTAATTAAAAATCTTGGAGGACATGATGAACATTTCAGAGAAAACGATTAAGCAAGAAACGGCCGTTTCCCAAACGCGCCAAATTGATTGGCCAATAATTATCTTTTTTGCCCTGGCCTACCTGATCGCCTGGAGCATGATTCCCGTGCTAAGCGCCATTGCCCGGCAGTCGGGCGTAGCCGATTGGACCACGCTCAGCCAGATGGCAGAAGTGTTAGAATTTGGCGGGATTGATCTGTCCGTGCCGGGTTGGGTGGTGTACCTCATCACCCGCTTGCAGGATTTTGCCTTTTCGCTTGCGGGCGTGATTATGATTGCTTATTTACACGGCCGTTCCGGTCTGCGTGAATTAGGCCAACGCTTGCTCAAGTGGCAAATTAGCTGGCGCGTCTGGCTGGTGGCGCTGCTGCCGCTGGGATTGTATTTGCTGGCAACGGCCGTATCTGGCGAACTGGCTTCCTTTACTTTTAACGGCCAAACCCTAAGCGCCATTCTCTTCAGCGCCGAAGCCGGGCTGCTCGTCACCCTGTTTTTACGCGGGCCAATGGGCGAAGAGCTGGGACTGCGCGGTTTTGCCCTGCCCCGGCTGCAAGCGCGCATGTCGCCATTTCGCGCCAGCGTCATCATTGGCATTTTGTGGGCAGCCTGGCACCTGCCGGTTTTGCTGGGTCGGGATGTGGTCTCGATTGTGGCATTTTTGCTGCTGGCCTTTGTCCTCAGCTTCATCTTCACCTGGCTGTTCAACAGCAGCAGCGGCTCACTCATTCCCGTGCTGCTTTTCCACGCCATCCAAAACACAGAAGAGATGTTCGAGACAATGTTTCCCAGCTTGCTCGGTACCGATTGGGAGCTGATTTCCACCCTTGGGCTGCTGGTGATTGGCGTTGTCTTCGGCATTATCCTTTGGCGCAAGAAAAACTGAGATTTACCTTAAATTTATAAACAAACAGTTAATCAAAAATGGAGATTAAAAAGATGACTACACATCGACTAACCAACTATTTTCTTATTTTAGCAACCTTGATTTTGGGGATGGCGTTAGCGGCCTGCGGCTCTACAGCAACGGCCGTTGAAGAAATCGAACCAGCCTCTGTTGACATCATTGAAGAAACCGTCACGGAACCAACGGCAGAACCTACCGCCACGCCTGAGCCTGAACCTGAGGAACCTGAGGAACCTGAGCAAATGGACGCCATTAACCCGGATGAAGCAGCCATTCAGGACGCTCTGGGCACACATCTTGGCGTTGACCCCAACACCCTGACTGTTTTTGTAGAGACCAACACAGACACCCACGCCAGAGGTGGCGTAGACAACGGCTATTTCCTCGCGGCCAAGGTGAACGGTAGCTGGGTCATCGTGGCTGATGGCCAGGGCGTGATTGATTGTGAGGTGATTGCGCCATATGGTTTTCCCACTTCGATGGTGCCAGAATGTGAAGCTGCCCAACCTGACACAACGACGCTCGTGGGCGCTTTAGCCGCTCACCTGGGCGTGGCCCCAGGCTCACTGACAGTTATCGTGGAGACCGACACAGGCACCCACGCACGCGGCGGGGTGGACAATGGCTACTTCCTGGCGGCCAAGGTCAACGGAAGCTGGGTCATCGTGGCTGATGGCCAGGGCGTCATTGATTGTGACGTGGTTGGGCAATACGGTTTCCCCCACTTCGATGGTGCCAGAAATGTGAAGCTGCCCAAGGTGACACAACGACGCTCACTGGCGCTTTAGCCGCTCACCTGGGCGTGGACCCAGGCTCACTCACGGTTATCGTGGAGACCGACACAGGTACCCACGCACGCGGCGGGGTGGACAATGGCTACTTCCTGGCGGCCAAGGTCAACGGAAGCTGGTCATCGTGGCCGATGGCCAGGGTGTCATTGATTGTGATGTGGTTGCGCAATACGGCTTTCCGGCCTCGATGGTGCCGGAATGTGAAGCTGCATCGTCCGACGAAGCGGCTATCCAGGCGGCGCTTGGTACGCATCTTGGCGTTGACCCAACACCCTGACAGTTTTTATTGAAAACCAACACGGGAACCCATGCCAAGGGTGGCGTGGACAATGGAACATGCGTGCTAATATTCTTTACAGACATACGGAACCCTCTTCCCTCTTCTCAACACATTGCCCTGTTTGTCTTCCCTTGGTAGGCCTCAAAAATCATTGGCATGGCGGCATTGGTAAGTGCGACCCTTACCAGTGCCACCCTCTCTCTTTCTAAACAAAAATTTCAGGCAAATTTGCGGGGGCGAACGGCCGTATCAACTTACAAACAAGAGTGAAGAGGCAAGAGCAAGCGAACCTTGGGTTCAGAATACGGAACCCTCTTTCGTCAAAGAAATTTTTCTCCTTTCTAAATCAAAAGAAATCAGAATCAACTTACACCAGAACAGCGACAAAGGGATTGCAGGAGAACAAAAATGGAAAAATCAGGGCGCAAAAAACGGCAGGGTGGAATGCCACGCCCTAACCAACCAGCAGCAATAATTTGCTTGCTGGGCCTCACATTACCGCAAAAAAGCATCATGGGCGTCATTTTGGTGATGGCGCTGCTGGCTTTTGAGCTTTTTAACTTTTGATACGACGCGTTACGCGCTGGGCAACTTACTGGGCGATGTGCGCTTTGCTGGCGTCGGCTGGGCGGCCATTTTGGCCATCGCTTTTTGCGCGATTGATTTTGCCGGGCTGGCCCGGTTGTTTACCCCTGAACGAGGCGCAAAGATGAGCCAACGGCCGTTTGGTATCTCATGGGTGCCTGGCTGCTGGGCGCAACGATGAATGCCGTCATGACCTGGTGGGCCATCTCGCTGACGCTGCTCACGCATGATTTTGGCAATGAGGTGCTTAGCCGTGAGCAACTGCTGCGCTGGGTACCGTTTTTGTGGCAACCTGGTGTGGCTGACACGCATTTTGTTTATTGGGGCCATCTCTGTGGCGGGAGAATATATGTTTGCCGGATCAATTTTGCCGGGTAAGCCGTCCAGCCAAACGGCCGTCTGCACCAAACCAACAGTGGCAGCGCCACCCAGCGGAGGACGGCCGTTCCGGCCCAATCCAGCTCCCCATGCACGCCAAATCCAAAGCCGCCATCAACAGCCAGACGCAATCCATCACCGCAGCCCGCCCACTCCATCCAAACCCAACCCAATCCAGAACACAGGTATGCAAGCTCCCGGCCGAACGCCCCAGCGCACCACGCCGCTAGAGCAACGCGCCTAATCCATAATGATAGAGAAGTTTAATAAAGCGGCAATTTGGGTTGTTATGTATTGCCGCATCATAGGGCCTGTGATACCATCGCATCCTGAAAAAATCTTTTTATTGCTCAATTCCCTTAATGTTCAGCATTGTAGATGCAATCTCCCGAATCTTTTGGTTTTTCCAGGCACCGAGTTAAAATGGACGTTTATTTGGTGATGGCGTAATTCGCCCAATTTGTTGTTCTAATTTTTCTATTTCACTGCCAGCTGCGTTATGGCTGGTATCTATTTTTATTCGCCCATCCTCATTATTTATCATTCTGGCGCAGGTTTCATTTATCCTTTGTCAAATAATTCAATAGCTACAAGGCAAAATTTGGACCTGGTTATTGTTCCTTTAGTTTCAAAAGCAAAAACCAACCGCTAAAAAAACTCACCATTTATCTCTGCCTTGGCAATTCATTAAGTCGACTGGATAACTTTTGCATATTTATCGCTTTTAGGAGAAAAGCGATTACTTTTCAATATAAAGAAAAAAGCAAAGCATAAATACCTGAGCAAATCAGACTGGTTAACTTGCTCAACCCAACAAAATTAATTATTTCGTCTTGGTTGTTGCAATTAGATATCAATCTCGGTTAGATGCCAACGAGTCTGCATTTTAGGCAACCATCTAACCGGTTTCCAGCCAAGGTGCTCTGGGTGAATGTACTGCAAAGTATGTTCATCTTTTTTTATTTATTGAAAAACACCCTGATGGGAATTCATTTTATTGCCAAAACAGTAAGGCGTTTTTTAAGGAATCATTTTATGAGCACTGAATTTATTTTTCGTATTGTGGGGGCTGATTGCTAGCAGTATTGGTGGTGGCTTTTTTGGGAATTGGATGGCCAATTTTTACGGTGTTTCCCCTGAAGGGTACATCATTGTTTTTGCGCTGGTGGGTTTCCTGGTTGGGCTCATCCTGACGCCATTGATTACGATACGGCCGTTACGCCACGTTAGCAGTCGGTTAGCCAAAATGCCCGCCGAACGGCTGGTAGCCATTGTGTTGGGGCTGTTTATTGGCCTGGTGGCGGCAGCCCTGCTCTCTTTGCCACTGGCCCTGCTTGGCTCCCCTTTTCGCCAGATTTTGCCCTTGGTGGCAGCGGCCGTTCTTTGTTACCTGAGCGTCGTCATCTTGGTTTCGCGGCAAAACGATTTGCGCGCCTTGTTCAGCGGCCTGCGCTCCCCTATCCCAATCCGGCAATGAGCCGACTGCGGCCAGCCAAAAATGGCGAACAGTTTATTTTGCTGGACACCAGTGTGATTATTGACGGCCGTATCGCCGACATCAGCAAAACAGGGTTTGTCCGCGCCACCCTGTTGATTCCCCAACTTCATCTTGTCTGAATTGCAGCACATCGCCGACAGCGCCGATCCGCTGCGCCGGGGACGCGGCCGTTTGGGGCTGGAAGTGCTGACCCAGCTGCAAAATGATGCCCCCGTCCCCACCAAAATCACCGACATGGACGTCAGCGAAGTGCGGGACGCCGACAGCAAACTGGTCGCCCTGGCGCGCCATTTGCACTGCCCCATCATGACCAACGATTACAACCTTAACCGCGTCGCCGAGCTGCAAGGCGTGAGCGTGCTCAACATCAACGATCTGGCCAATGCGGTGAAGATCACCTCGCTGCCGGGCGAAGAGCTCAAGGTCAAAATCATCCAGGAAGGGCGCGAGTCTGACCAGGGCGTCGGCTTTTTGCAGGATGGCACGATGGTGGTGGTGGAAGACGGCCGTGCGCTCATCAACAAAACGCTCAACGTCACCGTCACCAAAGTGCTGCAAACCTCCGCTGGCCGCATGATTTTCGCCAAACCGTGATGGTTCCCCGACTTCGTTTTGCTCCCAGCCCTACCGGCCCGGTGCATGTGGGCAATATGCACACGGCCGTTTTCTGTTGGGCGCTGTCTCGGGCACTCAAAGGCGACTTCATCATCCGCCTTGAAGACACCGACGTGGCCCGCAACACGCCCGAAGCCACCCAGCTCATTTTTGACGCGCTCACACTGGCTGGGGCTGGATTGGGATGAAGGGCCAGACATCGGCGGCGAGTTTGGGCCGTATGTGCAGTCGAGAGACGGCCGTTTCACCAACGCACCATCGAACAATTGGTAGATGAAGGCACGCCTACTACGGCGACGATCCGGCCCATCCCGCCAGCGCCAGCGGCAATCCGCTGCGCCTCAAAATGCCCAAAACAGGCCACACCATTTTGCACGACGCCATTCGCGGCGAGATAAAGTTTGACAATTCGGCCGCCTGCAAGACCCCATCATCGTGCGCAGCAACGGCGATCCGCTTTACCATCTGGCCACCGTCACCGACGACCACGACATGGGCATTACCCACGTGGTGCGCGGCGAAGATTGGATTCCCCAGCTCGCCCATTCACATCCAGCTGCACAAAGCAATGGGCTGGGACGAACCGGTTTGGGTGCATCTGCCGCTCATCCTCAACCGGCAGGGCCAAAAGCTAAAAAGCGCGACCCTGAAGGCGGCTACCTCATTCGCGATTTTCAGGAGGCGGGCTACTTGCCAGCGGCGCTGTTCAACTACCTGCTGCTGCTCGGCTGGACGCCCGACAACGGCCAGGAAATTGTGGACAAGTGGACCGTGCGCCAGCAGTTTCGCCTGGAGCGGCTGTCCGCCAGCCCGTCCATTTTCGATTGGGACAAGCTGAACTGGATGAACCGGCAGTACATGCAGCGGCACAGCAACGAGAAGCTGGCAGAATTGATACGGCCGTTCCTCGAAGAAGTGTACGATGAATTACCCATGCAAAATGAATGGCTGGTGCGGTTAACGGCCGTTATTCGCGATGAGCTCAACAAGCTGGAAGATGCTGTAGACGCCGCCGAATGGGCCTTTGCCGACAATTTTGAGATTGGCAGCCCAGCGCCCAAGAAGCGCTGCACAGCGAATCGGCCCATCCGGTGCTCACCCGGCTGGTGGCGGAACTGGCCCACGTGGTTCTGCTGGATGAAGCCACGGCGCAAACGATTTTGCAGGGCTTGCGCAACAGTTTTAAGGAAAATGAAGGTTGGAAACCGCCAGCCGTTTTCCATCCCATTCGCGCTGCGCTTACCGGGCAAACCGGCGGCCCGCCCCTGGCCGAGATCATGGCCATCCTGGGCAAAAACCGCACTTTGCAACGCATCGCCAATGCGCTACGATTGTAAGAAAATTTGCCACAGAGCACACAGAGATTTTAGAGATTTTCTGCTTTTGTTGGATTAGGTGCTTTACAACAGATTCAATCAAAGATTTCGCAGATTTACCAGATTTTTTAATCTGCGAAATCTTTGATAAAAATCTCTCTTTTTCCTCTGTGCCCTCTGTGGCCAAATCTGGAGTTTGTATGTCACTGAAAATTTACAATGTCCTCACCCGTGAGAAAGAACCGTTTGTGCCGCTGCAAGACGGCCGTGTCAACATCTACGTCTGCGGCCCCACCGTGTACGACCATTCCCACATCGGCCACGCCAAAACCTACGTCGGCTTTGATGTGATCGTGCGCTACCTGCGCTACGTCGGCTACAAAGTGCTCTACGTGCAAAACATCACCGACGTGGGCCACATGCTGGCCACCGGCGAAGACCGCATCCTGCGCAAAGCGGAGCAAATGTCCGCCCTGCCCATGCAGGTCGTGGAAACCTACATGAAGGGCTACTTCGACGACATGGACGCCCTCGGCGTGCAGCGTCCCGACATCAGCCCGCGCGCCAGCGGCCACATCCCCGAACAAATCGCCATGGTGCAAGAGCTCATCGACAAAGGCCACGCCTACGAGGTGGACGGCTCCGTCTATTTTGATGTGCTGTCCTACCCGGAGTATGGCAAATTAAGCGGCCGTATTGTCGAAGAACAGGAAGAAGGCGCACGCGAAGCGGTCCGCAGCGAAAAGAAACACCCGGCCGACTTTGCCCTCTGGAAAAAAGCGGAGCCGGAGCACATTTTGCGCTGGCCCAGCCCGTGGGGCGATGGCTTCCCCGGCTGGCACGTGGAATGCTCGGCGATGGCCAACAAATACCTCGGCCCGACGTTCGACATTCACGGCGGCGGCATCGACAACATTTTCCCGCACAACGAATGCGAAATCGCCCAAAGCGAAGCCGCTCACGACGAGACGTTCGCCCGCACCTGGATGCTCACTGGCTCGCTCACGCTGGACGGCGTGAAGATGAGCAAGAGCCTGGGCAACACGCTCACCATCAAAGATGCGCTGGCTCGCTGGCGGCCAGAAGCGATTCGCGCCTTCATTTTGTCCAGCCACTACAGCAACCCCATCGACTTTTCTGATGAGGCGGTGGAAGCGGCCACCAAGGGCTGGCAGCGTTTGTGGGGTGCGGTGACGTTGGTAAGAGAGCAGATGCGAACGGCCGTTTCTGGCAAAAAGTCTCATCCGCCGTCCAAGAACTGGTAGACAAAACCAAAGCCGCCTTCATCGAAAAGATGAACGACGACTTTAACGCGCCCGCCGCCCTGGCCATCCTGCAAGATTACACCCGCCAGGTGAACAGCCTGCTCAACGAGCAAGGGCCGCAGTCGCAGGAATCCCTGGCCGCGCTGGATGGCCTGTACCGCCGCGAACTGGGCGGCACCGTCCTGGGCATCATCCCCGACGAAGCACAGCAAGACAGCGACGCCGAGCGCGAAGCTGGCCTCATCCGCCTGCTCATCGAGCTGCGCGCCCAGGCCCGCGCCAACAAAGATTGGGCCACCGGCGACAAAATCCGCAACCAGCTGCGCGACCTCGGCGTGGTTTTGGAAGATCGCGCCGATGGCACCATCTGGAAATTAGGCTAATCGGTAAACGGTGAGCGGTAAGATTAGAGAAGCAGATTTTTCCAGATTACCGTTTACTCCGAATACCGACCAATCTCACCGATGACCGAAATCCTCATCCGCCGCAACACCGTTCTCGAAGCCCTGCGCGGCAGCCGCCGGGAGATTTTTACGCTGTGGCTGCAAGATGGGCTGGACAAAAAGCAAGCCCAGCCTGGTGCGCGAGGCGGCGCAAAAGCGGGCGTGCGCATCCAAACGGCCGATAAACAAAAAATCGGCCGTTTGGCTAAGGACCACAGCCACCAGGGCATGGCGCTGGAGGTGGGGCCGTACGTCTACAGCGAGGTGGATGAGATTTTGGGATTGGCCGAGCGGCGCGGCGAAAAGCCATTTTGCTGCTGCTGCTGATTTGCTGCACGGGCCGCAAAACATCGGCAGCCTGCTGCGTACGGCCGAAATTTGCGGCGTGCATGGCGTCATCGTGCAGGACCGCCGCGCCCCGGAGATTACCCCCGCCGTGGTGCAATATTCCGCCGGAGCCGCCGAGCATTTGCTCGTGGCCCAGGTGACCAATCTGGTGCAAACCATTCGCCAACTGCAAGCCAGCAACGTCTGGATTGTGGGCATGGATTTGGCCGATGATGCCCAATCGCTCCAGCAGGTTGATTTGAACATGCCGCTGGGCATTGTGGTGGGGCATGAGGGGGGCAGGGCATGCGCCGCCTGGTGCGTGAAAACGGCCGTTCCCAAAAACAAAACTGCGACATCCGCCTGATGCTGCCGCAGAAAGGGCACGTGGAATCGCTCAATGCGGCCGTGGCGGGGTCCATCCTCATTTACCAGGCATGGCAGGCGCGGGTGCGTTTTTTTTAGCTGGACATGAATGTTCCGCGCTCACTGGGAAACGCCTTGAGAAAGTAGGTCATAAGGCGCGGCATGTCGGCGACGTGGGCATGTTTCAACCAACGACTCCGCGTCAGGCGGCAAATAACGCATTCAGGTATCAAAGAGTGGATTCAATTTTTCAATCTTCATTGCTGAAACCAACGCATTCTCTTTCAACCTTGCATCATCATAAAAAGTCCGCATCAATTTCAATCACAAAATCGCTGAAATTTGTAGGCAGATCATGGCTGAGCACGTGGCGGATGTCGGCTTTGACGGCTTCGCTATCGGCACCGGGCTTGAGTTGGAGCCGCAAGTCGCCCTGGAGTTGATGACCCAGCCAGCGCAAGCGCAACTGTTTGATTTCTTGCACCTGAGGATTTTGCGTAACGGCCGTTTCCACCACCCCTACCAACTCCGGCTCCACCCCATCCATTAACCGAACCCAAATGCGTTTGGTGGCATCCCAGGTAATCAGCAAAATCACCACGCCAATGCCCAAACCGATAATCGGATCGAGCAGCGGCAGGTTGAGCCAGGCACCACCTGCCGCCAGCAAAACGGCCAGCGAGGTCAGGCCGTCGGTGCGGGCGTGCAGGCCATCGGCGATGAGCGCGGCGGAACCGATGCGGTTGCCCACGCGAATTTGCAGCCAGGCGACCAGCTCATTGCCCACAAAGCCGATGATGGCCGCCGCCGCCACCCAGCCGATGTTTTCCAGCGGCGCTGGATTTAGCAAACGCTGAAACGATTCCCAAAAGATAATCCCGGCGCTCACCAAAATGGAGAGCACAATAAAAATACCAGCGATGTCTTCGGAACGGCCGTAACCAAAGGTAAAGCGTCGCGTGGGCAGGCGGCGGGCCAGATAAAAAGGCGATCAGCAGCGGGATGGAGTTGAGGCCGTCGCCAATGTTGTGCGCGGTGTCGGCCAGCAGGGCCACGCTGCCGCTCAAGGCCACAATCGCCAGTTGCAGCAGCGAGGTGAACAGCAAAATCGCCAACGCAATCCAGACGGTGCGGATGCCCAGTTCATTTTCGGCAAAGGCGCGGTCAGCAGCCAAATCGCTGTGATCGTGGCTGTGCGGATTGAACAGATTGGCAAACCAGCCACGCAGGCCAGTGGGGATGGCTGTGGTCATGCGGCTGCTGATCATGGGTGTGATCGTGTAAATGTGTATGGTGGCTCATTTTTCCTCGATTGTTATTTGGTGGCGACAATTTGCTTGTAAACCGGCAGGCCGAGGGGCACGCGATTAACGGCCGTTCCGCCCAACTCCCCCACTAATTTCTGTAACCGGGCAGCAAAAGCGACTTCCACAATGACCAGTTTGCCGCCCGGTTTGAGCACGCGCAGCATCTGCTGCACGGCCGTTTCCCGGTCTGCCTTGTTCAGATGATGAAACATCAAACTGCTGGTAACGACGTCGAAACTGGCATCTTCAAAAGGCAGCTCTCGTGCATCGGCGTTGTGGACTTCCACGCGATTGGCCACGCCAGACAGCCTGGCATTGTGCAACACAGAGTCCCGACTGTTGTGCGATTCCAGATTTTCATCAAAGATGTCTACGCCAACGGCCGTTCCCGTGGTTAATTTTTGCGCCGCACCAATGAGCAGCAGGCCGTTGCCGCAGCCCACATCCAGCACCTGCTCGTCGCCGCGCAGCTTGGCCCAGCCATCACCCGGTCGCGCATGTGGAATTTGCCGCGCTTGCTCGACCAGAAAATGAAGCCGGAAACGAGGAAAGCCAATATTGCCAAAACGCTCGAAGCGGTAAGCACCAGCAGTTCATCCAACGGCAAATCGGTGAGGCTGCGCAGGGTGAGGAACATGCCGGTGGAAATGAAGCCGACCACGTGGGCAATCACAACCGCGCTGGAGAGAACGCCGAAGACGGCCGTTCCTTCGCCAATTTGGGCACATCCAGTCCGTAATCCGGCGTTTCTTCCGGTTCAATGCCGTGCAGTTTGGCGATGAGTCTAAGCATTTTTACCCCCAGCGCATAGGAAAGCTGGTTGAAGGGATGTGCCCCGGCGGTGATGTTGGCAAATCCCGCCGCTGCCAGCTGCTCAACCACCTCGCGGCTCACATAATCCTCTTGCGCCAGCTGACTGTGGCCCGGCAAGCGCACCGCCAGACCGCGCCGGGTGGGATTGAGATCGACGATGAGGAAACGGCCGTTTGGCTTCAACACCCGCACCACTTCCTGCAAACCCGCCACCTTCTCTGCCTGGTTCAGATGGTGGTACACCAGCGAGCTGGTCACCACATCAAAGCTGTTGTCTGGGTAGGGAATCTCGGTGATGGAAGCAACGCCAAACGTAGCACGGCTGTGCGCTTTGGCGGCGTTGGCTTTGGCTTGCGCGATCATGCCCGGCTCAACGTCCAGGCCAACGGCCGTTCCTGCCGATCCCACCACCTTTTCCGCCGCAAAAATAGCTTCCCCGTGCCGCAGCCGATATCCAAAATGGCTTCTCCCGGCTGGAGTTGGCCAGTTGCAGCGTGCTCTGGTGCATTTTGCGGGCACGTCCCAAAGTGACCACGCCCACAATCGTGTCGTAATAGCGCACCCAAAACGGGGCCTGGTGCGTGTGTGGCTGGCCATCGTGGGTATGCTCATCATTTCCGTGAATTTTTTTTTGAATCAGGTTCATTTTCCGTACTCTTTCCTGTATAATTTGTTTTTACCGAACAAATTGTTCGATATTTTGAGTGTAGAGGGTGGGGAAACGGCCGTCAACAAACAATCCACCGCAACCATTCAGTATCGAACAAAATGGCAAAACTGTACGGAAAGTGACCAATGACCAAGAAAACGGACCGGCGGGTCGAACGCACGCGCAAACTCATTCAAGAAGCGTTGGTAAGCCTTATTTTGGAGAAGCGATACGACAAAATCACGGTGCAAGACATCATCGACCGAGCCAACGTGGGGCGCTCCACCTTCTACGCCCATTTTCAGGACAAGGAGGATTTGCTGGCCAGCAACTTCGCCAACTACACGGCCCAGTGGGATGAACTGAGCAGGCTGAAACCGAACCCGCAGCCAGCGAGAATCGCCCCACATCTTGCACAGCCTCGAATTTTTCCTTCACGCCAATGAAGCATATGAATTTCACCAGGCGATGTTTGAGGGTGGCGGAGCCGAAGTGATGATTGAAACAGGCCGCCAGCACATGATGATGGATGTTCAAAATCATTTGCAAGAAATGTTCGGCGAGGATGAAAAATTGCCCATTCCGCTGCCCGTCATCACCAATTTTTGGCAGGTGGAATGCTGTCGGTGATGGTGTGGTGGCTGAAAGAGAAACGGCCGTATCCCCCCGAAACCATCAACGAGATGTTCCAACAACTGGCGATGCGCGGCATGGAATCATTGTTTAACGCCGATTGAGACCAAATTCACCCCACCATGCACCCTTCTGGGTATCATCCAACCTGCCGATAGTTTTTATACTGGCAACCTACAAAAGAAAACCGTAGGTCGGATTGGCAATCCGACCCACATTCGCAAAGGAGAAACTATGTTTAAGCGAAAACTGGGCAAAAGTGGTTTAGAAGTTAGCGCGTTGGGCATGGGCTGCTGGGCCATCGGTGGCCCGTGGCAGATGGGGCCGAAAGATGGCGACACCTTTCCGGCGGGCTGGGGCAAAATGGATGATGCCGAGTCGATCCGGGCGATTCAAACGGCCGTTGATCTGGGCATCACCCTCTTCGATACGGCCGCCAATTACGGCGCAGGCCACAGCGAACTGGTGCTGGGCAAAGGGCTGGCAGGCCGCCGGGACAAGGTGGTCATCGCCACCAAGTTTGGCCACGTCATCAACGAGGCCACCAAAATTGTCTACGGCGACAACGACCAAATCCTCAAAAACGTGCGCCAGGATGTGGAAAACAGCCTGCGCCGCCTGCAAACCGATTACATCGACATTTACCAACTTCACGAAGCACAATACGATCCCGAACTGGCGCTGACGCTGCGCGACGAACTGGAAACACTGGTGCAGGAAGGCAAAATTCGCTGGTACGGCTGGAGCACCGATCTGGTCGATCGCGCCCGCGTCTTTGCCGATGGCCCGCACTGCACCGCTCATCCAGTTCCGCCTCAACGCCGTGTACGACAATCCCGAAATGCGCCAGCTCTGCGCAGAACACAATTTGGCAGGCCTGAACAAAGATCCGCTCAACAAAGGGCATTCTCACCGGCAAATACAGCACCGATGCCACCTTCCCCGCCGACGACATTCGCTCGCAGGTCAGTTTTGCCGACGCGCCAATTGTGCGCCGCCTAAACACGGTAGAGGCGCTGCGCGAGGTGTTCACCGCCGGGGGACGCACGATGGCGCAAGGGGCGATTTGCTACATTTGGGGCTTGGATGAGCGGATGGTGCCGATTCCTGGCTTCAAAAATGTGAAACAGGTGCAAGATAACGCCAGCGCCTTGCAGTTTGTCCGATGTCCCCGACGAGGTAGCGCAGGTGCAGGCAATTGTATGTCGGCCGACGAGGTGGCGCAGGTGCAGGCCATTGTGGCTGAACCACCAGATATGTCAAACCAAAAAGAGGAACCATCCAAATTAATTTGATAAGTACCTGCCTAAACGGCCGTTCCCTCTCCTTTTCACTTTTGACCGTTGACATTATTACAAGTTCTGGCCTCTGGGATAGGGCGCCGCAGCGTATAGGCGAAACCTGCACCAGCTTCTTTGAAGGCGCGCAATCTTTGCAAAAGATGACGCTCCAAGTTGGCTCCGGTGGGGCTGCCCGCCACGCGGGGCGATGCCCCTCGCCGCAGCAATCGGCACTTCCGCAATTTTGAAGCCCGCCTTGGCGCTTGGCCCGCACCAAAAACTTCCGCAATTTTGAAGCCCGCGCGCTTGGCGCGCACCAGCGCTGAAGGTGGCTCCGCCGGAGGTGATTTCATCCTGCAGCTGCTCGATAACGGTGCGGCGCATCAGCTTGAAGGCGCAGTCGATGTCGCGGGCGGTGTAGCCGAAGAGCAGCGTCACCAGCCAGCTCCACCCTTTGCCATTGAGCCGCCGCATGAACGGATCGCGGCGCGGGGGCGCGGTAACCGACGACAAGATCGGCCGTTTCAATTTTGGCCAGCAGCTTTTCAATCTCGGACAAATCAAATTGGCGGTCCGCATCGGTGAAAAAGACGAGTTCTTTGCTGGCGTGGGTGAGTCCGGTGAGTACGGCCGTTCCATACCCCTTGTTCACTTCATGCTGCACCAACCGCAGTTGGGGATGTTGGGCGGCGAGTTGTTGGGTGACAACGGCCGTATCGTCCCGACTGCCATCATCGACCACAATAATCTCAAAATCATCGGCCAAATTGGGCAGCACGCGCAGCACATCGGCCACCATTCCGGGGATATTTTCGGCCTCGTTAAAGGCAGGCATGGAGATGGTTAAACTTCTTCGCACAAAATTTCTCTCCTGTAGGGCATTTGTAATTCTGAGACCTGCCCCTACCAATTACAAATTATACACTAATCGCTACAAAATCCCGCATCGCCAGCGCCTCACCATTTCACCGCCGCAAACGCGCAGCAAATCGTCAATGTGTCGATGGCCAGAGTGGCCGTGTTGCGGCCGCTGCCGCAGTAGACAGTGCCCATTTCTAATAATTGCTCATCCAGCAGCACAATCACTTCTGGCTGAAGGGCAAATGGCCCCACGCCGCCCACCTCAAAGCCCAACTCCGCCTCCACCGCATCGGGGGACATGCTGGCGATGGCGCGCCGGTTGACGCCGCAGTACGCGGCCAACTGGCGGTAATCGATACGATCGTGCCCGCGCAGACCCGCTAAAATGAAACGGCCGTCTTTCACCCGAAAAGCCACCGTCTTCAGCATTTTGTCTAGCAAAAACGGTAGTTTTTCCTCCACCTCGGCCACGGTACGCACTGGCACATGTTCATGCAATTCAAAAGGCACATGTTGTGACTTCTGCAGCAAGTTCACAATTTGTTCAAACAACTCATACATGGCTGGATTTTAGTGCTGATCCTGTTTTGCCGAATTGGTCGAATTGCGCAGCGGATGGGTTACGATGGAAAACTGAATCAGGTCACCGCCCCAGCTAACGCCACGCGTTTTACATTGGCTGCAAAAACCAACAGCCGTTACCCGCCTGCAATCTGTTCGATCGCGTCATGAACCTGATTGATGCCAAGGAGAGATTATTTCTGTGGTGCAGCCCAGCGTTGGCGCGGGCCCATTTTCGATGGTGGTCGATTGGCAACGGCCGTTCCCCCAATCCATCACCCCCCAAACAATCGTCACACAAAAAACAGCCACGGCGCTCACCATCGGCCCACTGGAAATTGAGTGGCAGGCGAAGCTGTGGCAGCCCACGCCTGATTGGCAGCTAGCTTCGTAAACGTCAGGATGTTTGGCGGAACCGTTTACCTGAACTGGAAACGGCCGTTGCCCACCACCAAGATCAACTTCGGCAGGCAGCCCAGCCCACTTTGTCAGCCAATTTCAGATGGCCACGGCCGGTGCCATGCAAACCGCCTTTTTGCAGCAAAAAAGATGATGGCTGCGAAACGGCCGTTACCAAACTGGCTGGCCTCGGTCCTGGCTTCACCCCTGCCGGGGATGATTTTTTGCTGGGCTTTTGCTTGGCCTGTGGGCAACGCGGCCAAAAGAACAGGTGATGAACTTGGCAAAAATTGTGGTGGAAACGGCCGTGCCCCGCACCACCCAACTCTCCGCCGCCTGGCTGCAAGCCGCTGGCCGTGGCGAAGCGCACAAGCCCTGGCATGATCTCGTCGATGCGCTTAGCGCAAACCACAAAATGGCATTCGCCAGCTGCAGCGCATTTTGAACCAAGGCGCAACTTCTGGCGTTGCTGCCGCCTGCTCGGCTTTGCTGCGGCGCAAAACCGCCAGGAAGAAACGAAGGAAACCCATCCCAACCTATACTTTTGACCACCCTTCCTTCGATAATCGTGCATTCTCTGCACGAAAACGAGTAAAACCACCTCTGCCACCTTTAACTCTTGTGGATCAACTCGATACAACCGCCGACCAGATTCGTGCCAATTTGAACAAGTCAAGAATAGTTGAACGACTTAACAATTAAATTGGTCCTATTTACGTAAGTCCTAACTAAAATAAGTTCCGGAGATTCTTGTGGATCAACTAGAGACAACACTACCGACCAAATTCGTGCTGAATTTGAACAAGTAAACACCGCCCGCGACCAGGCTTACCAACGCTCTCCGCGAGCTTATCAGCCTGTGCGCCCGCGCATTCGCGCCATTCACCGCGAGGAGTGGGAAACGCGCCGAAAGCCTCATCGCCGAAGCCAAGAAGGCCACCGAAACGATGGTTGACGGCGTAAAAGACTATCCAATTTGTATTTCGCTGGCTACACGCAGGATGCCGTGAAGGAGTTTGTCGAGGCCAATCTGACCTACGCCCTGGTGCGCGACCTGCCCTTGCCCACGCCAGAAGAGCTGGGCACCGAAGGCAACACCTGGCTCAACGGCCTGGCCGAAGCCGCCACCGAGCTGCGCCGCCGCATTCTGGACATCATTCGCCACGGCCACAGCGACGAGGCCGAACGGCTGCTGGACGTGATGGACCAGATTTACAGCCAGCTCGTCACCTTCGACTTCAACGACAGCATCACCGGCGGGCTGCGCCGCCGCACGGACACCGTGCGTGCCGTCCTGGAGCGCACGCGCGGCGACGTGACCAACAGCCTGCGTCAGGCGCAGTTGGAAGAAGCGCTTGAAGAATGTGGAAAATCGGTTGAAAGGATAAAAATTTACGCAAAGGCGCAAAGGAAAAAAGAAAAACAAAGGAAAACTCCTTTGCATTTTCATATCTTTGCGCTCTTTGCGTCAGAAAATCACTCACTCCCGGCCCAAATTAGCCCCAATCCCAGACCAACCAGCAGCCAAACGGCCGTCCACAACGGCAGCACGCCCCACACCCAGGCAATCTCCGCCTGGGTGAATTCGGGGCCGTGGGCATGCAGGCCGGTTTTGACAGCCATGAAGACAAAGGTGAGCAAGCCGCTGCCTGCACCGAGCAAGGCCACCAGAAACGGCCGTTACCAACACCCCAACGCCGCGCCCCACCGTCTTGCCACCCAGCCAGCGCTGCCAGCCATGCCCCAACAGCAAAACGGCCGTTGCCGTGCCCATAATCACCACCTGCACCAACGACCCTTCGAGACTGATCCAGACGGCCGTATAAACCAGCCACAGCCCAAATAACAGCCGCAAACCAGGAACTTTTTCAGGAAAACCATGAGCAATCCTTAAATACGCCAAAGCGGACGGCAGTCAACATCAGCAAACTGCGGTATCATTAAAAAGCTATTTTACCCATTCACAACATTTATTTGGAGGTAACCATGACAAACGCAATTATTGTGGGCGACGGCCCCGCTGGATTAAGCTGCGCCCTGTTTTTAGCCAAAAACGGATTGATACGACCGTTTTGGGCAAGACAACACCGCCATGCATTATGCAGAACTGCACAATTACCTGGGCATCCCCAAAATTTTGGGCAGCGATTTTCAGGAAATTGCCCGCAAACAAGTCACCGATTTTGGGGCCAAGCTACAAAATGCGCTGGTCACTGAAGTGAGCAAAACAGATGACGGCTTCAGCGTCACCACCGAGGACGGCGCCACCCACAGCGCCCAATACGTGGTGTTGGCCGAGGGTAAAGGGGTGAAGCTGAACCAAAGTTTGGGCTTAACCAAAGAGGGACGCAGTGTGGAAGTGGATCGGAATGGGCGAACGGCCGTTGCCAATCTCTACGCAGTCGGCCGCAGCACCAAAATGAACCGCAGCCAGGCCATCATCTCCGCCGGCGAAGGCGCTTCCGCCGCCCTGGACATCCTCTCCACTGAAGCGGGCAAAGATGTCCTCGACTACGACTCACCGCCAAAAGAGTAGTCGGTAAATCGTCATCCGTGAACGGTAATCGGTAAAAAGCGGTTCTTACTACCGATTACCGTTCACCGATTACCGATTACGGAACAGGCGTCGGCGTGACCAACACATACCCCTTGGGCACTTCTTGCTCGTAAGGTTCCACCGTTGGGGAATATCATCTGTAAAATCACCGTTTCAAACCCCAATCCCTGCATAAACGTCAGCATAAACTGTTGGGCATTGTAGTTGGCCTGCTCCATCACCCAACCCGTTCCATTGCCTCTTCACGCAGCACGCTTCGGCCAGACGACGCACTTCCGTTTCCAACTCAGGATCCGCTCGCGTAAACAAGCCCGTGTCCCGGTCAGCCACGCGAGATTTGTCATTGTCCAGAGCGGGCAAATCCTCAAAATGGTTCAGCTTCAGGAAAATGTACCATCACCGTTGTGGGATCCACCACCTGAATGTCCGCAGGGGTCATATTTTCAAAATCTACACCAGCCACCACCAGACCATGCGCCACAAAAATGAGCGTTTCGCCCATCGCGCCCCAGAGATAATCATTGTTACGCTCAGCTATAACATTTTTCTCCAATTCCACGGAAGCTGTTTCCAGACGTGCCAGGTCATTAATCTGGCGCACAATGGTGGAGGCGCTGGGCATGATCACTGGCGTGGCTGGAATAATCAACTGCTGCACAAATTCACCAATGGGCTGCGCGGCCGTTTGCGCTTTGTTGATGGTGACAATAAACGTGTAGGCAGCAATTGCCCCACGATGAAAAAAATTATTAAAAAATATAAGCTAATTTTCTTAGCATTCGGTTGTTTACTCCTGCAAAAGTGCGATTTTCGGGCAAATTTTGCATCTTTTACATCTCTAAACGTTTTCCAGGCCAGCCTTTGCTGCACTAAATTCGCGGTCACCTGTAAAAACGTCGGAACGGCCAACGTGACCCAGGTTTTCGTAGAGAAGTCTTGACCCAGTTACGGCCGTATTCGTTGCAAATCCTCTAGCCCTGGCAAAAACACCTGCGTGCTTGACTTGCCCCACCCCTTTCTCCACAATACGCCCCATGATTATAGCCAGTTGTCTGATTACCCTGGAATTAAAGCCGTTTTCTCACTAAAAGAGAAACGCAGCATTGTCAAATCAATTCTAAACCGGCTGCCGCAAAAGTTCAACGTGGCGGTGGCCGAAGTGGACCAGCAAGATGTGTGGGGAACGGCCGTTATCGGTTTGGTCACGGTGGGCAACGATGCCGCCCATCTGCACAGCCAGCTGCAAAAAGCAGTCACCTGGCTAAAACCCACCGCCCGGATGTGCCAATTGCCGATTATGAAATTGAGATTTTATCCTGAAACGAATGTAGATGGTAATTGGTAACCGTCGTAAAGTCACAATTCCTCAATTACTAATTACTGAATTGCCAATCACCGCACAGCAACCGTCGTGTGAACAACTGCTCCGTTCGGTATAATCAACCGCACATGGAACAAATGGCAGCGTTAAAACGTATACAAACCATGGCCAAACAAACACCCCAAAAATCCGAATCCTTCTCTTCCTTAGCTTGCTTCCCTTTGTACTGGGGCTTGTTGTTTCGCCCATTTACGCCCAGGATGACAATGACAACGGCATTACCCTCGATGTGGCGGTGGGCTTTGACAGCTACTACAAAGGGAGTATTGGGTGCCAGTGGTGGTAACGGCCGCCAACAACAGGACCCGCTGTGGAAGGGTATGTAGAAATTAAAGTGCCTCGCGGCGCTGGACTCGGCCCCATCCACATTTCGCAGCCCCATCAGCCTGCCAACCCAATCTAACAAACGCGTCACGCTTTACATAAAGCTAGATAACTGGCGCCAGCAATATTGACCTGGCGCTGCGGCAAAATGATGGCACGCTTGTCGCCGAGGCCAACAGCGGCAGCCCTCAGCCGCATTACCGACAGCTCCCATCTGCTCTACGGCGTGGTCAGCCCCGATGCGGCCGAATTCACCTTTTTGGAGCGTATTCCGGCGGCAGCCGGTCGATGCTTCGGTCGCTTTTTTGACTCTGGAAGATTTGCCAGAAACGGCCGTTGCCTGGAACGCGCTCGATGTTCTCATTTTTAACGACGCCGACACCAGCCAGCTCACCAGCGAGCAGCGCACCGCCTTGGACGTATGGCTAAGAACGGTGGTCAGCTCATTGTGACGGGCGGGGCTAATTGGCAAAAACGGCCGTTGCCCTCTCTGATTTGCTGCCCGTCACCATTGACGGCAGCCGCTCGGTGGACGATTTGCCCGGTCTGCGTGAACGCATCGGCATTCCTTTCCGCGATCCCGGCCCGTACGTGGTGGCTACCAGCAGCCTGCGCAGCGGCGAACTGATTTTCCGTCAGGATGATTTGCCCTGCTGGCCCGCCAATCAATTGGCCGCGGTTCGGTGTACTTTTGGCGCTCGATCCACGGCTGGCCCCCCTGCTGGATTGGGACGGCAGCGAAGCGATTTGGGCGGCCATTGCCAGCCGGGTGCCGCTGGGCAACAACTGGGGTTCCGGGCCGCAAAACGTCTATGCCGCCACCGAAGCTGTGTCCAGCCTGCCGTCACTCACCCTGCCCAGCATCTTGCAGCTGCTCGCCTTTTTGCTGGTTTACACCATTGTGATGGGGCCGCTCAACTATTGGGTTCTCAAGCGGCGCAATCAGTTGGAACGCGCCTGGGTAACCATTCCCGCGCTGGTGCTCATTTTTAGCGCCATCACCTACTTCACGGGCTTTCAGCTGCGCGGCAACGACACCATCATCAACCAGATTTCGGTGGCTTACAGCCAGGCCGATGGCGAACAGGCAGATGTGTACAGCCTGTTGGGTCTTTATTCGCCGCAGCGCAAAACGTATGATCTCACGCTGCCCGCCGGGACGCTGGCACGGCCGTATACGCAAGATTTTGGCGCGCCGTTTAACAGTGATGAACCCGACATTGGCAGCATCACCTACGGCAACGACGTGACTATTTCCGATGTGCGGGTGGACATTGGCCAGGTAACGGTCTTTTTGGCCGAGAGCGCTCGCCCGGCGGTCGATATTTCCGGCTCGGCCACGCTGACGCTGGAAGGCAACAACCTGGTTTTGGCGATGGATGTCCTGAACAACAGCGATGTTACGCTGGAGACAGCCTCGGTATTGCTGGGCAGCACGGCCGTTGCTATCGGAACCATTTTGCCCAACGACCGAACGGCCGTTTCCCAACCGCTTGGCGTGGCCAGCAGCGGCACATCTCCCCCGGCTTTTATGGGCGGCTACAGCACCAATGCGCCGCTTTCGGCCAATGCCGAAACCATTCTGGGTTCCTATGATTTTTACAACGACCGCGTGCTCTACCCGCGTTGGCAGCTGCTGCAAGCCCTGGAAAGCAACAATTTGGGACCACCAGCACGTTCAGCCTTCCATCGGACAGCGTGGTGCTGATTGCCTGGTCACACGAACAACAGTTGGAAACCACCCTGGTTGATGCGACGAAACTTTCGACACGCAAAACACTACCCTCTACCTGATTGAAATTCCCCTGGAGCAAAATATTGTAAGCGGCCGTAACGTCACCATGCCCGTTTCCTTGCTCAACTGGGAATCGCTGGGCAACAACAACGTTTACAATCCCACCATTCAAGATTTGTATCTCAACGGCGGCTGGGTGGAATTTTCCTACACCCCTGGCCCGAATTCCAAAACATGGACGTTACCAAGCTCAGCTTTCACTGACGCAGCAATATGAAGACCCAACTCAGCTCACGCCAGATATGCGCATTTGGGACTTTGAGCAAAACCTGTGGCAGCCATTAGGCACCGTAATTTGGGGCAAAAATCTCATCACCGATTTTGCGCCCTTCGGCCCCAACAACGAAGTGCGCCTGCGGCTGAAACACCAACAGCCAGTTTGGCCTGGGCATCGGCGAAGTGTACCCAACAGCACTGGTAATTTGAACGAGGGCATCAACCCCAAAGCCTGACAGGTTTACGCAGAATCTTGTTTGTAAACCAACTTGGACAGTAATGCACCTAACCGCAAAGTTGGGTTGAAACCTGTCAGGCTTGAGCAAGAGTGGCATTATGTCAACAATCATCGAAATTCAAGGACTCACCAAAAAATACGGCGATCTGACCGCCCTGAATGACCTGACGCTCAACATCGAAGAAGGCGAGGTGTTTGGCTTTATTGGCCCCAACGGCGCAGGCAAAACGACCACGATGCGCATTCTCACCACCCTGCTCAAGCCAACCAGCGGCAAAGCATGGGTCGCAGGCGAATCGGTCATCGACAACCCGCGCGCCGTGCGCCGCAACATTGGCTACATGCCCGACTTTTTTGGCGTGTACGACGACATGAAGGTATGGGAGTATCTGGATTTTTTGCCGCCTGCCTGCTACGACATCCCGCCCAGCACCCGCGTCGGCATGATTGATGATTTGCTGGCATTGGTGGATTTGGGGCCACAAAAAAGATGCCTTTTGTAGACAGCCTGAGCCGGGGCATGAAGCAGCGGCTTTGCCTGGCGCGCACGCTGGCCCACGATCCGCAGGTGCTCATTTTGGATGAGCCGGCCAGCGGCCTGGATCCACGCGCCCGCATCGAAATTCGCGAACTGCTGCGCGAGCTAAAGATGATGGGCAAGACAATTTTCTTCTCGTCGCACATCCTGTCCGAAGTGGCGGATATTTGCACCAGCATTGCTATTTTGGAAGCAGGCGGGCTGGTAGCCTACGGCGACATGGCCGAGATGAAGCGGCAGCTGCGGACCCACCGGCTGATCCAGCTGCGTGCCCTGGGCGATCTAACACCAATCCAGGAATTTTTGCTGCGCCACGAAGCGGTTGAAAGCATCATCACCGCCGAGGAGGCCGACATCCCTTCTGATTCGCTGCGCTTTGATTTTACGGGCGACGACGCGGTGCTTAAGCCAGCTGCTGGCCAGCCTGATTGGCAACAATTTTCAGGTGGTCGCCTTTCAGGAAGAAACCGGCGATCTGGAAGACGTCTTTTTGCAGGTGACGAAGGGCATTGTGAATTGAGTTGGGCTTCTCCAGCAGAGGCTGCGGGCAGGTTGGCGCTGGTTTCGTTCGCTGAACGAGAACCCAATTTACCTGCGCGAGAAAGGCGGCTGGGGCAAATCCAAATCCATTTTACGAGACGCTGCGCCGCTATTCACCGTTTGTGGTGATGGCCGCCATTGTGCTGGGGCTGTGCGCAGGCACAAATCCGGCCCTGCTTGGCGCGCGGCCGAAGATGATGAGCTGTTTGCTTTTTTTGTGTGCTGTCTGTCTGCCGGGCGCACTGCTTTCGATGTTAACAATTTATGGCTCGTTTATGGCTCCCGCGCTCACGCCCCCACGGTGAGCATGGAAGTGGCTCGGGGCACCTGGGACATTTTGCGCCTGACGCCGCATTCCACAGCCAGCATTTTGCTGGCAAAGCTGTTTGGCGGGCTGGCCCGGCTGCGCATTTGGAAGCTCATGCTGGCGTTAAGCGGCTGGCAAGGCATTGATGCTGTTTTGCGTGTTAAATTTTGTATCGGGCGTTACGGCCGTTTCTGGCTTTTTCATCGGGCTGGGGGCTTTAATACGGCCGTGGGTGGAAGTGCTGTTTGCGGCGTTTATCGGCATGTACATCTCCACCTGGGTTCGTTCGGCCACGTATGCCCTGGCGGGCAGCTACGTCATCGTGGTGCTGATGAAGATTTTTAGCAACAGCGCCATCTGGCTGGGCATCTGGAGCTGCTGGGCGTCGATGACGGCGCCGCGTTAACCGGCGGCATGCATTGTCACCAGCTGTTCTGTATGGAACGGCCGTACTGCTCCCTCTGGTGGGGCATTGTGCGGCAGGCGGGGAAATTAAGTAATTGAGTAATTAAGAGCAATTGGAAAGTAATTCTCAAATTACTCAATTACCCAATTACAATTACAATTTTTGAGGGCATTATGACCGAACTTGTACAAGAACCAGTCACCAAAAAGAAAAGTTTCATGCAGCGGCTGCGGGAAAATCCCGTCACCGTCAAAGAACTGCGCAGCCGGATGCGTGGGCGGCGCGCCTTTGTGGTGCTCACCGTGCATTTGCTGGTGATGAGCGGTTTCATCACCTGGTCTATTCCGCATTTGCCTCATCGGCCAGCGGCCCGTACGGCCCAGATTCCCGCGATGTGGGCAAGGTGATCTTTAGCTCGGTGCTGGGCATGCAGGTGATGCTGGTTATCTTTGTAGGGCCATCGTTTACGGCCGGGGCCATCAGCGGCGAGAAGGAGCGGCAGACGTATGATTTGCTGCGCACCACGCTGCTTTCTGCCAAATCATTTGTGGCCGGCAAGCTGGTGTCGGCGTTGAGCTATGTGCTGCTGCTGATTTTTTGCCGCCATTCCGCTGCAAAGCATCGCCTTTTTGATGGGTGGTGTGGCGGTCATCGAACTGGTTTTGTCGCAGGTGATTGTGTTGGTGAGCGCAGTCACGTTTGCCCTGTGGGGTCTGTATTCTTCTTCGCGCATGCGCACGACGCTGGCCGCCAGCGTCGTCACCTTTGCCGGGGCCTTGTTCATTACCGTGGGCGTTCCGGTGATCGTGGGGCTGTTCAGCATGATCCTGAGCCCATTTTTTGCCGGGGCGGCCCTTCTTAGCTGGCAAGCCGAAGCGGGCCTGATGTATTTGCTCATGGTTCTGGCAGCCACCAATCTGCCCGCCACCTTGTTGCCAGCGATATTGTGCTGGTGGAAGAAGGTTCGCTCTGGTATTTCAGCACTTCCGTCGGCGGCGCGTCCGGTGCCAGCCATTCGATCTGGCTCTTTTCACCCTGGCCGCTCTTTTTGATTTTTTACATTTTGCTGTCGGTGATTTTGTTCTACGCCACTGTGCGGCGCGTCCGCAAAATCGCCACGCAATAATTGCAGCCACAGAGAGCACAGAGTTTTTAGAGATTTAAGAGATTTCCAACCGCGCCAGAAAGATGCTCTGAACGCCGGCCAGTCATAGAGACATTAGAGATTTTCTCTTTTCCTCTGTGCCCTCTGTGGCAAAAAACATGAACGAACGATTTGAGGAATTAAAGCAGCAGTTGAGGCAGTGGAACGGCCGTCGCCGATGCGGGATGGCTTGCTGTGGCTGCCGCGTGGCCTGCTGCTGGGTCTGCTGCTGGGCGTGGTCGTGGCGACCATCGCTCGCTTTCGCCCGCTGCTGACAAACCAGGAAGTTGGGCTGGTGGCGGGTGGCTTGGGGCTGGTGGGGCTGCTCGGCGCCATCATCTGGCTAATCAGCCAGCGGCGGGATTTGCTGCAGCAGGCGCGGTTTGCCGACCGGCAATTTTTGCTGAAGGAGCGGGCCAGTACGGCCGTTGAAATCCAAACGCAGCAGCTAGACACCAATTCCACTTTTGCCGATTTGCAGCTTGAACGATACGTTAACGGCCGTTCGCCGCGTAGACACCCAGGCGATGCTGCCCTTCAAAGTGAACCGGCAGGATTGGTTGGTGATTTTGGTGGCGCTTGTTTTGTTGGGAACGGCCGTACTTCTGCCCAACACCCAGGAAACCGCCCTCCTCAAAAGCCGCGCCATCCAGGAAACCATCGACGAGCAGGTAGAGACGCTGGAAGCGCTGGAAGAAGAAATCATCCAAAACCCCGAACTGACCGACGAGCAGGAAGAAGAGCTGCTGGAGCCAATCCAGAATGCCCTGGAAGGGCTGGAGCAGGCAACCTGAGCCAGGAAGAAGCGGTCGCCACGCTGTCGGAGGCGGAAGCGGATTTGCGCGAGCTGGCGGCCAACAACGACCAATCCAATCTGCAACAATCGCTGCAAGATGCAGGGCCAGCCGCTGGCGGAAAACCAGAACAGCCAGTCGCTGGGGCAAAATTTGCAAAATGGCAATTTGTCCCAGGCGGGCGCGGCGGCGGCGCAGTTGGCGGATTCCTTACCAACCTTGTCGGATGAGGAGTTGGCCCAGTTGGCGGAAGATTTGGCAGGAAACGGCCGCTTCCCTCCAAAATGTCGATAGCGAACTGGCCAACGAACTCGCCGCCGCCGCCGAAGCGCTGCAAAACGGCGACGTCGCCGCCGCGCAGCAAGCGCTGCAGCAGGCCGCAGGCACCCTCCAGCAGCGCGCCCAGAGCAACGCCGCCGCCGGCGCAGGCCAACGCCGCCGCCAACCAGCTGGGCGAGGGGCGGCAGGAAGTGGCGCAAGCAGGTCAGGGCAATCAATCTGGCCAAGGCCAACAGGCCGAAGGCAGCGGCAATGGCCAAGGCCAGGGTGAAGGCCAAGGCAAGGCGAGGGTCAGGGACAAGGTTCCGGCCAAGGTCAAGGTCAGGGGCAAGGACAGGGTTCTGGCGATGGCAGTGGACAAGGGCAAGGCGCAGGGGACAGGGTCAGTGGCAGCAACCAGGGCGCACAGGCCAGGGTGGCCCCGGACCAGGCGGTGGCCACGCGGAAAATGTGTTTGCGCCCGATCTAGGTCGATTTGAGCGGCTTTGAGGGTGAAGATGTGGAACTGCCCGCCGAATGTCTGGCCGATCCGGCCTCGTGCGGCGGCCTGCTCAGCGAAAACCCCACCGAGTTTGGCGACGAGCAAAGCATCGTGCCCTACGAGCAGGTCTTTGGCGACTACCGCAACGCCGCCAACGAAGCCCTCGCCGACGATTACATCCCGCTCGGCCTCAAAGGGTACATTCGCGACTACTTCTCATCCCTGGAACCGTAAACTGCGATTGGCAACCTGCGGTTGCGAGATTGGAGATTGAAAATGGCGACTGGATTTGATGATTTAAAGTTTTACAAATGGCGGACCGTTGCGGATGATTTGTGGAAATTGGTTTCTCCAATATTCAACCTGCAAAGGACGTTGTGGGCAAGCAATCCACAAAAACAAGAGCGGCTGATTCTATCGGCGCAAATATTGCGGAATCGTACGGCCGTTTTCACTTTGGCGATAAAAGATAAATTTTCTTTACTATGCACGCGGAAGTCTGTTTGAAACGAAGTATTGGCTAAATCGTTGTTTAGCCAGCAATCTCATTTCCGAAAACCAATTGAGGGGCTTATGCAAACACCCTAACACGGATTGGTCGCCAGGGGTAAACGCTTTTACCAAAAAGTTTTAAAGCAAGAGGCAAAAATAGCTCCTATAAATTAAAATGAGAGTTCAACCAAATACATAGATCACATTCTCAGCGTTTAGTTTTCTCAATTATTGAGTTTTCACCTCTTCCACGCTCGGCGTGGAATGAAGATCGGGACGCTCAACACGCGGCGCAATGGCGACGAAAAAATTCCAATCTCAGAGCTCCAATCTCCTCAAAGGAAAAATTCATGATTGAAACGCAGCATTGACTGAACTTTCGAACAATTTCGAGAAACAGCGGCAAATCGATTGAAGCTGAAGTTGGCAAAGTAATTGTGGGGCAGGCGGACGTGGTGCGGACGGTGCTGGTGGGCATTCTCAGCGGCGGGCACGTGCTGCTGGAAGGCGTGCCGGGGCTGGGCAAAACGATGCTCATCCGCACGCTGGGGCAGGTGCTCAAGCTCGATTTCAGCCGCATCCAGTTCACGCCAGACCTGATGCCCGCCGACATCACCGGCACGGAAATCATGGAAGAGGCGGATGGACACCGCGCCTTTCGCTTTCAGCAGGGGCCGGTGTTTGCCAACCTGATCCTGGCTGACGAAATCAATCGGGCCACGCCCAAAACCCAATCCGCCATGCTGGAAGCGATGCAGGAAAAGACGGTGACGGTAGCCAACCACACCTACCAACTGCCGGTGCCGTTTTTTGTCCTGGCCACGCAAAACCCCATCGAGCAAGAAGGCACCTACCCGCTGCCGGAAGCGCAGCTGGACCGCTTCCTCTTCAAAATCAACGTTGGCTTCCCCACGGCCGATGAGCTGACGGAGATTTTGGCGCGCACCACGGGCAAAAAGCACGCCCGCGCCGCTGACGTGGCTGCCGACGGGGCGCGGCTCATCGCCATGCAGGCGCTGGCGCGGCAGGTGCCGATTCCCAGCCACGTGAGCCAGTACATCAGCCAGCTTGTCGTGGCGACGCATCCGGGCAGCAGTCCGGCGGGGTTGGTGAACCAGTACGTGCGCTACGGTTCCAGCCCGCGCGGGGCGCAGGCGTTGGTGCTGGGGGCGAAGATTACGGCGTTGTTAAACGGCCGTCTCAACGTCAGCTTCGATGATGTGGCCACAGTGGCCCGGAGCTTTGCGCCACCTGCTGCTCAACTTTGAAGCCGCCCGAAGGCATCCGCCACCGCCTGATTGCGGATTTGCTGGCCTGCCAAGGAAAGCTAGGCAGATGGCCGAACTTCGAAGGCCAGGAGGCGATGAACGGCTGAAGGCATTTCATCCGCACGGATGAGCTTGTGGCCAACCACGGCGGATTTGACGGCAGGCTTCTGTTCCCGAAGAATGAGCTTTGGCGAACAGCTTGAGGGGCTGAGATTAGAGGCGACTGGACGGCACCGCTTGCCTGGAAATCACCGGACCCCGGGAGGGTTGTGTGCGGTTGGATTTCCAGTCGGGAAACCAATCTCCCCATGACCATTTTTGACGAAACCACCCTGCCCTGCAAAATCAGAGCTCGCACAAACTGGAACAGCTCACCCTCGTGGCAGCTCAGCGGCGGAGCGCGCGTGGGCGTGATGAAAGGCGACCGGCGCAGCAGCAAGCGGGGCACCTCCATCGAGTTTGCCGACTACCGCAACTACACCAAAGGCGACGACCTGCGGCGGCTGGATTGGAATGTGTACGCGCGGCTGGAACGGCCGTTCATCAAGCTGCTCGAAGAAGAGAAGATTTGGCTGTTCACCTGCTCGTCGATGCCAGCGCCAGCATGAATTGGCCGGATGACGGTGACCGATTATCGGTAAACGGTAATCAATCGGAGAACAAGCTGGTTTATGCGCTGCGGCTGGCGGGGGCGTTAAAGGGCACATTGGGCTGGTGGCTGGGGATTTAACGGCCGTTACCCTCCTCAGCAGCAGCGGCGACCACACCTGGGGACCATTTCGCGGGCAGCAAAACTCGCTGCGCCTGCTGCAATTTTTGGAAACCGGCAGCGGCGGCGGCATCACCGATTTGAACCAATCGCTCAAAAATTATGCGCTGCGCGGACGGCGGCCTGGCCTGCTCTTTTGTCCTCAGCGACCTGCTTTCCCCAACGGCTACCAGGACGGCCTGCACGCCCTGCAAGCCCGCGGCTACGAAGTGGGCCTCATTCACCTGCTCAGCCCGGACGAGGTGGAACCGCCCGTCAGCGGCGATTTGAAGCTGGTGGACATCGAAACCGGGGCCGACGCCGAAATCACCCTGGATCCGACCACGCTGGATTTGTACCGCGAGCGTTTGCAGGAATGGCAAACCGAAATCGCCACCACCTGCGCCAACCGGCACATCCATTACATTCCCTCACCACCGATTTACCCTGGGAAAATTGGTTTTGCAAACCTTGCGCGTAAAGGGTGTGGTCAAATAACTTGTCCTTTCTAACCCCCCTTTTCCTTTTGCTGGGCCTGCTGGCTGGGCCAATCATCATCCTCTACATGCTGCGGCTGCGGCGGCGCGAGGTGATGGTGAGCAGCACGCTGCTGTGGCAAAAGCTGCTGCGCGACCGCGAGGCCAACGCCCCCTGGCAAAAGCTGCGCCGCAACCTGCTGCTCATCTTGCAACTGATCATTTTGGCCGCGCTGGTGTTTGCTTTGGCACGGCCGTTTCTACCCACACCATCCATCATCAGCGGCAGTGTCGTTGTTTTGCTCGATGCCTCCGCCTCCATGCAAGCCACCGACGTGGAACCCAGCCGCTTTGCCGCCGCCAAAGCCGAAGTCGGCCAGCTGATCAACGACCTGAGCGGCGACAGCCAGATGACGCTCATCAAAGTAGGGCAGACGCCCACCGTATTGGCCGCCGCCAGCAGCGACCGCACCCAGCTGCAACGCGCCCTGGAAGCGGTGCAGCCAGACCCGGCGGCGGCGGCCTGGAACGCCGCCTTTGCTCTGGCCACCGGAGCCGCGCAGGGCTTTCGCGATGCGCGCATCGTCATCGTTTCCGATGGCGGCCTGCCGGACGATTTGCCGCCGCTGCCGGTGGAATTCATTTACGTACCCATCGGCGAGAGCGGTGAAAATTTAGCCATCACTGCCCTGGCGACACGCGAGACCGAATCAGGCATTCAGCTTTTTGCCAGCGTGCAAAACGAGGGGCTGATTGACCGGGAAACGCTGCTGAGCATTGATCTGGACGGCACGCTGTTCGATTCACGTCGCCTGACGGTGCCCGCAGGCAGCAGCGTCAACGCCACCTGGGATTTGCCGCCCGGCACGGCCACCATCCGCGCCTACCTGGGCGACAACGAAGGCGACTTTTTGCCGCTGGACGACGTCGCCTGGGCGGTGCATGAGGGCGGCGTGAGCAATCGCACGCTGCTGGTGACAGAGGGCAATCTCTTTTTGGAGCAGGTGTTCACCGTTCTGCCCGGCATCGAGGCATTTAAAGCGCCGCCCGGCAGCGATTTGCTCGACCCGGAAACGTTTGATTACGACTTGGTCATCTTCGATGGCGTGGCGCTGCCTGACCCACCACCACCCGCCGACATGCTGATCATTAATCCGCAGGCGGGCAGCGAAGCAGGACTGTTTACCGTTAGCGGCGCATTTTCCAATACCATTACAACACGCCTGGAAGAATCCCCCTTGCTGCAATTTGTGGATTGGAACGAGGTGGATGTGCGTGAGGCCAGGCTCGTTTCTGCGCCGTGGGCGCAAACGTTGGTGCAGGCCGAAGGGGGCCATTGGTGCAAATTGGGGAGCAAAACGGCCACCGCATCGCCATCCTTACCTTTGACCTGCGCGACTCTGATTTGCCGCTGCAAATTGCATTTCCCATCTTAATGGCTAATATTACGGGCTGGCTCAGCCCCTGGCCGGGCGTTTGACGCGCCAACGGGACTCCAGCCGGGTGATCCGGTGGCGGTGGTTCCGGGGGCAAGCAGTACGGCCGTTCTCGTCCAAAAACCAGACGGCAGCCGCTGGACGGCCGAAGTGGGCGAGGAAGATTTGTTCTTCACGGAGACGGACGCGCCTGGCCTATACACCGTCCTGCTGCGTGATGCGGCAGCAGACCGGCCTGCAGGCAGCTTTGCTGTGAACCTGTTCAGTCCGGCAGAATCGCGGATTCGCCCGGTGGAAAGTTTGCAAATTGGGCAAACGCAGGTGGAAACCGGAAGATGAAGGCGACGTGGGCCAGCGCGAACTGTGGCCCTGGCTGCTGGCCATCGCCGTGGTGGTGCTGATTGTGGAGTGGTGGCGTACACCATCGCGAGCACCTTCTTAGCTCTGCCAAATAACTCTGCCTATATCGGTTATCTGCCTTTTAATTGTTATGTCGTACGACAAAAAAATAAAAAAAAGCGTCATGCACCCTCTGTCAAATATTTCTATTTCAGGTATTTTATTGGGGGCTGTTGAATCAAGTACCTGAAAAAGATTTTGTGGAAGCAGATCGGTTTCCTTACTGCGAAGATATTGAGATTTTGGTTACTTAATCACTAATTTTCATGCCCAAAACAGAGCCATGATAAAAAACATACTATAATAAAATTTTCAGGATTTAGAAACTCACGAAGTTGATATTGACAATTTAATTAATCACAAGATCAACTGTGGCCCTGGCTGTTGGCCATCGCCGTGGTGGTGCTGATTGTAGAGTGGTGGGTACACCATCGCGGCACCCGCTGGCCAAAACTGCCAACGGTTTCTGCTTTTAACCGTCTGCGGGAAAGGTAATTTTATAATCAAAGATTTCGCAGATTTAAAAGATTTTGTGTAATTATTGGTGTCATACTCGCGTAGGCGGGTATCCATTTTTGTCGCCCGTTTGGATTCCCGCATTCGCGGGAATGACACATTTATATTTTTTATGAGTGAACAAGCCAGCCTGGAAATCGAACAAACAACAACGGCCGAACCGCGTTGGTGGTGGTGGGTGGTAGCTGCTTTGGTGCTGGCGCTGCTGATTTGGCTGGGGGTGGCGCTGAGCAGTTCACGGCCGTTGAAGCCACTGCATGAAGAGAATGTTCCTCTGGATATCACGATCAACGGCCAACCGCTGCTGGTGGATTTTGATGCCCTGAACGACAATCCGAGTGATTATGTAAACCAGCGCATTCGCGTCAGCGGCAATTATTTGCGGCTAGAGCCAATTACCTGTGCCCCATTTAGTGGCCCGCGCATCCAGTGGGGGTTGGTGGCAAAGGGTTTGCAGCTCAACGCACGCGGCTTTGAGGCCATCGTCCTGCCCATCGTGCCTGCCAACACGCAAATGACATTAGAAGGCATCTGGCGGCGTTATCCGGGGCCAGCGGGGTGTGGCAAAGAGCCGCCAACCGGTTTGTGGTACCTGGAAGTAGAACAAATTGTGCAGCCCAATCCGTTGATGGCGGGGTCAGCAACGCCTGTAGGCATTTTGTCGGTAACGCCACCGGCCTTCCCCGGTACGGCCACGCCCACGGTGGCAGGCGGTTTGCCACCCGCTATTGGCACGCCGGTACCCAACGTGACGATTGTGAGCACGGTGGCCGCAAGTACACCGGTCGCTACCTCCACAACCCTGGCGGGTACGGCCGTTCCCGGCACAGCCACCGCCACCCCAACCAGCACAAGCCCAGGCACGTTTGCCACACCGACAAGCGGCCCCGGCACACCCACAAGCGCACCCGGAACCCCAACCAGCACCGGTACGCCACCGCCCAGCAGCACACCCGGCGGCCCCGGTGTGCCCACACCAACCAACCCGCCATTGGCCACCGCCACCTCTGGCTATCCTGGGCCACCAGCGCCTGGGCCTGGGCCTACGTCTACATCGCCACCGTCCTACCCCTAAATTGGAGCAATTATGAGCTTATCCTTTACGCCAGCCGTTACCCCGCCAACCGGAAACAGCAGCCCTGCCTTTTGGTTCATCTTTCGAGGCAGTGATTTGCTGGTGCATGATGAAGGGGAAACGGCCGTACTGCCAACACGCACCCACGATCTGACATTTTTGCGAGAACATTATTTGGGGAAAATTGAAGGGGAAACGGCCGTGACGCACTGCTTCACCGCTGAGGTTGCCGAGGAGACCAAACCAGCCGAGGGTATGCAGTTTGCCGGGCTGCGCCAACTGTTTAACCGCCTACCCGTTGATCATTTGTGGCTGGCCGGGCGGGCTGTGCAGATCATCGATTGGGATCGAACCCACCAATTTTGCAGCCGCTGCGCCACGCCCAACGAGATTTTGGACTACGAGCGGGCCAAAAAGTGCCCCAACTGCGGCCTGACCACCTACCCGCGCATCTCCCCGGCCATCATTGTGCGGGTAGACCGGATGATTGATGGCGTGCCCCATTTGCTGCTGGCGCGGAACGGCCGTTGGCGGCGAGGTTGGTACAGCGTGCTGGCTGGCTTTGTGGAACCCGGCGAAACGTTAGAAGAATGTGTCCACCGTGAAGTGTTTGAAGAAACGGGCATCCGGGTAAAAAATGTTTGCTATTTTGGCAGCCAGCCCTGGCCCTTTCCCAACTCACTGATGCTCGGATTTACGGCCGTATACGCCAGCGGCGATATCGTTTTGGAAGAAGAAGAGCTAGAGGACGCCAACTGGTTCACCGTAGACACTTTGCCCAATTTACCCTCCAGCATGAGCATCGCCCGGCGGCTGGTGGATGACTTTGTGCGCCAGCACAGTGCGGGAGTAATAAGTGAAAAGTAGCAAGTAAAAAGTGGGGACTTTTCACTTTTTACTTTTCACTCCTTACCGGCTCTTACTCCTTCTAAGCAAAATTCTCCAGCCAATACCCCAAATCCCGCTTGTTCTGAATATAAATATTGGTTTTCGCAATCGGCTCGATGATTTTGCGAACCCGGCCGATGAGCGTATTTAGATTTGCCTGGGTGCCCGCAATTTGCAGCAGCGCCTCCGGGGCAGGCTGCCCTTGCAGATCAAACAGCTTACGCAGCAGCTCAAACGGCTGGCGATCCAGCGTGAGCAGCTGCGGCCCGCGCCAGACGGCCATCTGCTCTGGCACCAGGCGCAGGGGCACATGCCGCTGGTAAAAGGCAATGGTCATTTCCTTTGCTCCGGTGAGCTGTGTGGGTGTTGGCTGGGCCAGGTAGTGAGTCAGTAGGGTTTCGGCCCAGTGCAGCCAGCCAGCCACGGTGGGGGCGTTGTAGAGGCTTTGAATCTCTTTGCGGGCGCGGGTGAGAACGGCCGTATTTGCCAATTCATCTAAACCGGAAAGCTGCCCGCCTGTGGCCGTTTGCAAGTACCGCTTTACCAATTCAGAGATGTCGGCATCTGCCAGGTAAATAGGAATCAGGCGCAAATGCCCGCCCACGCGATTTTCAATTTGGGCCTGCTGCACCACGCTGCGGGGCAGCGCCGCTCGCACAACAACGCCGGGATTTTCCAGCAAATCCAGCCGGAACAATTCACTTAGGTCCTGGCCGCTAATCGACGCTTCCTGCTCATTCAGGTCGATGGTGATCATCACGCCGCTGTAGCCTAACGCCCGCACCAGCTCCGCCAGTTCGTCAATCTGGCCGCGCACATCGGCCGTGTGGTCGTCGCTGGGGTAAATATCTTCAACTTGGTCGCTGGCCGGGATGGGAATGCTGCTGTTGGTGGCGCGATTTATTTGCTGCAACAGCCGCACCAGGGGACGCCGCCCTAAATGTTTTTGCACCAGCCAGTTAAGGAATTCATGCAGCAGCTCATGACAGTTGTGGAAGCGGGCCGGTTCCTGGTTAAGCAGCCGCACAATTTCGTTGGCGGTGGCGGCCATTATCTGGCTAACGTGACGACGCCCTGGCAGCCAGGGACGCTGTCCTTGGGGCCAGTTTTGCACGGGGTAGGGCACATGCAGCAGGGAAGCGGCCGTTTCATGCAGCAGCGCTTGAAGAGCCACCGTTTTACCGGAGCCAGCTTCACCCACCAGAATAGCCGAGCCAGAAACGGCCGTAAAATCCCGAATCGCCTCGGTACGCAAAAAACAAGCCTGCCACCATCGGTCGGCCTGCGTGGGTGTAAAAGCATTGGGTGGGAGAAAAGGCCAGGGTTCGTACTGCATCATCAGTTTGCTACCAGGTTTGGACTGGATTTTCATTGTAACAGAAAGACGGCCGTTCGTATATACTGCGCACCAGTTGTACCCAAAACTGAATTATGTTAATATCTTCCCCAGTGTAACGATGCCACCTGAGAGAGAGCAAAGTAATGAGTGAATTGAACCCAGAACGCGCCAAAATGTTAGGAGACCTGGTAAAACAGGCCAGAGAGCATTTTGGGCGCACCAAGAAAGAGTGTGCGGCCGTTTTAGATATAAAGCCAGCCGATTACAGCAAAATTGAATCTGGTGAATATCCCATTTCCCTGCCTCAACTAGAGGCCGTCGCCCTCTACTTCAATATCCCCATGGGCTACTTTTGGGGCAGCGAGCCACTAAAAAGTGAGCCAGACATCGACTACGCCAATCTCATTGCTCTGCGACACCGAGTAATCGGTGTTTTGTTAAGCCAGCAGCGGCTGCGCCAGCGCGAATCCCTGGCAGAAATGGCCGAAGCGATAGGCATTGACGAAGAAATGCTCAAAAAGTATGAAATGGGCGAAGAGCCGATCCCCTATTTGCATTTGGAAAAAATCTGCCAGCACCTGGATGTGTCTGTAAGCTACTTTTTGGATGATTTGCATGGGCCGTTGGGCCGCCACGAAGCCAAGCAAAAATTGGAGCGACAGTTCAACCGTATGCCAGCCGACATGCAAGCCTTTTTGATTAACCCAGTGAACGTGAGCTACTTGGACACGGCCAAAAAATTGAGCGAAATGGATGTTGATCAGCTGCGCCAGGTCGCAGAAAGCTTATTGGAAATCACTTACTAATTACCGAATTACTCAGTTACCCAATTACAACGCTCTGTTTTGTAATTGAGGAATTCAGTAATTGGGTCATTGCTCAAAAATGAGCCATTCTCCCTCCCCCCAAGAATTAAAAGAAGAAGGGATGCGCCTGTTTCGGCAGGGCAACCATAAGCAGGCCTTAGCCGCCTTTGAGCAGGCAACGGCCGCTTTTGCGGCGCAAAACGATGTGGGGAATCAGGCGGAGATGCTGAACAATATGGGGGTGATTTTGCGGGTTCAAGGGGAGATGGATACGGCCGTAGCCACCCTCACCCAGGCCGCTGCGCTTTTTGCCCAAATTGAGGATGCCAACCGCCATGCCCAAACATTGGGCAACCTGGGCGACATCTACGCCAGCCAAAAAAAGTACAGCGAAGCCGCCCGCCACTACAGCGACGCCGCTGCCCAATTTGCCCAAAGCAACGAAAAAGAAAATCAGGCCCAGGTACTGCGTGCCCTGAGCCTGATGGAACTCCGCCGGGGCCAATGGCTGGCCGCGATCTTGCGGATGCAGGAGAGCTTACAGGTTCGCCCCCGGCTCTCGCTGCCGCAACAGTTGTTCAAATGGCTGCTTCGCTTTGCCACGCGCCTGCTTGGCGGACAGTGAACAGTCGTCAGTAATCAGTAAGCCAGTAATCAGTTAACTGAACACTGCATCACTGAATAGTGACCTACTGATAATTTTCCCCCTGAAAACGCTGAATCAAGTTAAAGCCGACAAACGGCCCCAGCCAACCGCAGGGCATCACCAACAGCGCCAGCCAGCCAAACGGCCCGCTTTGCAAAAATTGTTCGGGGGCCAGAAAGGCGTCGCTGGGGTTCAGGCCCGCGCTGGTAGCCAGGGAAACAAAAAGGGATTGGCTCATGAACAGCACCAACATCGTTACGGCCGTTACCAAAATACGTTGATTCCAGGTTTGCAGCCGCCAAATGGAAAACGCAGCAATGATGATGAAAGACCAGCAAATCATATAAATTGTGGGCATCATGAACCTCCTACAGTTGGTAATCGGCTTTATTTGCTGTAGACAGCATACTGGATGTGAGGACGGCGCTGCTTGATGGTTGGGAAACGGCCGTCTAACGGCTTCCTGACGCTGTACCCCCAAAACGATCCGCTGCCGCCAAAAGTTCCCGCAAACCTAAACAATTCTTTAACTCGTGTGGGAACCTGCGGCCAATCTCGGTAAAATCAAGGAAATGATTAACTCACGTTACGCTGCGACTCTGGTAAAAACCCTAAGGGTTTTGACAAAATCAGCGCCAATTTCCAGAGGTCAAGGAAACCCTTAGGGTTTGCGGTGCGTAACATCAATTTTAATAAAATCAGCAGATTGCCTGCGCCTTTGCAATAAATTTCTTAATCCCAGGAGAAAACTTATGACTGTTAGCGAACTTGCCCCCGACTTCAATTTGATTTCTGATGAAGGCACCCCAATCAAACTGTCCGACTTGCGCGGGCAAAAGGTGGTGCTGTTTTTCTACCCCAAGGCAGACACGCCAGGCTGCACCACGCAGGCCTGCGGCTTCCGCGACAATTGGCCCACCATCGAGGCCGCTGGGGCAACGGTGCTGGGCATCAGCCCAGACATGCCAGAAGCGCTAACAAAATGGCGGGCCAAGATGGGTTTCCCCTACAATTTATTGTCTGATCCTGAGCATGAGGTGGCTGAAGCGTATGGGGTTTGGGGCGAAAAGAGCATGTACGGCCGTTCCTACATGGGCATCATTCGCAGTCACTTTGTCATTGATGAAGACGGCCGTTTTGCCGACAGCCAAATAAAAATCAGCCCGAAAGATAGCGTTGAAAAAGCAGTGCGTTTTATCGAGAGTAATTGACGATCTAATTACCAATTACCCAATTGCATAATTACTTTTCAATCGTCACCGTAAAGGGCAAAATGAAACGGCCGTCTGGCTCCGCATTGCCCGCCGAATTTTGTACCGGCAGCCGCTGGAACTGCCCTGGCCCAGGCTGGCTGTAAAAACCAACCGCCAGTTGGTAGCTGCCCGGCGGCACGTCAGCCAAAGGCAGCGTGAGGGTGTCGCTCACCACTTCGCCAGCGGCCCATTGGCTGGTGGGGTAGCTGCCGTAGCGCGGCTGGCTGTCGCTTTGCACCAGCGGCGCGTCGCCCGTTTCGGCATCAATCAGATGCACAAAGCGGGTGTAGTCGGTTTGGCCATTGGCCAACGCCTGCCAGACCAGCGTCAGGGCAAGCTCAGCCTGTGACTGGCTAAATTGGTACCCTTGCAGCGCAATTTCCTCGCCAAAGCTGGCCGTTAGCCTGTTCATTTCTTCTGGCAAGGTAAACACCGGTTCCGTTGGGCGGAACTGCCAGCCAGCCTCAACCTCCACCCATTCGCCTAATCGTCGAGTAAGCACGGCCGTATTTGGTTCCGTCACGTCATACAATTGCGCCACCAGGGCAAACGGCCGTTCATGCTGCTCTTCCAACGGGGGCAAAGGAATGGTAAGCCAGTCATAAACCCACTCCCCCGCAGGCCAGCCGCTGCTGGGCAAAAAACCATAGCCCGGCTGCACATCCACCACGCGCAAAAACCGCCCCTGGGCATCTGTCAGGCGCAGGGCCACGTTGTAATTTTGGCTGATTGGCTGCGGCGTAAACCAGGCCAACTGCACCGTTAGCTGTCCGTCTGCCGTCAGCTGAGCATCCAGGCCCCGCACGGTCAATTGTTCCGCAGCAGGCAAATCGCCAGCGGTGGGCAAAACGCGGATGGGCGACAAAAAGAGCGCATTCCGGCTGCGGCCAGCGGGGGTCAGGGGACGGCCGTTGGCCAACGACAGCCTTGGCACAAACAGACCAGCCGGAGCATTCTCAGGCAGCGTCAGCTCAAAAACAGTGAGCGAACTACTGGCAAGCACCGTTTGCTGCACAACCGGCTGGGGTTGCAATTCCGGCTCGGTTGGCCAGTTAACAGCCGGGGAAAAGAGACCCAGGGTCATTTCTCCGCCAGGCGGCAGCTGCCACCCAAGCTCTATGCGAAGCGTCCCTCCAGGTTGAATTTCTTGCGGCACGGCCGCATAAACCAGGGTTGCGCCATTGCTAAAAGCCACGCCTTCCGGATCGGGATGCAGGTAGCCCATCTGCACAAAATCCCAGGTGCGCAAACTTTGCGGCTCGGATGGCTGCGGCCAAAGGTGCAGCCCCAGCGCCAACAGCAACAATCCAGCCAGGTACAGGCCAGTTTTGCGATTGAGCCAGCGTTTGCTGGGGCGCACCAGCCACACGGTCAGCAAAATGGCCAGCAAGGAGGCCAGTTCTGCCCCCAGGCGGATGGGGGTGCGCCTCAGGTGCAGCACAATTTCATGTTCCCCGGCAGGCACGTCTAACTGGATGAGGCCGCTGCCTGTGGACGGCCGTATCGCCACCAACTCGCCATTTACCTGCGCTTCCCAACCCGGCCAGTGCAGTGTAGGGAAGATGAGGCTGCTGGGAACGGCCGTTGCCACCGTCCACTGCTGCTTTGTTGTGCGCTGCTCATTCAGCCTGGCCGAAACCAGGTCGCCGGAAAGCGCCGTCACCGTCCAGCGCTCCCCGCTGTTGAGCCAAAGACTGGTGTACGGCCGTGGCTGCACCGTCGGCGGCAAATATTCAAAGCTAATGGTTGTGCCAATGTTGCCCGTGAACCATTCGTACTCAGCCAGCGATTCGGCCGTGACGTCCGCATCCGTCAGCGGCAGAAAATCTGTTTTGAGCTGGCCTAAGCTGCTGACCAACAGCAGAATGATGAGCGGCGCTGCCCACCAGCGCGGCCTGGGCAGCACGGTGGCCAAGGCCCCCACCGCCAAGGCCCCACCAAACGCCTGCACCGACAAAAATCGCCAGGGAAATTGGGTATAGCTCAACAGCGGCAGATGTTCCCACAGCAGCGCCGACAGGGGTGTGAGCATGAAGCTGCTAACTACCACCGTGAGGAAAATAAATAAGATGATGTCCCGCGTGTCATTCCCGCGCAGGCGGGAATCCACCTTGCCCCGCCACAACCAAATCAGCCCCAAAAGGCCTGCCATGATTACGGCCGTTTGCACCCATCCCATACGAAACGCTTCCCGATTTTCCACGCTGTAATCTACAAAAAAGGTGGTCTGGGTGAGGGGTTGAACGGCCGTTCCCAAAAAATGATTGCTGTAATGAAAATAACCGCTTGTCACCGTGTCCAACTGGGCCAATGACTGCTCTGCCAGGGCTGGGGCGAAGAACCAAGCGGCGAGGGCCAGGGCCAAAAGGAGACCTAAAATGAGATTGGAGATTGGAGACTGGAGACTGTTTTTTCCACTCTGCGCCCTCTGCGTTCTCTGCGGTAAAAACCAGCGCAGCAGCAGGTACAGCAGCAAAAAGGGCGAAAAAATGAGGGCAGAGATGTTGTGGCTGAGGATGAGGGCGGCATAGGCCAGCGCAAACAAAGCCACCTGCCGTCGCCCGCCGCCAAACAGCCCATCCGCCGCCAAAATCACCAGCGGATAAAAGGCCATCGCCCAAAATTCGGCCAGCGAATCGCCGCGCACGTAGACGTTGACCAGGTGAAACGGGGCAACGGTGTAAGCGGCCGCGGCCAGCAATCCGGCCCAGCTGCTGGCAAACCAGCGCCGCGCCAGGGCAAATGTCCCCCAGCCAGCCACCAAAAACCCCAACAAGTGCGACAGGTGAATGGCCCGAACAAAGCTGAAGCCCAGCAGCCGGAACAAAAAAGCACTGTAAATTGAGAGGGGGGCATAAAAGTTGTAAAAGGGGTAGCCGTAGCCATAGTTGGCGTCTGGCATCCAGCGCACGGGGAAATGATTATCGAGTACGGCCGTTTCCAACTGGTGCAGCCGCTGTAGCAAAAATGGACTGTCGCCGCCGCCGCGTGTATTTAGCAGGCCTGGCTGGGAAAGTTCCGGCCAGGCGGCTATCAAGGCAATAAGCAAAATCGCCAGCAAGCCAGCCCATTTGCTGGCAAACCAGCGGGGGCGCGTCGTTTCGTTCACAAATGGCTACTCTGGATGCTTTCTAACTGAGCCGCCACCTTGCGAACCGAATCTATGCGAGCTTCCCGCTCCTTAACCAACATGCGCTCAATCAAGGTCATAAGAGCAATCGGGACATCGGGTCTGAGGTCGGTCAGAAGGGGTACGGGATCATTCATAATGGCAATTAGTGTGGCTGTTGTTGTCTCACCTGTAAATGGGAGTTGACCAGCCAGCATTTCAAAAAGAATGGCCCCAAAAGACCAAATGTCGGAACGGCCGTCTAGCACCTCCCCCTCACACGCTTCAGGGCTCATGTAGCGGATGGTTCCCAACATCGCATTATCTTTGGTGATGCGCGTTTCTTGATTGGTAAGGTAGGCAATGCCAAAATCAGTCAGGCGCGGCGTGCCATCTTCGGCAAGCAACACGTTAGAAGGCTTCAAATCGCGGTGAATGATGTTCAGATGATGGGCGCGACTGAGCGCATCCGCCAGTTCGAGACCGATATTGAGTGCTTGAACCAACGGCAATTGTGGCGCTTTTTCGAGCAAATCTCGCAGGCTGCCGCCAGTGACATATTCCATCACGATTTGATGTTCATTTTCTTTTTCAACAGTCGCCAGCATTTTGACGATGTTGGGATGGTTCAGTTGGCGCAACGCTTCTCCTTCACGAATGAAGCGAGCGATGTATTCTGGCTGTTGAATCGCTAATTCTGGCTTCAGTTTTTTAATGATGACCTGTTGCCCTGTGGCCACCTCACGTCCCAGATAAACCTGACCATGCCCACCCGTAGCAAGCAACTTTTCGGCGATGAACTGTTCTTTAGGTTGAATTGGCTTAAGTGGTTGGGGGGTGCCCACTTCATCTTTTTCTTGAACTTGCGGCATATCCTCATCGGCAACATTCCAGCTAAGTTTAGGCAACTTTTCGAGCAGGTCATCAATCACTTCTTCCCAATCAAGTTCACGTCCTTTGGCTTTGGCTGCTTCAATTTCGGCCGTGGGCATGGCTGACAAAACGGCTGGCCTGAATTGCTTAGCTAGTTTTTGTATGGGCAAAAAAGTATTGACTATGGTGAACCGTTCGAAGAGGGCTAACAATTGCCAAGCATACTTTAAATTTTCTGGTTGTGGATCTCGGCGAACCAGCAAATAGGCTGTCAGTTGAAGGGCACCGTGCGATTGGCCCAAGCGCTTTGAAAGAGAATGAAAGGTCAATCGTTCTGCGTCTTTATGATTGCCCTTTATAATGTGTAACCATGCCAGCCAAATTGCAACAATGGCTTGTATGATTGCATCCCCCTGTTTTTTGGCACTCGAAAAAGCTGCTTGCGCATCTTCAAAAGCTAACTCATAGTGACCTTTATGGAGGTGAAGAACACTTCGCTGGTATAGAAACTCATTCTCATATCTAGCTGTCCCCATTGATTTTGCTAAGCGCAACCCTTTGTGAATATAGGGTTCAGCATCCTTCATATTGTCTAGACGCATGAGGATCTCCACAATATTACAAAATGCCCCTGGAACGGCCGATTCGTAACCCATATCTTCTATAATTGCCAATGCCTCAAGCTCACATTTTAATGCTTCTTCGGGACGTGCCTCGTATAAAAATGTGAAGGCTATGGCTGATAATATATTTGGCTGTGTACGACGGTCTCCAAATTCACGAGCAATCTCTAATTGTTCCATCATCATTTCACGATGATGGTTATAGTTACCTTCGATAAGGGAACTTGTAGTTAAAGAGCGTAGATTGGAGGATATTCCAAGCTCATCCCCTATTGATTTGCGCAGTGAAAGAGATTGCTGGTAATAAGCTACTGCGACCTTTTGTTGACCCTGTATCGACGACATATGTCCCAATTTAGTTAACACTCTAGCTTGATACCATTTGTCATTTAGTTTTTGGTAAAGAGATAAACTATCTTTAAACAATTGGCTAGCATCATCATAACGGCCAGCACCCCAAGCTTTAATTGCTGAACTTCGCAAAAATTCAGCTATACCAGTGCGTAGGTCTAGGCCACTTTCTGCCAAATCATCTAATAGGTTTTGTCCTTTGACCAGTGCTTCAAGCCGTTCTTCTCTTGAATTACCTACATAAGAATGCATGACCAATAAACGAGCGAGGAAAAGCTGTTGTGTTGTCGTTAACTCGCTGTTTTCCAAGGCGGCAATGGCATTTTGGACAGCCGCTTTAAATTCACGGATGCTGTAAATGAACGTATGGAGACGTAAAGAAATAAGTGCTCCTTCTAATTGCTCAAAGTGATGCCGCTGGACGCCCCAATGCCAGGCTTGGTAAGCGTTAAGATAATCGGCCGTTATTTCCTGATGCGCTTCTTTGGCGCCAGCTCCTTTTAGATCCTCGGTACGGTCGGCCAAGGCTTGAAGGTAATAGCTGCTGTGTTTGTCTCTCACTGAGATCTCCGAGGTTTTGGAAACCTCGGAGGTCTGGTTGGCCAAAATTTCCGCCCCAAATTGGCGCATCAATTCATGCACCTGGTAACGTTTGTTGGTTTTATCAAACTGCAAAAAGGATTTGTTCACCAGACGGGAATAAGTGCGTAAAGAGGCTCCCGTAATGGCACGTCCTGCTTTTTGGGTAAAACCCCCACGGAACACAGAACAAGCTGCAAAAACATCTCGCTCTTTTTCATTGAGCTTTTGCCACGAATTGTTGATGCAAGCACGAATGCTACGATGCCGTTCCGGCATATCACGCATCTCGGTTTCCAAAAAGTCCAGGCTCGCTTGAATTTCTGAAGCGATGTCGGCCAATGACAATGTATCGACCCAGGCCGCAGCTAATTCAATTGCCAAGGGCATCCCCGCCACTAAACGGCAAATGCGAGCTAAATGAGTGAGATCATCACCATCGCCAAGAGTAAAGTCGGCCTGGTTGCGTTGGGCAGATTGGAGGAAGAGTTGAACGGCCGTATACCTCACAGCATCCTCCGGCGTCTCCCAATCGGGAAATTCCAGCCCTTGAATCGGGTAAACCTGTTCTTGGTGCAAATGGAGCCTTTCACGCGAAGTGGCTAATATTTGAACATTTGGCGCAACATCCAAAATTTCATTGAGTAAATCGACGCCATCCAGCAGATGTTCAAAGTTGTCCATCAGCAACAGTAACTGTTTCTTGCGTAAATAATCAAGAATTTGTTGATTAGGTGAGCGTGGGTCTTGGCTGCCGCCAGCCAATTGGAAATTGAGGGCATCGGCCAAGGCTGATACCATCTGGCTTGCCTCGCTCACCGGTGCCAAATTGACGAAGAAGATACCGTTGGGGAAATTGTTTTCAATGCTAAGGTTATGCTCGGCAACTGCCAAGGCAAGCCGCGTTTTGCCCATCCCGCCTGGGCCGACAATGGTCATCAACCGCTGTTCGCCGTCCTCTAAAAAGCGTTGTAATTGGACCAATTCATTTTCGCGTCCAATAAACGGTGTTGGTTGGGTTGGTAAGTTATTGCGTATTGGTTGGCTTAATTTCTTTGAAACCTTAGCAGGTTCAACCGCTCGGATTTCATCGGCTTGAATTTGCTGATGGAGAACGGCCGTTTCCTGACTCGGCTCCACACCTAATTCATCTTCTAACAATTGGCGAAAACGTTCATATTCAGCCAAGGCACTGCTGCGTTGCCCCGTGCGGGCTAATGCTGTCATCAACTGTTGGCAGGCGCGTTCACGCAGCGGATCGATTTCTAGCTGCCGCCAGGTGTAGGTTTGGGCTTGGGCATAATCTTGTTTTTGTAAAAAGTGGGTAGCCAGGCTGTCTAGGGTAGCTAACGCTTGCTGGCGATAATACGGCCGTTTCGCCGCCACCCACTCTTCAAATTCATTGCTATCAGGCAAATAAAAATCTGCTAAAAAGTCACCATGGAACAAAGCGACGGCTTCTACCATTTGCGCTCGTGACGGGGAACCAGCTAAAAGATGCTCAAAAGTCAATACATCAACTTCATAATTTGCTTCTGGGTTTAGGGAAATTGTTTTGCGCTCGCTAAGAATAAGAGGGTGGCCGCCACTTTGTGGCAACACTTTGCCAATGCGCCGAACGGTTTGGCGCAAATTGGCTTGGGCTGCTTTCAATGTCGCCTCTGGCCAGAACAACGTCATCAAGGCTTCACGCGTGTGCTTTTTCTCACCTGCCAACAGGAGATAGATGATGAGGCCCTGGGCCTTGATGCTGCCGAAAGTTGTTAACGGCCGTTCGCCAAGCTTGGCTGAAAAAGCACCAAATAACCTGATTGAAAGGATGGGTGATGTCATAAATTAATTGTTTGGCAATAGACCCAAAAACTGATTTTAACATACCTGATAAGCAATTGAAATTTCTCGTCACGCTACAGTCACGCGACTGTAACTCACCCCTATCACAATGAAAATAAGATATTAAAAACACCGCACCCAACAATGGAACCTCAGCAGAGTGGGCTCAAAAAGCAATTAAAACAAGCTGCTTTTTGACCTGGACTTTAGGAGATAGTGTTATGAATTTAGATACTCACCGATTACTCGATTTTGCTAAAGATCATCAAGCCAACGTATTCGAAGCAACAGAAAGGGAACGTATCAATAAAGTTCAGAAATATAGCCTTAAGCGGAGAGTGCTGGTTGTTATTATGGCTGCTGGTATCTACTTCTCATATATCTTATTCCAGCTTTTGAATCTGTAATAAATATAGCGACATAGCCACAACCATAATAGATATCAAAGATTGCGCAAATTATCTTAATACCTATCCGAATATTAGCCACAGAGTGCACAGAGGTTTTTGAGTTTTAGGTTCAATGCCTCTGAATTCTCTTTTCCCTCTGTGGCTTTTTCGGATAGATTCTTAGTTTTTTCTTCAATCTTTGATATCTGCGGTGGGATTCACGGGAGGTTTGAGAGCCAGGCTCTCAAACCTCTCTTTTAAAGGGGATAATAATGAATATTCAGAAACCTACGCAACTTTCGTTATTCAGTATTTAAGCAGAGCGGCGCAGCACGGCAAACAAAAGACCGCCTAACAACAGAACTGCGGCCACCAGTAAAATCAATCCGCTGTAGGAGCCGAGACCTGCTCCTTCTTCGGGCGTTTCTACGGTTTCTGGGACGGCATCCGTGGCGGCTGTTGGCTCGACAGTGGGTGCCCCGGCGTCAGCCACGCTGTCTGCGTCAGTTTCCAGGCGCAGGCGGCTGCCAAACTGCACCCCGGCTGTTTGTCCCTCCGCCACGGTGACGGTTGTGTTTGCCGCTGTGGTCATTTCTAATGGCCCAGGCACAACCTGCTCGATCTGGTACTCGCCTGCCGCTAATCCTTCAAAGCAAACGGGCTCATTTGTGCCGCTGGAAATTGCCTGGCCAATTACCTGGGCGCTGTTCGCCAGGCGAAAAGCGACGCTGCCCATAAAGCCTTCATTGGTATCAAACTGGCCGTTGGCATTGTCATCGGCAAAGGCATTGATGCAGATGGTGGCCCCGGCTGGCGGTTCTGGCGTGTTGGTGGGAACTTCGGTGGGAACGGCCGTTTCCGTAGGTACCAGCGTCGCGGTAGGAATTGGTGTGTTGGTAGCCGCAGGCGCTGGAGGTGGGGGCGGCGAAGTGGGCTGCGGTACCGGTGTGTTGGTGGGCGGCGGGCCAACCTCAATCAATTCGGCCGAGTCAAACCAGACATCCAGATGCGCCCGGCACTGGTTTACCCCTTCCAAACCATAATCACCCGCCGTGAAAACGGTCACCTTGTCACCTGTCGCAGTTACTTCAACGGACACTTGCTGCCATTGATCATGCGGCTGAATGAAACCACTCCACTTGACATCGCCATCGCTCCACAAACCGCTGCCGTTGGGATCGATGCCCACCTGCACGTCCATGCGCAAACCACCTTCAGACGGCGCGGGATAATCCTCATTGGAGCCACGACCTCTGGCCCAAACTGTAAAGCGGTAGGTGCTGCCTGGCTTCACGCTGACGGTTTGCAGCACACCGGCTGCCCAGGTATCCCAGGAGTTGCCCACATGCTGCGATGCCGATCCTGCCTGGATCAATGGGGCGCTGACGGTTTCTGCACTCCAGTGTGGCTCTTTGTGGTATCCATTCACGCAGTCGGCAAACTTATCGGCGCTGCTGACGCGGAACCAGCGCCCCCAGCTGTTGGCGGAGCCATCGCTGTTGTATGGCAGCTCAAAACCAGCGTTTTGCAACAGGTTGGTTTGGGCCACACTGCGCTGTGTCTGGCTGCCCATGCCAAGCAGCAGGCAAGCAAGTAATAAAAGTTTGAAGCTAATTTTTCTCATTTTCTATACCTCTTCCCCAGACTGCCTCAATGGTGGGCGGCCTGTATCTTTCCTTTTTATCTGCGTTTTTGGCCAATTAATACGGCCGTACCAATTAATAATATGCCGATTAGAATGCCTGCGCCAATGAGAAACGGCCGTCCGGCATCATTTTCCTCATCTGGCAAGGTTTCAATGTTTACATCCTCAGCGGCCCCGCTGCCAATGGGATTGGCGGGCTGCGTGGTGGGAACGGCCGTTGGCTGCGGCGTAGAGCCCACCAAACCGCCAAAACCCAGCATCACCTGATCGCCAGCGGCCAAAATCACCGTCCGGTTGCCGCTGTTGGTCAACGTTTCGGCCCGTCCCACAGAGCGCGTAATCTGGTAATCGCCCGGTTCCAGCTCTGTCAGGCAGTACGGCTCCGAAATGCCGTCGGTCACGTAGTTGGCCACTACCGCTTCGCTGGTGAAGATGGTAAAGGCTACGCCAGCCTGCAACGGTTCGGCCGGTTCACGTTCACCATTGCCATTTTCATCGGCAAAGGCTACCAGGCAAACGGCCGTTACCGGCCCCGGTGGCGGCGTCACGGTTGGCGTTGGCGGCTCCCGCGTTGCCGCTGGCGTGGGCGAAGCTTCTGGCGTCGGGCTGGCAGGCGGTTCCACGATGGCCACAATCAAACGGTCGCCGGGCTGGATGAGCGCATCTTCGGTTAAATTGTTCAGGTCGAGCAGTTCTGTTAAGCCAATGCCAGCACGCCCAGCAATGCCCCACAGGGAATCATTGGGCTGGACAATAACGTAAATAACGCCCTCAGCATCTGGTGTGGCGGTGGGCAATGTTTGTGCGTGAACAATGGCTAATGCAGCGGGCCACAAAAGCAAACGGCCGTACACAAAGCAGCCTAGCAACGTAACCCACAGCCACCGCTGTTTTACCCCCATTTTTCCCTTCCTCAACAACGTTCTCCACACGATTATAAAACGCTTCGGGTACAAACCGACGATTTCTGGCAAAAATGTGTTTATTTTATGGAATCAACTGCCAGCCATCGCCCAAAACAGCGCCCTGATCGTCAACCACTGGCAGCCGGTCTAGCGTTGCCGGATCATACAGACCTACGCGAATTGTGTGCCGCGCTGGATCAAACGGTTCGGGCAGCGCCAGAATACGCTGCTCATGCACCGCCTGGCCCGGCCGCCACCAGTGGGAAAACCAGTAAGCGCCACCCGGCGGCGCGTCTGCCTGGGTTACTAATCCTGCCTCGCCTAACACATGCAAAAAAACGATCTGGTTTGGCAGGTCGGGCGTTGTTTTTTGCCAGACCAGATCAACCTGTACCGTTTTCTCAGCCAGGGGCGTGACGGCCCAGCTTTGCAGCAAAAACGTGTTGTCAAAGTTAACGGTTGGCCCGGCTTCGGGCGCAGCGCCACTGGCATAACGTACATACAGTGGATAAGGTTCCGGTTCCAGATCGCCACGGGCAAGACGGCCGTTTTCCACCACCACCATTTCTGCATCCGCCAACAAACTGGGCACAAATTCCAGATCGCCAAATGGCCAGGCGTACAGGCTCACCGGCTGGCCCGGCGCAGCAGGCGGGAGGCCATTTTCGGGGCGGTACAGTATCACATTGTCTAAATCGGCCAGGAACGGAATGCTGGGCCAGCCTTTTTGGTCTGGCTCATTCCAAAACCAACGATCCAGGTAAACGGCCGTACCCACCGCCTCCTCATTCAGCTGCTCGGCCAACGCCGTCGCCGCCGCCTCAAACAGCAAGGCAGTGTCTGGCTGCTGGTTGTAGTTTACATAATCTTTAATGGTGAGCAGCAGACTGCCTAAAACCAAGGCTGCCACCAGCCCGCCCCGCGCCACCTGGGGCAGGCGCGGCCAGCGCCACAGCCAGGCCAATCCCAAAGCAGGCAAAAAAATGGCGGCAGGCAAAATGCCCACGGCCCGCAAAAAGTGCGGTGCATCCTCAGCCAAAATGGTTACGCCCAGCATGATGCCGCTCCACAGCAGCACCGCGCTGGCCGCAGGTTTGCGCCAGTGGGCCAGGCACCAGCCCACGCCCAGCAAAAACGGCCCGGCCATTAACCAGTCGAACAACGGCCGTCCCGCAGGGTTGTGGCGTAAAATGGTGTCGCCGCGCCAAAAAAACAGCCCCAGCGACTGCCAGCCGTGCCGCCACAGCGTGCCCCAAAAATCGCCGTGGTTGATGGCCGGGTTCAAAATGGAAACCTGGTCCGTGCGCCCCAGCAGCAGCTCCGGGTTTTGCAGGTAGAAAAGGGCGAGGGGAAGGAGGGCAACGGCCGTTCCCCACAAAAACCAGCCCAGCCCACGCCACAGCCGACCGCGACGACCCTGCCACAGCAAAAACGCCCCCAAAACCAAGAGCAGCAGCGGCGTAAAGCGAATGGCCAGGTACGTGTAAAAGCCCAATCCGTAAGCCACGCCTGCCGCCAACCACCAGCGCGGCTGCTGGCGACGATACGCTTCGGTACCCAGCCAGAAGGTGAGCGCCAGCACAGCTGGCAGCAAAATGGTGCGCAGCCCCAGGCGGCTTAAATGCACCGGCCAGAGGGTGATGGCCCACAGCCAGGCCGCCAGCAGCCCAACGCGCCAGCCAAACCAGCTTTTGCCCAATTTGTAAACCAGCAATGTGGTGAGGCTGCCGACTAAAGCCGCAGCAAAGCGCACGGCCAACACAGAGCGGCCCAACAAAGCCAGGCTCAGTGATGTCAGATAAATGTAAAATGGTTCGCGCCCATTGTTGGCGGTGAAGAAGACGGCCAGTTTGCCATCGAGCACTCGCAGCGCATCCAGCCCGTTAAACGCCTCATCCCGGTACAAGCCCGGTGGCCAGTTTCCCAATTGATAGAAGCGCAGGAAAACGGCCGTTGCCAGCGCTAAGAGTAATAAAGCCCATCCAAATGTGGACGGGCTTCGGTGATTTTTATAGGTGGTGTGCATAGGCTGCCTGTTTGTCAAAACGTGGCAAGTATAGCAAAATAGCCTCCTGCGTCAACCAGCACACCGGGGGCGAAAAGACAACGTTGACTTTACGGAAATTGGAGATTTTTACAGCAGAGACGCAAAGAAAGCAGAGAGTTCGCTTTGGGTAGGGTCTCATGCTTTGCAGCTTTGCAGTGTTGAAAAAATGAAAGTTCTAATGCTCTCAAAAGCGTGTCTGGTTGGCTCTTATCAGACCAAGCTAGAAGCGATTGCCCAGCACAAAGAGATTGACCTTACCGTCATTGTGCCACCCGTTTGGCATGATCCGGCTGGCGCTGTAAAGCTGGAAAGAGCCCACACCGAAGGCTACCGGCTGCTGGTTGATCCCATACGCTTTAATGGCCAGTTCCACACCTATTATTTTCCCAAACTCAGGCAGCGGTTGGCGGCCATTCGCCCAGACGTGCTGCATATTGACGAAGAGCCATATAACCTGGCAACCTGGCTGGCGCTGCGGCAGGCGCGGCGCGTGCAGGCCAAAACGCTCTTTTTTTCCTGGCAAAATTTACGGCGAGAGTATCCTTTTCCCTTTAATTTGCTAGAAAAACAGGTCTTAGCCAAGATCGATTTTGGCATCATGGGGAACCAGGCCGCAGCGGAAGTGTGGCGGCAAAAAGGGTATGGCGGCCCGCTGCGCGTCATTCCCCAGTTTGGGGTGGATGCTGCGCTGTTCCAGCCACCCGCACAGCGCGATCCGGGGCGGGGCTTTGTGATTGGCTCGGCCAACCGGCGGCTGGTGCCGGAGAAGGGTGTGGATTTGCTGCTGCGGGCGGCGGCGCGGCTGCCAGGGGTGTGGCGGCTGCACATTGCGGGGGATGGGCCAGAACGGCCGTCTCTAGAAAAGTTAGCGCGTCAGTTGGGCATTTGGGAACGGGTGCAGTTTGACGGCGTGGTCACCTCGGCCCAAATGCCGGGCTATTTGCAGCAGTTGGATGCTTTGGTGCTGGCCTCGCGCACGCTGCCCAACTGGAAAGAGCAGTTTGGACGGGTGCTCATCGAGGCGATGGCTTGCGAGGTGGCGGTGGTTGGGGCCAACAGCGGCGAGATTCCCAATGTCATTGGCGAGGCGGGGCTCATCTTCCCAGAAAATGACGAAATGGCGCTGCACCAACAGTTGCTAAACTTGATGCAGTCGGCCACGCTGCGGGATGATTTGGGGGCAAACGGCCGTCAGCGCGTCCTCAACCATTACACCCAAAGCCAGATTGCCCATGAAACAGTTGCCGTATACCATAAAATGATCAACAATGCGTCCGACAGAACGATTAGTGCCAATTAAATGATGCCTAACGTTGACCGTCGTTTATAAACAGTCACACAACAAATAAGGTATACTACCGCTTATGAGTGATGCTGTACCTCAGGCCAACGAGCCAAGAAACCAATCATCAACCTCACCCCCGAAAAAACGTCGCCCGATTCGCATTATTGGGCTGTTGCTCATTATTTTTTCGGTGCTGGTGGGCTGGTTTTTGTTGGTGGCCTTTTTGGGCTGGCAAAGCGGCCAGCAGGCGTTGCAAGATAAACAGTTTGCCCAGTTGGATCGGCAGCTTGTTTTGGCTGAAGAAGATATTGCCAAAGGTAATTTTCAGTTGGCGCTGACGCGACTGGAGTGGGTTTTGGCGCGTGACGCCACCTCGGCACAGGCTCAGACGCTGCGGGACGAGGCGCTGGCTGGTTTAGGCACAACGCTTGAACCAACGCCGGTAACGGCCGTTACCGTCACCCCGGCCCCCACAAGATTACCCACCGCCACGCCTGGCTCCATTGGCAGCCCTGGCGATGAGCTGCTGCGCATTCGGCGGCTGGTAGCCACCAAATTCTGGGAAGAGGCGTTGCCCGCCCTGCTGGCCTTCCAGCAGCAGTTTCCCAGCTTTGAGCGCGAAGAAACAGACCAACTGCTTTATGATGCTTATCTGAATTACGGCCTGGATTTAATTAGTGGCGAACAGGTGGAGCTGGGGATGTATTATCTAACGCAAGCGCAGTACCTGGGGGATTTACCTCAGTCGGTGCGCGATTATCAGACCTGGGCTGAGTTGTACACGCAGGGCATTTCGTTTTATGGGGTTAATTGGGAAGCGTCTGCCTATTATTTCCGTGATTTGTGCCTGGCAGCGCCGTTTTATCAATCGTCCTGCGAGCAGTTGTTTACGGTTTTGGTTTCTTTGGGAGACCAATATGCGGCGGCTCTGGATTGGTGCCCGGCGCAGCAGTTGTATGATGAAGCCAGCCGTCACCAGACAACGGCCGTTCTCATTGAAAAGCGCACGCAAGCCCAGGAAAACTGCTTGTTGGCCACCCCAACACCTTCGGAGCCAATTACCGATACCGTACCCATTTCCGACACGGCTCCCTTTGAGGGTGCTCCCTTTGTACTGCCCACGGAGACGCCAGACGCTCCCTAGCACACCGACTCATTTTATTTATGGCTGAAAAAGGTGAAGAACTCAGCGACCGCGAAAAAGAAGTTCTGCAACAGGTCTTGGACGGCGCTGGTAATAAAGAAATCGCCGCAGCTTTAGACATTAGCCACAACACGGTTAAGGTTCACCTGCGCAACATTTATATCAAGCTAGATGTAAAATCCCGCACGGAAGCGACAACGGTTGCTTTGCAACAAGGGCTGGTAACGCTAGTTGGGGTTACATCTGCTTCTGCCGCTGCCGAAGATGAGGCGAAGCCAGCTTCCGAGGAGCCTGTTGAGGATACGGCCGTTTCTCCCCCACCTGAACCCATCGAGCCACTGGCTGAGGCTGAACCACTGCCGCGTCCTCCCTTTGTGCCGCGGCATATTGCCGTAAGCGGCTTGCTCCTTTTCTTGCTCGTCGCCCTGGTTTTTGTCTCTTATCAGGCGTTTGGACGCACAGATCCACCAACAACCTCACCGGAGCCATCTCAAGAACCTTTTTTAGAATCCCAAATTGCCGATGATTGGCTGCTGAGCCGCCCCTTGCCTGACGCCCGCGCCAGCATGGCTTTTGTGAGCAGTGGCCTCAACTTATATTTAATTGGCGGCGAGGTAAACGGGACTGTTACCAACGCAGTCTCCATTTTGGACACAGCGACCCTGACGTGGCGTGAGGGCCTGGCCAAGCCAACGGCCGTTTCTCAGGTTAGTGGCGCAGAATTGTTTGGCGAAATTTATGTGCCTGGGGGAATGCAGGCCAATGGGCAGCCAACAAAAGTGGTAGAGGTGTACAGCCCGGCCAATGACAGTTGGCGTAATGCCCCCCCCTTGCCAACGGCCGTTTCTGGCGGGCTGGTCGTGTCTGACGGCGGCTTTATTTACATCTTTGGTGGCTGGGATGGCGAAACATACCACAACACCGCCTACCGGTACGATCCCGCAGCCAGCGGCTGGCAAATTTTGCCACCCATGCCTACAGCCCGCGCTTTTACGGCGGGCGGGCTGGTAAAAGGTAAATTGTATGTTGTGGGCGGTTATGATGGCGAACGGCCGTTGACCGAATGCTCCTACTTCGACCCCACAATCAATCTTGATGAAGATGACGAGATTGAAGGCCGTTGGGACAGTTGCGCCGATACCCTGCAACCGCGTGCGGGGGCTGGGGCCACCAGTGTGTTTAACAATTTGTATCTGTTTGGCGGCGGCGCTTTTACCAACACCCCCCTTACTTACAGCGAAGTCTACAATCCAGATGCAGACCAATGGACTGTGGTAAACACCCCACCGCTAGACGAGACGCCAAGTTGGAGCAATTTGGGCATCGCCAATATTGAGATCAACATCTATGCGGTTGGCGGCATTCGTGGCAATGAAGCCTCAGCCGCCATGTTTGTCTATCAACCATTCACTTACCAGACCTACATTCCCGTCGCGCCAATTGATGGCAATGAGTAACGTGTCTCTTGCAAATTAAACGGCCGTCCTGGCAAGCAGCTATTCAATCTTAGCCTATTTCTTGCACAACCTGCCCGTTTTTTGCCGGGGCCGCAGCAAACGCCTTGGCTTTTTCTGCCAGGGTGATGAGACGGTTTACAATACGGCCGTTTATCGTTTCAGCCGGATAATTTCCCGTCTTGTCCAGCTCGCCCGCGGGCAAACCAGTCAGCAAAGCCAGTCCTTCATCAATCGTGGCCACCGGATAGATGAAAAATTCCCCAGCATCAGCCGCAGCCACCACATCCGCCCGAAGCATCAAATGTTTCACGTTAGCCGCTGGAATCAGCACCCCTTGCTCACCCGTCAGGCCGCGCATCTGGCACAGGTCAAAAAAGCCCTCAATCTTCTCATTAACGCCGCCAATGGCCTGAACCTGGCCACGCTGGTTCACCGAGCCAGTGACCGCCAGCGATTGTTTGATGGGAGCGCCCGCCAGGGCAGACAACAGCGCATACAGCTCTGCAGAAGAAGCGCTGTCCCCGTCTACCCCACCGTAGGATTGCTCAAACACCAGGGTAGCGGCTAAGGAAAGCGGCCGTTCCGCGGCATACCGCGCCCCCAAAAAGCCAGATAAAATCAAAACGCCCTTAGAATGAATCGGGCCACCCATTTCCACCTGGCGCTCAATGTCAATTACCTCACCCTTGCCCAGGCGAACCCGCGCCGTGATGCGGCTGGGCCGGCCAAAAGCATAATTACCCAGCATCATCACCGACAGCCCGTTCACCTGCCCCACCACAGCACCGTCCGTGTCGATCAAAATTGTTTCCCGCAAAATTGTTTCTTGAATGCGTTCCCGAATGCGGCTGGAGCGGTAAACCTGGGCATCCAACGCCTTCTGCACATCCGCCTTGGTCACCAAATCATGCCCCGCCACATCCGCCCAATAATTCGACTCGCGCAAAAGATCGCTGATGCTCTGCATGTGGGCAGTCAGCTTCTCGGCATCACCAGCCAGGCGAGAGCTGTGCTCAATAACACGCGCCACCGCCGCCCGATCAAAATGCCGCAAATTTTCTTTGCTGGTTAAACCCGCAATCAGGTGGGCATAAGCCAGGTTGTGAGCCTCATCACGCGCCATCTCATTCTCAAAATCGGCCGCAACCTTAAACAGTTCGCCAAAATCAGGATCATACTGACACAACAGGTAATAAAGCAGACGTTCCCCGGTTAGAATGACTTTTACATCCAGCGGAATCGGCTCTGGTTCCAAAGAAACCGTGCTGATCCAGCTAAGCAGCTGGCCCAATGACTCGATGTGAATCTGGCGAGCGCGTAAGGCACGTTTTAGACCATCCCAGGCATAGGGCTGGGTCAACAGCTTGCGGGCATCTAGAATCAGATAGCCTCCGTTGGCTCGATGCAATGCACCGGGTTTTATCAACGTGAAATCAGTTAGCAACGTGCCCATTTGTGACACATGCTCAACCCGCCCAACCAAATTTTGGTACGTGGGCTGATCCTCAATAATGACAGGCGCGCCATTGGTCTGGCTGTTGTCTACAATGACGTTGATCTGGTACCGGGTAAAAAACGCTTTTTGCGACTTGCCAGAAGAAGCAATGCCCACCAATGCCGTCAGCGATTCTTCTTTGGAGTCGATAAATTCACTGACATTGGCCACAATGTCTTTGCCCACCGCTTCTAAAAAGGTTAGCACCTCTGGCAGGGTTTTATACGCCTGGCGAAGTTCGCTGAGCAGGGGGCCAATGGCATAGGTGACCGTGTCGCTTTGCAGCTGTTTGAGCCTGTTTTGCACTTCCCGGTGCCACTGGGGCACCCGGCGCATCATGTTTTGCAGCGATGTTTGCAGATCAGCCATTTTGGTCTCAATTTCCATCTGCTCTGCCTTAGAAAGCGCCATGAATGCTTCTGGGCTCATCACTTCGCCATCGCGCAAGGGGGCAAAAGCAATGCCAGACGGCGTGTTTATCACGCTGATGCTTTTGGCTTTTGCTTCTTCCTCAATCTGCTTAACGGCTTCAGTTTCCCGCGTGCGCAGCTCCTTTATGATGGTTTTTTTCTGGGCGTTGTACTCTTCGCTATTTAGGGCCGCAGGAATGACGGTTAACAAATCTTCCAAAAATCGATTCATGTCATCGCGCAGCTGGCTGCCCAAACCAGTGGGCAAGCGAAGCGGCACGGGTTTGTGTGGTTGCTCAAAGTTATTGACATAACACCAATCGTCTGGGGTGGCTTCTGAATTTGCTTTTTGCTCAAGAAACTGGGTTACGACGGTATGTTTACCCACCCCATTTGGCCCCAAGGCAAACAGGTTGAAGCCTTCATGCTGAATGCCAATGCCAAAACGGATGGCTTCTACGGCACGCGGTTGGCCAATAATCTCATCCGTGCTTTTTAGTTCGGCTGTGTTGGCAAATGAGAATTGGGTTTCGTCACAGCGGTTGCACAACAATGCTGTTGATAACGCTTTGGGTGTGTTCATCAACCTTTCTCCTATCGCTAATTTAGGGCTTCTTCGGGAGGGCGCACAACCAACACGGCGCATTGGGCGTGATGGGCTACTTTTTCAGCAATGCTGCCAAAAACCCAGCGACGCAGGCCGGTACGGCCGTGTGTAGCCATCACCAGCAGATCGATTTCATTTTTTTCGATTGTCTCCAAAATAGTGTCTGCAACTGGCCCTGTGAGAGACATCGTTTTCACTTCCTGGCTCAGGAGGGATTGGTGCTGCTGGGCCATCCTGTCTAGATACCGCTGGGTGCGGAAGTAAAAATAATCTCTCGCCTGGCTGCCCAGGCCATGCTCTTGGGCTTCCAGATCAGAAATGAAGATGGGGCTAATGGCTACTGGCTGCTCCACCTGCATCAGGGTCACTTCTGAATTGAAGCAGCTGGCCAGGGCAAAGCCTGGCAGCAGCGCTCGCTCGGCCAGTTCTGAGCCATCGAGCGTAATCAAGACGCGGGCAAACGGCCGTTCCCCACGCACAATCAACACGGGGCAAGGGGCGCTTTGCATCACTCGTTCGGCCACACTGCCCAAATACCACCGCGAAAACCCGGTACGGCCGTGTGTAGACATGACAATTAGATCGGACTGTTCGGCAACGGCCGTATCTACAATCACACTTGCTTCATCCCCATCCTCAATTCGGGTGCGCAGCAGCACCTCCGGTTGGGCACTCTTTTCCGCAATGGATTGCAAATAAGTGGCAAGTTCCTGGCGCGTCTGGTCAATGGATTGGTGGGGCAACAAAAAACCAATGCCTGCCCTTTCCTCCACAAATGCGTGCTTTAGATACGAAATGCTTAATAAAAGGAGTTCCCCTTTGGCCGCTTTGGACAGCTTCAATGCCGGTTTCAGAGCGCGTTCAGCCAATTCGGAACCATCTAATGGAACCAAAATTCTGTGAAACATCTTGCTCTCCTTCGACACATCTAACTCCCCCATAATCAGGGTCGTTCAAAACGATCATTTTGAACAGTGACACACTTCACCAGTTGCCTGGACAAAAATAATCAGTGGAGAACAGACGAGGGAGACGGCCGTTCCGCTGGCTAACAAAAACCGGGGTTAAATTATTTTCGAAGGAGCCACAAAGTGCACAACGGATGGCTAAAATCAGCTTAAACTTCAAGGCAGGCAGCCCAGTGCAGCGGCTCGATTTCGCGCCAGTCGGGGTCTGTTGTCTGGCAGTGGGGTTTCGCCAGCGGGCAGCGGGGGTGAAAGCGGCAGCCGCTGGGCAAATCAATGGGGTTGGGCGTTTCGCCCTGCAAGATAATGCGCTCGCGGCGCAGTCGAGGATTGGGCACGGGCATCACAGAAAGGAGCGCTTTGGTGTAGGGGTGTAACGGCCGTTGCAAAACCGCCAGCGTCTGCCCCATCTCCACAATCCGCCCCAGGTACATCACCGCAATCCGGTCCGCAAAGTAAGCCACCGTGCCCAAATCATGGGTAATAAACAAAACAGAGATGCCTCGCGTTTCTCGCAAAGAAGCCAGCAAATTCAAAATCTCGGCCCGAATGCTCACGTCCAGCATCGACACCGGCTCATCGGCCAGCAGCACCTTTGGCTCCAGCACCAGCGCCCCGGCAATGACCACCCGCTGCCGCTGCCCACCAGACAGCTCATGCGGGTAGCGGTGCATAAAATTGCTGGCCGGTTTCAAGCCTGCATCTTCCAAAGCCTGCACCACCCGCGCCTGCCGCGCCTGCTTGTTCGGGGCCAGGCGGTGCACCACCAGCGGCTCGGCCACAATGTCGCCAATCGTCATCGTGGGGTTGAGCGATTCGTACGGGTCTTGAAACACCATCTGGATATGCCGCCGCATCTCTTGCAGCGGCTTGCCACTCAGGTGCGTCACATCCTCGCCCTCAAAAAAAATCTGGCCCGATGTCGATGTTTCCAGATTCATCAGCGTTAAGGCCAGGGTAGATTTGCCGCAGCCGCTTTCCCCTACCAGCGCCAGCACCTCACCAGCGTGCAGCACAAAGCTCACGTCGTCCACAGCATGGACAAACTTCTCTTCCTGCTCCCACAGCGAGGTCTTCTTCACGGGGAACAGTTTACGGAGATTTTTTACTTCGATGATGGGTTGTTGTTCGTTCATCATATTCAAACAAGAAATTTTGACTGGTGAGGAGTGAAGCATCCTCAGATGCGGAACGGATTTTGCGCCAGCCGTTCGCATCTGAGGATGCTCACTCCGCCTTATTTTTCATTTTCAACCAAATGGCAGCTGGCAAAATGACGGCCGTTTAACGCGTGCAACTCAGGCAGATCAACATGACAGCGATCGAATGCCTGCGGGCAGCGTGGGGCAAAGCGGCAGCCGGGCGGCAGGGCATTCAGTCGCGGCGGATAGCCGGGGATGCTCACCAGCTTTTCCATCGGCTTCGTCAAATCCGGGAAGGCGCGCAGCAGTTCCTGGGTGTACGGATGTTGCGGATGATTAAACACGGTGTTGACGTCGGCATATTCGGCCGTAACGCCCCCGTACATCACCAGCACCGTGTCGCACATCTCGGCCACCACGCCCAAATCATGGGTCACAAACAAGATCGCCAGCCCCAGCTTCTCGCGCAGTTGACCCAGCAGCTCCAAAATTTGTGCCTGGATCATCACGTCCAGCGCCGTCGTTGGCTCATCGGCAATCACCACCTGCGGATTGCAGGCCAGGGCCATAGCGATCATCGCTCGCTGGCGCATCCCGCCCGAATATTGGTGCGGATATTGGTCTTTGCGCTCTGCACCAATGCCCACCAGTTCCAGTAGCTCCACCACCCGGTCGGTAACCAGCCTGGCGTCGGTGATGTAGTTGTGCTGGATGATGGCCTCGGCAATTTGGCGACCGACGGTGTGTACCGGGTTGAGCGCGTTCATTGCGCCCTGGAAGATCATGGCAATATTTTTCCAGCGCACGTCCCCCATTTCTCGTTCAGAGAGGGAAAGCAGGTCGTGACGCATGAAATTGATTTGGCCGGAGGTGATACGGCCGTTTGCCGGCAACAACCGCATCAACGACAGCATCAACGTCGTCTTGCCACAGCCACTTTCACCAACCACACCCAGCACTTCCCCTTCTCGCAAAGTAAAATTAATATCCACCAGCGCATGAGCTGGCGCATCCCCAGGCACCAAAAAATCAGTGCTCAACTGGCGCACATCGAGCAAAACAGGCGCTTTCTCAAATGATCTCATGCGCTCACCTCAGCAGCCCGGTCAACCATCTGTGCGCCCACCGCCAAATGATGCGTTTCCAGCCGGGGATTAAGCACCTGCTCCAGCCCCTGGCCCAGCAGCGTGCAGGCCAGCACCGCCCAAACAATGCCCACGCCCGGCACCACCAGCGCCCACCAGGCGCGTGCGCTCATTGCCCCACGGGTGAAGGCAAAATTCAGCATCTGTCCCCAGCTTAATGCTGTTGGGTCAGACAAACCCAAAAAGCTCAGCGTGCTTTCGTTCAGGATGGCCAGCGAGATGACCAGCACCGTGTTGACCACAATCAGCGGCAACACCATCGGGAAAATGTGATAGCGAATGATGTGCATGTTGCCCGCCCCAATTGAACGCGCCCGCAGCACAAATTTGCGCTGCTTCACGGCCAGCGTTTGCGACCGCACCAGCCGGGCCGAGCCGGTCCAGCCCAGCAAACCAATGACAAAAATAATGTTCCACAGGCTGGGTTTGGTTAACGCCACAATCACCACCGCCAGCGGCAAATCGGGGATGACCAGCATGATGTCGGTGAAGCGCATCAGCATGTTTTCGGCGCGGCCACCGTAAAACCCGGCCACAATGCCCACAAAGCTGCCAATAAAGATGGAGATGAACGAGGCAAAAAAGCCCACGATGAGCGACACACGCGAACCGTAAATGAAGTTAGACAGCACGTCTCGCCCGGCATCGTCGGTGCCCAGCCAGTGGGCGGCACTGGGCGGCGCGTAGATGTCGTCGATGGTGACGCGCACTACTTCTTTGGGATTGTAAGGGGCAATAGCTGGAGCAAATACGGCCGTAAAAATAACCGCTACCAGCATAAACAGCCCCAACAGCCCCATCCGACTGCGCCGAAAGCTGCGCCAAAACCCCCGCAATGATGTTGTGCCAACGGCCGTTTCACTCATTGTTTACCCCGCCTGCACTCGTGGATCAAGATAGGAATACAACAAATCGGCCACAAAATTGGCAAAAATTACGCTAATGGCAATCAACAAAAACGCCCCTTGCAGCATCGGATAATCCTTGCGCCCTACCGCCTCAAAAATAGCGCCGCCCAGACCCGGCCACGAAAAAACCGTCTCAATTTGAATCGCCCCGGCAACCGTGAAGCCCAGATTCAGAGCAATAATCGTCACCATCGGCAGCATCGCATTTTGCAGCGCATGGTCCTTCAAAATCTGCGCCGTGCGCAGCCCTTTGGCTTTGGCCGTCAAAATATAATCTTCACTCAGCACATCCAGCAGCGTACTGCGCATGATGAGCATGTACTCGCCCAAAAAGACGATGGTGTAGGTAAGCGTGGGCAGCAGCAAATGACGCCCCACATCGGCCCACTCTTGCCAGACAGTGGCAAAATTACCGCCAGGGGTCAGCTTGCCACCCGTGGGCAGGCCAAGCTGGTTGCTGCCCCAGAACAGCAAAATAATGCCCAGCCAAAACGTGGGCAAACTCCAAAACGTCAGGCTGGCCAGCAAAGCCGTGTAATCTATGGTGGTTTTGGCCCGCCAGGCCGCCAGGATGCCCAGGGCCATGCCAAACACAATGGCAAAAATCTGGGCCGCACCGATAAGCAGCACCGTGTTCCACAACTGCTCTTTCAGCATGTCGGCCACCGGGCGATTGGTGTGGTAGCTAATGCCCAATTCCCCTTGCAGCAAATTGCCAATGTAGATGAAAAGCTGCGTATCCAGCGGATTGACGCCACAGCTGCCAACCTTTACCGGATTGAGCGACTCAAAGCAGTTGATGACTGGCTTGTCCAGGCCAAACCGCTCGCGGATGGCAGCGACCGCGTCTTGCGTCAGGCGCGGATCGCGGATGCCCGCCCGTGCCGGATCGCCCGGCAAAATGCGGAAGAGGAAAAAGTTGAGCAAAATCACAATCAAGACGGTGAGCAGCGCCCAGCCGATTTTTTTAAGAAGAAAACGGGATTGTCTCATGCGATTAAGGAGGAGATTGGAGATCGGAGACTGGAGATTGTGGCACCTAATCTCCAATCTCTAATCTCCAGTCTCCTGTCTTCAGTTACCGAACAGGTTCAATCACCAGCAGCGAGCTGGGGTCTTCCAGGGCCACTTTCCCGGCGTCGGTTTGCCAGCCGGTGAAGCGGTCTGTGCGGAACGCCTGCACCGATTGGGCGTAGAAGGGAATGATGTAGACGACATCGTCGAAGACAATGCGCTGCATTTCCCACACCATATCGATACGGCCGTCCTTGTCTAGCTCAACCGCCTGCTGTAGGTAAAGCGCGTCATATTCCGGGTTAGCATAGCCAGTTTCGCTGTTGCCCGTGGGGATTTCATCGGTCAGCATAACGCTGAGCAGGAAGTTGGGATCAGGATCGGAACCCCAGCCCCACAGGATGACGTCGAAGTCGAAGGTGGGGCAGCAGACGGAGGTAAGCGCATCGGGATCGAGCGCTTGCAGCTGCGTGCCAATGCCAATTTCAGCCCACATCCCGGCCAGCAGTTCCGCCATGCGGGGCGCATCGGTGCTGTCGCTGGGCCAGTTCATGCGGAAGTTGAGCGGGTTGCCGCCATCGGGCATTTCGCGGATGCCGTCGTTGTCGCTGTCCAGATAACCAGCCTCGTCTAAAATCTGGTTAGCCAGGGCTACGTCATAGGCATAATCTTGCAGGGAGTCGTTGTAGAAAACGCCCAGGCTGTCTGGAATAAGCGTAAGGCCGGGCGCACCGAGGCCAAGCAGCACCACGTCAATGATTTGCTGTTTGTCGGTGGCGTGAGCCAGGGCCAGACGCACCTGGCGGTCTTGCAAGGCAGGATGGCCGGTGCAAACGCCGTCATCGGGCGGGCAATTTTCTGGCAGGGTCTGGTTGAATATGATGTCGGTGACGCTGGGAGCCAGCGGCGGGCCAATGACCAGTTCGATGCTTTCTTCGTTGCGCAGGGAGGCTACGGCCGTATTCGGCATTTCCGTAATCATGTCAACCTGGCCCGTGCGCAGAGCCTGCACCAGCGCATCCTGGTTTTCAAAGGTCTGGAAAACCGCTTCGTCGATGATGGGGCCTTTCAGGAAATGGTCTTGAACACCTGCCAGGCGAACAAATTCGTTTTGGGCGTATTCCACCATCTTGAATGGCCCAGAGCCAATCATCGCCTCATTTTCAAACTCGGCCACGGCCGCGCCTTCCAAACCGCCCCAGATGTGCTCTGGCACGACGTAAAGGAAAATGAGCTGGCTCTCGATGTTGGGAATGGCATCGGTCAGGGTGATGATGACATTGTTCCCGTCGTCGGCTACAACCGATTCAAAAAATTCGGTGTAGACGGGCAGGAAGGGGAAATCTTCCTGGGTGGCGTACAGATTGTACGAGAAGGCTACGTCTTCAGCGGTGAGCGGCTCGCCGTCGTGGAAGGTGATGCCGTCACGAATGTGATAGGTGTACACCAGTCCATCATCGGAGGCGTCTACGGTGTCGGCCAGCTCCAGGCTGTAGGTGCCGTCCAGCTCCAGCTGGTACATGGAGTCATAGACCAGCTCAAACAGGGTGTACGATTCGGCAAGAACGGCCGTTCCTGGATTGAGCGTATCGGGGCTGCCAGCCCAGCCAATGCGCAACACAACGGGTTCGCCGCTGTCCGTTTCTGTTTCAGTTGTGTCACTGTCGGTAACGGCCGTATCGCTGTCGCTGTCTGTCTCACTGCCCGAGTCGGTTTCAGTACCGCCACAGGCAACCAGCAAGCCAGCTATCAATAAAAACAACCACAATCTAAAGGCAACATTTTTCTTCATTTTTCTTCTCCTTGTTTGTAGGTACGGCACACTTTTGATGTGCGCTGCATCTGATTACACCATAAATCCCTTCACCGAATTTTTGGCGAAGGGAATGGGGCGACTGATTTGGAACGAGGTCAAATCAAACTCGGATTTGCCCGCAATGGTTACCTGGCTCAAGATTTTGCCCAGCAGCCAGGGGAGGTATTGGCGTAAAAAGGTGTCGGTGCGTTGGGAAACGGCCGTCCAGACACAATCAGCTTCTTTGGTTAAGTTTACATAATATAAATTGTGGTAAGAAAGAGGAATAATTCGTGAATGGCCTTGTGAGCCGCCCCGCACATGGTCAAGGGAATAATGTTCTATCCCCCAGACCCCCCTGCCTGCTTGTCGTGCCAGCCAATAGGCGGCTGCGCTCCCAATGCCACCTAAACCCAACACCAGATAGCAAAACGCTCGTTTCATGACTGGCCTCCGCACTGTTGAATCACCGCAAGCAATGACAAACTGGTTTCTCTCTGGAAAATGCTGTTTTTAGAATTGTTAAAAATGTGGGCAAAGTTTATAGACGTACGGTTAAATGTCAAGGAATTGAGGCAGGAAATGTCTGATGATTTTCACATCGCAAAATGAGCAAGTCCGTTCGAAGTCGCAAATGCGATTTGCCAGCTTGGATTGGGGGGCAAATCATACAAAATGACAAGGCGCTGTTTTCCTAAAAATTGCCCCGTTGTTTGTTCTTTACACTCTTTTAATTCAGCATTTTCCCCGGTTAAATTCTTACTAATTGCTACCCACTTGAGAAACAAAAACCTCCACACCCGAAGATATGGAGGTTTTTTCGTGACGACTGCCACATTTTTGGTGACTCCGACAGGATTCGAACCTGTGACCAAGTGATTAAAAGTCACCTGCTCTGCCAGCTGAGCTACGGAGCCACAACGAAGCGTAAGTATAGCCTCGCCTCAAACGGTATGCAAACAAATTTCAGCAAGTAATGGCGTATTTGCCTTCTCGGTTTTTTTGCCATGGGGTACGGCCGTATCGTGCCCCTTTTTGCGCTTGCCTCCACTCCAGCAAACAATCGTACCGGTAAAAGAGTGGGTTGCCGAACGTTATTGTTTATGAAATAAATTCAGCAAATACTTTACGAAACCGCTAATCTCAACTACGATACCCTACATTAAAACAGAGATGCACCAGAGGAACGGTTTGCCGCACCTTTTTGCGTCGTTTATAATTTTACATATCTTCAGGAGAAATCATTTCATGGCTCTAACCGAGTCCAACGCCCCACAGCCCTCATTTCACGACACACCAATCGTGGCCGAGCAAAAGCAGCCTACTGAGCTTGTCGTTCGCGAGATTGTTGAAACACTGCTCCTAACGTTCTTCATTTTCTGGCTGGTCAACAGCTTTGTTGGTCGCTACCGCATCGATGGCAGCAGCATGAACCCCACACTGGAAAATGGTCAATACTTACTCATTAATAACTTCAGCTACTACCTAAATGAACCGGATCATGGTGATATTATCGTTTTTAAGCATCCCAACAGCGACCTAAACCTGATCAAGCGGGTTGTTGGCGTCCCTGGCGATCATGTGGAAATTCATGACCGGCAGGTGATGGTGAATGGCGTTCTGCTGACGGAACCATATATTCAAGCAGACCCAACTTATACGGGCGACTGGACCGTACCGGCCGATGAATTTTTTGTTTTGGGAGACAATCGCAACAGCTCCAGCGACTCTCATTCCTGGGGTTTTTTGCCTGAAGAGAACATTATTGGCAAAGCAGAAGTGGTTTACTGGCCCATTTCTGATTGGGAGATGGTTCCCCATTTCAACCATCCTCTGAACTAATTATGAGCTATTCTCCAGAAGAGATTGAAGCGCTGGTGCGCCAGGTGGTGAATCGGGTGATAGGCGAAAAGGCAACAGCTTCCCCAACCACTCCATCTATTGGAAAACGGCCGCTTATCGACGCAGACTTCATCAACCAACTTTTACCCAATACCACCTTTGCCACCCCACCAAACGCCCTAATTACGCCGCTGGCCCGGCAAGCCGCTCTGGAACGCCACATTCAGTTGGAATCACAAAGCAACACAATCCCTATCGTCGCGCCATCAGGCAAACCAATCATTGCCATTGGGGCAGATCACGGCGGTTATGGCCTAAAGGAAGCCCTCAAAAAGATGCTGATGGCTGCCTCTCCCGGCTATGAGGTGGTAGATTGTGGCACACACAGCACGGATTCGGTAGACTATCCTGACTTCGCTTATGCGGTGGCCCAACTGGTAGGCACCGGGCGCGCCTGGCGCGGCATCATCATCGACGGGGCAGGCATTGGCAGTTGTATGACAGCCAACAAAGTTCCCGGTGTGCTTGCCGCCATGTGCTATGACCAGGCAACGGCCGTTAACAGCCGAGAACACAACAACGCCAACGTCCTCACCCTGGGTGCCGGACTCATCGGGGCCAATCTTGCCCAGCAAATCGTGCAAACCTGGCTCACCACCGACTTTGGCGGCGACCGCCACGCCCGCCGGGTAGATAAGATTTTGGCAATTGAGAAGCGGTTTAATAAGTAGGCAGGTTTGCGAGTAGGCAAGTTTGCGAGTGTGCAAGGAAGCAAATCAATCATTCACTCGCATACTCGCTACCGGCAAACTCGCAAACTCTTTAGAATCCCATGCAAAATCAAGCAGCCGTTGAACAAATAATCGAAGAGATCACCCGCGAGGTGCTGCTGCGGCTAAACCAGCCCCAGCCCACCCACGCCGTTTCAGGCTGCAACTGCACCGATGGCTCTTGCGTGCAAAACTGCGCCGATAAAGTTGAGAAAGTAGTGCAAGCCGGGGCCAGCCGCGTCACGGCCACGCTAGGCACGCGCCCACAAAACAATAGCATCGCCCGCTACATCGACCACACCCTGCTCAAGCCAGATGCCTCGCAAGATCAGATTGCCCAGCTTTGTTACGAAGCCCGCACTTATGGCTTTGCCTCCGTTTGCATCAATCCAGCACAGGTAAAACTATCTGCCCAACTGCTAAAAGATTCTGATGTAAAAGTGTGTACCGTGGTGGGTTTTCCTCTGGGAGCGACGCCCGGCACGGTAAAAGCGTATGAAACGCAGCAAGCCATCCGTGACGGCGCGACGGAAATTGATATGGTCATTAACGTTGGCGCACTTAAGTCGCAGGATTACACGACGGTAAAAGAAGACATTGGCGCGGTGGTGCGTGCCGCGCACGCTGGGAACGCGCTGGTAAAGGTCATCATCGAAGCTGCGCTGCTGACCGATGAGGAAAAAGTGATTGCCTCGCATCTGTCTAAGCTGGCCGGGGCTGATTTTGTAAAGACGTCTACGGGCTTTGGCCCGGGCGGCGCTACGGTTGAAGATGTGGCCCTCATGCGCAAGGTGGTTGGCCCAGACATTGGCGTAAAGGCGGCTGGCGGCGTGCGCAATTACTCAGACGCCCAACACATGATTGCCGCTGGCGCGACCCGGCTGGGGGCAAGCGCGGGCGTGCGCATTGTAAAGGAAGCCGTTGGTGAAGTGGGGGGAACGGCCGTTTCTCCCACCGGTTATTAAGCAGCAAACAGGAATTTATTTATGGATTGTCATCATTGTCGAATAGGAAAGTTCCAACCCACAAAAATTGCCTACTACAGCCCGCTCAACGAGCACCTCATGGTCATCCCCAACGTCCCCGCCTACCAGTGCGACGTTTGCGGCATCACCGACTATGATGAGATTTTTATGCTGCGGCTGCATTACCTCATCGACAAGTTGACTGGCAAAGAACCCAACCTGGAAATGGATGAATGGCAGCCCCGCACAGACCCCGCTAACCAGTGGCAGCCAGACAGAAGGAGTCGTTAACGTGTCCGTTGAACTTCGCAGTTATGTCTTTTTAGATAGTCTTCAGCTCCAGCACGCCGCCTTTTTGGGCACCGTAGCTCGCGGCTTTTTGCCCCTACCTGGCGATGCGTCGCTCTGGATTGAAATTTCGCCCGGCATCGAAATTAATCGCATCACCGATGTGGCGCTAAAGTCAGTGGGGGTAAAACCCGGTATGCAAATTGTCGAGCGGCTGTACGGTTTGCTGGAGGTGCATTCCAGCAGCCAGGCAGACGTTCGCGCCGCTGGAGCCGCCATTTTAGAAGCGCTGGAGCTTAAAGAAGAAGACCGGCTCAAACCTCGCGTGGTGTCTAGCCAGATTATTCGCAATATCGATCCACATCAGGTTCAGCTTATCAACCGGATGCGGCACGGGCACATGATTTTGGCCGGGCAAACGCTGTACGTGATGGAAGTGCAGCCAGCGGCCTATGCGGCCCTGGCCGCCAACGAAGCGGAAAAACGGGCCGATTTGAACATTTTGGAAGTGACGGCTTTTGGCAGCTTTGGCCGCGTTTACCTGGGCGGCACAGAGCGGGACATCATGGCTGGTTACCAGGCTGCCATTGATGCCATTGAAAGTGTAAGCGGCCGTTCCCAGGAAACCAAAAAGAGTGAATAGAAAAGTGACCGGTGGCTTAGGCAGTTAGCGCTGCTGGTTACGAACCACGAATACAGGAGAACCAAACATGACAGAAGCTTTAGGAATGATCGAATGTCGTAGTTTTGCGGCTATGGTAGAAGCGTCCGACGCGATGGTGAAAGCGGCTCGCGTGGAGCTGGTTTCCTATGAGAAAACGGGCGGCGGGTACGTAACGGCCGTTGTGCGGGGCGATGTGGCAGCTGTGAAAGCGGCCGTTGAAGCCGGTACACGCGGCGCTGAAAAGGTCGGCGAAGTTGTTTCCGTCCATGTAATCCCACGGCCCCATGCCAATGTGGATTCCGTTCTGCCGCTTGGGCGTCAGGACGCCAGTGAGTAGTGAGTCAGTAATCAGTAGTCAGTAATCAGTACCAACAACTGAATACTGGCTTACTGAATACTGAACACTGGGTAAAACCATGTTCCTAGGCAAAGTAGTTGGCACGCTGGTGTCTACCCAAAAAGAGGCGTCGCTGGATGGCCTAAAGTTCCTCGTAGTGCGGCGGCTTACGGCCGAAAATGAGGAAGAATCTGGCTATGTGGTTGCCGCAGACGCCGTCGGCGCAGGTCTGGACGAGGTGGTGATGGTGGCCACAGGTAGTTCGGCACGGCAAACCAAGTTCACCGACAAACGGCCGTGCGACGCCGTCATCATGGCTATTGTAGATAGCTGGGAAGTGGCTGGCGACGAAAAATACCACAAATAACCCATTCGCCAGCAGCCTATGACACCCGCGACCCTGGAAAAACGCGCCCAGTTTCTTCACTTCATGGAGAAGGTGCTGCTGCCAGAAACGGCCGTACAGGCCGTGGTTGGCATTGGCAGCATTGCCACCGGGCGCATGCGCCCAGATTCCGACATCGACATCATTCTCTTCCTTGACCCCTACGACCTTTACATTGTTCCTGCCGAAGCAATCTGGCGAGAAACAGACGACAGCTTCCACAGCATCTTCATTGAAGATGAAGCCCTTCACCAGCAGGGGCTACAGCTCGATTTTATGCGGTACGATTGGCAGCAGTGGCGCAATCCTGCGTTTAGCTGGCCAGAAGAACGACTCAGCGAGCTGGCCAGCGGCTGGCTGGCCTACGACCGGCACGGCGAGGTCACCCGGCAGATTCAGCAGCGCAGCACCTACCCCGATGATTTGCGGCAAGCCCGCCTGGATGAGGCCATCACCTGGCTAGACCAGCACCTGGGCTGGGATTCGCCCCAAAAAAATTGGGAAGCGCTTGGCCCAGCCATTGCCCACGACCGGCTGCAAGCCGCCTACCATTATTTGGTCGATGGCCTGTTTGCCTACAATCGCCGCTGGCGCATCTGGCGCAACCGGCAAATGAGCGGCCTGCTCCAACTACCCTGGCTGCCCGATGGCCTGGCAGACGACATTCTGCTGCTGGCCAACGCGCCCACCCTTGACCACGCAGGCTACCAGGCACGGGTCGATAAGCTTACGAGCTATTTTGCAGCATTCCAACAGCAGCTCATCGCCGATGGCGACTACTGCAAGCCGGTAAGCGAAGCGTTCATTCGCAGCAGTGAAGAACCGGGACGCGCCTGGAACATGGCCGAATGGAACGAAAATCGGCGAAAGCGGTTGAATATCTAGCGAGATTTTTATCAACAGATTAAGCGGATTAAAAGAATTAAAAATCTGGCAAATCTGCGAAATCTTTGATTTTTGGATTAACAGTCATGAACGAAAGCGACATTCAGGCAATTATTGACCGGGTAAACCGAGAAGTGGGCGGGACGATGCCGGTTACCAGGGAAACGGCCGTTTCCCAACGCCATCAGCAAGCCCCACCAGAACCCGTTCCCGCAGGCGGCAGCAGCGGTGTTTTCCCCACGCTGGATGAAGCGGTTGCCGCCGCCGGAACCGCCTTTCGCCAGCTCAACAAGCTGCCCCTGGAAATACGCAAACATATGGTAGCCCACATGCGCCAGGCCGGGCGCGAATACGCCCAGGTGCTGGCCGAGATGGCCCACAGCGAATCTGGCATGGGCCGCGTAGAAGATAAAGTGCTCAAAAACATCCTCAATGCCGACAAAGCGTTGGGGACAGAAGATTTGGAGCCGACAGCCTGGAGCGGCGACGGTGGGCTGACCATCACCGAATGGGCACCCTACGGCATCATTGGGGCGCTAACGCCTAGCACCAATCCCACCAGCACCGTTATCTGCAATGCCATTAGCATGGTAGCTGCCGGGAACGCGGTGACGTTTAACGCCCATCCCAGCACGCAAAACGCCTCCAACTACACCGTGCAGGTTTTGAACCAGGCAATTCAGAAGGCAGGTGGGCCGGCAAATTTGCTAACGGCCGTTGCCAACCCCACCATCGAAAGCGCCACAGCCCTCATGCAGCACAAAGACATTCGCCTGCTTACCGTCACCGGCGGGGCAGCCGTGGTGCGGGCCGCCATGCGCAGCGGCAAACGGGCCGTCTGTGCTGGCCCAGGCAATCCCCCAGTGGTGGTGGACGAAACGGCCGATCTTGAGCAAGCTGGCCGGGACATCGTCATTGGCGGCTCTTTTGACAACAACATTGTGTGTACCACCGAAAAAGAAACCATTGCTGTTGAATCAATTTGTGACGAATTGATACAAATGATGACTAAATATGGAGCGGTGAAACTAAACAGCTGGCAATTTAACCGGCTGTGGAAAGCAGTCACCGTAAAAGATCGCGGGCCACGCAAATATGCCGACATGAACAAAGCATTTATTGGCAAAAACGCCAGCGTGCTGCTGGCCGAAATTGGCATCTCTGCCGGGCCAGAAGTGCGCCAGATTGTGGTAGAAGTGCCAGAGGATCATCCGGCCGTTTGGTCTGAGCAGATGATGCCCATCATGCCCGTGGTGCGCGTGGCCAATGCCAATGCCGCCATCGATTTGGCGGTAGAGGCAGAACATGGTTTTCGGCATACGGCCGTTATGCACTCCAAAAACCTGGACAACCTCAGCCGTATGGCCCGTGAGATGAATTGCAGTATTTTTGTGAAAAATGGCCCCTGTTTGGCCGGTTTAGGCTATGGCGGAGAAGGGTTCTGTTCCTTTACCATTGCCAGTCCAACGGGAGAAGGATTAACTGGCCCGCGCAGCTTCAGCCGCTTGCGCCGCTGTACGTTAGTAGATTCGTTCAGAATTGTATAGTAAAGTATTGTTCACAAAACAATATTTTGACCCAGCGCTTACGCAATTTGGCCAGAAACCAGACAGGGTTTCTAAAGACATAATTGTCATTACCTGTAAAAGTCAAAAAAGGCCTGCGAAAATCTAGAATTTCAATTGCCGTCGTAAAGAGAGAAGTGAAGCAATGTCTACAGCATTTGGCAAACGTAATGTTATTAATCTCGATCTTTTTACCGATGCCTACCGCGTCACGGGGCGGGCTTCTGTTGGGATGGGTGGTATTCATGCCGAATTAGGCAATCCCAATTCCAAATACCTGGAGCTGCAAGATGCCTACATCTCCCGCATTCACACGCCGGGCGACATTGTGGCCAATTACCAGGTAGCCGCTTTCCGCAAAGACAACATCAACTTTATTGTGCTGCAAGATAGGCGTGAGGGAATTCCGGTGGGCACCCAACACGGCCGTTCCATTTTTACCCGTGGCCGCAGCATCCCTGTTTTCCTCACGGTGCCCTCCTTTGAAATCGCAGGCGAAGCGATGCACGAAGGCAAATTCTCGGCTCGTGAAATTTTGGTACAATCGCTGGGCAGCTTCCAGCTGGTCTTTGCCGCCAAAGCATCGGCTTCTGTATACCCAGACATCTCGTACAGTGGCGATCTTATCCTGGTTCACAAAGACCGTATTGGCATTTTCTGTTTAGATAATAATAAAAAGTAACGAACGTAAGCCCATAAGGAGACGGTGCCGTGGCCCGAATCTTTGTAATTGATGATGATGAACAACTGCTGCGAATGGTCGGCCTCATGTTGGAACGAGGTGGCCATAACATCACCCTGATCAACAATCCGCTGGATGGTTTAGAGCAGATTAAGGCAGACAAGCCCGATTTGCTGGTGCTGGATGTAATGATGCCTAACATGAGCGGGCACGATCTGGCGCGTGAGATTCGTAACGACAGCAGCATTGACGATTTGCCCATTTTAGTGCTAACGGCACGTTCCCAAGAAGTGGACCGGGCAACGGCGCTTAAAAGCGGGGCCAATGATTATTTGAGCAAGCCCGTGACTTCACAGGAATTGATGGAGCGGGTCGATGATTTGCTGGCCAAAAAAGGTGGCCAGCCCAGCCCAGAGAGTGGCATCATCATTACCACGTTTGGCTTACGCGGTGGCGTGGGGCAAACCACCCTGGCCGTCAACCTGGCGGCTGCGCTGCGCCGAGCCAGCCAGCAAGAGGTTTGCCTGGTAGACCTTTCTCCTTCTGGCGGGCAAGCGGTGATGCACATGCGCTTGCAGGCGCGTTCGTCCTGGCTAGATTTGCCGGCTGAGAATGAACTAGATTGGGCGGTGCTAAAAAATCGGCTCATTATTCACCCTTCGGGGCTGCGGGTGTTGGCCGCCCCAGCCAAACCACAAGACCCTTCGGTCATTTCCGGCGACCGGGTTCATTATTTATTGAATTTGCTCAAGCATCATGTGGCTTTTACGGTGGTGGATGCCCCCCACGTTTATTCGCCAGCCTTTTTGCAGGCGGTCACTATGGCGGATATGGGGCTGCACATCATTACGCCTGAGGTGGTTTCGGTACAAACGGCCGTTCAGCTAAATCGTCTGCTCAATAAAGAAGGCATTCAAGTCAAGCGCAAATCACACATTCTCAACCAGCACACGCCAGAAGCTCAACTGCCGCAAACGGCCGTAGAACGCGGTCTCAACAACAAGGTCGCTTTCCAGATTGGGTACGACGTGAACCAGGCGCGGGCCATTGCCCAAGGCGTGCCGCTGACCCTCACCTCGGCCAAATCGGGCCTGCCCAACGTGGTGCGCCGCATGTCTGAAGCGATCTGGCAGCGCGTCTCCACCAAAAGTTTGTAAACTGGAGGTTGGAGATTAGAGATTGGAGACTGGAGATTGTTAATCTCTAATCTCCAGTCTCCAATCTCTTTTTGTATGGATTTCCCCGCCCTTGCCCTTCTGGAATTTAACAGCATCGCCGCTGGTATTGAAGCTGGCGACGCGATGGTAAAGCGGGCACCTGTTCGCACCATCCAGTCTGGCACGGTGCAGCCAGGGCATTATTTGGTGTTGGTGGCCGGGGATGTAGCTTCGGTGGAGGAGGCATTTGCCGCAGGCAGGCAAACAGGGCAAACGGCCGTGCGCGACACACTCTTTTTGCCAAATGTTCATCCCGATGTGGTGACTGCGCTAAGCGGCAGGCGATTGACCGCCCAGGAAGATGCCCTTGGCGTGATTGAAACAACCAGCGTGGCCAGCGCTATTTTGGCTGCCGACGCCGGGGTGAAAGGGGCAGAAGTCTCGCTGCTGCAACTGCGCCTGGCAGATGGCCTGGGCGGCAAGGGGTTGGTTTATTTTCACGGGCTGGTGGCAGATGTGGAAACGGCCGTTTCCCTCAGCGCCGCCATTGCCCAAAACCAGCTCGTGCGACAAACAATCATCCCCCAACTTCATGCCGAAATGTGGGAAAATGTGAATGGATACGGCCGTTTTGGCCAGCATTTTGGTTGGGAACCAGCGTGACAGTAATCAGTATTCGGTAATCGGTAAACGGTAGGGGCAAGGCAATTGGTTGTAACGCTGGCCCAACGCATAACCTCCTCTCCAATTGCCTCGCCCACGCACAAAAAATTAAAACATTATGCAATTAGCTCGCGTTATTGGCACAGTGGTGGCCACCCAAAAATATGAAGGTCTCGAAGGCATCAAGTTCCTGATGGTACAGCCCTTGAGTAAACAACAGGAACCCGTAGGCCAGCCCGTGGTTGCCGCCGACGCCACGTTTCAGGCAGGGCCAGAGGAGCTGGTCTTCATTGTAGGCAGCCGCGAAGCTGCCCAGGCAATGCCCATCCCTTTCGTCCCTGTAGACCACGCCATCGTGGGCATTGTGGACGATGTGCAGTTGGCTGAACAAAGTAACACCTCAGCTTAACCAAATGAGCGGATTTTGGGCCAAATCTTTTCCCACGGTTCCCACAAATCAGTGCACAAAAATATATCTGGACTAAAGCGACTCTCTTCATTTTTAACCCCATATTCATTCCCGTTTTGGGCCACCCACTGGCAAGATTGGAATAACAGGCTGAGGAATTCTCTGGAATAGCCAAGGACAATGACTGCCTCAGGGGGATTTTCGCCGTAGCCACGATGCCAGTATGAGTTTACAGGGCTAATCGCAGTCGGCAGACCGTATTGCGGACCATACAAATTAATAGCGCCAGCCTCGCCGTAATTGCCAGCTAAAATGCCTAAAGAGGTGTAATTGGCCGCTTCTGCCTCATAGATTTCGGCCACATTCTGGGCCATTTCCTCCCAACCAATTTGCTCCGAAAAGTTATCGTGGATGCCGCTCGTTACCTCCCACAGTGCCGAATTTACCGGAGCCAGCGGCAGTGCCAGCGCTGCCCCAATCAGCCCGCCCACAAACAAAAAGCCAACGGTTGCCCGGTTCACCACCCTCTGCCGCCGGGCTGGTAACGTCGCCAGCCAGCGTTCGCCTGCTACCGCACCACCTGCCAGCAACATGGGGTAAGCGGGAGCCATGTAATAAAATCGCCCTTGGCTGAAGCCAAACAGCGCCAGGGTCAACAGATAAATCCAGCCAATAACCCGAAAGCGGACACCACTAGCAGAGAAAAAATAGACAAGGCCCAAGAAAAAGAGCGGCACCGTGAACGGGTTCAAGTTAACATAAAACTGCTGAGAAAGATAGCCTTCAGCACGGCCGATTTGCACGTCACGCGCCCGAATGGCTTGTAAAAATTCCAAAGAGGCAAAATCATGCTGCACCTGCCAGATAAGATTGGGCAGAAAGATGAGCAGGGACAGCCCCACACCAGCCCACAGCCAGGGAGAGCGTAAATGCGCCCGAAGCCGCTTTGTAAACAAAACCGAGACGACAATGGCCACGACTAAAAACAGCATGGTGTACTTGGTCATCATGCCTAGGCCAATGCCCGCACCAATCCCCAGCCACCAGCGGGCATTGTCTGATTTGAGCAGCCGGATGAGGCAGTAAAGGGTAAACAGCCACCACAGGTAATCGAAGGCGATGTATTGAAACAGGGTGCTCATGAGCAGCGACATGATGGAAATGGCGGCCGCCAGCGCAGCCACAACCTGCGCCCTGCGGCTGCCGCCCAACTCTTTGGCCATCAGGCCGGTAAGCACCATGCCCGCACACTGAGCCAGGGCAGCCAGTGATTTAATACCGACCAGCGACAGCCCGAACAGCTCCAGGCCAAGACGGCCGATAAATGGCGTCAGCGGCGGGTAAGCCACGTATCCCCAGGCCAGGTGCTGGCCGTTGTCTAAAAAGGCCAGGGCGTCCCGGTGAAAACCATACTGGTTGTTGGTGAGCAGGTGGATGATGAATCTGGCAGCGGCCAGCAGCAGCAAAAGCTGTAAATCAGTAAGGCTACGTTTGCTGATACTATTTTTCATGTGCCCTTATGCCATTGGATAAAACAGCATTGTGTCTGGTGTTGTCTGACTGAGGGAAATCATTTTTTGAAAACGCAATCCCAATTTTTCTAGCAACTTAATAGAGCGATGGTTATTTGGCGCGGTGATGGCCACGATTGGTGACAGGTTTAGGGTGTGCTGAGCATGGTGCAGTACGGCCGTTGCCGCCTCAAACGCATAGCCCTGGCCCGTGAACTGGGGTAGGAAGGCAAAGCCAATATCGACGTGGGGGAGAGACGGCCGTTTGATCAAGCCACACATCCCCAGCCGCATCCCATCCACCGTGCGCCGCACCAAATACAGGCCAAAGCCATGTTCAGCATAGCTGGCCATCGGCCCCTCTCTCAGGTAAGCCTCCGCCTGCGCCAGCGTGCGAATGCCCCGGTCGCCAATAAACCGAATCCAGGAAGGGTCATTGACCAATTCCAAAACAAAAGGCGCATCACTCAAGGCCAGGTGACACAGTTGCAAACGCTCTGTTTCCGCAACAATTTTCATGCGAGGGCAGGATCAGCGGCAAACCATTCAGTTTCTGGCTGGTTCAGCAGTCGCTGCACGTCGTTAACGTGGTGCATGTTGTGGTACAGGGTAAAAAACAAGATTTCGCGCACGGTCATCTTGCCCAGCAAAGGATGGGGCAGCAGGTAGCTGTCCAGCGTTTTGTCTGACCAATTTTCCAGCGCAGCGTGCAGATCGGCTCCTTTGGCTTGCCATTTAGCCAAAATGCGTGTTTGATGCGCCGCCGAAAAATCATCTTTTACTTCGGGCAAAAATGGCCCACTGGCTTTGCCCCCACCCGCCAACGCCACGTTGACGTAGGTGTGGCGCACCTGGGCCAACGTGCGCAATTCATGTTTCACCCAGCCAAAGCGAATGCGCAAGGCGGTTTTGGGAATGTTGAGTGCCATTATCACGGGGGCGCATGATTTGATGAGATGCACCAGATTTTCGGCTGGCGACCAGACTTCTGCTGGGGCTGCAAAAAATTGAGTCGCCTCGATGTCTGCAAAAAAGTTGTGAACGGCCGTAAACTCTGCCGCCAGCGCCGCTACAATTTCCTGTTTGGTGTAAGGGTTACCTAGCTGTGTCATCTATTCACCAGCAATGGAAGCGGCCGTAATTGTCAGATCATCAAACTGAATGTCCGTACTGCCACCATCGAAGGCAGCGGCAGCAAACCCGGCATACCCAGACGAATAGTCGCTGTCTTCAATTTCCGCCAAAAATTTATCATTTACGTACAGCGCCAAATAGTTGCCAACGCAAACTGCCCGGATCGTGTTGCTGGCCTGACCTTCGTTAATAGCAGAACTGGACGTCCACTCCACAAGCTGATTCACATCCTCGCCTTCCCCTTTAGAAATGGAATAGTAGCCGTCACCGCTAATTAAAAAGTAGTAGCCATCTCCGTTGTTGCTAACATCAGAGCGGCACATCACGCCATAGGCATTGTTGTCAAACGAAGAATCTTGGGTAGACGTGACTTCGATTACCACATTTTCGTGTACCGTCTCGTTTAGGCCCCAAACATAGCCTCCGTCACCCGTTTGCGCCCGGTATGCGCCATCATCAACCTGAAAGTCAATATCGTCCGTCACAAATGTTTCCCAGGCAGCCGACTCATTAAACGATTCGGTTAGCAATACCTGACCCGCTTCATACTCTTGTGATGGCCCACCGCAGGCCACCAGGAGTAAACTGAATAAAATCATAAGAGGGATTATTTTTCGATACATGAGGCACTCCTTAGCCATAAAGCTGTGAATTTAAATCGGTTTTTATTACCCGCAACGGCCAGATAGTCGTTCGGTTTAGGCCAGCTTTAGCGCTGGCAAAGCGTAGGGAATGTAGACCAGACCGAGGGGGTTGCCGTTTTTGAGCATGTGCAAGCGGGCACCGCGTACGGCTTCACCCAAGGTTTGCTTTTGGAACAGGAAGCGATGCAGGCATTCTTCGGCAAACTGAACGGCGATGGGTTCAAAAATGGTAATTTCGGTGCCGATGACGCCTGCTGCGCCGCTGGTCTGGACAAACCCGCTCACAAAATCCAGGGCGCGTTCTGGGGTAAGCTGGGTGGTGTGGCAGCCGTTGATGAAGACAAGCGGCCGTATTTTTTCCCAGCGTACTAAATCGCGCAAATTACTGCGCACAAACCAGTTTCCCCCTTTGTTGCCCACCAGCAGGTACGGTTTTCCTCGGTCTGTCAGACCCCCGTGGCAGTAGAAATAGACGAGCTGTGATTCGGTGGCGGCCAGCATGTTGAGGGATGCTTCTCGGCTGTCGGCATATTCCCAGCCCACGCCCATTTTTTGTAGACGCTGCTCATGAGACGGCCGTTCCTTAAAATCGCTGCCCGTCCACACACTAACCGCCATTTTGGGTGGCGTGCTGCCCCCAATGCGCAGCGGCGCATCGGCAGAACCCTTTATGGACAGCGGCAAGCCAAGAAAATGGCGAAATCCCCAAAACCCACTGGGGCAAACGACCAGCTTATCATCATAACTGGGGCAATCCCCCTGAAAACATTGGCACTCTTCCAGCGGCTTGTCGCCATCCAGCGCCGCCAAAAATGTGGGGCAAAGTGAATAATCGCCCGGCGCGTTGCCATCGAGGAAGGGATAGTCGTAAAACATGGCAGCAGGCAAAACGAGCTGGGCGGCTTCTTTGGTGGCAATCTGTAGCTGCCCCGGCTTCTTCATCAACTCCCGCAGCGCTTGCGCGTTGCCGCCAGCCAGCGAGTCGATCAGGGTATCGTAAGCACTGAAGCCATCAATGGCCATCGAGACCAAATCGTCCTTGAGCTTTTTACTATCTGACGTGTCATACCGGTATCTTTTGTCTTTGGTGTATTCCTCGTTGTCGCCCCAGGCGGCCGTGCGCAACGCGCCGCGAGTCCACGTTTGCAGTTGGCCAATGACCCCGGCGGTCAGGGTGGCGTCATTTTTGAACTCTTTGCCACCCAGGAAGCGGAAGCCGTGGCTGCCGTTGCCGTTGTCGTTGATCATGATGCTGAGGCGGTTTTCGCCCATGGCTACCAGTTGCTCACTGTTTAGGTTTTTGGAGAGGGTGTAGTCTGAAGTGTGCCACAACATGCGGAAATCCTGGGGCGCTGGGTTGGCCGCTACGCGGGCCACGATGAGATGCGATTGGACGAGGGTGTTTTGGTAGTAGATGTTGCAGCGGAGACGGCCGTATCCCTCCCCAGGCATCGGGCGCACGGCAAAATAAAGCCGCTGATCCAAATCCGACACACCGTCCGGCTCATCTGCGCGGCGGGTGACCAAAATATCGCCTTGGGGGGTAAGCTGAATCTCGCCCGTTTCTGCACCTGTCAGCGCAATCTCACCGTCGAAGGCAAACAAAGCGACCTTTAGACGAGCCTCTGGCGGCAGCTTGTCAGAGGGCAGTTCGATGGCCTCCTGGGCCAGGCCAGCCGCTTCGATCTCGCCAATTTTCAGCCAGAAGTAGTATGGCTGGGCTGCGGCTAGCGGCGTATTGAAGCTGGTGATGCGTTCATTGGGCGTCTGTTGGCTGGCAAAGCCGGTATTGACGTAGCGGGACGGCCGTTTTGGCTCAGACGGTGCATTTCCCTTAACGCTGCGTACGGCTTGCTCAAAATCGTTAATCAATTCGGCCAAATCTGATTCACCCGTAAGCAAACCTCGCAGGAGGTTTGCATTGGCATCTTCCAACTCAGCCGCCGGATCGTCCAGGTTGGGGTAAGCGGCCAGGGCTGCGTCTGGGTCTTTTTGGAAAAAGTCCCAAAAGGCGGGGTCGTCGCGCAAATGCAGGGCCATTTGCAAGCGAGGCGCACGCTCTGGTTGGGCGGCTGGCGGCGGGGCAGACGGCCGTTCCGGCGCGGCAATGCCCAACTGTTCAGCCACATCTTCCAGACCCGCCCTATCCTCAATTTCATCTTTAAGGAAACGGCCGTCAAATTGATCCAGGCCAGGGAATTCAGCCAAAACCGCGTCCGGGTCTTGCAAAAAGCGGTCAAAAAAGGCGGCATCGTTGAGCAGCCGCGTCACAATTTCTGCACGAATCTGTTTAGAATCAGCCATGTCGCACCTATTTTAAGGGTTCGTAATGAATGAATTTAGCGGTTGTGAGCGTAGCAGCTGCTAATCTCCAATCTCTACCCCAATGTCTTTACGTTATACAACAATTGGATGTTATTCGGCCTATTTGCGTCCACCGGCATCCTCAGCGGCAGACATGGCGGATTGGTCGCGGCCAGCAATCTCACCAGACTCTTTGCGCCCCATTTCGTCATCGGCCAAACGCTTGGAACGGCCGTCTAAGAACCACTCAACACCGAATTTTTTGGAGATGGCTACCCAAATTAGCAAAAAGCCAAAGTAGCTAAAAAAGCCAATAAACAGGCCAATGCCGTAACCACCAAACAAATCTGTCGAGGCGGGGAATAGGGCCAAAATTGCGCCGCCACCGAGGATACCAATAACCGTTGCCAGGTCGCTGAACTGCACATCTCCGGTGCGGTACCGATTGATGTAATAAACCAGCCAGCCCACAATAGTCCCAAAGCCAACCGCACCGTAAATTTGCAGCCTGGTTGCTTCTACAACAGTTTCCGCAGCTTCTTGAAAAAACATGGTCGTTCCTCCTGTTTGAACGAGTGGTTTATGAATTGTTTCGCATCTGGCGCAGTTGCTGCCGCCAGGCAAAATGGACAGAGAAGGTGAAGATGAGGGCGATAAAGAAGGGAATCAGCAACGTGGCGCGGGTAAGCGTGTAAATGATCCAGGCAAACCAGCCGGTAAAAATGGCCACGGCAAGAAGATTTAGATACGGCCGTCTTTCCGTCTGCCATTTCACCATAAAAGCTTTTAAGCCACGAACCAGTTTGGTCTCGTTGTCTTCGGCGCTTTCTGTGGGCTGCGCACGCCCGCGTGCAGGACGCTGGTCTACAAAAATGACAAGCAGCCAGCCCCACACCAGTCCAGCGCCAACAATTCCTGCAATGAGCAACGGCCGTTTCTCCTTCGATAATAAAAAGCGGAACACAGAGTTTCACAGAGAATTTAGAAGAAATCTATCAAATCTGCGAAATTTGCTGATCTTCATTCATGCTGGTCAACGACAGATGATATCGTCTCTTAAAAAGATGCTGCGCTCCGGGGCTTTATACAATGAAATTAAATGTCCCGAAGGTTGAATCCAGGGAATTATGTTGACAGGATAGCATAGCGACGGAAGGGTGACAAGCAAATTGATGATTGTCTATTTTGCGGTTTCGCTTTACGATTGGGGCATGTATGTAGGACGGGTTTCTGGGAACGTGGTGGCCACGATTAAACATGCGGCATTTAACGGCCGTAAACTCCTCATCGTCGATAAATTGGGGGAAGACGGCGAGCCAACGGGCGGCTACGACATCTGTGTAGACATGGCGCAGGCTGGCGTGGGAGACAAAGTGCTGGTGCTGGATGAAGGCAACGGCGCACGCCAGGTGCTAAACATGAAAGTCGCCCCCGTCCGGGCCGTCATCGTGGGCATCGTGGATGATGTCACCATTCCCTAAAGTTTTGCCACTGAGGAAAAGCGAAACAAGCGGCTTTGAACCTAAACTCAAAAATCTCTGTGCACTCTGTGGCTAAGATTTTTAGCTTATTCTACGGGGAAGACGGCGTTGACCACGTTCAAAACGAGTTCTTCATCTGGGCCACGCACAATGAGGGTTTCCTGCTCCGACTGGTACAGGCAAATGAGTTCGGCCTCGCCTGGCCAGCATTCACCGCCGTTTGGTTGCACCTCACTGGCGCTGCCAAACAGGCGCTGCGGGTAATTGATGTAGCGGGCCACAAACTCGGAACTGTCTGAGGTGGTGTCCCAAACGGTGTGCAGGGCCAGCAAGAAGCTGCCATCGGCTTCATTGGTGTAAATGGCAAAGCGGTCGCCGCCCCAACCAGAAACGGCCGATTCTACCTGTGCTTCAGTCAGCTGCTGCGCCAAATATTGCCCCAGCATAAACTCGCCCAAAACCGATTCCGCCGCCAGCGTCCATTCATCCCCCAGCACGGTTTGCAAATCAGGCAGCGTCACCAAGAGCGGGCCTTCTTCTGCCAAGAATTTTTCTGGATGCAAAATCTGCTCGGTCGATTGGGGCGGGTTGGCCCACGCTTCATTGAGCATGGGGTAATTGCCTATTTCATACACAAAGCGGGCAAATTCGTCGCCATATTCATAGGGAAACAGCAGGCGGTTGGCAATGGCGGGAGGGGCCTCAGCCAATGCTTGCGTGTCTAACACCCATGTTTCGGGGATAACGGCCGTATCCAACGACAGATAACGCGCCGTGAGGAAATTCTCTTGCACCACGGTGGCTTCCCCTTCACGCAGCGCGGCCAAAGCCAGGGAGCCATCCAGGGTTAAATCGCCGGTGGTCAGAACATCCAGCCCAAAATTTTGATCCTGAATTTGATAAAGCAGCTGCCGCACATAGCCTAATTGGGCAACGGCCGTTTGCAAACCCGCCTCCTCCAACAACATCTCATCAGATAAAGGGCGGTACAGCGTGGGCGTGGAGGCGTTATGCACCGCCTGGAGTAACGCTTCATACCCATAACCAGCAGGGGCAAAATCAAAAGCCAGGCCAACGAGATCGGCCATCAGCCAGGGCTCACTTTGGGCCAGCGCCAGGGCATCTTCTTGCTGCGCCTGCCGCAGGTCAGTACCGGCAACCAAGTTTTGGCTGACGTTTTCAGCGCCGCTGGGCAGCTGGCGCAAACCGCTGACAAGCCCGTCAATTGTTTCAAATGCAATTACATCGGCTGTCCCAACCGACCGGCTGGCCGTACCTGCCAAGGCCACGGTGACGGTCACGGTGGCGCTCTGGCTGCTGATGCCTTCGTGGTTTACGGCCGTTAACTTAATAACATATTCGTTTGGCTGAACAGGCTCCCAGGGGGAAACGGCCGTAAACAGCGTTTCATTCTCTGGTGTGTAAGAAGCCACAGGCTCTTCGTTAATCGTCAGGCTCACCGAAGCTACCCCGTTGGGATGGGTTGCCACCACCACAATATTTGTGGGTTCACCTGCCGAAAGGATACGGCCGTTGGCTGGCGACAAAATAGCTACCTCTGGCGGCTGAGAAAGCACAGCTTCTTGCTCACTTTCTAGCGCCGTAATCGTCTGACTGATAGCGTCAATCTGATCGGTGAGGGCATCCACCTCTTGCTGGCTGCGCACCAGCTCGCCATCCAGCAGCACGGCGCTGGATTCGGCCGTGGCCAGGGCATCGGCCGTAGCAGCGCGAGTGGCCTCGACTGCCGCCAGGTCTAGTTCGGTTTGGGCTAAATCTTGCTGGAGAACGGCCGTTTGGTCTTCTAAAGTATCGCGCTGTTCAATCACTTGCTGCCGCCCCTGAAACAAAAAGACAAAAGCAGCAATGAGAACCAACAGCAGCATTAACAAGGTGAGAGCAAGGCCAGTCAGGGAAGTCGTTTTCATGCACAAAGTCCAGAGAAGTTACCAATAATCATGTGGGAGAATCCTACACGAGGATAGATCGCGGGTCAAGCAGGTCTTTTGTGAAAAGCACATCGTTTATGGGTTCGATTATTTGCTTTAGGCAGCTCTCTAAAACGGCCGTTTACCGCTTTTCGTTTTAGGCTCCATTAGGAGATCAGTCCTAATTATCCCCTCTGAAACAAAATTTGTAAGCTCTCATTCCTAATCTTTATCAGCAATAGGAAGTTTAGCAATTCACAGAAACCCTTCTGCAATAAAAAGCAAGGTTTCTGGTGAATTGCCCAAAGAGCTTGAGCCTGCTCTAGAATTTTACTCAATCGTTTTTTTATGTCGGATAGCAACCGACGAGTTTAAGTAAAGGGGAACCAAATGAAGACAAAAGATTTTTTCCAATCAACAAATCGTTTTGCTGCTGCTCTTGTCTTAAGTTGTTTTTTATTGATAGGCGTAGCAGGGGCGCGGCTAGCGTCTAACCATCAGCACGAAGCGCCAGCCTACAGTGAACCAGCAGATGATGATCAGACCACAGTTGCTCTAAGCATCGAAGCTGGCAGCAAGTTTTGGGAAGACGGCAAATTTTGGAGTAACGGCAACTTCTGGAGCGCATAATACCTTTTCCGCTTAAGTGTTTGTAATTCACTAAACGCAGCCTCAAGAAGTTGTAACGGCCGTATCTCGCCACCTTGCCAGATACGGCCGTTTTTTGTGCCGCCCCACCACACGCCCCAAAGCTACACACATCTACCCAGCCACCCGAAACATCCAGCTTAAAATTCCCCTCATTTTGGCCTTCATTTCCTGTCGTGACAGCTTTTGACAGTTTTTCCCCGCTATAGTCCACCCCGGTGGTGGCCAAAACGCTGATCGCTGGCAAACGGCCGTTCCCAAGTACAAGCTAAGTTCAGACACAAGGAGAAACAAGTGGGTTCAAAATCATCACGATTACCAGGATTTTATAAACGGCCGTTAACCGAACGGCTTCAAATTGTGGCTGAGTGGGCTGGCCTGGATGTCGCCGAAGCCGCCGTGTTCAACGGCCAGGGGCTAACCAACGAGCTGGCCGACAAAATGATTGAAAACACATTGGGTACCTTTTCGCTGCCGTTGGGCATCGCCGTGAACTTTTTAATAAACGGCCGTGACTACCTCATCCCCATGGCTGTGGAAGAACCCAGCGTGCTGGCCGCCGTTAGCAATGCGGCCAAAAAAATCCGCGCCGGGGGCGGCTTCCACACCACCGCCACCAACCCCGTGATGATTGGCCAAATTCAGGTGCTAGACGTACCCGACATGGACGCTGCCACTGCCGCCATTGAAGCCAACAAGGCAAGCCTGCTAGAAACCGCCAACTGTTGTGACAAAGTAATCGTAAATCTTGGCGGTGGCGCACTGGATATTCAGGCACGGCCGTTTCCCAACACCCCTGTTGGCCCCATGCTCATCGTCCATCTGCATTTTGACACGCGGGACGCCATGGGCGCTAACGCCATCAACACCGCCCTGGAATCACTCGCGCCAGAGATTGCTCGATTGACCAACGGCCGTACCAGCCTGCGCATCCTCTCTAACCTGGCCGACCAGCGCACCGCCACCGCCCGCTGCACCATTCCCGCCGCTCAACTGGCCACCGCCGATTTTACCGGGCAGGAAGTGGCCAAACTGATTGAAGAAGCCAACGCCTTTGCCGTTGTCGATCCCTACCGGGCAGCCACCCACAACAAGGGCATCATGAACGGCATCGACGCCGTGTGCATAGCCACAGGCAACGACTGGCGCGCCGTTGAGGCCGGTGCCCACGCTTACGCCGTGAAAAACGGCCGTTACCAATCCCTCACCGACTGGCATGTCGATGAAAATGGCGATCTCTACGGCGAGATCACCCTGCCATTGGCGGTAGGCATGGTTGGTGGGGCCACCAAAGTGCATCCCACCGCCCGCGCCGCCATGAAAATTTTAGATGTGAAATCCGCGCCAGAACTGGCCCAGGTGATGGCCGCCGTTGGGCTGGCCCAAAACTTAGCCGCCATCAACGCCCTGGCCACCGTGGGCATCCAAAAAGGGCACATGGCCCTGCACGCCCGCCAGGTGGCAATGGCCGCAGGCGCACCCGAAGAGCATATCCAACAAGTGGCCGACCAGCTTGTCGCCGAACGACGGATTCACGTGGATCGCGCCAAGGAAATTATTGCCAGTAATCAGTTATCAGTAAGCCAGTAATCAGTTTGAAAACTGGCCCACTGAACACTGACTCACTGAAAACTGAGACAGAGGAAACAATGAGCGAATACAAACCGCAAGATGGATTAATGAAACCAGACCGCTCGGTGGGGATTGTGGGCTACGGGGCGTATGTGCCTCGCTACCGCCTGCCTGCCAGCGAGGTTTCTAAAATGTGGACCAACGGCACGGGCGGCACGCCTATCGTGGAAAAGGCAGTCAATGGCCTGGATGAAGACGTCATCACCATGTCAATTGAAGCAGCCCGGAATTCGCTGCTGCGTGCCCGAATAAATCCGCAAGAAATTCGCGCCGTCTGGGTGGGCAGTGAAAGTCACCCCTACGCCGTCAAGCCCAGCAGCACCATCGTGGCTGAAGCGATTGGGGCTGTGCCCAACACCATGGCGGGCGACTGGGAATTTGCCTGTAAAGCCGGAACCGAAGCAATGCAAGCGGCCATTGGCTTTGTAGGCTCTGGTATGGCTCGCTATGCCTTTAGCATTGGCATGGACACGGCTCAGGGTCGCCCAGGGGATGCTTTGGAATATACGGCCGCAGCTGGCGGAGCGGCCGTTTTGCTTGGTCCTGGTGACGAGTCTGTCGCCATCATCAACGGCTCCTACTCCTTCGTGACCGACACGCCAGACTTTTGGCGACGCGCCCATGCCGAATATCCTTCACACGGCGACCGCTTCACGGGTGAGCCAGCCTACTTCAAGCATGTCACCGGTGCAGCCGAAATGTTGATGGAATCGCTGGGCACCACCTCCGCCGATTATGATTGGGCCGTGTTCCACCAGCCCAACGCCAAATTCCCGCAGCGTGTGGCCAAAAGCTTAGGTTTTTCGCCAGAGCAAATAAAGCCTGGCCTGCTCAGCCCCCGCATCGGCAACACCTATTCCGGCTCCACCATGATTGGCCTGACCGCCATTCTGGACATTGCCGAGCCGGGCGACCGCATTTTGATGGTCAGCTACGGCTCCGGCGCTGGCTCCGACGCCTTCGACATTGAAGTGACCGATAGGCTGCCCGAAGTCCAGCACCTGGCCACCACCACCGAAGCGTACATCAGCCGCCGCACGGAAATTAATTACGCAACGTATACCCGGTATCGGGATAAATTGAAACTCTCTTAAAAGTTTGCGAGTTTGCAAGTATGCAAGTTTGCGAGTTTTTTACTCGCCACTTGCAAACTCGCCACACTCTGGATAGCACATGAACGACGTATCAATCATTGGCCTGGGCCAAACCGAAGTTAAAGAAATGTGGGACACCTCCATTCGCCACCTGGCGTGGTATGCCATCGAGGCAGCCCTGGATGATGCTCATATAAGCAATGTGGATGCCTTGTTTGTGGGCAACATGGCGGCGGGGCAGTTAAGCCACCAAATGCACCTGGGGGCGCTCATCGCAGATTTTGCTGGAATGCGCGGCATCGAGGCTGTGACGGTGGAAGCGGCGGACGCTTCTGGTGGCGCGGCGCTGCGCCAGGCAGTTTTGGCCGTCAAGAGCGGCCTGGTGGAAACGGCGCTGGTTGTTGGCGTGGAAAAGATGACGGATCAGGTAGGGAATTCGGTTACGGCCGTTCTCTCCAGCACGCTCGACGCCGATTATGAAGCCATTCACGGCCTGACCGTGGCGGGCATGGGAGCGCTGCTGATGCGCCGCTACATGCACGAATACGGCCTGGCGGTGGACGATTTTGCCAACTTCAGCGTCAATGCCCACGCCAACGGCGCAGACAATCCGCTGGCCATGTTCCGCAACCGGCTCAAAGCAGAGCGGTTTGGCAGTGCGCCGCAAGTGGCCACGCCTGTGAGCCTGTTTGACATGGCTCCCGGCGGGGATGGCGCAGCGGCGGTGCTTATCACCAGCCACGAGCGGGCACAAGACATGGTGCCACAGCCCATCCGCATTGTGGGTTCTGCGCTGGCCACCGACACGCTGGCACTGCACGACCGCAAAAACATGCTGCACCTGCGCGCCGCCGAGCTAAGCGCCCAACGCGCCATGCAAGCGGCGGGGGTGACACACGACCAGATCGATCTATTTGAACTGCACGATTCGTTTACGGTGATGGCGGCGCTGTCGTTGGAGGCGGCCGGTTTTGCCGCACCGGGCGAGGGCTGGCAGCTGGCGCGGGATGGGGAGATTGGTCGAAACGGCCGTATCCCCATCAGCACCTTTGGCGGGCTAAAAGCACGCGGCAACCCCGGCGGGGCCACGGGCATGTATCAGATTGTAGAGGTGGCTCGTCAATTGCGCGGTCAGGCAGGTGACAATCAAATCGCCGATGCCAAGGTGGGGATGGCTCAAAATTTGGGGGGCAGTGGGGCAACGGCCGTTACGCATGTTCTGAGTAATCGGTAATCAGTAAACAGTAATCAGTGTTACTTGTTTTTCACTGGTTACTGACCTACTGAACACTATTTACTGTCCTTTTGATAGCTTTTGACAGTCTTTCAACCGTGACTGACAGTGAATGAGAGATGTTTTGCAGATAATAGCTTCTGACAAACGGCGCAATTTGGAAGGAACGCAAACGGCCGTTTGCTAATTGATAGGAAAATGAGTGGGAGACAATAAATATGGAAGTTTCACGCCATTGGCGGTTACAAGAACAGCGTTACAAATTAGTTGGAGAAACCTGCGATACCTGCGGCGTCAAGCTATTCCCGCCGCGTGATGTGTGCCTGGAATGCAAAGCCCCAGCTTACGAACTTTATACCTTTACCGGTCTGGGTGAAATCTACTCTTTCACCACCATTTATGATGCCCCGGCTGGCTTTGAACACAGCGCCCCTTACACCGTGGCTTTGGTCAAACTAGAAGAAGGGCCCATCGTGACGGCACAGCTCACCGATGTCGATGAAAGTGAACTTAGCATTGGGATGCCGGTAGAAATGGTAACCCGCAAGCTGCGTACTGACGGTGCAGAAGGCATGATTGTGTACGGTTACAAGTTCCGTCCATCCGTTTTGCCCAACTAAAATTAGCTACCCCTAAACGTTTTTTCCAGGCTGGCCCTGATTGATTCAGGAGCCAGCCTTTTTATTTCGCTTCAACAACACATGACTGGCCGATGCAAACTTATTCCCATTTGATTGTTACCGGGGCGCTGAACGGCCGTTTTGGCCAAAAGCTCCAGGAAAAAGCCACCAGGCTCCCACCCCTGTCCACCAAAATTGTGCTGTTCGGCTCGGTTTTGCCCGATTTGCCGCTAATTACCCTGGCTATCCTCGCTATGGGATATGACTGGGCCGCACGGCTCCTGGCCAACACCAGCTTTGGGGCTGCATTTTCCTCGCCCGCGCTCTTGGGTGGCTCAATGACCAGGATGCTGTTTCGCGTTTGGTTCTTTGAAAACCCGTGGGTGATCACCGCCTATAATTTGTTTCACAGTCCCCTGCTAATCATTGTGTATCTGTTTGTTGGCTGGCGGGTTTGGCGGCGCGGCTACAGTTGGGGCGGCCGTTTTTTTTGGTTATCTGCCGCCGCCATGCTGCACAGCCTCACAGATATTCCTCTGCATGTGAATGATGGGCCGCTGCTGCTCTTCCCGCTCAACTGGACATGGCGTTTTCACAGCCCCATAAGTTATTGGGATCGCAACTATTACGGCCATGAATGGTCTGTTTTTGAACATCTTTTGGATGCAGGGCTGCTGCTTTACCTGTTTGTGCGGTATCGCCCGGCGCTGCATGGCTGGCGACAGCGGCGCAAAAAAGGGTGATGGTTTGGGGTACGAGGGTGAGGGGAAAACGGCCGTTTCCCTCCCTCACCCTCGTATTTCCTTTTGTTTATCGCATGATGGCAAACCCATCGATGCTGCTGCCAAAGCCTGCGGCGGCGGCGTCCCAGTAAAAAGCGTAGCTGCACGTGGTGGTCGCCCCCAAAGCTGATGGCGTGCAAACAAAGAGGTCGTCGGTGTCGCCGCTGATGCTGCCCACGGAAAAGGCTCCGCTGCTGCTCAGGTAAACATCGCCGTTGGCTGCATCTACCCAGGCACCGCTAATGTCTTCACTGCCAGGTGAGAGATCGGCGGTGGAGCCGTTGAAGTAGATGGCCCAATCGCCGCTGCTGTCTTCGCCAAAGACGGCGTTATCCAGCACCAGCAGCAAATGGTCGCCCCCGGTAACGCTGCCCGCGCTAACGTTGCCTAAGACGCTGATGAGCAAACGGCCGTCTCCCGTCCAGCCAACCGCATCCACATCTTCCCCGGCCGACGTCAAGCCCACATCAGAGCCATCCAGGAACCATTCAAAGCTGCCTGCCGTGGTATCACCCAGGCTGGTGGGCACAAAGCGCACAATGTCAGAGTCATCCACATCAGCCAGGGACCCGATGGTTTGGGCTCGGATAAAGCTCATCAGGATGGTGCCATCGTCCATAAAGGTAAAACCATCCAGATTATTGAGGCTAATGCCCACATCGGATCCATCAAAAACCATCGACCAAAGGCCGCTGCCGCTGTCGTAAGCCACAATGTCTTCTGAGGAGAAGGCGACGCCTCCTGCCGTGCCGCTGCCACTGCCGCTGAGGTAGATGAGTTCGCTGCCAGCCGGAGGCGGTGTGTTGGTTGGGCCGGGCGTGGCGGTGGCGGTAGCGGTTGGGGTATTGGTCGCTGTTGCGGTGGGTGAGGGCGTGTTGGTATTGGTGGGGGTGGGCCCAGGCGTGTTGGTGTTGGTTGGCAATGGTGTATTGCTTGGCAATGGTGTGTTGGTGGATGTGGGCGTGGGGCCGCTGGAGGGCACAATGAGCAGCTGCGGCGGATTGGCTGCCTCGCGGCTGTCAAATGTCTGGCGATTTGCATCTGTTGAGCTAATCATGAAGCTCACCAGGCCATTGCCAGTTACAAAGTTGGTAACGTCCACCTCGACCCAACTGCCTGCGGAAACGGCCGTTGCGCTGCCAATAACCGCTCCGGCTGGTGGCGCATTATTAAAAGTGAGCGTCGATTCCAGCCAGCTGTTGTCGCTCACCCCGGCCACGTTAAGGCCCACACTGCTGCTGGTTCCGGCAAAAAGCCGCAGCGTGGCGCTGGCCACGCTGGTGACCCCCTGCACATCAAAGCGCACATAGCTGTTGATCACGGGTGAGCTGTCGGTGGCCAGCGTAGCCGTACCGCCAAAAACATTGCCGGGGCGGCTGCTCACAACCGCTGCATCGGCCACGGAGGTGAAGGTGAGGCTGCCGCCGGAGCCAGGCGTTGCGGTAGGCGTCACCGGGGTTGGCGATGGGGTGTTGCTTGGTGTGGGTGTCGTGCCGGGATTGTTGATCGTTATAAAAACGGTGGCCGTGTCGCTGCCGCCGTTGCCATCGCTGATGGTGTATTGGAAGCTGTCTGAAGTGGTGACGGAGCCGTTGTGATTGTAGGTGACGGTCGTGCCGTTGGTGGTGACGCTGCCGCTGCTGCCCTGGGTAACGGCCGTTACCATCAAGGTATGGTTGTTGGCATCACTGTCATTGTCTAAAACAGCCACTTGTACCGAGCCACCCGTTGTCACGCTGGCGCTGTCGTTGTTGGCTATGGGAGGAATGTTGCCCTGGCCAGCGGAAATGGTGTAACTATAAGCCACATCCCGGTTGCTAAAGCCACCTTGCGACTCACCGTTTAGAAAAGCACGCACGTACTCCACGGTAGCGGCATTTGGCCCAATGGTCACGCGCATGTGGCCAGAATTGTTTACCAAATCGGCCCCGTTGTAAAAATTGCCGTTTTCAATCCAGCCGGTGCTGTAGCTGGGATCAGACGGTTGGGGCACTTCCTGGTAGACAATGCCATCCAGCTCTTCGTAGGCAAACACATGGTCATGACCATGAAAGTAGACATCGACCCCGTTGGCTACCATTAAATCGTGAATGGGCATGGGCCAGGACGGCCGTCTGGCGTTAAAGCCGTAGCTGCCGTTGGCGTTTAGACCACCCCATTCAAAGTAAGGCGCAGCTTCAATGCCGCCGCGAGGGAACAGTTCCTCTGGCGGGCCGCTGGTGGGGTGATGAGAAAAGACAAATTTGAAGGTGGCGCTGCTTTGCTCCAGCGTCCCTTTTAACCAGAAGTATTGGTTATCTCCCAACGTCCAATCCCAGCCATCGCCGCTGCCCGTGCCGGGATCAGACCCGCCCGTGCTGTCGTGTGGCTTGGTGGTGGTGTGCCAGTAGGGATCGAGCACCACAAACAGGGCATCGCCCCATTCAAAAGCGTAATAACTTTCACGCAGGCCATCACCCGAAACACCTTCACTGCTCCAGTTGTCGGTATCGCCTGTGTAAAAGCCATCGGGTACCGGGTTTGGCAGGTACAGTTTGCGGGCGTTGGTGCCCCAAACGGCCTGGTTGTTGGGCGTGCCGTTGCGGAACCAACCCTCTTCGTTATCCACATTGCCAATGGCCATGAAGGCGGGGATGGAGCCACCCAGCAAGCCCAGCGCCTGCCGGTGCAGGATGTAGCCGCTGATGATTGTGTTTTCACTGGGGCCAACACGAAGCGCATCGCCTAAATCGATCATGAAGTCGGGCTGATCCAGCACCTGGTTGGCCAATGCCTGGAAATACATGGCCTGATCGCCCAGCACGGGCTGCCCCACGTGGGCATCGGCCTGAATGGTGAAGCTGAAGGTTTCGCCTCGCGCCCGCTGCGTGTGGAATCTGTTTTCGTCACGAGGGACAAAGCTGCCGCTGCTTAATTGGCGATACATCAGCCGGTAGTAGTAGCGGGTGTTGGGCTGCAAGCCAGTGATGTCTAGCTCGATGGGGACGTTGGCGGTGGAGAATACGGCCGTTGTCTGCTGTGTCAAATTACCAGAAACAGTGCCATATTCCAGATACAGCTCCAGCGGTTCATCGGCCAGCACATTGACGGTGATCGAGGTGTCGGTAGGTCGGCCCAGCAGTTCTGAGCCGGTAAAGGTGAGGGCGCTGGCCCGCTGCGGTTGGCCAATGAGGGAAACGGCCGTTGCCAGCAGCAAAAATGCGCCAACTAGCCAGCGAAAAGGGTTCACTTTCGTGGCTGAACGAGATAGGCTGCTTTGTACTTTCAAGATGTCTCCTCGCTCCCCCACACAAGATGGAACGACGACGGACACAATTTATTTAACTTAGAATTCTTGAAATTTACGCAAGGCGAGATGGGTTGTTGAGTCAACTTGGCAACAATGTAGCCACCATTTTAGTCGGAATTAGGGGCCAATTGCAAGTTTTTCTAAAACAAATTGGGGAATGGGGGGGAACGGCCGTAAACAAGCCGCCCAATTTTCTAGGGGGCAAGCTGATCACAGATAAGTTTGAGAAAACAAAGAAGCTGGGACACAGATTATCACAGATTCGCATAGATTTTTTCTTTTTTCTCTGCGCCTCCGCGTCTCTGCGTTAAAATTATTCTCGAAGGAGATATGTAGCTATGGCAACAATTACATTTTGGTGCCAGACCACACAGACAAAACCTCTATTGCGTCAACTCCCACAGCTTGCTGGGGCTGAGCGGGATTTCGCAGATTTCTAGCCGGTTGTTTAGCGCATCCTCAACGGCCTGGGCAAAAAGCGGTGCAGTGGGAATGGCCCCTGCTTCACCCGCGCCTTTGATACCCAGCGGATTTAGCGGCGATGGCGTCGTTTCATGGCCAATCTCGACCCTGGGCACGTCCAACGACGTGGGCAGCAGATAATCCATGAAGGAGCCAGTAAGAATCTGCCCTTCTTCGTTGTAGATGATTTGCTCGTAGAAGGCATTGCCGATGCCCTGGGCCACACCGCCCTGAATCTGGCCGTCCAGAATGAGCGGATTAATCACCTCGCCGCAGTCGTGCACAACCACGTAGCGCAAAATCTTTACTTCCATCGTGTCGGGGTCTACCTCAACAATCATGGCATGGACGCCGCTGGCGGTGGCTCCGTACTCTGGGCCAAAATAGTTAGTCGCTTCCAGGCCAGGTTCTGTGCCCGGTTTGACCGCGCCGCGCATGGGGTTGGCCTGCTGCGCCAGCTGACCCAGCGGAATGGCCCGATCCGGCACGCCCTTCACGCGCACCTCGCCGCTGCCCAGCTCCAAATCTTCTTCGGCCGCTTCTAGCAGTTCACTGGCCAGCTTGAGGATTTTTTGGCGCACATCATGGGCGGCTTCGTTGATGGCGTTGCCCGCGACCACTGCGCCCCGGCTGGCAAACGTGCCCGCGCCCCAGTGAAACTGGTCAGTGTCTCCAGTGATCAAATCGACTTCGGACACATCCACGCCTACCTGGTCGGCCACGATTTGGGCGAAACTGGTGAAATGCCCCTGCCCCTGCGTGCCAATGCCGGTGGCGACGCTAACGCGCCCGCTGCTGGTCACCTGCACCCGCGCCCCTTCGTACGGGCCGATGCCGGTGCCTTCCACGTAGGCGACTAATCCTAATCCCAAGTGGCGTCCTTGGGCGCGGGCTTGCGGCTGGATGTTTTGGTAGAAGTCGTCGTAGCCAATCATCTCCAGCGCCTTGTTGAGGACGGGTTCGTAGTTGCCGCTGTCGTATTTGAGCGGGGCGAAGTCCTGGTAGATGATTTCGTTGTTGTAGGGGAATTTTTCGGGGGGGATGAAGTTGCGGCGGCGAATTTCGGCTTTGTCGATGCCCAGTTCGCGGGCGGCGATGTCCAGCAGTCGCTCGATGACAAAGACGCCATGCTGCCGCCCTGCACCGCGATAGGGGGTGACGATGGTTTTGTTGGTGAATACGGCCGTAAACTCCGAATAATAGTTTTCGATGTCGTACGGCCCCAACAGGGTACACTGGCTGTTGAGGGCAACGGTGAGGCCGTAGGCGCGTAGGCTCCTTGATCGTGCAGAAAAACGTCGTGAATGCCCAGGATACGGCCGTCTTTACTAAAAGCCGCCTCAACCGTGTGCGTTTGGCTCCGTTCATGCGTCGTCGCCACAAAATTCTCCGAGCGATCTTCAATCCATTTAACAGGTCTGTCCAGCTTCATGGCCGCCCAGGGAACCAGCACCTCTTCCTGGTAAAACATCATAATCTTGGGACCAAATCCCCCACCGATGAACGGGGCAATCACCCGCACCTGACTTTCAGACAGACCCAGCAGCGCCGCCATGCCGTTGCGTACAAAAACGGGAGCCTGGGTGGTGTCCCACATCGTCAGGCGCTGGGCGCGGCGATCCCATTGGGCCACCACGCCGCGATTTTCCATGGCGGCGGCAATGCCGTGATCGTACTCAAAGGTGCGGTTGATCAGGTGGTCTGCCTGGGCTTTAGCCGTCTCGTAGCTGCCTTTGCGCTGCACCACGTGGGCAGAAATGTTGCTGCCCAGCTCATCGTGCACCAGCGCGGAATCGGGTTCCAGCGCGGCGGCCAAATCAACCACGGCGTCCAGCGGGTCAATATCCACAAAAATTTCATCGACAGCGTCTTCGGCAATGTAGCGGCTTTCGGCCACCACCAGCACAATTGGCTCGCCCACAAAGCGCACTTTGTCTTTGGCCAGCGGCACCTGGGTCGCTGGTTGAACACAATGTCTTTTACGGGCGGCGGGGAGACGAGCAGCGGGCCAGGCTGCCAATAATCGCCTAAATCTTCGGCGGTGTAAACGGCGACAACTCCTTCGCGTTCTTGGGCCATCGAAACGTCTATGCTTAGGATACGGCCGTGTGCGTACGGACTGCGATAAAAGGCGGCGTGCAGCATGTCTGGCAGGTTCACATCGTCGGTGAACAACGCCTGCCCGGTGAGCAAGCGCGGGTCTTCGTTTCGCTTGATTCGTTCGCCAAAGAATTGTGTGCCAGCCATGGGAGCCTCCAAATTTGATATGGTTTTGTGCGGATTAGAGGTTTATTTTAGCTGTAATCCTGTTTTTGGTACAAAAATTAGCGATAGAGTAACGATAGCCGCATAAACTATCAATATCAGCGTACTGGATTGTACAAAACAAGCATTGTACTGGTAGTTCCCAGTTGCTGGGGGAACCTGGTGTCCTGGGAGGGTAGGAGGGACTCTGCAATTGGCAGAGTCCCTTTACCGGGTTTGGGTTCTTACCCTAAAACATGTAGAGTTTTATCATTACAAGTTATTTTCATTTATGTCCCGGCAGGTGGGTAAAATCGCACTCGCTTAAAGCATTACTTATTTAATCACAAGATTCAGTTCCATAGTTAGGAGGAAATGATGGCAGTAAATTACGAAATCTGGGATCATCGCTTTGACGTCTTAACAACAAAAATGAAAAAGCTCCATGATGACCTCGGTGCAGCTTTCCCGACAAGGTTGACTGGCTTGAAGACATTCGGGAACTTGTTACATGCTTGCGAATTTATGCAACGGGCATGTATAAATTCTTCAGAGTTGGATTTGAGACTGGCTTAGATTTAGATGGTTCAGGTATTAAGAAATTAATAACCACGAATTGGTATCCTCAAGAACACGCTTTTCGCAGCGTAATTAACAGGATATGAAGATCTAAAGCTTTATGAATATATTTTTAGCAGCGGAGTAGCCTTGGAAATATAAATGCTTTAGATGTTGCTGACCGATTGGCCTGGGATGCTTTACAACCCGCTTTACCGCAAACTGAAGGCGATCCTGAAGAAGATTTTATGCCTAAAGATACAACTGTCCTTTCTTATTTCCACAAGTTTGCTCAGATCAGGATTATTCTTATGCGCTGGTTGCTTTGATCGGACTTCCGTTTAGCGCCTCAAAGAGCCACTTGACCTTTTAGCAATCCCACATGAGGTTGGGCATTATGTGTTTCAGCGAAGCGTAATAAAACATCTTACCGTGATTTGAAAACTGACAAAATGTAAACTATGGATTTGCTGTTACGAAATTTTCTATCCATAAAAGCAAAAACCAGGCTAACTATGTTAAAGACTGGTTGGAAGAAATATTTGCTGATTTTTATGGATGCCTCATTGCAGGCCTGATAATCGCTCTGGATTTTCAGGATTTATAGCCCAGTTCTCCAAAAACGATTTGTTATGAACGATAAAGAGCATCCTCACCCATTATTCACGCACATTTATAACTATATCCTGAAGCACCATTCCCCATTCAAAAGAATGGCCAGAGATACTTGAAAATTTGTGGGTTGAAGGTGGAAACAAAGACTTGCATCCGAGGAAAACACACATGGTTTGGAGCAGGCTGAAAACAAGCCTAATGACGAATTCAAGACAGGAAGTGTCCACGTTTCAATTGAGACTGCATTACCTCGAGAGCAAGCATCAAATTCAAGAGGATTAGGGTGGCTATTGGATAAAATCAAAGAATCACTAGGCTCGATTCCTTGGGAAAATACCAACTGGTGGCAGCAGCTTCACAATCCTGAACTTCCAACAGGAATAGATGAAACAAGTAGTTACGAGAATATCGAACCAAAGGTGGAAGAAAATTATATAATAATCTATTTCGAGATAAGTTTAATCTGACTGAAGAAGGTGAAATAGTAGATTTGAAGGATCCACCTCCACCTTGCCCAAACTTGCAATCCCGAAACATCAATAAATATTTAAATGTGGCAGAACTCGAGAAGGTTTTACATTTGTGGCCAAAGCTATTTTTTTCCTGATCATTCGCATCCTGTTCGAGATGAAAATCGAGAAGAGCATTCAGAGCTTGTCAAAGGAATCTGGTGGGTTTGGGATGTGTTGTTTCGGGCAGGTTGGAACACGTTTGGCAATGGCGACTGGCTAAAAGGCCCTTAAATTATTGACAGGATAGCGTTTGTAACTGTTCTTGGATTGAGTTAACCAATGGATGCTGTGAGGATTCAGCAATATCGCAGGCTTCTTGCAATTCCTTACAAGCATCCATTGATCTTTCCATTGATAGAAAAACATCTGCTAAATGCTTGCGCACAAAAATTCTGCCTGAATTGTCACGAATTCTGTCCACCAGCCGCTTGGCGTCTTGTCCATTCACAATCGCAGTGTGAAAATTTTCGCTTGCCAGTTCTATCCGACTTAGCAACCAATACACCTGGGCCTGGGAACGTTGATCGCCTGTTATGATTTGTATATTCAGACTTTGTTTTGCATGATTTCTAGCCTGGTCTAAGCTGTTTGTATGGGTATAAAGATGGCTGTACAGATTGATACCAGCTAAATTGTATAGCAGTAAACCATGTTCGCGTTTATCAGCGAGGTTTGTACAAATTTGTAAAGCATTCTCGATATAGGTTTGTGCTTGCCTAAAATCTTTCTCTGAAGTGGTTGCAATGGTAGCCAATTTCCGCAGAGTTCGTACCAGTCCTTCTTTGTCACCCTCTATTTCGTAGATTTGCAGTGCCTCTAATAGTTTTTGCTTTGCGCTTTGATCTTCTTCTGGTGTGGTTCCTTGGGCATATTCAACATCAGCTAACTTATAGAGCACATCGGCAATGCTGATGGTGCCTGTTTGATGTTCTTGGCAAATAATGAAGCACGTTTCAAGCAAGTCTTTTGCTACCTGGAAATGAGCTTGTTCAACTGCGATTTCTGCCAGTTCATACTTGACGGCAACGATGCCAGATTTGTCTGTCAGTTCATTTTCATATAGCTGCAAACTTTGGGTCAGTGTATCTTTGGCAATTTCATAATCGCTTTGCTTGATACTGGCTTGCCCTTTAAGCAGCAGAAATTTAGCGACGCTATGTAAATTGTTTTGTGACTGTGCGCTTTCGTAAGCCCATTGCAGCCCTCGCCTAGCCTGGGTAAAACGGCCGCGTGTAAACCAGGCGTCGTGGAGGGCGTCGGCGAAGTCGATGACGGTTTGCCAGAGCTGGTGAGTGTGGGCGGCTTCCATGGCCGCCATGAGATTGTCCCACTCAGGGCGGAGGGCGTCGTAGTCGTGCTGGTTTTGTTGGGCAAAGTGGAGGTAGTAAGTGGCAAAACGGCCGTATCCCTCCCCCACATCTTCCCCCAACTGCTCACGGGCAAAATCGGCCAGCAAGGGGTGCTGGCGGTAGCGTCGCCCGTCTTCCTCGCGCAGCAGCGACAGATTCACCAGATCAAATAAGCGATCCTCCAGCGGAAAGCGATCCATTTTGGCAATGTGGGCCATGGCTTCGGCAGTGAAGGAACGGCCGTTAAACAACCCAATCAGCGCAAAAACCCGCTGCCGCGCCGCATCCAGCGCCCCCCAGCTAACGGCAAACGAAACCCGCACCTCGCGGTCGCTAATTTTGAGCAGCGACAGCCGCTGTGTTTCGTCGCGCAGGCGCTGGGCCATTTCGGCCAGCTGCCGCCGGGGGCGAGACTTGAGCCGCTGCGCCGTAATTTCCAGGGCCAGGGGCAAGTTTTGCAGCAGCGTGCAAATTTCATCGGCAGCGTCTGTTTCGTTGGCAACACGACTTTGACCCAGAATGGTGCTGAGCAGTAAACGGCCGTTTTCCGGTGATAGTTCGCGCAGGGGCCACACCTGGGCATTGAGGGCGCGAGCCAAATCCTGGTCTCGCGTGGTGAGCAGCACCTTGCATTGTTCACCGCCGGGCAGCAACGGCCGTATGCGCGACACACTTCTAACGTCATCCAGCACAATCAGCGCCCGTTTTTCGGCCAACACACCACGAAAAGCTGCGGCCATGCCCTCCAAATCGGCAATGCGGGTGAAGTCATAGCCATAGGCAGCGGCCCAGCTTTCTAAAATGGCCATCGGTTCGCTGCTGGTGGCATCGGCCCACAAAACCCCGTCAGGGAACGCTTTTTGCACCACACGCGCCAGCTGAATCGCCAGCGAAGATTTGCCAATGCCCCCCATCCCCACCAGGGCCTGCACGGGCAAACTGTCCGCAGCACACAGCGTTTTTTCAATCGCGGCTGCTTCTGTTGACCGGCCGACAAAGTGCTTCACCGCCGCCGGAATCTGAATTGGCGCTGCCCGTGGTGGTGTCCTGGTTTCGATGGCAATTGGCTGGGTATCTGGCTGAATTTCTTCGCGAAGAATTTGTTCGTACAGGGCGATGGTGGCGGCCGTTGGCTCTACGCCCAGTTCCTCCAGCAGCATATTGCGGCATGAATCATATTGCGTGAGGGCCGCGCTGCGCTGCCCGCTGAGGGCCAGCAGCAGCATGAGCTGCCGGTGCGCTTCTTCCATCCACGGCTCCAGCAGCAGCAGGCGATTGGCAAAGGTGATGGCGACGCTGTACTGCTTTTGCTCTGTGTGGTATTTGGCCAGGCGGTAAATGGCTTCCATGGCCATCTGCCGGTAGCGTTCTTGCAACGGCCGTATCCATTCCTCAAACAACGGGGCATCGCGCAGCACAAAATCATCTAAAAAGTGACCCTGGTACAGGGCGGCTGCTCGTTGCAGTTGTTCTAGCGTGGGGGTTGCTGTGGCCAGGCAGGTTTCAAACTCAGCCGCGTCCAACCAGACATCATCCACATCATTCATGCGCAAAGAGCGGCGTCTGATGATGAGATGTTTTTCAAGCGGGACACGAATGCGGGTAAGCGTCACGCGCAAATTACGACGCGCCTTTTCCTCGGACATCTCCCCCCACAGCAGCCCCGCCAGCGCCTGCCGCGAATGCTGCTGGCGCGTAATTGCCAGGTAAATCAACAGTGCCTGCGCCTTTCGAGCCGATAACGATTCAATGATACGGCCGTCTATGCGAATGTGCGGCACCCCAAAAGTCGTTAACTCCAGGCGGCTCATGGGTCACTTCCTGCTGTGATGAATAAGCTAAAACGTTACTTACAAACGCTGTGGCCAGAAACGATAGATTAGCGGTAGCAACATACACTGTTGGCACCAGTTCGATAAAACAGACAACTCTGAGGATAAAAGCGAGAGTTTACTTTCCTGCTCTCTCCATTATAAGGCGACAAGCGTGCGTAAGTCCAAAAATGCTCAATTTACCAAACTACCCCATTACCAGGCGTACGTCTTGCGCTTTTGGCAGGAGCCTGCTGTGGGTAAAGATGAGGCCGTTTGGCGCTTCACGCTCATCAACACAATCACCAATGGCGAGTATGGCTTTGCCAGCTTTCAGGAGCTGGTTTCCTTTTTAGAAAACCAATTAAGTAAAAATTTATAATCATCCATTCAGGAGGAACAAATGTCAAAACCAACAACGAAAGCAACATTATTGAACCAGATGCACTATTTGCTACTGCTTGTTTTGGTATTCACAGGATGCAATAGCGTCAGGACTGATGAGGTGGCTGTTCAGAGTACGGCCGTACAGCAAACAATTGAAGCACGCGACGCCGCCGCAACCCAGCAAGCCGCCCTGGCCACCGCTGCCGTAACGCCAACCTTCATCCCAACCGCCACCGCGACAGCAACCCCAACTTCAACGGCCACCTCGGTGCCCCCTACCGCCACAGCCACAGCGCCGCCGCCCACGGCCACCGCCACACGGATTCCCCCCACACCCGTGCCGCCAAGACCAACACTCAGCGCCCTTTTGCCGCCCAACTTCGGTTCTACGTCGTTATTAGCTGGATTCTTGCCTGATCCAACTATCATCAGTCTCACCAGCGGGGGTGGTGTCGATGTCTCCTACCTGAATGGCTTTGGCTGCACTGGCTATGCCACCGCCGCGCCCGATTTTCGTCTCATTTGGTCAGGAAATGGCGGCGAGTTAAGCTTCATGTTCAACGCCAACTCTGTCGGCGACGACACAACGCTTATCATCAATGATCCTAACGGAAATTGGTACTGCAACGATGATTTTGCGGGCGTCAATCCTGGCATTCGCTTTAATACGGCCGTATCTGGCCAGTACGACATTTGGATTGGCAGCTACTCAGCCAATGACAATATTTCTGGACAGCTCAACATTTCAGAACTTTCCAATCCCCCAAATGCCGGACTAGACCCCTCCCTGGAACCTAACTTCGGTTCCACATCACTAGCATTCGGATTTTTTCCAGACCCCAAAGAAATCAGCCTTACCAGCGGTGGTGATGTGGATGTCTCTTATCTAAACAATGGCTTCGGCTGCACCGGATACGCCACCGCCGCCCCAGATTTCCGCCTCTTTTGGTCAGGCAGCGGGGACGCGCTCAACTTCATGTTCATCCCCGACTTCAGTGGCGACGACACGACGCTCATCATCAACGATCCCGTGGGCAACTGGTACTGCAACGATGACTTTGCTGGGGTGAACCCTGGTATTCATTTGGATACGGCCGTATCTGGCCAGTACGATATTTGGATAGGCAGCTTTTCAGCCAATGACAATATTTCGGGCATATTGAACATTACCGAGTTCGCCATCCCGTAAGGCAAAAGATTTCGCAGAGTTACCAGATTTTTCTCTGCGTTCTCCGCGTTCTCTGCGGTTAAATTATTTTCAGAGGAGACGACACCGACTGTCGTTGACCACCATGAATGAAAATCAGCAGATTGCGCAGATTTACCAAATTTTTCTCTGCGTTCTCCGCGTTCTCCGCGGTTAAATTATTTTCGAAGGAGATTGGATCGATTTGTGGCTTGCCTTACTTTTCAGAGCAAATTGATCCAATCTCTACCCATCACGCACCAACCTGTTTGGCATGATTGGCAATACCGTTAATGATTTGCGGCCAGGCTTCAAGGGGTAAACTGTGCCCCATGCCTTCGATGATCATCAATTCGGCGTTGGGAATGTGTACGGCCGTATCCTTCCCCCCAGCCACCGGCACCAAAGGATCAATATCCCCATGAATTACCAACGTGGGCACATTCACCTGCTGCAAACCGGCACGACGGCTGCCCGAAGCATAAATTGCAGCCAGCTGCCGGGCCATTCCCGCCGGGCTCAAACCGCGATCATAAGCACGCGCCAAATTTTGGCGCACCTCAGCTTCGTGATAAGGAAATACATCGCCGCTTAAAATCCGCCAGGTTCCCACAGAATGATCAATGTATTTGTCCCGTTCCAAAGGGGCAGGCGTCATCAAGATGGCAGCCACCTCCGGCTTGGCTTGCGGCAGCGAAAGATCGCCAGTTGTTGACATAATAGAAGTGGCGGTCAGCACGCGCTCAGGATAATGAATCAGAATTTCCTGGGTAATCATCCCCCCCATGGACGCACCCACAATGTGCGCTTTTGCAATTCCCAGTGCATCCAAAAAGCCCACACTGTCCTTAGCCAAATCCTTCAACAAATAAGGCACAGGGGCTGACTGCCCTTGCATGGCAGCCATAATCACGGCCATCACATTGGGTACGCCAGCCTCGTCAAAGCGGGTTGAGCGGCCAATGTCTCGATTATCAAAACGAATAACCCAAAATCCCTGCTCAGCCAGCTTGGCGCAAAAGCCATCAGGCCAGCTAATCATTTGGGCACCCAAACCCATGATCAAGACCAGGGGCGGGTTGCTGCTGCTGCCAAAAGTATCATAACAAAGCCGAATGCCGTTTGCTTCTACAAAAGCTTCTTCTGTGTGCGTAACCATGATTCTTATCCAATCTCCTTCTTTTTATCTTGCTTCACGAAATGCAATAAATCTGCCCCAGCAGGAAGCCAGTTCCATCCCTTTTTGAATGAAGGCGGCGATGAAGTAACGGCCGTTTCCCGCCCCAGCAATATCACCACCCAAATTTTCTGCATGAACAATGCCCTTGTTAAACAAATTCAGGTGCATATCCTGGTAAAACTTGTCCAGCGGATACATCTCATCCCAATCCTTGCCGTACTGGTCAATCAGCTTCTGGTTGGCCTCGGCAAACGTTTTGGGGTGCCAGATGCGCTGGATAGTGTTCATCGGATGCTCCATCGCCACGCAATCAATCCCCAGCCATTTAATTTCCTTCGCCAAACACCAATCCGCAAAGTCCGGTGACGGCCCTGGATGTTTGATCATGTAGCGGAACTCGTCTGAATCTGGGCTGTTCCAGCCATATTGGTAATAGCCCGTCTTGATAATGAGGATGTCGCCCTGCTGCACGTCCACCCGCTCTTCAATCATCGCCGGCGTGTAGACGCTAGAATTGCTCACCGTGTCCGAAATATCCACAATCACTCCAGGGCCAAACCAATGCGCAAACGGCATCTGCCCGATGGTGCGCCCGGCGGCGTGAAAATGCTTCTCGCCATCCATGTGTGTGGCCAGATGGAAGCTGGCCCGGCAGTGGGCGTTGTTGCGCCCCAGGCCAAAGTTTTGCCCGCCAACCCGCTTGGTGTACTTCACGCTCAGCGGTTCATAATTGGCCCACTGCGGCGTCTGCACGCTGAAGGGCAGCGTCATGTCCAGTATCGTGGTGTCACGCATGGCGGCGAAAAAATTGTCGTTGCTCATGCCGTCTGGCGCTTGCAACGCCGCCACCCGCGCCCAGGCCGACTCCACCTCCATAAACGGAATTGCCCCGATCATGATCCAGGCCCGCTGGTTGCTCAGCGCGTCAATTTGCCCACCCAGCGATTCGGCCAGCAGCAGCCCGGCCTTGGGCATGGTGATATGCGACAGCGCATGATATTCCTCTGGTGGAAACATCTCATCCCAGCTTTTTCCATAGGTTTCTTGCAGCTTTGCCTCTGCCTTCTCAAATTCGCGGGCGTGCTGGTAGCGGATGCTGGTGTTCATCGGATGTTCCGCGCTGCCGCAGTCCACACCGATGAGCTTCAGCTTCATCTCCAGCGCCCACTGGAAAAATTCCGGCGACGGCCCCGGATGGCGCACGTAATAGCCAAACTCCTTGTTTTCGATGCCGCCCTGGGCGTTGGCGTTGGGCGTGTCGGGCTGATCGAAGGTGTGCTTGTGGTAGCCGGTGTTGATGATGAGGATGTCGCCTTCTTTCACCTCGGCTCGCTCGGTAATCATCTCCGGCGTGTAGAGCGAATAATCGGACACCGCATCAGAAATGTCCACAATCACGCCCTCGCCGCACAAGTCGGCCAGCGGGATGTCGGCGATGGCTTTGGCCCCGGAGTGGAAGGCTCGTGGGCCAACAAGGTGGGTGCCGGTGTTGTTGCTCCACTCGATAAGCTGGCCATTGGCTCCCTGCCCGCCACCCCAGGAACCGGTGAGCCGCTTAAAAAAGTGAACTTGCAGCGGCATTTCACCGGGCCACGGCGGGGTAAAAATGCTCAAAGCCTGGGTGAGGTCATACCATTTGGCGTTGGTGAGTAAGTTGATGGTTTGTTTTTCGCTCATTTTGTTCTCCTAAAAGAAAAGGAACACAGAGTTGCGCAGAGTAGGGCAACCTATCGGTTGCTTGGAGTTTCACAGAGAAAAGAGAGAAAAATCTGCGTTAATCTGCGTAATCTGCGGATAGTTATTTTTCGTAGGCGGTGCCGATGACGACGGTCCACGGCCGTATTTCCCAACGGGCAATCAGGCCATTTTTGACGTACGGGTCGTTGCTGACAAAGTTTTCGACAACGGCCGTATCCTCAACACGCCACACCAGCAAAGCAGTATCCGCTGGGTCGCTGTACGCGCCGCCCAGCACCAGTTCGCCTCGCGTTTCGGCGTCTTTGGCCAGCTGCAAATGCTCGGCGCGGTAGGTGCCCCGGCGTTCCAAATAATCGTCAGTCAAGTGATAAACCAGAACGTAATAATTCATCTACTGCTCCTTCGTAGTTGTTGGCCGGATTGCCAATCCGGCTTACGGTTTTTATTTTTGGCAAACAAAATGGTAAAAGCGTGCCAATAATTTGTAGGGATATTTGTTGCTAACGGCCGTTTCCAACCGCTCTAACTGCTCATAAAAATCAGGGTCAAATTTGCGTTCATTGTCAGCCATAAAGTCGCAAATGGCGCGAATGCCGTACTGCTCCAGCAGCGTAAAGCCGCAAGCGTGCAGCATCGTTTTCAGCTCGTCATCGCTGTAGCGCTGGATGTGGGTGTCGAATGTCTCAACGTATTTTGTACTTTTGCTCAGATTTTCTTGCGCCGCCGCCAGGTCGTAATCGCGCAGGGCGTAGGCCAGCGTTTCGGTGTAGGGATTGGTGATCATGAAGGAGAAGATGCCGCCGGGTCGCAAGCTTTGGTGGATGTTTTTGAGAACGGCCGTAACATCCGCCACATATTGCAGTAAATTATGACACAGGATTATGTCAAATTCTTCATCAGCTACAAACTGCGTGGCATCCCCCACCTGAAAGCTGATTTTGTCGCTCACTTGCGTTTTGGCAGCCAGCTTTTGTCCCTGGGCAATCATTTCCTGGGAGAAGTCGATGAGAACGGCCGTATACCCCATTTCCACCAGCGGCACTGCATCCAGCCCGTTGCCGCCGCCCAAATCCAAAATATGTGCTGGAGGTGGCGGCAAATGTTGGCGCAAATTCGCCTGCGCCACCCGGTAGCGCAGTTTGCCCCAGGGCGCTTGCTGATATTCTTGCCACCGGGCAAAACCAGTATCAAAATTGCTGCCGGTCACTTGCTCGTCCACATTCACTTCCTTGAACTATTCATCAGAAACCGCAGCTGGCAATGAAAAGCGAAGCGTGGTGCCGCTGCCCGGTTCAGATTCTAGCCAGATACGGCCGTTTTGCACCTCAACTGCCAATTTACAAAAGGTTAACCCCAGGCCGCTGCCACCAGATTTGCCACCTGTTACCTGACCATATTTGGCAAAAACCCGCTGCTGCCACTCGGCGGGGATGCCCGCCCCCTGGTCACTCACGCTCACCGTGATGCTGCCTGCGGGGGCGCTTGCCGTGTGTACCGTGATAACACCCCCCTTCGGGCTGAATTTAATGGCATTGTTGAGCAAATTCATGATGACGCGCTGGGTTAAAGATCGATCGGCCAAAACGGCCGTTGCCCGGCTGTCAAACTTCCTGGCAAAGGTGACCTTTTTGATTTCGGCCGTTAGAATGAGCTGGGCAATACTTTCTTCAATGAGGGCCTCCAGCGTCAACCTCTCCGATTGCAGTTGAATCTGTCCACTTTCCAATTTAGACAAATCTAGCAACGAATCAACAAGAACCATCATCCGCTTGCCAGACGACTGCCCTAGTTTCACCACCTCCAGGTTGGCGCTGTTGGCCACCGTTTTGTCTGTTGCCAGCAAATCGAACGCGGTAAGCATGTTACCCAATGGTGCGCGCAAATCATGGATCACAAAAGACATCAACTCATCCTGACGCTTGCGGCTTCGGCGCAATGCGCTAAAGCTAAACACCACAATCACAAAGAAGCCAAGCCGCACCGTGGCATTCCAAAAAGTTACCGACAATATAATTTGTGGGTTGGTAAGAAAATCTGCCAGAAACCAGAGAACCGCTGCATTCATGGCAAAAACCAAACTCGTACGACGATTGATAAACCAGGCGGAAATGGCAATTGGCAGGAGATAAAAAATGGAGGTGGAAATGGCTGGGCCAGAAAAATAGTCAAGCAACGCAACCAGCAGCATCAAAAGGATGCAAATAGAAATCAACGAAATTCTAGATAAACTTTTCAGCCAGGCAGAGGCTCTGGACATCTGCTCCTCTCACTATTTCCCTTTCATACTTCTACGCAGGCGCATCCAGGCGGTAATGCACCACCCATTGCAATTTGCGGAACATGGCCCAATGGCGCATCAGGCGCAGCGCACCCAATTTCGGTTCATCGGCATCCACAAACGACCAGTCATCCAAAAAGCAAATGCCGCCGCGCCACCGTTCCATTGAATCGCTGTCGGCAATGCCAGTTTGGAACATGGCACCAGCGCCCATCGACATGTTGTTTTGCAGCTTGCGCTTCATCATCTTGCCGCGCCAGCCGTGCAGCCAACTGCTATTGAACACCTCGCAAACCAGTTCGCAGCCAGGGAAGCGATCTTGCAGCGCCAGCACCAACGCTTTCACATCGTCCAGCGGCAGGTACATGAATAGCCCTTCAGCCAGGAAGAGGTACGGCCGTTCCTCCACCAGCTCATCCATCCAGCCAAAATCCAGCACAGACGAAGCAATCATCTGGTAACGCTCCGTCTCTGGCAAAAGCTGGCGCTTCAAGGCAATGACGTCGGGTAAATCCAGATCGATGAGGTGCAAACGGCCGTCATCCAACCGAAAGAAGCGCGTATCCAACCCACAGCCCAGATTCACAATCGCCCCGTCGGGATACCGCCGCAAAAAGTCGCGGCACTGCTGGTCAAAATGGTGCGCCCGCAGCGACATCGTCTGGTTCAGCGTTTCTGGCAGGTCACCTTCCACCACTTTGCGATACAGTTCGCCATCAGCTTGCGCCGCCAACGGTTTGAGCTGTTCAAACAATTCCACCGCTTTTTCATCCACCAAAATAGGATTAGCCGACTGCGACTCCTTCGCCCGCGCATACAGCGTCAGCAGCATCGTCGCCGAAACATCGCTAAGGGAAAATTGGGTCTTGTCTACTGTCATGTTTCAACCTCTTCAACACGGCCGGAGAGTTTCAAATTTACGATTTTGCACCATATTTTTGCAGCGCCATATGCCACTGCGCCATCTCATCTTCATATTCGCGGGCGGTGAGAGAAACAAAGCCCGCCATTGCCGACAAATCGCGGCAATAAAGCTTTTTGCCGGAGACGGCCTCAAAACGCAGGATCGGATTGGTATCATTCAAGATAACCAGATCAATTTCGTCAATTTGCAAAACATCTTGCAGAGCACCAAGCAAGGTGAGTTGTTCGTTAAAGGTGAGAGGGGTGCTGGTGAGAACGGCCGTATCCACATCCCCCCCCTTCACGCACTGTACCATCCTGCGCCGAACCAAACACCCAGGCCGCCACAATTTTGGGATTTGCCTCCCAAATTGGCACCGTTTTTTGCCAATCAATTTGCCTTGACATAGGCCAGAACCTCATTGCGGAACAGTTCAAAAACAGATAACTGATTATTTACCACATCAACCAGAACCTATCTCAAAATTCTCTGTGCCCTCTGTGGCTTTCTCGATTTACATCAAATTGTACTTCTCGGCAAAGGCGATGAGGGCATCTTCAAAGACGTTGGCCGGGGGTAAAACCAGGCCCGCGCCAACCTGGCCCACACCCGCATCCTTGTGGGCGATGCCGGTGTTGATTTGCGGCCGTATGCCCAACTCCACCACTTTGCGAATGTCCACGCCCACCGGCGTGCCCCGGAAGCCCAGCACCGGAATGGTGAACGCCTTGTGCTCGCCCACGGTGATTTCGTACATGCGCATCGTTGTTTCCACCGCCATTTCCGGCGTGCCGCTGATGAAGGTGACGATGGCCGGAGCCGTCGCCATGGCAAATGCGCCAATGCCCGCCGTTTCCGTAATTGTGCTGTCACCAATGTCGCCGCTGGCATCGTCGGCGGTAAAGCCAGAGAAGTAGAGGCCGTCTGGCTGGCCCACCGGGCCAGTGAACCACCGCGTCCCCAGGCCGCTGACGCGAATGCCCAAATCGGTGCCGTTGCGGGCCATCACGGTCATGACGGTGCTGCCTTCCACATTGTGTCCGGCATCGGCCATTGCCTTGCACGCCGCCATGACAGGATTCAGCACGCTGAGCGCGTTGTCACCCAAAAATTGCAAAACGGCCGCTTTATCCGCATCCGTCGCACTGGTTTTGGCAATCAGGGGAGCCAGCTTGGCGGTAAACAAAATCGAGCCAGCCTTGTTGCGATTGTGCCCCTCGTCCCCCATGTGCAGCGATTCGGCCAGCAGGGCGCGAATGTCCAGACCGTCTTCGCTCAGCGCCAGCGCCTCGGCCAGGATGGTGCCCAGCGTGTCGTTCATCCAGTGCAGCTTGGCCAGCACTTCCTCGCTGTACGCGCCGTAGCGCAGCACCTTGCCGTACCCTTCGTTGAGGTTGGAGTACGTCTTGTTGCCGTGGGTGACGTTTTCAATCACGTACACCTTCATCGAAGCGGAAGTCACGCCCGCCATCGGCCCGACCGAGCTGTGTTCGTGACACGGTTCCAGATCAATCTGGCCAGAGGTGACCAGCTTTTCGGCGCTGGCCCAATCGCTGGCCTTGCCCTCGAAGATGAGCGCCCCCACAATCGCGCCGCGCATCGGGCCAGAAGCGCGTTCCCAGGTGATGGGCGGCCCGGCGTGCAGCAGCAAATTGTCGCGCATCCCCGGAATTACGTCACGGGCGGTGGCGATGGTTTTGAGAATAGGTCGCGCTTCCATCATGCGGGAAACGGCCGTTTCGTTTGCTTTATCAATATCAATCATGTGCTTTCTCCTGAATTTTAACCGCGGAGGACGCGGAGAGCGCAGAGATAAAATTTGGATAATCTGCAAAATCTTTAATGAAAAACGTTGTCGGCTTCAAGGCTGGTCGTTTTGCTGCCAAAACCAGCTGATCATCTCCAAATGGCTAAAAACCAAAGAGTGATCGCCAAGATGTTGGTTTTTAATCTCACCTGGTTGCCAGCACTGAAATCTTTGTCCTTCAGTTAACTGAGCCTGCTGCAATTCCTCTTCCAGTGGATAGTGAAATAAAAAATGCTCTTTTTGTGGTTCCAGCTCAAATTTTTGCAAAAAAGCAAGCCGCTCCGGTTCAAGCTGGATGGTTAATTCTTCGGCAATTTCGCGCAGGGCAGCCTGTGTTGGTTGCTCGCCCGCTTCAATTTTACCGCCAAACAATGCCCAGCAGTTTGGGTGGGCAATCGTGGGTTTATCATCCCGCAGCTGCAAGGCGATGTCGCCATTTGGTTTTTCCAGGATTACCAATGCGATTTTTTTAACCATCGACAAATTGCTGGGGCGAGACGGCCGTTTCCGGAAAATCCCTTAAAATTTGCTTGTCGGCTGTTACCAGCGGCACGCCCAACTCCTTAGCCAACGCCACAAACTCGCAATCGTAAGCCGAGCAATCGCTGACGCTGGCAACTCTGAAAACCTCATCAGCCATCACATGAAATTCGTGATCGCGCATCTTATCTTCAGCGGTTTGCACAAGTCTGAATATTTGTGGAAGGGTCAGCAGTTCTTTGCGCAAGTAGAGCAGCAACGTGTTGCGAAATTCACTGCGCCACAAAAAAGGCGCTTCCCAGACCGGGTCTTTTCTGTGAATTTGAACGGCCGTTTCGCTATGATCACTTTTCACAAAGTAGTAGATCAAAATATTGGTGTCTACCACAATCATGGGCGACCTTTATTTTTCCACTCGTTTAATTCTTCATCTGTCAGATGATAATGAGACGTCATCTCACGCAAGACACGCGCCTTTTCCTCAATTTCTTCCGGGCTAGGGCGGTAGCTGCGGAAGGCGCGCTCAATAAGGATAATGACCTCATTGTTAATGCTGCGGCGATTCGTTGCTGCACGTTGTTTGAGTTCTTCATACAAATCATCCGGGATGTTTTTGATAGTCATCGTGGCCATAAATCACCTCCAAAATGCTAAAAACTTTCAATCTGAAACCATTATGCAACCATTTTGGAACCAAGTCAATCCTTTTGCTTCATTTTTGCCAGGATGGCCATGAGCTTTTCGTTGCCGCCTGCCGGGGGACGCCACTCGACCTGTACGGCCGTTCCCCCCTGCCCCTTGATGCTCTCATAAAACGATTCCAGCCCCACGTTAATCGCTGCCAACTTGCCACCAAAAGCTGCCGCAGAAACTGGCGGGGCACTCAATTCCGGTGCGGGCAAGCGGTTGAAAATGTAATCCACCGCCTCGTTGGTGCTAGAAAAAACGGTGGCACCCGCCGCCGCCAGCTGCTCAATCTGGCTGTTCAAATCTTGCGGGTCTTCATCCGTGCCCACCACAATGGCAATCACTTTTTTGCCTGCCTGCACTGCCTCGGCCAGGGCCGGGCTGAGTTCGCCCGCCGGGTTTGGGTGGGAGCCTTCACCCAAGACCACGTCCAGCAAAATGAAGCCAACGTCGGGATCGGCCGTTTCCTGGCGCAATCGCCGCAGCCGCAAATCATTGTCCATCATCGGATGCAATCGGCCCTGGGTGAACTCGTCTTCGCCCATGTCAATAATCGTGTGCCCCTGGCTGCGGGTCAGGTCAGCCAGCTTTTGGTCGGGGCGGATGGGGATGTTGGTGTGGAGCTGGTCGAGAACGGCCGTTAATCCCAAAACCGTTTCATAGGCCAGCGTACCGCCAGAAAACAGCCCGCGCACAGTCCCTTTTACCGGCTGGCGCTGTGGCGAAAGCAGTGAGGTTTCTACCGTCGTGGCCATATGCACAGCCAATTCGGCCGTTTCCACCAAACTTGTAGCAAAATGGATGTTGCCCACCTTGTGCCCCGGCGGGGGAAAGCCGATAAAGTTAACCACAATCTGCTTGCCAGTGGCCTGCGCCGCCCGCAAAAGCTGGGTAGCCACCTGGGGCGATGGCGGTTTGGAGACCAAAACGATGACCCGTGTGGCCGGGTCTTTGCCCAATAGGTCAACCGCTTGCAGCGCGGTGATTGCCCCCACCTCCGCTTTCAAGTCGCGGCCACCGGTGCCGATGGCCTGCGACAGCCCATTGCCCAAATTGTGAATCTCGCTGCTGACGGCCTGCAAGCCGGTACCCGATGCGGCGACCAGCCCGATACGGCCGCGTCGCACCCGGTTGGCAAAACCCAGCCCAACCCCGTTGACAATCGCCGTGCCGCAGTCTGGCCCCATGAGCAGCAGTCCCGCCGCCTGCGCTTTTTGCTTTAGGCGCACCTCGTCGGCCAGCGGCACATTGTCACTGTAGAGGAAGACGTGCTTACCTAAATCCAGCGCCTCTTCGGCCACGCCAGCGGCGTAACGACCGGGCACGGAAATGAGCACCCAGTCGGCCTCGGGCAGCAGCTTGGCGGCGGCGGCCAGGCTGTGGGGGCGGTACTCACTGCCGCCTGTTGCTTTGCGGCGGGTGAGCAGTTGGTCTACCTGGGACATGGCTTCGGACACGGCCGTTTCCGTCTCCCCCTTCACCACAATCAACAGATCATCCGCCTTGGCGCTGACGTTGGCGGGCAGCAAATCGCCAGCAGCCAGCAATTCCTTGTTGGCCTCGGTGGCCATCACCACCCCGGCGTCAGCCACACCCGGTAGCTCTGCCAGCGCCTTTTGCAGCTGCATCAGCACCACGGAATCATAGTAGGCTCCCTGCCTTACTTCACTTTTTATAATGGTCATATGTTACGCTCCAATTTTTTATTACAAAGGAACGAAGGTACAGAGAGACAAAGGCTTTTTCTGTTTTCTTTGAAACTTCCTCCCTTTGTTCCTTTGTATAAAATCCTAAATTCGATTAGCATAGCGGGTTCTTGACAAATAAGAGAAAAATTATTGCCGTACGTTTTCAACATATCTAACGATTCCAAAGAGCGTTAGCGGAATGACGGCAACTATCATCAGGACGCCAAAGACAACAGACTCTTGATTTGGCGTAAGATTGAAATAATCTTTAAAGGTCATTCCAAAAGAAAAAGTGACACCAATAGCAATAATAAAAATACCAGAGAACAAACTCTGTCGTTTTGATAGAGCAGGGTCTATTTTTTCGACGATAAACGGCCGTCCGCCTATAATGCGCCCAATTCCTACCATTATTGACAAGAAAAGTAAAAGAATTCCACCAATATTATTGGCCGTTTCCACACCAGGCACGTTAAATAAAAGAGCTAGCGTTGACCAAGACATCACTAAACCAGAAATAATAATGCCAAGACCTAGCAGACTCCCCCACAAGGTCGGTTCAATATATTGCATGACAAACGGATGCTTAAGCAAAATTAACAATCCAAGAATGGCTGTTCCAAAACCAAGAATTATGAGCGGAATTAAAAATAAGTTCATCTTTTCCTCTAAATTACGCCTAGTAGCACCGGATTTCTCTCTTTTCTTTGCCTCTTTGCGCCTTTGCGTCAAATTTCTTAAGTACGGTCCACGCGGCGGGGGTTTTGGCGGAACTTGATGATGGAATCGGCCGCGTGGTACCCCTTGCGCAGGCTGAGGTTGGCGTAAACCAGCGTGCGCGGCCCGATGAGCGTGCCCGGATTGAGCACCGCATTGCACCCCGTTTGCGCGTCGTCGCCCAGGATGGCTCCCATTTTGGCCAGCCCGGTGTCGTAGGTTTGGTCGTCGATGGTGAGTTGGATAGAACGGCCGTTTTCCGTCACCGCATCCTTTTCACTCATAATCCCCAAATTGCTTAGCTTGGTGCCTGCCCCAGGTTCACCTGATGCCCCAAAATAGAATCGCCCACATAGTTAAAGTGGGGCGCGTGGCACCCGCAAAAGAGCGCATTTTAGCCTCGCTGGCGTGGCCCAGACTGCTGCCCGGCAGCAAAATCACGTTTTCCCGCACGTACGCCCTGTGCCGCACCGTTGCCCCCGCGCCGATGTAAGCTGGCCCTTGCACATAGGCACCCGGCTCGATGACTGCGCCTTCGCCAACAAAATGGGACGGTCAGACAATACGCGCCGGGCATCACCGTACCCAAAATCGTCTGCTCATTGCCCACCAATCGCGCCACGTGTGTGTCAATTTGCGGAATTGCATCCCAAACAAACCTGCAATTGACAAAAAATGAGGCTGTCAATTCATCTGCGACATCAAAAAATCCATTGGGTGATAAATCAATCTCCAATCTCTAATCTCCGTTTTTTAACCGCGGAGAGCGCAGAGAACGCAGAGTTTTTCTCCGTGTCCTCCGCGTTCTCCGCGGTGAATTAGTTCTTAGAAAGTAGACGGCATACCGCTGGCTGCATTTCTTCCACCCAAAGGCGGTACATTTTGCCAGAGGGATGCAACCCGTCGTCGGCGATGAGCGTGCGATTGTCTATAGCTTGCCGAGAAATGGGCGTTATGTCAATGTAAACGATGCCGCGATTTTCTGTTTCAGTTCGGTTGATGGCATTGAAGGCATCAATGGCGGCACTGACTTCCTCAGAATCGCGTCTTTGGCCAAAAGGGGTGACGCCCCAGTCGGGAATGGAAACGACAAAAACGCGGTTGGGATCATTGTTGGCGAAGGCTACGGCCGTATCCAACAATTCCACAAACTCTGCCCGATACGCATCCTGGCTCAACCCGCGATACTGGTTGTTCACCCCAATCAGCAGCGACACCAGATCGTACGGCCCTTGCGGCTGTGCCTGGTCGATGCCATCGGCCAATTCCGCCGTTGTCCAGCCTGTTTTGGCAATGATTTCCGGGTCGGCAATGGCCAGCCCCTGCGCACGCAGCGCAGCGACCAGCTGCACCGGCCAGCGGTCGGCCACGGGCACTCTTTCGCCGATGGTGTAAGAATCGCCAAGAGCCAGATAACGGTACGGCCGTTCCGTCGGAATCGATGTCATAGTGGCTGCCGGTTGTGTTGTTGGCGTGGGAACGGCCGTTTCCGCCCCACACCCCACAATAATCATTAGCAACAAAAGCCAAAGAACGCGACCCAAGTACAAATCATCTAAACCCATTCTCCGCGCCTCTGCGCCTTTGCGTTAGTTTTTTACCAATGGCTCAAGCTGGCAGGCAAAGCTCAACATCGCCTCATCGCCAAACCAGCGGCCCGTCAGCTGTAAACCCAGCGGCAGACCCGCCTTGTTTTTGCCCGCTGGCAGCGTCAGCGTGGGCAGCCCGGCATGTGTCCACGGCAAATTCATCACCGGATCGCCTGTGCTGTCCAGCCCGGCAGGAGCCGCGCCGGGCGCTGCGGGCGAGAGCCACAAATCAAGCCCTTGTTTGTCCATCAATTGCAGCAGCTTTTCGCGCAGCGTGGCGCGCCCGTTTACCGCCTTTTTGAGCTGGGCGTCCGTCACTTTTTGACCGCGCTGGATGAGTTCGGCCGTTTTGGGATGGTACTTCTCGGCATGTTCAGCAAACCACGCTTCGTGGAATCGCGCCGCCTCGGCCGCCACAATCAAATTATGCCGCTCATAAATTTTGTCAAAATCGGGCATCGCCTCGACTGATTTCACAATAAACCCGGCGTCGTGCAGCCGTCGGCACCATTGCCGAAAATGCTTGCGCCCTTCGGCAGTTGCCCGCTGTAAATACAGCCCTTCTGGAATGCCTAACACCGGTTTCTTTTCCGTGACCATCAGCTGCCAATGTTGACATAACAATCCAGCCGTGAGTTCAATCCCGGCAACATCGTTTGTAAAAATGCCCACATGATCCAGCGAAACAGACAGCGGCAGCACGCCAGATTTGTCGATGCGGTCGTAAGTGGGCTTGTACCCCACCACCCCACAAAATGCCGCCGGACGATTGACGGAACCAATCGTCTGTGTGCCAAAGGTGAGCGGAGCGATGCCAGCGCCCACCGCAGCTGCCGATCCGCTGCTGCTGCCGCCGGGCGTGTGCGCCGGATTGTGCGGATTGCGCGTAGGGCCAGGGCCGAAGTAAGCAAATTCGGTGGTGACCGTTTTGCCTAAAATGAGCGCCCTGCCTGCCGCAAGGCCGTCACGCTAGGGGCTTCACTGCCTTGCAAAAGTTCAGTTGGCAGTCGGCTGCCTGCCTGCGTGGTAAAGCCATCGACCTGAAAGATGTCTTTTACGCCCACAGGAATGCCAAATAATGGAGGACGGTCGGCTGGGTTGGGGAATTTGTCGAGGGTTCTGGGCTTGTTGTTGCAGGCGGGGAAACGGCCGTCTTCCGGCACAAAAGCCAGCAAACGTCTGGTTCGCGTTCGTTAAACCGCTTCTCCAGTTTGGCCAGATAATCCAGCAACGGCCAGCCACCGCTGCGCAATTCGCTGGCAATCACCGTGAGCGAGGCATCCAAATTGATTCGTTTCATGTGCCCCCCTGTTGGGGCGCGTGCACTTTTTGCGCCGCAATTTGCACCGCCTGACGATGTGTTGGTAGCCGTGCAGCGGCAAAAATTGCCAGAAATCGCCTCCCGAATTTCGGCTTCCGTAGGGTTGGGATGGGCTTCCACAAACGGCACCAGGGTCATGAGGAAGCCTGGGGTGCAGAAACCGCACTGCAAGCCATGAGCCTCCCAAAACGCTTGCTGGATGGGATGCAAATCTGCCTGGCTTTCGGCCAGCCCTTCCACGGTGGTCAGGTCGTGGCCCTGGGCCTGCACGGCAAACATCAGGCAGGAGCGCACCGGCTCGCCGTCAAACAAAATCGTGCAGGCACCGCAAACCCCCTGCTCACAGCCCACATGCGTCCCCGTCAACCCCTAACTCATGCCGCAAAAAATCACTCAGCAGCATCCGTGGCTCAACTTCTTTTTCGTACGTTTTTCCGTTTATTGATAGTGCAATGTTCATCATGTCATGATCCGTTCGATAGTTTGTAAAACTTTCTACCAGAAAATGTCATGCTGAGGTCCTCCGAAGCATCCCTAAATACTAAACAGAGCGAACTTTGTTGATCAAGATTTCTGCCCAATTTAGTTTAGAGGGATTCTTCGCTCCGCTCAGAATGACATGTAAAAGTCCGTTTGTGTAGCCGCGGTTTCTTACCGCGAAAAAAGAGCGCAGAAAGAATCTGCGGCTACGAGAGAATTTAATCATTTGCCCGCGCAAACGCCTGCTTCAAGGCGCGGACAGTGAGTACTTTGGCCAGGTGGCGTTTGTAATCGGCAGTGGCGTGGATGTCACCGCGAGGGTTGATTTCGTTTTGGCTGGCGGCTACGGCCGTTTCCAGCAAAATCTCCTCAGACGGCCGTTCCCCAACAAGCATTTGCGCCGCCTGCGCCGCCACCATCGGCACCTCACCCGCATTCAGGTAAACCAGTCGGGCGTCCGTACAGACGCCGCTGATCCACCGTCACCAACGCCGCCACACCAGACAGCGCATAATCGCCATGCCGCCGGGCCATTTCGGTGAAGGCCGTGCCGGTTCCAGCGGGCAACGGCGGCAGGGCAATCTCCACCAGCAGCTCCTCGATCGCCGATGTCGGTGGTAAACAGGCTGGTGTAAAAGTCACGGGCAGCGATCCAGCGTTCACCCGCAGCGGCAGATTGGAGTTTGATACGGCCGTTTAGCGCCACAGCAATCACGGGTAGCTCAGCCGCCGGGTCGGCATGGGCCAGACTGCCGCCAAAGGTGCCGCGATTGCGAATTTGAGGATGGGCGATGTGGGGCAGCGCCTCGGCCAGCAGCGGCTGGTGCTGGGCTACCAACGGCTCTTGCTCCAGGCGGCTTTGCGCACCATGCTGCCAAAATGCAGCGCTCCGTCAGAAGCCTGCCAGATACCGTCCAGCCCCGGCACGCCGTTCAAATCAATCAGCACACCCGGCTGCGCCAGGCGAAAGTTCATCACCGGCACCAAACTTTGGCCACCGGCCAGCGGTTTGGCGTCAAACCCATGCTGCTGCATTGCCGCCAGCGCACCGTCCAACGAATCGGGCGCTACATATTCAAAGGGAGCTGGTTTCATGCGAGAAATCCTTATCTGCTTGCGTAAAAATGGGTGGCTTCTTATCATCTATCATACGGCAGATGAACCCTTTTTACACATCGTGTTGAGAGGGAAAAATATTATCTTGGAACGGCCGTATCTTGTCAAACTTACCAGTCAGCAGTAATCAGTGAGTCAGTAATCAGTATTCAGTCCGATAACTGAACACTGATTACTGAATACTGACCTACTGATTACCGACCACGGAGAAAACCCCATGACCCACAAACCCGGCCTGCTAGACGGCATTCGCATAATTGACCTGACTCGCGTGTTGGCGGGACCGTACTGCACCCAAATGCTGGGCGATTTGGGCGCGGACGTCATTAAAATTGAAGCGCCCGGTCGCGGCGACGACACCTGCCACTGGGGACCGCCCTTCACCGCTGCCCCCGATGGCGAACGCGGCGAGGCGGCCTTACTTTGTCCGCCAACCGCAACAAGCGCAGCCTTACGCTTAACCTCAAATCGGCCAAAGGGCTAGAAATTCTCAAAAAGCTTGATTCGCGAGGGGACGTGCTGGTAGAAAATTTCGTACCGGCACGCTGGCCCGCTGGGGGCTCGATTACGACGTGCTCCAGGAGCTGCGCCCCGGTCTCATTTACTGCTCCATCACCGGCTACGGCAACGACGGCCCGTACAAAGACCAGGCGGGCTACGACTTCATGGTGCAGGCGATGGGCGGCTTCATGAGCGTGACAGGCCTGCCGATGGCAGCATGACCCGCGCGGGCATCGCCATTGCCGATTTGGCGACGGGCATTTTGCCTGCAATGCGATTTTGGCTGCCCTGTTTGCCCGCGAGCGCACCGGCGAGGGGCAGTACATCGACATGGCCCTGCTTGATTCGCAGGTGGCGCTGATGTCGTACGTGGCCAGTAACCATCTGGTGTCTGGCGAGCTGCCGGGGCGCTTCGGCAACGGACATCCCAACATTGTGCCCTACCAGGAGTTCCAGGCGAGTGACCAGCAGTTTGCCTTGCCTGTGGCAATGATCATCAGTGGGGCAAGTTTTTGTACGGCCGTTTCCCACCCCGAATGGATCACGGACGAACGATTTGCCACCAACACCGCCCGCCTGGCTCACCGCGACCTCGTCGTCGCCATGCTCAACGAGCTGTTCGCCAGCCGCACAGCCGCCGAATGGATGGCCCTCTGCGACGAGGTCGGCATCCCCTCCGCGCCGATCAACAACATGGCCCAGGTGTTTGCCAATGAGCAGGTGCAAGCCCGCAATACCCGGCTCGATGTGCCCCATCCCACCGCAGGCAGCGTGCCGCTGGTCAACTCGCCGCTCAAAATCCCCACCACGCCCACCAGCGTGCGCTACCCGCCGCCCACCCTCGGCCAGCACACGGCCGAAATTTTGCAATCGTTGCTGGGCTATGATGCGAATGCAATAGATTCTCTAAAGACCGAAGGCGTCATTTAACCGAGGAGAAAGCATCCTCAGATGCGTCCTTGCTGAACCCGTTCGCATCTGAGGATGCTCACTCCTCGTTTTGTATTTCTGAAATAAGGAAAATCACATGCAACAATGGGAATATCTCACGCTATTTTTGGAAGCCAGCAAACAGGGGTCTGAGGCAATGGCCTATTCAATCGAGTCTGAAGAGTTGGCCAGTTACAGCCCGGAACTGATGATGCCCGAACTGAACCGTTTGGGGGCCAAAGGCTGGGAATTGGTACACATGCAGCCCGCCTTTGTGGGCAGCAATGAAGATGTGTTGATGCACGAAGGTGGCGGTATGCGCCGCTGGACGAATAAATATTTTTGCGTGTTCAAGCGTCCGGCATAGGAGCGAAGGAGGTGACAGGCACTTTGGAAGTGCCTGTCACCTTATCAAGAATTATGAGACAAGTCAGCATCGTCGGCATCGGGCAGGTGCCGGTGCAAAAGGTTTACGCACAAAGTTTAAGGTGGCTGGGGGCAACGGCCGTTCGCCAGGCCATGTCTGATGCGGGTGTGGATCAGGTAGACGCCCTCTTCGCGGGCAACATGCTCAGCGACGAGCTGCAAAACCAGAAGCACATCGCCGCGCTCATTGCCGACGAAGCCGGACTGTACGGCATCGAAGCGCTGCAAGTGCGCGCGGCCACCGCCACCGGAGCCGCCGCGCTGCGCCTGGCCTACCTCGCCGTCGCCAGCGAAGAAGCAGACCTGGCAGTTGCCGTTGGCGTAGAAAAAATGAGCGAAGGAGCGGCCACGCCAGCCCTGGCCAAAGCGCTGGATGCCAAACAAGAAGTTGCCGCCGGAGCCACCCTCATCAGCAAAAACGCGGACTTGATGCGGCTTTACATGGAACGGCACAACATGCCGGAAGATGGGCTGGTCAATTTTGCCGTCAACGCCCACCAAAACGCCCTCACCAACCCCAACGCCCTGTTCCATAAAAAGATTTCGGCGCGGGATGTACGCCAATCGCGCACCATCGTCCCGCCCATTCGCCTGCTGGACTGCTCCCCCATTTGCGATGGGGCAGCGGCCGTGGTACTGGCCCCGCGCAACGAAGCCCGCGCCTACACCGATAAGCCCGTCCACATTTTGGCTTCCAGCGTGGCCACAGACCGCTTCCGCGTGGCCGACCGCCCCAACCCGCTGGCCCTGGAAGCGGCCCGGCTGTCGGCCCAAAAAGCGTTCCGCCAGGCCAACGTCAACCAGCTAGACATCAGCTTTTATGAAGCGCATGACGCCTTCAGTATCATGGCCTGTTTGCTGCTGGAAGCGGTCGGCTTCGCCAGCCCTGGGCAAGGCTGGCGGCTGGCCGCCGACAAACAGATTGGTCTTCGCGGAAAAATCCCCATCGCCACGCTGGGCGGCCTGAAGGCCCGCGGACATCCAATTGGGGCTACGGCACTATACCAAACGGCCGAAATCGTGCAGCAGCTCACCGGGCAGGCGGGCAAGAATCAGCTAAAAAATGCCCAAATTGGCCTGCTGCAAAGCGTGGGCGGTGCGGCGGCCACGGTGTTGACGCATGTTTTTGGCGTTTAGTCGGTAATCGGTGGTCGGTGAACGGTTATCGGTAAACGGATTACCGATTACGGATTACCGACCACTGATCACCAAAGGAACTCGTATGAAGCCTCGCTTAAACCTGTGGTTAGAAAACGAAGGCGACGTCGTCTTCTCCATCTGGCGCATGGCGCTGCTGCAAGCCGTGGCCGACACCGGCTCCATTAGCGCCGCAGCGGCGGCGATGGACGTGCATTACCGCACCGCCTGGCAAAAAATCAATGAGATGGAAACGCGCCTGGGGCAAAAGCTGGTGGAAACGCAAGTTGGCGGACGGCGCGGCGGCGGGGCACAGCTCACCCCATTGGCAGAAGCGCTCATCGCCGCTTTTGCCCAGTTTAGTCAGGAGATTGAGCAGCAGATGGAAGACCGGTTTACGGCCGTTCTCGCCCCCCTGCTCGCAGATCATTCAGTTTAGAATCTATCCGAAAAAGCCACAGAGGAAAAAGAGAATTCAGAGGCATTGAACCTAAACTCAAAAACCTCTGTGCACTCTGTGGCTAATATTCGGATAGGTATTTAGCATGTCATGCCCGCGCAGGCGGGCATCCACAACTTTTGCTGAAAATGGATTCCCGCTTTCGCGGGAATGACACCTCTATTTTGAGCCTCCGCCAATTGACACCCACCTGAAATTTCATATACTTCCACAGCGTTATGATCGTTCATCATAGCGATAAAACCCGATTTTAAGCTGAGGAGGTTGCGATGGTGAAGTTTTGGCGATTATTAGTTTTGGGTACGGCCGTTCTCTTTCTGGTGGCGTGTGGTTCCAGTGAACCGGAGGTGCTGCGGCTGGCCACCACCACCAGCACCGAAGATTCTGGCCTGTTGGAAGCGATCTTGCCCGATTTTGAGGAACAGTACAACGCCCGCGTGGACGTGGTGGCCGTGGGCACAGGCCAGGCCATTGCCCTGGGTGAAGCCGGTGACGCCGACGTGATTTTGGTCCACGCCCGCAGCCGCGAAGATGCCTTTGTGGCCGATGGACACGGCACTGAGCGGTCTGATGTGATGTACAACGATTTCATCATCGTGGGGCCAGCTGATGACCCGGCAGGCATTCAGGGCATGGCGCTGGCGTCCGATGCGCTGACGGCCATTGCCGAAGCGGAAGCCACCTGGGCCTCGCGGGGGGATGACAGTGGCACGCATTCCAAAGAACGCTCGCTGTGGGAAGCGGCGGGGCTGCCCAGCGACCCTGAAGGCGATTGGTACAAATCGCTGGGCCAGGGCATGGGCGACACGCTGCGCTTTGCCAGTGAAAGCGGCGCGTACACCATCACTGATCGCGGCACTTTTTTGAGCCAGCGGGATAGTTTGCCGAATCTGGCGATCATGGTGGGGGGCAGCAGCATTGATGAAAATGCCGATTTGTCGCTGTACAATCCGTACGGCGTCATCCCGGTGAACCCGGACAAGGGCAACATCAACAATGAGTTGGCCAATGAGTTTGTGGAATGGCTCACCAGCGTAGACACGCAGTCGGTGATTGCCGACTACGGCATTGACACGTTCGGCCAACCGCTCTTCTACCCGGATTCACAGGCCTGGCGCGACCAATAAAAGCAGAGATTGGAGATTAGAGATTGGAGATTTTTTTGCACCATCCAATCTCAAATCTCCAGTCTCCAATCTCCTTTTTATGCAGACGCTGATAGACGCTTTCCTCAACGCTTTTCAATTATTGATTTCTGGCGATCCGGAGCTTTTGGCCATTGTGGGGCTGACGCTGCGGGTGACGGGGATTGCCTTGCTGCTGGCGCTGCTGTTGGGGCTGCCCGTCGGCGCATTGCTGGGGCTGATGGGGCGCTTTCCTGGCGGTGGCTGCGTGATTCCTTTGATTTACACGGGGATGGGCCTGCCGCCGGTGGTCGTGGGGCTGTTTGTCTACCTGCTGCTTAGCAATCAGGGGCCGCTGGGCGAGCTGGGCTGGCTGTTTACGCCGTCGGCGATGGTGATGGCGCAGACGATTATTGCCTGGCCGCTGGTGGTGGGATTGACGTTAACGGCCGTTCAATCCCTCGATCCCCTATTGCCCTTGCAGCTACGTGCCCTGGGAGCCACCCGCTGGCAGTTGGCCAAAACAATGCTGCTGGAATCCAAGCTGGGCGTATTTGCCGCCATCGTGGCTGCCTTTGGCAGCATCATCTCCGAGGTGGAGCGGCCTGATTTTGGTAGGAGGAAACATTCGCGGCGAAACGCGGGTGCTGACAACAGCCATCGTCCCGGAAACGCGGCGGAGCAGTTTGCTCTGGCCATTGCCCTAGGGCTTATTTTGCTGCTGCTGTCGCTGCTGGCCAACGTGGCGCTGTACCGTTTGCAGCAGCGGGGGTGCGTCGATGAACGATCCTGGTGTATGAACTTGCCCAGGTGCAAAGGTCTATGACGGCCGTACTGTCCTCAACCTCAATCAACTCACCATTCATCAGGGGGAGATTTTGGCGCTGGTAGGGCCGAGCGGGCTGGCAAAGCCACGCTGCTGCGGCTGCTCAACTTTTAGAGCCAGTCAGCCAGGGCAGCATTCAGTTTGATAATCGGCCCGCCACGCCGGACTTGGAGTTGGCGCAGCGGCGGCGGGTGACCACTGTTTTTCAACGGCCGTTGCTGCTCCAACGGTCGGTGCGGGCCAATTTGCGCTACGGGCCAGGGCTGCGCGGCAAACGTTTGCCGGAGGCGGTGGAGGCGCAGTGGCTGGAGCGGCTGGGGCTGACCCATCTGGCAGACCAGGCCGCGCCGAAGCTGTCGGCGGGGGAAGCGCAGCGGGTGGCGCTGGCCCGGGCGCTGGTGACCCAGCCAGACGTGCTGCTGCTGGACGAGCCGACGGCCAACCTGGACCCGGCCAACGTGGCTATCATCGAGACAATTATCCGGGAAGAAAATGAGCGCAGCGGCATGACGGTGGTGCTGGTGACGCACAACATTTTCCAGGCGCGACGGCTGGCACAGCGCACGGCGCTGCTGTGGGCGGGGGAACTGATTGAGGTGGCGGAGACGGAACAATTTTTTAATGCGCCAGAGAGGGAGGAAGCTTTGCCGCGAAGGTTATTGATAACGTTCATAAACGGACAAATGCCATTTGAATACGCTGTTCCAACTAAATAATGGGTTCTTCAGGATATTGCTTAATTTTTGCAGCACTGCGAAGATTCTGTTGAATTTCCTTCCAGAGAGTCATAGTAATACAGCCAATGAATTAAACTCATAGGATACCTTCGAAAATCGCTCTGAAGTTGAGCATGCTAATCGCTGAGCTGGATTTCTAACAACAAAGCAGCCAGACGAAATAAGGCAAAGCCTGATATTTTGAGATGATCGTCATCCCGGTTCTTCGGCAGTTTGAGGATGCCAATTTTGTGAAAAAGTGGCCAGAGATTGATTCTGCGCAACACTTCAAAGCTGTGCTGCCGTGAGCAAGTCGCCATTATTGGCTGTTGTGCATCATAGAGATACAAATATTGGGCACCCAACTCTGTGCCTGTAGAAGATTTATTAAAGCAAAGGTTGTAGATGGTAGAGCATAATCCAAGGTCACAGCCGTCCAAACAATCAGTTTTGTTCCATCACCATCAATATTCGTTAAACCATCCGTGAAAGCCCATTTAACTCGTAGTCTGGCGACGCGTAATAATTTCACCTCGCATAAATGAAAACTTGTTCCAAACGCAGGAGTAAAACCACACAATAATGACATCTTGTGCCATCGTTATCCACATCATCTGAGAATGAAGCAAAGAATCATAAACCCACCCAAATATCATATCACCATAGCGCATCGCATTAAAATGCGCCCACGATACTGGAATGCCATTTCACCTCGGAGAATGGCTTTACAAATTCCAGTGCGCATCATTCATATCCACGGAAAATATCCATGTTGAGGCTCCAATTGCTCTGGCAGTTGCCAATGGTTCCAACTGATTGAGGAACGAGTTTTTCGGGAACCTAAAACCAGAGAGGTTTCAGGGCATTGCGCCTGTTTGGGCAAGAAAATCAGGGTGCTGGAAGGTGGCAGTCGCTGTGGCGTTGGGTTGGTGGAATTGCGGTGGATGTCCGGGCAGCGGCGATGTGCTTTATGGGGTGAAGCGAGGTGCTCTCGACAGGCACGGGGTTGAGTTGAGAACGGTTTCTTCCCCAGAAGACATCTATCAAACAACAGCGGCAAATGAGTAACACGCACTTTCTTCATCTTGTCTTGCAAGCGTGAAACTTGATGAGAACATTATACAAATTTCAGGTGATGGTGAAAATTGTGAGCGACGCCATCCCAACCCGTGTCCTTCGGCAAAATGTATAATCGGGGTATCTACTAATTTCCAGAAAGCGAGCGACAAATGAATAGTGTACGTGGCATCCGGCGGGGGCGCTGTTGCTTGTTTTTGCTGCTGGGAACATTGATGTTTTTGGCGGGTTACTTCGGCAGGCTCAGTACAAGCCGTTCAGGCCCAAACCAGTACGCCAAACAATGTTGCTGTGCCGCCCCTGACCAATTCCCCGTGGAAGTGTACGTGGATTTGTACGGGCTAAATATCTTTTCCATTGATGAGCGGGAAGAGACGTTTGAGATTGAGGCATTTATCTACGCTGACTGGTTTGATGACCGGCTGGCGTTTGATCCGGTGGCTGCGGGTACGGATGTGAAGATTTTTCAGGGGGAAACGGCCGTTGAGCTGCTCAAAACCGACGTGTGGTGGCCTGACCTGGAAGTGGTCGATGTGCGTGGCCCCCGCGAACGACTGCACACCACCCTCACCATCGATTACGACGGCTTTGTCACCTACACCGAGCGGTTCCATGCCAACATCTGGCAGCCGTTCTTTTTTGACGAATTCCCTTTCGACGCCCATACAATCAGCTTTACCGTGGCTCCTTTCTTCTACACCAGCGAGCAGGTGGCTTTCATTGGGCCAGAAGATTTTTTGGAAGATGGCGAACGGCTGGAACGTGAGGATTTGTCCTGGGAAACCAACGAGTGGAGCATTGACAATGTGGAAAGCGTGGTAGATCGGGGCGATGATTTTGAATTCTCGACAACGACCATGTACATCGACATTAGCCGCCTGCCCCAGTTTTACATTAGCAACGTCATTTTGCCGCTCTTTTTGATTGTGGCCATCTCCTGGGCCGTGTTCTGGATGGATTTTAGCAGTATGCATCTGGCAGACCGGCTCAGCGTGTCCTTCACCAGCGTGCTAACCGTGGTGGCCTTCGATTTTGTCACGGCCGATAATTTGCCGCTGCTTTCTTACCAGACCGTGCTGGACGTGGTGCTGACGTTTAGCTACATCATCTTGTCACTTTCCGTGTTGGAGAACGTGCTGGCGTATCTCAATTTCCGCAAAAATGGCAACGACATTCAGCGCATCGACAAGGTGGCCCGCTGGCTGTTCCCGGTGGTTTACTACGCGGGCTGCGGGCTGCTTTTGCTGTTCTTTTAACGATGACCAAACAGGTGAAAAGTAAAAAGTGATAAGTGAAAAGTAAGGCACTTTTTACTTATCACTTATCACTTTTCACTCCCTGAAAGGAACCTATGGACAACGAAACATTCTCCGAATTCAAAAACTCATTCTCCTACGGCTACCGCTCTGATTTAAATTTCAAATTTTTCAAAGGGCTGTCTGATGAGGAAGCCGCTACTTTTATTCAGGGCCTGTTTAACAAAGTGGTTGAGGCGATGGACAGCGGCAACTGGCAGCCGGTGGCCGAGCAGGTCATTGGCGGGCAAAAGCTGTCGTATGACAAGCCAGCCAACTTTGCCTATGACGATGCGCCGTTTACGCCGCTCACCAAACCGTTGGGCCAGATGAAGCTGGGATTGCTCACTTCTAGCGGCCATTTTGTAAACGGAGATGATCCACGGCCGTTTGGCGAAGAAAATATGACCCAGTTTGAAGCGATGACCCGCATTCAGGAATTTCTGCGTGAAGCGCCAACGCTTTCCACCATTCCCATGGACACCCCGCCAGAAAATCTGCGCGTGCGCCACGGTGGCTACGACGTAAACGGCGCGGCGGCTGACCCCAACGTGGTGCTGCCGCTGGCCCATCTGCAAACACTGGCAGGCGAAGGGGTTATCGGCGAACTGGCAGAAAATGCCTATTCGTTTGTGGGGGCCACGGCCCAAACGCCGCTGCTGAAAAAGAACGCGCCACAGTGGGCGGAAATGCTCAAGCAGCAGGGCATCGAGGGGATGCTGCTGGTGCCCGCCTGACCGGTTTGCCACGTGTCCGTGGGGCACGTTTCTAGAGTGTTTGAAGCGGCCGGATTGCCAACGGTGGTGATTGCCATTGCCAGCATGGCCGGACGGCTTGCGCCGATGCAGGTGCCGCGCCTGCTGCTGACGCCATTTTTGATGGGACGGCCGTTAGGTGCACCACACGACGGGGAGAGGCAGTTGGATGTGTTGCGCATGGGGCTGGATTTGTTGGAAACGGCCGTAGCGGCCCCAACCATCATTCATTATCCCGATCCATTCCGCACCTCGCCTAAACTTGGGTAAAATGGGACACAGATTTCACAGATGAACACAGATGGAAAAGGTAATAATCTGTAAAACTGTGTTTGTGAGTCCACTGAAAAAACGAACCGCAAAGGCACATGCAATCCTGGATTGCCGGGCGCAGAGTTTTAAAGATTGCCAGAGAAAAATCTCTGTGTTCTCCGCGCCTCTGCGGTGAAATCACCTTTTTTCAGTAGCGTCATCTGTGTCCAATTTTTTTAGAGCGAGGAAACGATGTCTAACTTAGCCACAGCTACAACCGAACAGCTGATTCAGCTGATTGATGAAGACCCCACCCGCCTGGCGGGATTGATTGACCACACGTTGTTGAAACCCGACGCCACCGAAGCGATGATTGCCCAAATTTGCCGCGAAGCGATCCGGCACCAGTTTGCTTCCGTTTGCGTAAATCCGACCAACGTGCGCTTTGCCGCCGAGCAGCTTGCTGGTAGCGAGGTGAAGGTAACGGCCGTTGTCGGTTTTCCGCTGGGGGCCACGACCACCAAGGAGAAAGTGTCGGAGACGCAGACTGCCATCGAGAACGGCGCGTCGGAAATTGACATGGTGATCAACATTGGGGCGGTGAAAAGCAAGGATGATGAATTTACGCTGGGGCAGATTACGGCCGTTACCCAAACCTGCCACGAAAGAGGCGCTTTATGTAAAGTCATCATCGAAACCAGCTACCTGACCAACGAAGAAAAGGTGCGCGTCTGCAAGATTGCCAAGGAGGCCGGGGCCGATTTTGTGAAGACCTCGACCGGCTTTAGCGGCGGTGGGGCCACCGTGGAAGATGTGGCCTTGATGCGGCACACCGTAGGGCAGCAGATGGGCGTCAAAGCCTCAGGCGGCATCCGCTCGCTGGATGATGCGCGGCGCATGGTGGCCGCAGGAGCCAACCGCCTGGGCGTGAGCAGCGGTGTGCGCATTTTGCAGGAGGCAGAGGCGGCCAAGCAGGGCGGCACGGAAATTTTGGGCGTGGCCGAGGCGGTGCTGTATGTCACGGACATTCCTCGCGCCAAGAAATTTTACACCGAAGCGCTGGGCCTACCGGTGAGCAGCCAGTTTGAAGATGCGATTTTCTTGCAGACCGGGCAAAATTCCACGCTCATTTTATTTGACATAAACAAGCTGGAGACACGCGAAAGCATCATCCCGGCGCACGGAGCACGGGGGCAGGGGCACGTTTGCCTGGCCATTCCGCCGGAGCAAATGGACGGCTGGCGGGCGCGGCTGCTGGCGCACCAGATCGAGATTGAGCACGAGCAGGATTGGTCGTTGGATACCCATTCCATTTACTTCCGCGACCCGGACGGCAACAGTTTGGAATTGATGGACGGCCGTCACTACCGCCGCGTCTGGCGCAAATTGCAGGAGAAGGCGGAGACGGCGTACTGATCGGTATTCAGTAATCAGTGGGTCAGTTATCAGTGACAGAATACTGATTTACTGAACACTGATTACTGACTACTGAAAACTCCCCTAAATTGAAACAACATGGAACCAATTACTTACGCCGGGGAACTGGCAGCGCTGGGAACGGCCGTTTGCTGGTCGGCCACCGCTATCTTTTTTAGCTACAGCGGCCGTCTCATCGGCTCCGATGTGGTCAACCGCAGCCGCCTGCTGTTTGCCTTTGTGTTCCTCAGTCTGAGCCATCTTTTGTTGGAGGGCACTCTATTTCCCTGGCAGGCAGAAGGATTTCGCTGGTTTTGGCTGGCGATTTCCAGCATTTTAGGTCTGGTACTGGGCGACACATTTTTGTTCAAAGCATATGTGCTGATCGGGCCGCGCCTATCGATGCTGCTTATGTCAACTGTACCAATCATTAGCGTGCTTTTTGGCTGGCTGCTGTTTGGCGAGACGGTGAGTGGGCTGGAGCTAACGGCCGTATTCCTCACGGTCGGCGGCGTGGGCTGGGTCGTGACTGAAAAGCAAGCGGGGCGAACGGCCGTGGAGAACAAGCAGTACAGCAGCGGCATCTTGTTTGGGCTGGGCGGAGCGCTGGGCCAAGTGGCCAATCTGGTGACGGCGCGGTACGGTCTGGTCGGTGATTTCTCCGCCATCTCAGCTACGATGATTCGCATTTTGGTGGCGCTGCTCATTTTGTGGGGATTGGCGCTGGCACGGGGTCAGGTGCGGGCGACGCTGCGGCAGTGGCGCAACCGGCAGGCGTTTCCGGCAATGATTGGCGGCTCGATTGCCGGGCCATTTTTAGGCATCTGGCTGTCGCTGGTGGCCATCCAACTGACGCGGCTGGGCATTGCCTCCACGCTCATGGCCCTGCCGCCTATTTTGCTGATTCCGGCGGAGTATGTGATATACAAAAAGCCGGTGAGTTTGCGGGGAATGGTGGGAACGGCCGTTGCCTTTATCGGCGTGATGCTGCTCTTTTTGCCGCAGTCGTAAAGGATTGGGAATTTCTAACGGCCGTTCACATCGACGTAAATTTATAGCCAAAAGATGAGGGAACGGCCGTAGCTTACTCCTGAGGGACGAGGGAGCCGTTTAAATATTTATGCACCAGGCTGGCGATGAGCGTTTGATACGGTATTCCTTCTTCAATCGCTTTAAGCTGAATCTGGTAATAATCTTTCTCCGTCAGGCGGAGATTGATGCGCCGATCTTTTTTCAAGGTGGCGCGTGCGGCCTCCAGCGCCTTCTGTTGTTCTTGCTCAATATTTTCAACCGGCTGCCATTCCCCACTTTCAATAGACTCCATTAACGCTTTTTCTTCGGGGTCAAGTGGCTCGAATGTCTCTGGATTAAATCTTGTCATAGGATTACACCTCAGGCTCATGAACCTTTTAAGCCGTACTGTTTTGTGTGCTTCCGGCTTGGAAAAGCCGTTTTGAGGAAGATTTCGTTCTCTGTTTCAACAAAGGGAACAACGACGGCATAATTTTCCACTTCAACTATGTAAATTTTCTGATTTGGATAGCCTGGGTTTTCCTCGATTCCCAGTAGCTGTCCTGATTGGATCAAAAATACAATTTCCTCAAATGAAATGCCGCGCATTTGTTTTAGAATCTCATTTTTCTCGGCATTCCAATTGAAGTATTTCATGCAAAAATTATACGGGCTGTCTGCCTTTTGTCAACGGAAGCCTGGGTTGGATTGCATAAACAGCGAAACGGCCGTTCACCCCTTCACCTTGTCACCCGTTCACCCTGCCCTCGTAACTTTTCCGACCCTGAGGTACTCTAATCAGCATGGAAAACTCAACGATGACACAAACTGAAAAAGTAATTATGTACGGCACGCCCACCTGCCCGATGGTGCCGCCGGTTCGTGGCGTGCTTAATCGGGCGGGCGCTGAATTTGATTATGTCAATATTGCTGAAGACCCGGATGGGCGGGGCCAGGTGATGGCGATTAACGATGGCAATGCCAGCGTGCCCACCCTGGTTTTCCCGGATGGCAGCACGTTGACCGAACCGAGTACGGCCGTTCTGCGCCAAAAGTTAGAATCACTGGGCTACACCGTACCCAAACCCACCCTGTGGCAGTCGCTGCGGGACAATCCTTTTTACAGCATCATGGGACTGGCTGGCGTGGTGTTTGGTTTGTACGATGGCAATTGGGTCTTTATTGGCCTGGGGCTGGGGATGATGGTGTTTGCGGTGGTGAGTAGTCGGGGGTGACGAGGTGACAGGGTGACAAGGTGACAAGGTGAAGGGGTGAAAGGGTGAAGGGGTGAAAGTGCTTGGCTGATTACTGCTCACAGATTACCGATTACTGGTTACTGCTCACCGATTACCGATTACTGATTACTGCTCACCGATTACCGCTCACCGATTACTGATTACCGCTTCACCGATTACCGTTCACCGACGCCTTCATCATTTGCAGCAGGCCGTAGCCATGCACGGAGCTGTGCTCGATGGTGAATCCGGCGTTTTGCACGGTGACGGCCGTTTCCCGGTTCAGATGACATTCCCCCTGCAAGGCAAACCAGAGCGGATGGAGCCAGTCGGTGAAGCGGCGGGAGATGGGGCCATGACCACGGGTGTGTTCCAGGAGAAGTAGACGGCCGTTTGGCTTTAAGACCCGCCTGATTTCGGCCAGGGCTT
>JACKBR010000039.1 GCA_020634495.1 Ardenticatenaceae bacterium | reverse complement strand
TGAAAAGCTGACGCTGTCAGCCAGAATCCCTCTGAACACCGTCTGGTTGAGCCTATGGCGCAGGGTAAGGTTTTTGCTGGGCAACGGCCGTAGGGATGCTTCACTGCGTTCAGCATGACAAACCAAAATCTGCGAAAAAGCCCCTAATCGCCAACAGTTTGGAGGAGTAGGCATCCTCAGATGCCGGTCGCATTAGAGAATGCTTCCTCCTCGATTGCTCTAATCGCGGGTGAGCTTGCGGTAGGTGATGCGGTGCGGCCGGTCCGCCTTGTCACCCAGGCGCTGGCGGCGATCTTCTTCGTAATCGCTGTAATTGCCAATGTGCCAATGCGCCTGGCTTTCGCCCTCGAAGGCCAGAATGTGGGTGGCTACCCGGTCTAAAAACCAGCGATCATGCGAAATAATCACGGCCGATCCGGCAAAACTTTCCAGCCCCAGCTCCAGCGCCCGCAGCGTGTTCACGTCCAGGTCATTGGTCGGTTCGTCCAGCAGCAGCAAATTGCAGCCCGATTTGAGCAGCTTGGCCAGATGCACCCGGTTGCGCTCCCCACCGGAAAGCGTACCCACCTTCTTCTGCTGGTCGCTGCCCGCAAAGTTAAAGCGAGAGACGTAAGCGCGTGAATTTACCCGGCGCGGCCCCAGCTGCATCGTTTCTTCACCATCAGAGATTTCTTGCCAGACCGTTTTGTCCGGGTCTAAATCGTCGCGGCTTTGGTCCACGTAGGCCAGCTGCACGGTATCACCCACGCGGAAAGTCCCGCCGTCCGGCTGCTCCTCACCGACAACCATGCGGAAGAGCGTGGTTTTACCCGCGCCGTTCGGCCCAACAATGCCCACAATCGCCCCCGGTGGAATTTCAAACGAAAGGTCATCGTACAGAAGGGTGTTGCCGTAGCCTTTGCGCACACCTTTGGCCTCAATGACGATGTCACCCAGGCGCGGCCCCGGCGGAATGTAAATTTCGCGGTCTTCATTGGACCGCTGCTGTTCGCTGGAAAGCAGTTCGTTGTAGCGATTGATGCGCGCTTTGGCCTTGGTTTGCTTACCTTTGGGCGTCATGTTGATCCATTCAAGCTCGCGCTGGAGGGTCTTCTGCCGGGCCGATTCACTCTTTTCTTCCTGGGCCAAACGATCCTGCTTTTGGGCCAGCCAGGAGGAGTAGTTGCCCTTCCAGGGGATGCCGTAGCCGCGATCCAGCTCCAAAATCCAGCCCGCCACGTTGTCCAAAAAGTAGCGGTCGTGGGTGACGGCAATGACGGTGCCGGGATACTGCTTAAGATGCTTTTCCAGCCAGGCAACTGATTCAGCGTCGAGGTGGTTGGTTGGCTCATCCAGCAGCAAGATGTCTGGCTGTTTGAGCAGCAGGCGGCACAGGGCCACGCGCCGCCGCTCACCGCCGGACAGGGTGGAAATGGAAGCATCCCCGGGCGGGGTGCGCAGGGCGTCCATGGCCAGCTCCAGGCGGCTGTCCAGATTCCAGGCGTCCATGTGGTCTAGCTTGTCTTGCAGTGCGCCCTGCCGCTCGATGAGGTCGTTCATCTCATCGTCGCTCATCGGTTCGCCAAACTTCAGGTTGATTTCGTCGAACTCGCGCAGGGCATCGACGACTTCTTGCGCCCCTTCTTCCACGATGTCGCGCACGGTTTTGCTGTCGTCGAGCTGCGGTTCCTGTTCCAAATAGCCGATGGTGTAGCCAGGGGAAAGAACAACTTCGCCAATGAAATCAGTATCTACCCCGGCCATGATGCGCAGCAGGGTACTCTTGCCTGCGCCGTTCAGACCCAAAACGCCAATTTTGGCTCCGTAGAAGTAAGACAGGGAAATGTCACGCAGGATTTGTTTGTTGGGCGGCACAACTTTTGCCCACGCCCATCATCGAATAAATTACTTTTTTATCGTCGGTGGTCATTGAACACACTCACTTTTGTTTTTACAGTTTGGATACGGGGATTATACAACGGCCGTTCCGCTTACGCTTTTTATTAAGAAGAAACATAAAAACAAAGGAACGAAGAAAAACTTTACTTTGTTTCTCCGTTCCTTCATTCCTTTGTATTAAGGTTTGACCAAGTACATTTAGCCGCCTAAGCGGGCAAGTTCATCTTCAACGACGGATTGATCCAGCTTTTTGAAGAGGGGCTGCGGTTTGGGCAGGATGCGGCCTACCGGGATTTCGACGCGGGTCCATTGGCCAACGGCCGTTTCCCCATCATAGGTCAGCGCGGTGTGGCTGCCTTGCTTTCGGCGTACTCGGCACCACCTGCTCACCAAACAGCTGACCCGATCTTCACCCAACAGCTCGTGCAGCGTTTGACTGGTGAAGGGCAAAATGGGCGCCCACAAAACTTTCAGGCCGCTGATCGCCTGGATGGTTGTGTAGAGCGAACGAGCCGTCGCCTGCATGTCGGTTTTGGCAGTGGTCCAGGGGCTGGTATCTTCCAGGTATTGGTTTACCAGGCTGGAGAGGCGCAGATTTTCCTGCACCACAGCGCGGAATTTGCAGCCGTCGTACAGCTCAGCCACGGTTTCAAAGCCAGCATCTACGGCCGCCAGCAGTTCTTTGTCCTTGTCGGTGAGTTCGCCGGGATCGGGCACTTCGCCGCCAAAAGTAGCGCTTGGTCATGTTGAGAACGCGGTTAACCAGATTGCCCCAGTTGCCCACCAGCTCAGAATTGTTGCGATCCACGTACCTTGCCAGCTCAATCACTGTCGCGGGTTTCGGGCATAACGGCCGTTAAATAATAGCGCAGCGGGTCTGGATCATGCCGATCCAGCGCGTCCAGCATCCAGACGCCCCAGTTGCGGCTGCCGCTGATCTTTTGCCCTTCCATGTTCATAAACTCGTTGGCGGGCACGTCGTACGGCAGGTTGAGCTGCGCTTCCGGGTCTTCGTTGTACAGCCCTTTCGAGCCAAACAGTTGGGCAGGCCAGAAAATGGTGTGGAAAGGAATATTGTCTTTGCCAATGAAGTAAACCGTGCGTGCTTTGGGATTTTGCCACCAATTTTTCCACGCGTCCGGCTCACCGTTATTTTTAGCCCACTCAATCGCCGCCGACAGGTAGCCAATCACCGCCTCAAACCAGACGTAAAGCACCTTGTGTTCGTATCCTTCTACGGGCACGGGATGCCCCAATCCATATCACGGGTCACGGCGCGACCGATGAGACCCTGATCGACAAAGTTGCGGGCAAAGTTGATCACCTGGGGCCGCCAAAACGATTTATCATCGCCGTGCATCCACGCCTGCAAACCATCTTCGGCGATGGCGGGCAGGTCGATGAAGAAATGCTCCGTGTCGCGCAGCTCCAGCGCAGAATCATCTACCTTGCTGCGTGGGTTGAGCAGTTCAGCGGCACTTTCAAACAGCGTGTTGCAGTTGTCGCACTGGTCGCCCCGCGCGGGAAGTAAACCACATTTGGGGCAGGTGCCTTCTACGTAGCGGTCGGGCAGAAATTTATTGGCAGTAGGCGAGTACATCTGCTTGGTGACTTTGGGGTACATGTACTCGTTTTCCAGCAGGGACAAGAACATATCTTGCGATACTTTGAAATGGTTTTCGGTATCGGTGTGGGTGAACAGGTCGTAGGTGAGCCCCATTTTTTGGAACAGGGCCAGGAAACGGCCGTGATAATAATCAAACACCTCGGCTACCGATTTGCCCATCTCTTCGGCTTTCACCGTCACGGGCGTACCGTGGCTGTCGGAGCCAGACACCATGAGCACGTGGTTGCCGCGCAGGCGATGAAAAGCGGGCGTAAATGTCGGCTGGCAGGTAAGAGCCAGTTACGTTGCCCTGGTGAATATCGGCATTGGCATAGGGCCAGGCCACACTAACAAGAATATATTCTTTATCCATGATTTACTCGATTATTTTCTATTTGCCACGGAGAACACAGAGATTTGACGTAGATTGAGACGACTGATTGAACTCTTCCAACAGCAATTAGTCCAATCTATCATGCGCTTTATTCGTCGTCTTCTTCGTACTCTTCTTCTTCCTCTTCTTCCTCTTCTTCGTCCTCAGCCACTTCGGTGAGCGCTTCGGCCAGCAGTTCAAAATCATCTTCGTTAATGGAGTAGAAAGATTCGGCTTCCAGGCGCAGCCGCTTGAAGCGGGGCTGGCTTTCCAGTTCAACAGAGTCGATATCGGCCCCTTTGTCCAGCTTGCTGGAGACGGCATCGATATCAATCGGGAAGAATTCGGCAGACTCTACCGGCACGGCAAAGAAATATTCTTTGGGGTTGGCCGAGCTGGCTTCGCCGGTAATCGTGGCCACGGCGAAGAAGGGTTGTGTTTCTATGGCGTAAAAGATGAGACGATCGCCGGATTGCAGCTTAATCTCACTTTCGGCCGTGGGGGCCATCACAACACGCTCTGGCCAGCCAGGAAAGTTCATCTCATCCACAGCGGGAACGCTAATGACTTTGATGTAATGGTTGGCGTTAGCCACACCCGCTCGCTTGGCAGCGCGGGCACTGCGGCTGGCGGCTTTTGCTTCGTATTCTGCGGCGATATTTTCCCAAATGCGGGCCTGAAGCTCAATTTTCAGCTCTGCTTCTGAGCCATCTTCTGTAAAGCGTATACGCATTTTGGGCGGATTGATTTCCAAAACTATATATTCACCTTTGCGGTTGGCGTATGTGCCATTGACCTCAAACATGGTTCAATCTCCCATCTTGGTTCAGTGCCAAACTTGTGTGGCGTGTCTTAAGAATCGTTGGGGCGCATATGTATCGTTTTCACCCGCAGTTTGCAAGTCTTTTGGGTAGTTTTTGGGGCTAAAGTCAAAGGTCAGGGGAGGTTGACAAATTCGCTGCCGTTCCACTGGTTACGGACACGGCCGTTTCCGTCAACGCAACCATCACGCACCACCTCAGCCATGCCATCCTCATCCACATCCAGAATGGCCAGGCTGCCCTGACAGCTGTCTGGCAGCGTTAGCAGCTGCATTGCCGTATTCAGCCTGACTGGTCAGCACCATGCTGTGACCACTGGGCATCCCACAAAACCACATCGTCTGGTAAATTATCCTGGGTAAGATCGCCTGTGTCGGCAATTTCAGGGCGCAGGATTGGTTGGCTGCGCGTGGAAAGCGTCTGGTAATGCAGCAAGCTAAATGCACCCGTTTCGTCTGGCGTGAGCAGCATGAGATCCGTCAGGTAAGGATGCTGGGCGGTGCTGCCACGCAGGAGCAGGAGTTCATCGCGCCCATCATCATTCAGGTCGAGCCATTCCCAGTGCGCGGTACGCGGTGGAGACTGGCTGATCCAGCGGGTGTTTAAAGAGGGTAAGGCGGCGGAGCCACGCAGGTTGAGCTGGTCAAGCAGTTCGGCCATATCCCTTTGGCGTAAGTTTGGGGGGCAACGGTGCTGGGATTGAAGACGGCCGTTTCCAAACCCAAATCCCCATTGGCATCTTCTGGCACCGTGAAGCGCACCCGGCTGGCATCGGCCACCACGGGCTGGTTGCAGCCAAATTGCAGGGCCAACCCCTGCGCCTCACTTTGGATGCCAATGGTGGCGCTGCTGCCGTTGTTGCCTTGCAACATCGTCACATCTGCGTACAAAAAGAGGATGTCTTGCGTCTCTTCAAACAGCTGTACGGCAAAGGTCACCCGGTCACCGGGGTCGCCATAGCGAGGAATATCATCCCATTCCAGCACAAAATGCGGCTGGGCGCTTCCCCACCACATCGTATTCAAAAAGCCAAAGCTGGTTAAATCCAGATCGTCCCAAAACGGCGCAATCATGTCGCCCATTCCAGCTACAGGCGCTTCGTCCATGCAGCTGTTGCCAAAGAAAGGATTGCCACCGCCAAACTGCAAATTGCCGTTGCTGCTGGCCTGAATTTCCGTGTAGGTGGTGCCGTAAAAGGTGAAGGGAAAGGGCAGTGCCAACGTCGTCACGCCATCGTCGCTGTAGAGGCGGGTGTCGATGGTGGCGCGTCAATGTAGGCAAAGGCGGTGCCGCTGTCGCAAGTGTAGCCGTACAAATCGGGGCCAGGGCAAAGGGCAACGGCCGTTCCAAAAGCAGCTCGTGTATCGCGACGAAACACAAAAAACAGGATGACAACCACAACAAAAAACAGCAATAACCACGGGAAAATTCGACGAAAAACGCGCATAGGCAAAGTTTAGCGCAGCCATGATTGGCTGACAAGCTGAGATTAATGGGCCAGCGGCTGGCAAGTCGTAAAGCGCCGCCATTAACTCTTTTACGGCAATCGGTTTGCTGATATATTCATCCATGCCCAAAGCCAGATAGCGCTCCCGGTCGCCTTTGAGCGCGTAGGCTGTCATAGCCACGATGGTGGGCTGCTCCGCCTCTGGCCAGCGCTCATGAATTAGTTGGGTGGCAGCCACACCATCCAGATTGGGCATCTGAATATCCATCAGGAGCACTACGTCATACGGCCGTTGTTCCAGAGCCGCCAGAACTTCCTGTCCATCGCTCACAATATCGGCACGGTAACCCAATCGCTCTAACATGCGCAGCAGCACAATCTGGTTAATCTTGTTGTCCTCGGCCACCAAAATCCGCAGCGGATGTTTAAACCCCATCCCTTTATCAAATTCCCCGACTCGGGTCAGGCACTTTTTCCGGCTGGTAGTCAACCCCCTACGCGTTTTCAGCAAGGCATCATACAAATTGGCCGGATGTACCGGTTTTTTGAGCAAGCGTCACGGTGAAACTGATTCGGCAAGGACGGCCATTTTGCTGAAGTAGACATCAAAATGAGGGGGATTTGGGTAAAAGTGGGCACCTGCTCCATCATGTCAGCCAGCGCGGAGCCGCTCATCATGGGCGCCTCCGTGTCCAGAATCAACACATCAGCATGGTGAGTCTTTAACCATTGGTTGGCCTGAGAGCCGGTGGCAAACATAGCCACATCCATTTCCCAATACAGCCATCTGATCCCGCAGGATATTTTGTGAAGAGGCATTGTCATCAACAACGATTACCTTCATTTTGCCTTAATTCTGGCTGCTCCGGCGAAAGATGCTGTTGTTCAGGGCTGGGCTCTTCCTTTAAGCGCACGGTAAAATGGAAATTTGAGCCAATACCGTCTTTGCTTTCCACCCACAGCGCGCCGCCCATCAGCTCTGCCAAACGCTTGCTGATGGCCAGGCCCAAGCCTGTGCCGCCAAACAGCCGCGTCGTAGAAACATCCACCTGGGTAAATGAAGCAAACAAACTGTTAATCTTGTCAGCTGGAATGCCGATGCCTGTATCACGCACCGTAAAATGGAGCAGATGGGAATCATTTGGCTCTGCGGCTGGTGACAAAAACAACCACTTCGCCTTCCATCGTAAATTTAACGGCATTGCTGATGAGATTCACCAAAATCTGGCGCACTCGCGAAAATATCCCCAATGAACATAGCCGGCAGGGCAGGATCGACCTGATACAGCAGCTCCAAATTTTTTTCGATGGCGTTGGGGGCCATGAGCTCCAGGGCATCTTGCAAGCAGGCCCGCAAAAAGAATGGCTGCTCATGTTCTAACTCCATTTTGCCCGCTTCAATCTTGGAAAAATCCAAAATGTCATTGATGATATTTAGCAGGCTGTTGCTGCCGCTGCGAATGGTTTTGGCGAATTCTTGCTGCTCGACCGTCAGCTCGGTATCCAGCATCAAGCTGGCCATGCCGCTGACGGCGTTAAGCGGGGTGCGTATTTCGTGGCTCATGTTGGCCAAAATTCACTCTTGGCCATGCTGGCGGCTTCGGCGACCTCTTTAGCTGCCCTTAATTCGGCCGTTCTGCTTTGCACCTGCGCTTCTAACTGAGCGCGAATGGTTTCCAGTTCCTCATTTTGCCTGGCTAAAGATTCGCTGGACTCATGGGCAGAACGAATGGCGCGAAATAAATGCACACGAATGAAGCTAAAAAGATAGCTGTCCCGCAAAAAATCAGGCCCTGGGTAATCCAGAGGATATTGGGGTTTTGCGGCTCTATCAAATTGGTGGCTTGCCTGTTGATTGCAACCACCAGCTTATTAACCAACCAATAAACTGGCAATGGCCACCATAAATCCATGCCATTTGTCAAAAAGCAGCAGGGCCAGCAGGGGTGAGAATATAGTAGACATTAAAAATAGCGTTATTGGTTTGCGCAAAGTAAAAATAAGGGCGGTCATCAACAGCCAATGCAGCGTGATGAAGGTGTAACTGGCTGCCTGAAATTTTTGTACGGCGCAGGAAGAAAGAACGAAGAGATAAATCAGGCCAGAAAGAAAAAAGCCGAGAACCGCATAGGGGCGTCTAACAATGAGCAGAAGAAGTCCGGCTGAGTTAACACCACACCCATCAGGGCAATAACAAGAAGCAGCGCACTTTTGTCGTATGGTTTTGTTGGTGTGAGCAACGCTGGAACAGTTGCTTGAGTTGAGTAATCATCCAGAGTTACCCATTTCGGCCATGAACGAACCAGGTGCGAGGTGAAAGCAGTTGCCATTTTGCATTAGAACAGGTGCACCTGGCTTTTGCAAACTGTGAGAAATCTTTCATTTGTTTGCTTAACAACAGTGGGCATTCATGTCGCGGGGTTATTCTTGCCACACATAACGCTACATATCCTCAACAAAGGTGGCCATACGGCCGATTTGAAACAAAGCTGCTACTAAGATAAGCAAACTCACAATTTGCCAAACGTGATACCCATCGCCAGTGGTTAAGGGGCTATCACGAAACGCATCTACAAACAGGCGACCGGCGCTGTAAACGGCCGTTCCAGCAAAAACGGCCGTCCCATCACATAGTCGGTGGGCTCGTGAAGCAACGCCACCAGGCTAGCAGCGCCAGAGCGCCCACAAACAGCTCGTACAGCTGCACTGGATGCCGCCGCACGCCATATTGCGTTACGCCCCAGGGAACGGCCGTTAACGACCCAAATCCTGGTCCACCACCAAAATCTGCCAGACTGGCCATCATGAGGCCAAACACAACACCGGGCAGCAACGCATCCAGCGCGGCCAAAGCGCCAGCCGCTTGGCCCGTCCATAAAAAACGCCGCAATCGCCAGACAAAACAACGCCGCCCCAAACCTCGTATCCCGTGTTGAGAGCGGCCAGACGATATTCAGCAGATTATTTTGAATGGCGGACCATTCCTGGACGACATACGTGAGGCGCGCGCCAATAAAGCCCATAAAAATACGCCCGTTGCCGCCACGCCATAAATCAAATCGCGGCGGTTTTGTCCTAATCGATCGGCTGTTCGCTCTACCAGCGTCAATCGAGCCAGGCCCCCAAAATAATAATGAGTCCTGCCTGTTGAAAAGCCAGCCTACCTATCGTTAAAATCGGAAACATAAATAATTGCGAATGGTGAACGGGGATGTTAAACCGGCTCATTGCTCAAGATTACCACCATTGCGGCTCACTCACCACCGATACTGGCGTCGAATGCAGCTGACCTCGTTGACTTCTGCCAGCGCTTCAATCCGGCGCTGCAGCAACAGCTTCACTTAAAATGCCCAAAATCACCTGACGCACCATGCCCTTTTGATCAATAATCACGGTTGTCGGCAAGTTAGAAACTCTCATAGAGTCGATTGACCTGATTGTCGGGATCAATAAGCAGCGGATACGAGACGTTGTATTCGTTGCCAAAGTCGATAATGGTGGGCCAATCTTCTCCCTGATTGACCCCCCATGATGGCAACACGGCCGTTATACCGCACGCTTGCTTCTTGCAAGGCTGGGCATCTCTACCCGGCAGGGGACGCACCAACTGGCCCAAAAATTCAGCACCACCGGTTTGCCATTGCCCTGGTTGATGATTTCAGAAAAGGGTGACGGTTTGGCCAACGGCGTTTGTAAAGTGAAGTCTGGCGCAGGATGATTGGCAATCGGGGCCTCCGTGAGGGTGATAGGCCCGCTTGCCTGCAACACCGTCTCGCGTGACAAAATAATCCAGGTCGTACCCAGCAGCGCCACCAGCAACAACAAAACAGTCCATTCAAATCTCGTCTTCAGCATGGCCCCATTTTACCACGATTGCTCAGGAGAGATGACAAGATGGCACAGTACCATTTGGCTGGCACTTAACTGCCAGCAGGCATGTTTTGCTGAGGGCGTAGCCGCAGAGTTCGCAGAGATTAATGAATTTAGGTACAAGGTCTCTTGCCCGCTTTTTCCGACGTGGCTTATGGGGTTTGATTTTTAGTTGGCCAGCAATGTTTGGGCAAACTGCATAACTTCTTTAGCCAGGCGCAGGCGGTCGGCTTCTGTGTGCATCATTGTATCCAGACAGCCCGTTTCGATGGCTAAGTCATCGCATTGGCCTGCATCTTGCACATCGTAAATAAAACCATCGATGAGTTCACCATAATATTCGGCGATGCTGCGGCTGGTGAGCGGCAAGCCCATTTCTTGCATCATCTTGGCGGCAGGGCCTTTTACCGCCTGCCCGCCCACAAGGGGGCTAACGGCAATAATTGCTTTTGGCACATCCATCAGCAGGGCGCGGATGGGGTAAACATTTAAGATGGGATCGATGCTGACAAAGGGGTTTGAGGGGGCAATGAGAACGAGATCGGCCGTTTCAAAAGCGCGGATAACCGTCCGGGGTGCGCGCACATCTTCTGGCAGCACAACGTTTGTTACAGGTGGCTGCCATTTTTCCTGCACAAACCAGGTCTGGAAAGGGTACAGCGTGTTGCCGCTCTGGATTTGTGTGGGGGCGGGTTGGTTGCTCATGGGCAGCACAGCAGCCCTGATGCCCAGTTTGGCGCAGAGATGTTGGGTAACGGCCGTTAATGTTTCACCTTGTTTTAGCAAATGGCTGCGCGTCAGATGTGTGGCCAAATCCAGGTCGCCAAGGCGAAACCAGTCTGGCCCGCCCAATGATGCAACCTCTTCAAAGGTGCGCCATGTTTCCTCGGCGCGTCCCCAGCCCGTTTCATCATTGGCCACCCCTGCCAGACGGTACATCACCGTGTCTAAATCGGGGCAAATAGACAGTCCGGCGTGCTGGAAATCGTCGCCGGTGTTGACGACGATGGTTACGTCCTCAGCGGGCAAAATGCGGGCTACCCCATCGGCCAATTTGGCCCCGCCCACGCCTCCGGCCAATACAACAACGTTCATATTTCATCCTTTTCGCAGCAAAAAATAAGGGCTGCATTGTATCACACCGATACCATGCAGCCCCTTGTGCTTGCGTTTTTTTGGATGCGAGTCGCTTAACTGTGGCCGTTTTTCATCACGTAGCTCGCGGCGGCTTCGCCCATAATGGCTACGCCATCGATCATGGCTCGTTCATCAAAGGTGAAGCGGGGGTGGTGGTGGGGAAGTTAATGCCGGCTTCATCGTTGCTGGCTCCAATAAAAAAGTAACAGCCCGGTACCTCATCTAAAAAGAAGCCCATATCTTCTGAAGCCATGGTGCGTTTGTTGACGATGTTTTCTGTGCCCATTACTTTGGCGGCGGCGTCGTAGACAACGGCCGTTGGCTCTGGGGCATTTACCACTGCTTGCACAATGGCAATCGTTTCCATTGTTGCCTTGCAGTTTAGCGCCTCTGCCATGCTGGTGGCCATTTCCAAAATGCGGCGGTAAATCATGCGGTGCAAATCGTTATCGTAGCTGCGTACTGTTCCCTTGAGAATCGCTTTGTCTGGGATGACGTTAAATGTGGTGCCTGCCCAAAACTGCCCAATAGAAACGACGACACTGTCTTGAGGATTGACATTGCGGCTGACGATGCTTTGCAAAGCAGCCACAATATGGGCTGCCGCTAAAACGGGGTCAACCGCCAGATGTGGCGCTGCGCCGTGCCCGCCCTTGCCCTGCACGGTCAGCGTAAAAACGCTAGAAGAAGACATGCAAGGGCCGGTAACCACCCGAACTTTGCCATACGGTTCTGGCGTCCACAGGTGCATCGCCAGGGCTACATCTGGCTTAGGATTATCTAAAACGCCGTCAGCAATCATGGCGATAGCTCCGCCAAGGCCTTCTTCCCCAGGCTGGAACACAAATTTGAGCCTGCCTGCCAGGGATTCCTGGTAACGGGACATGATTTTGGCCAGCCCCAGGCCCATTGCTGTGTGCCCATCGTGGCCGCAGGCGTGCATGATGCCGGGGTTTTGTGAACTGAAGGGGAGCCCTGTTTCTTCTTGGATGGGTAATGCGTCCATATCGAAGCGCAGAAGGACGGTTGGGCCTTCTTTTGAGCCTTCTAGCAGCCCCACGACGCCAGTTTGACCAACGCCGGCCTGCACTTCTAGACCGTACTCATTCAGGCGTTCGGCTACAATTCCAGCGGTTCGGGTTTCTTCAAAGCCCAATTCTGGATGTTGGTGTAAATCGCGCCGGGTGGCAACGAGTTCGTCAAAGATAGTTTCTGCTTCTTGCTTAAAGTTAGGTGGATTCATTTTTTTTGCCACTTATGTGGAATTTAATATGGTTAATTGAAGAACAGTATAACGAGAATATTCAGCCAAAAGAATTGCCTTTACCGACTCTTTACGGCACGTTCACAATGGTTTCACTCCCCTTTTATCTGTGATACGGCCGTACCTCATTATAGTTCAGCTTTCTGCTTACACAGGCTATTACAGAAGTACTATAAATCTATTTTGAGGCTGCACAGCGGGGTGGTTTAAGTGTTTGCCGGTTTGTCCAGTTGAATTTTTATTAAGAAACAAACCGGCAAACCTTGCGGTGTTGCGGATTTCCGTTTTTTAGATTTTATCCGCGACACACTTAAGGGTTTAAAGTGGATAAAAAGGTAAAAATGGCAACGGCCGTTTCTGCCTGCTGTTCCTCCCGACTGATTGTCGCGCTACCGTCGCCCAACTGCGTGCCATAATAGCCAAACTGGGCATGATTTCCCCCTTCAATTTCAACCCAGCTGGTTTGCTCAGGCAAAAAAGCCCGGTTAGCCTGCACTTCAGACAAGCTAGCCAGCCCATCCTCGGATGCGTAAATTTTGGTGATGGGAATTTGGGCGTGGGCCAGGCTAAAAGATGCTTCTTTTGGGTGGCTGGTGCCAATGAGGATTAATCCGGCAAATGACTTTTCATGATCAAGAATGGTGCGGGCAGCGATGGCTGCGCCACGCGAATGTCCGCTGAGCACCCACTGCTGGACGTTGCCTTCCTCTGCCATGATGGTTTGGGTGGTTTGCCAGAGCTGATCTTCGTGGCTGGCCAGCGGCGCTGTGCCCCAGGGCAGCTTCACGATGAGGGTAAGGTGGCCTGACTCGGCCAGCGTGCGGGCCAGTGGGGCGTAGGCAGTAGGTTCCACCATTGCGCCAGGATAAAAGAGAAGGCCAGTTGAGGATTGGTTGCTGGTTGGTTGGAAGGTGATGGCGGTGTCAGTTTCGGTGACGGTTACGGCCGTATCCGAATCCATCACCCCCTCCGGCAAATTCTGCGCCTGAAACGACAGCCACAACCACCCCATAAACGTCAGCCCGGCCAGGGGCCACACAATCCGCACAATTTTACGAAAGCGAGACATCTTAACTCCTGTAATTTGCGTTTACCTTTTATTTGTGAATGATAGCGGAAATCTATCCGGGAGCTAGAAACGGCCGTTGCCCAAGCGACCAATTTAGGGTAATGGCACATTCACTCATGCCGGACGTTGAAGCCATCCGGCTAGTTACAGAAGCCCTTTGGGCTGCCCGAATGGGCTTTAACAGCAGGCCCTTTCGCATAACCCCTCTGCCTCAAATGCACGCATTGTGATACGATCCGGCGCTCAACTTTATATAAATGCCACGCTCTGCGTTAAAAAAAGGAGCATCCCATGTCTGCAACAATGATTTTTTGTACAACGGCCGTATCCATACCCTAAACCCACAGCAGCCCACGGCAACGGCCGTTGCCATCCGCGACGGCCAGATTTTGGCTGTGGGCAGCGATGATGACATTAAGCCCTTGCTTGCTGCTGGTGGCGAGCTGGTGGATTTGAACGGCCGTTGCCTCACCCCAGGTCTCGTCGATGCCCACGTCCATTTTCACGGCTTCGCCCTCAGCCTCCAGCGCGTCGATTTGCGCGGCACCACCAGCCTCGACGAAGCCCTCAACCGCATCGCCGCCAAAATCTCCAATCTCCAATCTCCAATCTCCGATTTTTGGCTCCAGGGAAGAGGCTGGCGCGTCAACGACTGGGGCCAAACCAGCTTTCCCACCGCCGCCCACCTGGACGCCATTGCCAGCGACCTGCCCATTTGCCTGCGCGATCACAGCGGGCACGCCGCCTGGGTCAACAGCCGCGCCTTGCAAATAGCCAACATCGACGCCCAAACGGCCGATCCGCCCGGCGGCCAGATTCAGCGCGATGAAAACGGCCGTCCCACCGGCATTCTGTTTGAAGACGCCATCGATCTGGTAACGCGCCACATTCCCGAAACAACCACTGCCCAAATTGCCGAGGCGATGCGAGAAGCTCAGGCTTATTGCTGGCGCGTGGGCCTAACCGGGATTCATGATTTTGACGGCCGTTCCTGCTTCATTGCCCTGCAAACCCTGCACCAAAATGGCGAGCTGGGCCTGCGCGTGGTGAAAAACGTGCCCGTCTACCGGCTGGAGCACGCCATCGGCGTGGGGCTGCGCAGCGGCTTTGGCGATGAATGGCTGCGCATCGGCGGCGTCAAGATTTTTGCCGATGGGGCGCTGGGGCCGCGCACCGCCTCCATGATTGCCCCTTACGAAGGCGAGCCAAACAACTACGGCATCATCGTCACGGACAAAGAGGAAATGCTGGAAAAGGCCAGCGCCGCCAGCGCCAACGGCCTCAGCGTTACCGTCCATGCCATTGGCGACAAGGCCAACCATGATGTGCTGGATGTGTTTGAAGCGGTTAGAAAGCAGGAGATCGGAGATCGGAGATTAGAGATTAAAAGCGGCCAATCTCCAATCTCCAGTCTCCAATCTCCCATCCTTCGCCACCGCATTGAGCATGTCCAGATCATCCACCCGGCCGACCAGCATCGCCTGGCCCAATTGGGCGTCATTGCCTCCATGCAGCCCATTCACGCGACTTCGGATATGGAAACGGCCGTACGCCACTGGGGCAGCCGCACCAAAGACAGCTACGCCATTCGCACCATGCTCAACAGCGGGGCAACCGTCGTGTTTGGCTCCGACGCGCCCATCGAGAAGATTGACCCGCTGCCCGGCATTCATGCGGCCGTTACCCGCCGCCGCGCCGATGGCAGTCCTGGGCCAGAGGGCTGGCACCCCGAACAAAAACTCACCATGACTGAGGCCATCCACGGCTTCACCACCGCCGCCGCCATCACCAGCGGCCAGGAGGCGCGGCTGGGCAGCATTGCCCCCGGCAAGCTGGCCGATTTCACCATTTTTGGCCGGGACATCTTTACTATCCCCTCAGACGAACTGCTGGATGTAGAAATATCTGGCACAGTCGTAGGCGGCCAATTCAAACACCGCACATTTTAGGCTACAGTAATAAAACCTCACCTTGTCATGCTGAGTGAAACGAAGCATCCCTACGGAGATCATCCTTTGCGGGTATTGTCTTGGAGTGGTGGTCTTCAGAGGGATTCTTCACTGCGCTGCGCTCCGTTCAGAGTGACAATTTTAGCTTCTTCTTCACAGCAAAAATCCATGACAGCAAACTACTTTCGCAAGGTTAGTAGGAGTTCAGGAATATTTGTCTGTTCGTGATTGGCAATAATTTTGCCATCAGCAATTTGGTAAATGTTGATCCCTGTAAGCGTAAGCGGTTTGCCGGATGGCGGGATCCCCAAAAAATTATCTATGTGAATGCCACGTACTGTCCAGCGAACGGCGATTTTGTCGCCCTCGCTGATCATATCGATAAGTTCAATGGAAATATCGGACAGGGCGTTGTGAAACATCTCCACGGCTTGTTTCACGCCAGCAACTCCTACCGCATTGCCGTTGACTGTGTAATCAAGCGCAAAAATCTCATCGATTTGACCCTGATTGTTTGTAAGCCAGGCATCTACCCATTTTTGCACAAGCTCTTTTGCCAAAGGTGCGGTCATGAGTTTTCCTCCTTTCCTAAGGTTGCACTGTTATCGATCCTAATATAAAGCGGTCACCATTCAGGTTGCCGTTTTGGTCAGATTTGTGCAGGCGACGGCCGCTTACCATCTCATACAGTCCCACCTCGATGTAGTAGGTGCCAGGTGGCAAATCTTCTGGGATGGGCAGGCGGTAGGGGTCGATGAAGCGCTGGCCGGGCAGCCATTTGGGAATCCACAAATGGGTGGGGGCAGAGCCACCCAGCGGCGTGTAATCCAGAAAAACATAGGGCACATTATTTTCGTCGATGAGATGGACAAAGACGGTGTAGCTTTCTTCCGCCTTGGCCAATGCTTCCCATTGCAACGTCACGTTGACGATGTCACCTGGCTGGGCGGTGAGCATTGCTTCAGTTTCCCAAGGGGCGGTGGCGCGACGGCCGTTTGCCTTCACCTCAGCACTTAGCAATCCCACGCGCTGGCGAAAGTTGGCCAGCAGATGATCGGTGTCAGGCGGATTGCTTTGCCCGGTGAGGGTAAGCAGTCCTAAATCCAAATCTAGCGGGAGTTCTTCGTTTTGGCTGAGATTTTTTATGTTAAGTCGCAATGGGTAAACACCATCGGCAAAATTGTGCGGCAGGGCAAAATCGAACCGCTCAATGATGACCTCGCCAGCCCACCAGCGAGGGGTGATGAGGTGGCTGTCGGTGGTGAACTCATAGCGCAGATCCCCCACGTACAGCACGGGTACAAAATACTCGTCGGTGACGGTGGGGGCGCGCATCGCCAGGGTGAGCGGCACAAAATCGCCAGCAGTGACGTGGTGTTGGGGCAGATCATAAGCCACAACTTCGATCTCTCGGGCAACGGCCGTAACTCGCGTCATTTCGTCTGGCGCAGTTGTATTCCCCGGCTCTACAACCTGGTAAAACATGCCAGACGGCCGTAGCCGAAACTCCGTCCCAGCCAGCGGACCCGGACGATAGTTGCTTAAATAGACAGGGCCAGCAGCGAGATTGTCGAAAACGGCCGTTAGCCAGGGATTTTCTGTTCCCGCAGCAACCAATTTGGGCGTCACAACAGCTGGCTCTGGCCATTTGTTGTTGACATAACGCTCGTACCAAAGCGGCGTCATGTGTTCCCAATCGCTCAGCAGCACCGCGCCCGGCTCCTGCTCATCGGCCCAATGCTCGACAGCTTCAATTACCTGCTGCCCCTCATCATAATCGCGCAAAGACACACGCGGCAGGTTTTGCCACACCTGCCAGACTGGCCCAACAATGAAAGCCAACGCCAAGACAATTTTTAACGCGGAGGCGCGGAGGCGCGGAGAAAAAAATCTGCGTTCATCTGCGTTCATCTGCGTCCCAATCTTAAAAATCCAGAGCAACCCCAGCCCGGCAAACAATCCCACAATTAAAAATGGCCCAATCAAATACGCCATGCTGTCCTGCGCCCGCAGGCTGATGACAAAGGCGTAGGTGCCGAGGAAGGTGAGGGTGTAGAGGGTGACAGGGTGACCGGGTGACCGGGTGAGGGGGTGACCAGGTGACAGGGTGACTGGGTGAACTTTTTTCACCTTGTCATAGATGGGAAACAAAAGACCGAAGAGCGCCAACACAATAACCGGCCAGGTAAACTGCAACCGCAGCAGGCTCCAGAAGACGCGGGCGCGGTTGGGCTGGTCGGCCAGGCTGACGTAAGGCAGGCTCTCGCTGAGGCCACGGGCCAGCACATGATCCAAAAAGCCGTTGAGCGTGTTCATGGTGGTGGGGCCAAAGCCGGGGGCCATCGGGCTGCGAATGGGGAAGTAGAGCCAGACGGACAATCCCAGCAGGGCAAAGATGACCATTTTGAGGGTGGTGAGCCAATTATGTTTTATCAATCGAAGGAGACTGGAGATTAGAGATTGGAGATTAAGGCGAGCATTTCCAATCTCCAATTTCCAGTCTCCAATCTCCCGATTCCACCACATGCTTAAAATAAAAATCGCATACGCCGGAAAGCCAAACACGGTGAGCGGGTGGTGGGTGATGCCCAACCCGGCGGTGAATGCGAAGGCGTAGAGCCATGTTTGTGACCGGGTGACAAGGTGACCGGGTGACAAGGTGACATCAGCTTGCGAAGGTGTCACCTTGTCACCTTGCCACCTTGTCACCTTGTCGCTCTCCGCCCACCAGCGGGTGAGAAAGTACAAATTTGCGGCAAAGAAGGTGGCGGTGAGGATGTGCGGATTGGCGTGGATGGCGTGTTGCCAATGGTTTACGGCCGTTCCCACCAAAAGCGCCCCAAACAAAGCCGCCATCGTCCCTAAAAGTTCAACTTCTTCAAGAAGTTGAACTTTTTTTGCAATCGTCGAAATGATGCCAAACACAAACCACGCGCCCACCGAAGCAGAAACGGCCGCAAGCAAATTCATCCGCCAGGCCACCGTGCCAATGGGGATAGTGGTCTGAAAAAGTTTGCCGAGCAGCGTAATAAAAGCATAGCCAGGCGGATGGGCAATCCCCAGCATGTTGGCCACAAAAGTGTACTCGCTGGGGTCGCCCAGCACCGGCGACTGCGCCAGGGTGAGAATGTAGAGGGTGAGAAGGATGAAAAAAAGTAAGAGATTGGAGATTAGAGATTGGGGATTGGGCGAGACTTTTAATCTCCAATCTCCAGTCTCCAATCTCCTATTTTCTGAGTAGTTGGTCATAAATGGCAATGGTTTCCTGCGCCGCACGCCCCCAGCTAAACTTTTTCACCTGTTCCAGGCCAAGCTGTTGGCGGTGGGTGTATTCATCTTTGTTGGTGAGTAGCCGGTGGAGAACGGCCGTCATCTTTTCCACATTTGTCGGATCAAAATATGCCGCTGCCTCGCCGCCGACTTCTGGATGGCTGCTGGCCTGGCTGGCGGCCACCACCTGTCCACAAGCCATCTGTTCCAAAATGGGTAGGCCGAAGCCTTCATACAAACTGGGCTGTACACCCAGAGCAGCTCCCGCCAGCACGGCCGGTAAATCCTCATCCGGCACCCAGCCCAGCACTTTGACCGCGTCTTGCAGCCCGTCGGCTTCAATTTTGGCGAAAAAGTCGTCGTAGAGCCAACCCTTGCCCCCAGCCAGGACGAGGGAGAGGTTTGGGAAGAAAGAGCGGAGTGCTCGGAGGGCATCGAGCAGGCGATTCAGGTTCTTTCGCGGCTCGATGGTGCTGAGGTGAACAAGGTACCGGTCGGGCAAACTGTATGTCTGTTTAACTTGGGTTACCCTGGCCGGGGACACAGGTTGAAAATGGGAAGCCGGTGCCTCGTGCACAACATGAATCTTAGCCGGATCGATGCCGAACTGCGTGACGATGTCTTGCCGGGTTGCCTGCGAAACCGCAACGATGGCGTCGGCGCGGCGGCAGTAAAGCGGCATGGCCAGGTTGAGGTACCAGTAGTTAAGTTTTTTGTGGTAAGCGGGAAAAAGCTGGGGAATCAGATCATGGATGGTGAGCACGGTAGGCACGCCGCGCAGGGGCAGCAGCAGGTGTTCGGTGCTGTGGAACAGCTCGGCGTCGGGCACCAGCCGGTTGAAGCCGATGCGCCCCCACTGCCCCAGCAGCACGGCCATGCGCCACGGCTTGTAGCCCCACTGCACCGATTTTTGGGGGATGTTGGTGGGGAGTGATGGCGGGAAACGGCCGTCCTTCCCCCGGTTGTAAAAAAGCGCAAATCGCTCAGGCTGGGCTGCGATGAGCGCCTGGGCCAATTTTTCGCTGTACCGTCCCAAACCCGCCCGGGCATGAACGGCCGCAGAAATATCTACATAGATCATGGGCGGGATTGTAGCAGGGGGCGGCGGGTGGGGCTAAAGAAAGAGACTGGAGACTGGAGATTGAGTTTCAGCGTTGGTCAAGATTGTAATCTTGACCTACTATGGACATCGGAGGAACGCAAGTTGGACAGGTTTACAATTCGAACGGCCGTACACCTGGGAAGGTTTCAAGACAACAGAACTGCTTTACGGCTGGGAGATTTTAGCGGCGTTTACAAATCGGTGAGGAAGTTGAAAACGGCCGTTTCCACTTCAGCCACACTTAACCCACTCGTATCCAAATAAAAATCGCACTTTTCACGGGCGTGGCGCAGGCGGTAGTGCTGTTCAGCCAGGCGCTGTGGGCCACCGTCGATGTGCGGGCGGCGAGCGCGAGCGTTGGCATAATCCACATCCAGGTAAATAAGCAGATCTGGTTGGGTGAGGCGCTGCCACATGTTGGGGACGTAGGAATGTTCCTGGGCGGGATGGCGTGCTTCGTAGCCAGCCGCCTTCAGCGCTTTGGTGAGGGTGCTCTTGCCGCAAGAGCACGGGCCAACCACGGCAATGCGCAATGTCTTACTGGTAACAGGGTCAGGATCAGGCATAAAAAACCTTGACGCAAAGAGGCAAAGAGGCAAAGGATTGATCGAGAAAACTTAAAGTTTTCCTTTGCACCTTCTGATTCTTTGCGTTCTTGGCGTCGAAATCTTCCATTTTCACTTACTAGGATTATCGATTGAGAAATCTCTAGTCTCCAATCGCCAGTCTCTCCTAAATGGGTAGTGACACGTCCATGCGGCGTATGTCATCTTTTTGTTTGCCGGGCTGTACGGAAACGACCAGCACGCTGATGTCGTCGCGGGGACGGCCGTTATCCATTTCATTTGCTTCGGCCAGCAAGGCGTCTGCCAGGTTGCGGGCTGTCGTAAGGCCGTTGTCACAAATCATGCGCTGGGCGGCGGCGATGGGATCGTAGCTGCCGTTGCCGCTCAGGCTGCCCGCGTGTCGCAGGCCATCGGTAAAAACCACCAAGATTGTGCCGGGCAGGATGGGAATTTCGGTAATGACGGGTTTGGTGTTGCGATGGACGCCAACAGAACGAGAAGGCTCATCGAGGAGATAAAGCCCGTGGGCCACTGTATAAACAATAACTGGCGAATCATTATTGCGCGAGACGACAAATGTCTTGGTCTCCATATCCACAGAAAGCATGTTGAGCGTGGCGCTCACCTTGCCGCCGCGATAGGTGTAGAGGTAGTCGTGGGCGGCGCGGGCCGCTGCGCCATCGCGCACGCCTTCGCTGAGCAGTTGAATCGCTTTGCGGGCCACCAGATTGCTAATGGCTTTGGCCGATTTGCCACTGCGCTGACCGTCAACCAGCACAAAAGAAAGACCGCCGTGCGGCCGTTCGATCATTTCTAGCGTATCACCACTTTCGCTGGTGGCATATTTGCCAATTTTGGCAACGGCAAACTGTACTTCCATGATGGTGTGATTATAACCGAGATAGCGATAAATTCAGAAAGAGAAACAAAAAGAACGCTAATGAAAAGTCATCAGCGTTCTTAATTAGGCGTTGTGGTTTATGGGTCAGATTAATTTTGCGTGGCGAGTTGGGTGACTTTGGAACTGTTTTGTCGTTGCCAAACAAGATAATGTGTATGGATGTTATCGCCCAGACCTGCAACTGCCAATAGGCTAAACAAGACCGTGCCGATAACCCGAATGGAATCGGCCGTTTCCAGGAAATGGGGCAGGCGTGTGGCGGCAGCAGCAGCCAAAACGACAAAGAAGACGCAAATAAAGCTCATAAGCCAGACATGCACTGGGCTGTGTGGAACTACTTTCTTAGAGACCTGAGATTTCATTTTTGACCCTCCAAAATTAATTGATGACCTTAATATCATGCCACGTTGAGGGGAGCTAAGAAATTAAGCAGGGCATGATCGATTGGTTAACAAGTTAACAATTTGCGCTGTTCAGAGAGCTGCCCGGCTGATTATTCTCAGACTTAACTTTAACCTTTTCGTATTAACCCCACAGCAAGCGCCAGCAAAATAATGTAGCTCATAAACGGCGGCCAATCACCCCAAACCAGCCCACCTACCAGCGCGGCCAACCAGCAGGCAGTTTGGTGGTCATCTGGCCAAAAACGATAGTAATGGCCAGGAAGGAAACCGGAAAGATGATCGCCTGCTCCGTCCAGCCAAGCCGATCATTCGCGATGCGCTGCAGCTTCTCCAGAGAATCAGTCGGAATTGGAAGTCGGAAATAGTCTGCGACATACGCACCGACCATAAAAACAATCGTGGCGACCAATAAGGCCGTACCTGATGAACGGAAGTTAAAAAGTTGGTTTGTGGAATTCATTTCGGGTTTTGCTGCAGTAAGGGCAGGTTCAGACCTGCCCTTATTTCTATGGTGCAGTTGTCAGGTAAGCATACAGGGCAGCCAGATCGCTGTCGGTCATTTTGGCAGCGATTTGCCAGGGCATGGTTTCCGGGAAAGACGTGCCATCTGGCTTTACGCCGCTGCGCATCATCTCGAAGAAGCCTTCCTGGCTCAGTTCTCCAACCAGAGGCCGGGGGTTGGGGATGGCTGGCCCTAGCGCCGAAGCCTCGGTGCCGGTCATGTCTGGGCCGTGGCAGCCGCGACATTCACCAAAGGTGGCGACGTATTTGCCATATTCGGCCGTTTCACCTTCTGGTGGCGCGGTGATGGTTTCAGCACCCCAGGTGGTTAGGGGAAACATGCCGGAACCCGTAAGGACAGCGCCTGCGAAGTTCATTTTGTCGCCAGTGGCAACGGCCGTTTCCGCCGGTTCCAATGAGCGCAAATAAGCAATAATCGCTTCCGTGTCCGCATCGCTCAGCTCCTTGTAGGGTAAAAATTCCATGAAGCCCAGCTTGACGCCCTCCTGATCGACGCTGTGCCGTAAAACGCGGAACAGCTCGCCATCGCTGTACCCGGCCAGCTTGCCGCCGGGCGTGAGGTTTTCAGTGACCATGCTGCCCATAAAGCCAAACCCCTCGGCGGCAGCGATGTTCCAGCCACCCGTCAACGGCAGTTCGCCGGTAGGATTGCCGCTGGCATCCGCCGCGCCGTGGCAGTGAATGCAGGATAGATCAACCAGGTATCCGCCACGGGCTATCTGCTCCGGCGTACCGGCTACGGTTAATGCAGGCGCATCTGGTGCACCGGGAGAATAGGTGGCGGCAATGCCCTTGCCGCCCATGAAAACCATCGCGGCCAAAATCAGGGTCATCAAGCCCGCCAGCAGCCCACCGACAATTTTCACCCACAACTTTCTAGCTCGTACCGCCCGATACGTCAGCCAACCAAATAAGACAACCAAACCAATTACAATTAATAAAACAACAAAGTTACCTATCATTTTTATCTCCTTTGAACTGTTTAGGGGTAGTGTAACGGCCGTTCATTTAGAGATCGTTTATTGCCTAAAACGATCAATTACTGGGCGCAAACGTGTCATATTTCGTCATTAAAGCTACCACCTTGCTCATATCTTGCGGCGGCCACGATGGTTCGTTTTGCAACATCTCACCCATCTCGGTAAAGTAGTTTTCCAGCCCGGCCGGAGAGGCAACCAGCAAAAATTTCACAGGGGCATTTGTTGCATTGGCAAAGGTATGCGCCGTGCCGGGCGGTACAAAGGCTAACCCACCTACCCCCAACTCGGTCGCCTGTCCATTCGTCTCTACTGTCAAACACCCCTCCAACACATAAAAAATCTCGGTGGTGACTTTGTGCACATGGGGCGGTGGGCCAGAAAACTGTGTTGGAGCCAGGTATTCCAACACCAGCCACTGCCCATCAGATTGTGTGCCAACAACTTTGTAACTGATTGTGATGCCCATGGCTGAAAGCGTTTCGCCCTCCCCCGACTTTTGAACGATGGCTTCCAGAATGGATTTGTTATTGAGCATAGACATGTGAAAATCTCCTATTGAGATGGCTACCGTCTTTACAGGGGTAAGCCTCTTATGAATAATCTGATCAGCTACATCCAGGTGGGCAGCGGGTAGGAAGCTTGTGACGCGGCGCAACATCAGTTATGAACACGGCCGTTTACGGCATAACCACCAAAGAACCTTCCATACCCGCGGCCTGATGACCTGGCGAACCGCAATAAAAGGTGAAAGTGCCAGAATGAGAGGGGGTAAAGGTAATTTCGGCTGTTTCCTCCGCAGCGAGCTGGAGATGAATGTCAAATTCATCCAGGTCAAATGCGTGGGCATAGCTGTCTTTGTTGTTGAGATGCAGCGTCACCGGTTGGTTGGCTGATACCTCAATTTCGTTTTGGCTGAAGCCCATTTCTTGTAAGGTGAGCTTTATCTCGCTGATTTGTGGTTCGGCGCAGGCGACCAACAGCAAAATGAGAATGAGTGAGGTGAGAAACGGCCGTAACATCATTTCTTATCCTTTTGTAACTATTCAGGCTCCTCCGGTAAGATCCTAAGGGTTTAATCTCTAAAAGGTCAGATTGCTCCGGAGCAAACCCTTAGGGTCTGTATAGTTACATCCTTTTTATGATTACAACTCAGTCAGCCATCCCCAACTGAGTGCTTGGGGACTCTGTTTGCACCCGACGGGAAAAAACGAGGCCCGTTGCGATGATGATCAGATGGATAACGATGAAGCCGATGTAGCCACTTGCTTCATACCCTCTGGCAATCAAGAAAATATCGTCCAAAACGCCGTGAGTGAACTCCAACCAAACCAAGAGCAAAGCCGCACTAACATATTTGCCAGGGCTGCGAGAAGCCCACAGGGCAAAGGTAGCAATGCCAAACATCTCAAACAGAAAGGGTGACCAGCCATCGACAAAGGCTCGGATGGCCCATTCATCTGTGGGAAAGGGAATGTTTTGGGCCAAATAGTCCGGGCTGCCCAGAAACATCATGTAGATGTTCATCAGGCCAAGCAGCAAATACCACACACCAACAATTCGAAACCACCACTGTAATTTTTTCATTTCAAAAATCTCCTTTGGATTTGAATTTACAAAACTATGACTGCATTTCCAGAACTGTTTTTAGGGTTGCCAGATCGCGTTCATACTGCTTTTTACCTATCCGGTTGACGACAGGATCGAATAATTTGGATAGGCCTTTTGTTTCTGCCCAGGCGCTAAAAGTAAATTTTGTGCCGCCTGGTACAGTCTCAAAAAGATAGGAACCTTGAAATGGAATGGGGCCTGTAATGACTCGGAAAGACATCTTGCGGCTGGGTTGATATTCGGTCACTTCCCACGTTGTCTCTACTGGTTTGCCCATAAATTGGCGAATGTCTCGACCTTTTGAGCCAACGCCCACCTTCCCGTTGGTAGTGAGTTTCGATTCGAGCAAATCGGCCTGCCACTTTGTTTCATTTTCTGGGTTAGCAATGAAGGCAAAGACTCTTTCTTTCGGCTGATTGATAACGATACTTTGTTCCATTTTTATCATTTTGATCGCTCCTGATTGTTTTTATTTATGTTTTGACAGATGATTCTTCTGAAGGGGGAACGGCCGTCCAGTCTTCTAAAAACTGCATCAATTCCTGCATCTCTTTGAAGCCGTGGCGTACGGCCGTATGCGGGTCTTCCAGACGAAATCGCCAGGCAGGCGGTTGTTCTGGGGCTGCTTCAGTTTCTTGCCACAGGGTGAGAATGAAACTGTGATAGCGCAACGGCCGTTTTCCCATTTTTCACCACCTAAAATCTCGTCTAACCTCTGGAATGTGCTATTCTTTTGTCATCTTACAGAGACATCATTTAGAGATCGTTTATTGGAGCAATTGATGTCAGCGCGTTTGGAAATTCAGCTCTTTGGCAGCCTGCAAATTGAGAAAAACGGTAATCTGGTCACTGGTTTTATTTCCAACAAAGCCGCTGCCTTGCTGGCCTACCTGGCAGTGACCCGCCGCACCCACCAGCGGGACGCGCTGGCCGCTTTGCTCTGGGGTGAAATGGCAGAGGCTGATGCCAAAAACAACCTGCGGCAAGCCCTGGCTAACCTGCGCAAACTGGCTGAACCCCATCTAAGCATCACGCGTGACACTGTTGCGTTTGATACGGCCGTTCCTCACACAGTTGACACCCAACTCTTTGAACAACATCTCAATACCAGCCGCCATCAGGCAGAAAAAGAACGCTTTCATTATTGGCAAGAAGCGGCGGCCCTCTACCGGGGCGATTTTTTAGCTGGCTTTTTTGTGCGAGATGCCCCCGAATTTGAAGAATGGATGCTGGCACAGCGCTTGCGCTACCGTGAATTGGCACTGCACACGCTGCACACGCTTACTGAGCACCACCTGAGCTGGGGGGAATACGGCAGCGCCATTGATTACGCCACCCGCCTGCTGGCGCTGGACGCCTGGCGCGAAGAAGCCCATCGCCAACTGATGCTGGCCCTGGCCCGCAGTGGCCAACGCAGCGCGGCTCTGGCCCAATACGAAACCTGCCGCCGCCTGCTGGACAAAGAGTTAGGTGTTGATCCGTCTACCGAAACGGTTGCTCTGCACAACCGCATTCGGGCTGCCGGGGAGACGCCGCGCCATAATTTGCCACCGCAGCCAACGCCATTTGTGGGTCGCACCGAAGAGCTGATAACTATTCAAGAACTGCTGCTGAATCCGGCGTGTCGCTTGTTGACGTTGGTGGGCACGGGGGGCATGGGCAAAACGCGCCTAGCGCTGCAAGCGGCCGAACAGGCGCACCGACACGGCCTCTTTTTGCATGGCGTCTTTTTTGTGCCGCTGGTGGGGGTGGATTCGGTGACGCTGTTGGTTACGGCCGTGGCTACCGCCTGCGGCCTCAACTTTTCTGGCAGCGAAGAACCAACCACCCAGCTTTTTAACTTTTTAAGGGAACAGGAATTGCTGCTGGTGCTGGACAATTTTGAGCACTTGCTGGAAGAATCAACCTGGCTGGCGCGCCTGCTGCAAGAGACATCTGGCGTCAAGCTGCTGGTCACCTCCCGCGAAACGCTCAACGTGCAGTGGGAGAGAAGCTTGCCGCTGACCGGGCTAACCGTGCCGCCCACAGAGGCCAGCAGCCCCAGCGAAGCGACCAAATTTAGCGCCGTGCAGCTCTTTTTGTCTCGTGCCCGCCAGGTGCGGCCAGATTGGGAGATCAACAGCGAAACGCTGCCCTGCCTCACCCAAATCTGCCAGCTGGTGGCCGGAATGCCCCTGGCGCTGGAGCTGGCTGCCACCACCATTCGCCACTATAGCTGTGCCGAGATTGCCCAAACCATTACCCACAACCTGGATATTTTGGCGACGACGTATCGCGACATGCCGCCGCGCCACCGCAGCCTGCGGGCCGTGTTTGACAACGTTTGGCCGCTGCTTACGCCAGAGGCGCAGGCGCTGTTTGCCGCGCTTTCTGTGTTTGTGGGCAGCTTTAGCCTGGATGCAGCCGAAAAAGTGTGCGGCGCAACGCGCAGCGGGCTGGCGGCTCTGGTGGATAAATCGCTGCTGTACCGGCTGGAAAACGGCCGTTACCAACTGCACAACGTCCTGCGCCAATATGCCGCCCAGCAGCTAGAACCATCTCAGCAGCACAGCCTTGGTCAAAATCATGCCCGCTTTTATATGAGCGCCTTGCAGCAGCATGAAAAAAGGCTGTTCACCACGGCCGAAGCAGAAGCCTTTCAAGCGATTCAAACTGATCTGGGCAATATACGTCTGGCCTGGAGTTGGGCGTTGGCGCAGCGACAGTTGGAATTATTAGCACAAGGGTTAAAGAGCTTGCGCACTTTTTACAATTCGCAAAGTCGTTTTCAGGAGGGGGCGGATTGGCTGGCGCAAACGGCCGTTGCCCTGGAATCACTTTTGGCTGTGGACGAGGTGGCTGTGGTTCAGGCGCTTTATGGCAAAGTGCTGGCACGTCGGGCCTCATTTGCTGCCTGGATGGGGCAACGAGAGCTGGCAGAATCGCTTTTTCAGCAAGCCTTGCCTCTTGTGCGCCAGCTGGATGACCCAGAAGAATTGGGCTTTTTGTTACTTAACAAAGGATATTTGAACGTTTTAAGTGGTGTGTACGAAATGGCTGGGCAGGAATTTCAGGAGAGCCTGGCCAACTACCGCCGCACGGAAGATGCACGCGGTATCGCCGATGCGCTGAGTGCTTTGGGAGCCTGGCACAACATTACTGGCGATTGGCAGCAGGCGCGGCTGCATTTGGAAGAAAGTGTGGCAATTGCCCGTCAACTTCAGGATGAGCACGGTCTTCGCTCTTCGCTGACCAACCTGGGCAATGTCTATTACCTGCTTAAAGAATTTACCCTGGCCAAAACCCATTACGAAGAAGTGCTGCCGTTGTGCCAAAAGGTTGGCGACCGGGCGTCTGAAGCTGTGATTTACAGCAATTTGGGGGCGCTGGCTCAAGAGGCTGGCGATTTTGTTCAGGCGGAGCAAAGTTTGCAGCGGGGGATGAAGCTGTTTGCGGAAAGTAACCATAATCAGGCGGTGATTCATGCCCAAACGATGTTGGCAGCGGTTTACCGGCAGGCGGCCCGATTTGAGGAGGCCAGACAGGTTTTATACCAGGCTTTGCAGCAAGCCATTCGCCAAAAGTATGATTATTTGATTCCGATGGCTATTTTTGAAATTGGCATGTTGTATGCGGCTACAAACCAAGAATCTGAAGCGCTGCCGTTGCTGCTGTGGGTAATGGCTCACCCCTCGGCTCAGGCAGAAAATCGGTTGGAGGCGGAAAAGGTAGTAGCTGATTTGCAGGCAGAGCTTGCGGCCAAGCAGGTAGAGGTGGCGAAATTAACGGGGGCGTCTTTGGAAGTAACGGCCGTTTTGGCGGCAATAAATAATAGTTTGTAAAGTAGTCCCGAAGAAAAAAGCGGCGTCCTTGTTATATAAATAAACAAGGACGCCGCTGCTTGTGTCATCCTGTTACTGGCTGAGTATAAAGGTGTTGAAGATTGTGTCCAGCGCGTCCAGACCCGCATCTGTAACAACCTGAACGGTGATAAGCGCTAGGTAACTTTGATCAGATGGTTCGGCTACAAGAACAACCAGCAGCGTACCGGTGCCGCCGCAGTTTGTCCACACATCATATTTGCCAGCGTAAACCGCATCGCTGTATTCCGTGCGTTCGTTTGGCGTGCAATCACTGCTAAAATCAAACGCATCCAGAAGTTCGTCAACGGTAAAATCGAGCTGGTCGGTGGTGTTGAAGGTAACGCCAGGGGTGCCCCAGGTGTTGTAGAAATCATTCAAGTTTGGTGCGGCCGTCACGGATAAACCAATTACCTGGCCATCCGATTCCCAGGCGCTGCCATCCACTTCAGACCATTCTGCTGGGACATCGAGGGTGAGCAAACCTGAGTCATCGGCAACAGTGACATAACTGGTGTAGGGCCGCCTGCGCTGCCGCTGGCATTGCTGCTGGTATTGTTCGCTTCTTCATCATTTAGAAACTTTTAGCAATCTCCCCAAAATGGAAATTTGGCCAGCGTTAAATCAACTGGCCATTCTAAAATGGACTTTTTTATGGCTCCACAACCAGGGTAGCAATCATGCCAGCCTCGCGGTGGCCGGGAACGCTGCAATAAATGGTGTAGGTGCCCGGCTCTGGGGCGGTAAATTGGGTGGTTACCTGGTTGTTGGCGGGCATCTGTACGTGCAGATTAAGTTCGTCAATATCAAAGCTGTGGGCGTATAAATCGTAGTTTTGCAGCTGTAGGGTAATTTCTTGTCCGGCTTTGATGTGCAGTTCGGTCTGCCCGAAGCGCATCTCTTTTGTGGTGTACTGGATGGTGTTTGGGGGCAGGGATACGGCCGTTTCCCCCCCATTCACCAGCCCATTCAGCAATCCCATTCGAATAATCACCGTGGCAAACAGCAGCAGACAAACCAAAATGCCAAGCCCAAGGCCGATGGCGTTGAGCCAGTTACTCTCTTTTTCCTGTACAGGTGTGGTTACGTGCATTACAAAATGTCCTTTGCAGAGAGTGGAGAGTGAAGATGGTCAATCTCCACTCTCCACTCTCCAATCCTTTCTTAAATCAGTCACCCGTGGCGACAGAAACAGCGCCTTCGTCGCTAGTTTCTGGCTGGTGGCCACGGGACATAGCAAAAACGGTGCTGCCCACAATGCCAATGAAAGGGGCATTGAGTGCGTGGAAGGCCGAAATGAAAGGCAAACCGTTGCGCCGTGCTTCCATTAGGAAGGGTTGCAGCAAGATCAAGAAGAACAGAAAAGCGGTACGGCCGATTACTGGTTTAGGCAATTTTGCTACGGCCGCAGCAATCAGGGCCAACAAAGAGGCCAGCAGCAAACTCAGGCCAAAGAAAACGTGGGCATCGGGCGTGTTTACTATGCCAGAATGCCACACGCCTGCCAAAAACATCTGGACAAAAACGCCTAATGAAATAAATCCTGCCAAACCTTTGTGAATACGAGCAAATGTTGTGTTCATGTTTTCCTCCATAACTTTGATAATTTTCGGCGAAATTGCCGATTGAATTTCTTGAAATTTTGTGGCCTGGTGCAATTAAAGTTTCTGACGGTGACTCAAACGTGACACCGCCAATGAGCTGAATTTACAAACTTTCCGGCCTGGGTTTGCCTTGGGTATCTCTGGAAGCGCTGCTAGCCTGAATGGGTTCTCCGGTTTTTTCTGCTAAAAAGGTGACCAGGTCTGCCAGGGTAGCAAAGCCAGCCCGTTCGCCATTGTTTGGGTTTTCCAGCGTCGCTCGCCAGGAGCCATCTTGCTTTTCTCGCCAGAGTCGCAGTAAATAAGCCATGTACTCGCGCTTTGCCATAAGGGTTTCCTTAAACCTTGAATACCTGTTTGCAGCGTACTAAATGACCCTTTAGGAACTCTTTATTTTTGCTTCGTCAGAGAATAAAGGGTGTGTTTAAACGGCCGTTTCCTAACCGCGCAGCAGCGTTATCCCAGCCGCAAGCATCCAAAAAACGCCCATGGGAATGATGATGAAGCCGTAATGTCGGGTTTGGGCGTTTTCGCTAATCATTTCCTTACCAGAGACCTTTTGTTTTTGAACCAACTGTGCTGTCATCGTGTACGCTCCTTTTATCGTCTTGTTCTGTTATAATGATTTCCGTCATTGCGAACTTCAACTTGATTGATGAGCACAGCATAGCTGGCAACTCTTTAGTAACTCTTTATTTTTCCTTAACCTGCCACATGAATCAGCCCGAATTGACAATTTCACTGCTGGGGGGGCTGACAATTGCTCAAAATGGAACGGCCGTCAGCGGATTTGCCTCCCGCAAAGCGGACGCCCTGCTGATTTATCTTGCCTGCAACCCGCGCCCGCACCCTCGCGAAACCGTTGCCGCCCTCCTTTGGCCAGACAACGACCAGAGCCGTGCCCTGGCCAACCTCAGCGTCGTCCTTACCAGCCTGCGTAAACAACTTGGCGATTATTTGCAGGCCGACCGGCATACCGTGGGCATCAACAGCGAGATGAATGTTTGGCTGGACGTGGCTGTCTTTGCCCAGGCAATTGAGCAGGCTCAAACGCGGCAGCAGGGTGAAAAATTGACGCGAACGGTGGCGGCGCAGCTGCAAACGGCCGTATCCCACTACAAAGGCGACTTCCTGGCCGGTTTCAACATTCGCGGCGTGCCCGAATTTGAAGCATGGGTGCTGCTGGAGCAAGAGCGCCTGCGCCAAATGATGATTGAAGCCCTGGCTAATCTCATCACCTTCCACCAACGTCGGGGGCAGTTTAGCGACGGCATCCGACACGCCCAGCAGCTTTTGGCCCTCGACCCCCTGCAAGAAGAAACCCATCGCCAGCTCATGCTGCTTTTTGCCCTAGACAACCAGCGCCCCGCCGCCCTGGCCCAATACGAACAGTGCACCGCCATTTTGGCCGATGAATTGGGCGTGGAGCCGGATGAAGAAACCGTTGAACTGTATGAAGCGATAAGAGATGACAGGGTGACAAGGGGACAAGGTGACAAGGGAACAAGGCCAGAGGATGTCACCTTGTCACCCGGTCACCCTGTCACCCAATCACCCCGCCACAACCTCCCTGCACCCACCACCACCTTCATCGGACGAGAAAACGAATTCGGGCAGATTGAAAAATGGTTGGCAGAGCCAGACGGCCGTCTCCTCACCATCATTGGGCCGGGGGGCATGGGCAAGACACGGCTGGCGCAGGAAGCTGTGCGGGCGCAGGTGGGCGCGTTTGCCGATGGCGTCTGGTATGTTTCCCTGGTTGCTTTTGCCGATTTGAACGGGTTGGTAACGGCCGTTGCCGAAACCATTGGGTTTACCTTTGCGGGGAACATCGACCCCACCCAGCAGCTCACCAGCTACCTGGCAGGCAAAGAGATGTTCCTCATTCTGGACAACTTTGAACATCTGGTGAGTGATAAAAGCCTGGCCCTGTTGGCAGAACTTGTTCAGCAAGCGGCAGAGCTTAAGCTGCTGGTCACGTCTCGCGAGCGGCTGAATTTGCAGGCAGAGCGGCTGCTGGAACTGGTCGGACTGCCGTTTCCCGTATTCGGTAAGCAGTATTCGGTAAACAGTGAACTGAATACCGATCACTGGTCACCGCTTACCGATTACCCTGCCGTGCAGCTTTTTGCCAACCGGGCACAGCGTTTACAGCCCAATTTTGATCTGGCGGGGCAGGAAACGGCCGTAGCTCAATTATGTCAACTTGTAGCCGGGCTGCCCCTGGCGCTGGAGCTGGCCGCCACCTGGTGCCGCACGCTCACCGTAGCTGAAATTGTGGGCGAAATTGAGCGCGGCATTGACTTCTTAGCCACCAACATGCGCGATCTGCCAGAGCGACACCGCAGCGTGCGCGCCGTCTTTGCCTACTCCTGGGAACAGCTCACCCCCACCGAAAAAGATGTGTTTAGCCGCCTGTCCGTTTGCCGGGGCGGCTTTTCCCGTGCTGCGGCCCAGGCCATTGCCAACGCCTCGTTAGCGACACTCAGCAGCCTGGCCGACAAATCCTTCATTCGCCTGGACGCTGCCGAAGATGGGCAATTTTCCCGCTATCGCCGCCACCCGCTGCTCATTCAGTTTGCTGCTGAACAGCTAGCCCAACACCCAGAGAAGCTGGCCGAAAGCCAGAAGCGACTGGCTGCGCACATCGCAGAGACGCTAGCCGGTCAGTCCACTCATTTTTATGGCCCAAAAAGAAATGAGGCGATGGCCTTGATGGCCGCCGAACATGAAAACGTGCGCCTGGCCTGGCAATGGGCCATCGCCCACCAGCCTTCGCTGCTGGAAAAGATGGTAACGAGTTATCAATATTATTTAATTGGCGCGGGTCTGTTCCCTGAAGGCTATGAAAACCTGCAAACGGCGCTGGCCGTGTTGTCTCAACCTGATGATGCCCTCCTTCGGGCGCTGGTTCAAATTCATCTGTGTACGTTTGCCCGGGTTTTGGGGAAAACAGAAAGGGGCCGAGAACTGGTTTTGAGCAGCTTGGCAATTCTGGATCGGCTGCCGACTACGGCAAAAAGTGAGTCGTACGAAGCGTTGGCCTTAAAAGTTTACGGGGGACTCTTGTTTTCGGATGACAGCAACTTCCCCGAAGCAAAAATAATTCATGAACAGGCATTGGCTTTGTTTCGCAAACAGAAGAATTTGGTGGGGGAAGGTGATATTCTTTTTCTACTTAGCGGGAGCGAATTTTATACCGGGCAATATGCCGAGGCTATTCGCCTGGCGGAGCAGTGCCAGGCGGTTCAGGAGCGGGCGGGTAACCAGATTGGCCAGATGTTGGCGAAGCAGGTGCTGGGTCTTGTTTACACATCGCTGGGTGATTATGACCGGGCGATTGGGCTGTTTCATCAGTGCATTGCTCTGGCTGACGCGGCCAACTATAAGGTGGATTTGCCCTGGCACCATGTCGATCTGGGTTATGCTTACTTGTTGGCAGGTCAGTTTGAACAGGCCAGCCAGACGTTGGCAATGAGTTTGCGCTACAGTTTGGACCAGGGCGATCCGCAAGCAATTTCGACAGCGTATTCAATTTTAGGATTTACCCATTTGCATAACGGCCGTTTCGCAGAGGCCACCTCACTCGGTCATCAGGCGCTGGGCTACAGCCACGATGAGCAGATGTACCACCCGCTGCAAAAAGCGTTTGCTTTAAACTTGCTGGGCGCAGCGGCGCTGGGGCAAGCCCAGTACCGGCAGGCTTTTGAGCATTTGGCCGAGGCGGTTGAGATTTTCCAAGAGATAAATCATTTAGAGTATTTGGCCTGGTCGCTGGCACATCTGGCGATAGCGGCATGTGCGATGAAGCGCTGGCGGCGGGCAAAGGCGGTGGTGGCAGAAACGGCCGTTCTCACCCAAAAGCTGGACGCGGTTATGTCCCAACTGCTGGCGTTTACAGCCCTGGCCGTCTGGTGCTGCCAGCAAAATCAGCCAGAAATTGGCCTGGCGTTGTGGCTGAAGGCCGAGCAGGCGGAATTGGTCAGGCAGTCAGTCTGGTTCCGGGCAATGGGTGAGCGTTTTGTTCAACCCGGCACCATAGGTTTAGAGCCAAAAGAGGCGGATGATTTTGAGCAGTTGCTGATGGAGATACGGCCGTTGCTGCAATAGAAACAAGAAAAGGAAGATAAATGGCAGGGTATTCCGGTACACCACTCGTCAAAAAATTAGGCATCAAACCGGGCTTTCGGCTATACGCTAAAAATCCGCCAGAAAATTACTGGGAACTGATTGCCCCCTTGCCAGATGACGTCCAGATTCTACACCGCCTGACGCGCAATTTGGATATGATCCACTTCTTTACAAATAGCCGGGCGGAGTTGGCCGCCAACATTGAAACCCAAATGAAGCGCATCAGGCAAGATGGCATGATTTGGATTTCCTGGCCTAAAAAAGCAGCCAAATTGCCCACAGATGTGACGGAAGACGTCATTCGCGAAATCATCTTGCCGCTGGGCCTGGTGGATGTAAAAGTGTGTGCTGTGGACGCCACCTGGTCGGGCCTGAAGCTGGTCATCCGCAAAGAGAACCGAGGCTAACTATTTATCATGGACATTGCCTTCAACAAACCACTCGATTACCAAACGCTGCACGCTTTTTTGCAGGAGCAATTGCCAGATGCTAAATTTTTCTTGCTGTACGAAGGGCAAAATGATTGGGACGGCGCACCAGCCGGACAGGCGATTATTCAATATTTAGTGAACAGCGAGCAGCCAGGCCCGTTTAAGCTTGGCTTGTCTCTGTTTACCAATCACAAAGCGCCGCTGCCGTTTATAGAGCGTTTGGCACACGCGCTGGCCCAAACCTTCCATTGCGCTGCCCTTTGCGATGCCTCCCGCGTGGTGCTGAAAGAGAACAAAACCTATTATTCTCTGCTGTTTGAGAATGGGCAGGTCTATCTGGTAGATGATTTTGATTTTGAAGAACATGGCGAAATTACCAAAATTGTGGCCCTCAGCTATGAGCTGCCCGCAGTTTCTGGGTAGCAAGTTGGTCGGATGATCCTTTTCAGCGGAGGCAAAGTATGACAATCCGGGTTGCGACAGTTGATGATGCGGAACAGCTAGCGGCCGTTCACGTGCAATCGTGGCAAGGGGCGTATCGCGGGCTGCTGCCAGATGAGTTTTTGGACAATCTTTCGCTTGAGCGGCGCATTACGCGGTGGCAAAATATTCTTTCAGACCCGGTAAATGTTGTGCCTGTGTATGAAGATGGTGAGCGCGTGGTGGGGTTTGTGTCGTACGGCCGTACCCGCGACGAAGATTTAGACCAGGCCAAAACCGGCGAAATTTACGCCATCTACCTGCTGCCCGACTGCTGGGGCCAGGGCTTTGGTGCAGCCTTGATGCAGGAAGGGCTGGCTCGGCTGCAAGCCCAAGGGTTTCAGGCAGTGTCCTTGTGGGTGCTGGCAGGCAACAACCGGGCCATCCGCTTTTATGAGCAGTTTGGCTTCAAACCCGACGGCACAACAAAAGTCGAGAATCGCCCGGTGGGCCCTGGAACTGCACGAAGTACGTTATGTTAATAAACTCGACACACTTAAAGTCTAAATAATTGTACTCTGAAATTTAGTAGCCGCGGATTCTTTCCGCGCTTGTGGTAAACGAAAAAAATCAGTATTTGATTGTGGTGCAATATTCTGACTCCATCCCCCTGGGAATAAGAAGCACCGTTAGGAAACAGGAGTAACCCTATGATGGAATACAAAGGATACGTGGCCAAGGTTGAGTTTGATGATGAGGCAGAAATCTTTCACAGCGAGGTCATCAACTTACGGGATGTGATTACGTTTGAAGGGGAATCGGTAGCTGAGCTAAGGCAGGCCTTTGAAGACTCTGTGGAAGATTACCTGGCTTTTTGCGCAGAGCGGGGTGAGTCGCCAGAAAAACCGTATTCTGGCAAGTTTAGCATTCGTTTGAACCCGGAACTGCATCGCAAAATCAGTGTGAAGGCACGTATAGCCAATAAGAGCTTGAACAGCTGGATTAGTGAAACGCTGGAATCTGTTATGGCTGGGGGATAAACGGCCGTCGCTACTCCTCGCATTTAAGAGTGGATATATGATTCTTGAAACTGTTTGTGACGCCAATGTTAATGAATTTCAGCAAATGGCCTACGCTTATTGGCAAGAAATAATGCCACACAGTCACGTCGTAAAAAATGAAGAAAGGCTTGAAACTTACTTTCAGGAAAGATTTCCACTGAGAAAAGCTGATTTGCAACTGTTTTTTGGGGTCGAAGACGGCCTTAAAATTGGGTTCGTTGCATTTGAAACAAATGAAGAAACCCATTCAGCCATGATCGAAGACTTTTTTGTGGTTCCAGCAACTCGTCGAAGAGGGTACGGAACGGCAATGGTAAAAGCAATTTTCTCAAAAATGAACCAGCTTGGCATGACCCTGGTGGAACTTACTGTACGACGCGACACGCCTGAAGCTCTGGCATTTTGGGAAGCCCAAGGGTTTCGGATTGCGCTGCATCGCTTACGCCAGTACCGTGATCCAGTACAAGGCAAAGCATACATTGGTGGGCTTTCGTCAGATTTTGTTTGAAATCCCCTAAATTAAAAAGCGCTCTTCTCAAAACTGGAAGAGCGCTTGGAGTTTCTCGGAAAAAATTGCCTTACTCAGCCAAAGCACCAATCAGCCTATAAATTTGCTCGGGGGTTTGGCGGCCTTTAACCTGCATCGGCTCCAGCGGCTCTGCTTGCACCCAGTCCCGCACCTGCTCGTAGGTGGCGCTGCTGATCAGAATTTCGTCCGCCTGGGCGTTTTCCTGGATGCGCTTGGACAGGTTCACCGCGTCGCCAATGGCTGAGTAATCTTTGCGTAGGCTGCTGCCCACGTTCCCCGCCACCGCTTCACCCGTGTGAATGCCAATGCCAAAATGCAGCCGCCGATCGGCCGACACCTCTGTCAGGTAACGCTGCATGTTTTGGCGAATCATTAGCGCGGTGCGAATGGCCCGTTCCGCGTGGTTTTCTTGCGGATTGAGCGGCGTGTTGTACAGGGCCATCACGGCGTCGCCCATGAATTTGTCGGTCAGCCCTTGATGTTCGTTGATGGCGTAAACAAATTCGGTGAAGTAGCCGTTCATAATCTGGATCAGCTTTTCCGGGTCGAGATGCTCGCTGAAGGTGCTGTAGCCGCGTACGTCGGCAAAGAGCACGCTCATGATGCTGCGCTGCGGCCGTTGTGCGGCGTCAAGGTCACGAATCTGATCTACCAGGGCAGGCGGCAGGTAGCGGCGCACGCTTTCCAGCCGCTTTTTCTCGGTCACGTCGTCCAGCACCATCGCCACGCCTAGCATGTCCTGACCATAATCGCGCAGCGGCGTCAGGGTGAGATTGAGCGAGGTCATGCCGGGGCGCTTGTTCACTACCACATCTACTTCGGTGTTGTGAGCGCCGCCGTTGGTCCACACATCCTGGATGAGCGGTTCAACGGGCAGGCCGAGGGTTTCCATGGCGGTTTTGTAGGTTTCGTGCATAACGGCCGTATCCGGGAAGCCTAAAATCCGTTCCGCTGCCCGATTGTAAAGGGCAATTCGTTCTTCCTCATCAATGGTAATGACACCGCTGGCAATTGAAGCAAATACGTTGTCCATCAAATCGCGCATTTCCGTAATTTCAATCAGGTTGTCCTGCGTTTGGCGGAACAGGCGGGCATTGTCGATGGCAACGGCCGCTTGATTGGCAAAAGAGGCCAGCAAATCTCGATCCGTGTTGCCAAAAACGCCCGCAGCAATGCGATTATCGGCATAAATAACACCGGTGATGTCATCTTTAATTTTGAGCGGCACGCACAAAATGGAGCGCAGGTTGTAGCTGATGATGCTTTCTTGGGCGGCAAAGCGGCTGTCCGACTGGGCATTCATCGTCACCACCGGTTCCCCCGTTTCGGCTACGGTGCGCACAATGCTGCGGCTAATCTCGAAGGCGGATGATTTTTCAATCGTTTCGCGGTCCACATTGCGATAGAGGCGTACTTCTTGTTCGCCCGTTTCTTCATCCTTCAGCAGCAAAATAGCTCGCTCGGCTTTGGTCAGGTCGATGATGGAATCCATCACAAAAACCAGCACCTCGTTCAGGTCTAGCGAAGAGTTGATGACCCGGCTAATTTCTTGCAGCGCCTGGAGCTGTTCTTGTTCTTTCTGTTGGTCTTTGAAGCGGCGTTCCAAATCTTCCAGGTTGCGCCGCACATGCACCAGCAGGCGGGCCAGTTCATCGCTGGATTGGGCGGCAGCCCGTTGGGCAATTTCGGCGCGGGTGGTGATGAGGGTTTGGTGCTGCTGGTTTACAGTACTGCCAAGGTTATCGATCAGGTCGCGAAGCTGCCTGATGTTGGTCTGAATTTGGGTAATTGAAGGTAAATCGTTCAATGTTACATCCTCAGGCTGGTTATTCACTATCTTTGGGAGGTTATGACAGACTGCAACCTCTTGGGCAAATTGCAAGGAGAGGTATTTTGGGCTTGACTGTTTTTAACTTTTGAATTTCGGTAAACTGTCAAGCCTTGGGGTTCGTTTTCTGAACAAAAGTTATTTGTGAACGAACCCTTTGTGTATGTAAACAGTATAACAGGTTTTATTACAATCTAACTGACTTTCCCGTCCTATTGTGTACTAAGGCCGCAAATTTTCCGTAAATGATTGGTGAAGGGCGATCTGGTAAGTTTTCTGTAAGCCTCTCTTAAGCAATGTGAGGTAAAGTGTTGCCGTATTCAGTAGGTCAGTAATCAGTAAACTAGTCACATAACACTTTGCTGATTCGCCGAGGGCGGCCATCCGCAGGGGGCTTCAGCCCCCTGCTAGTTTATGGAAGCCCTTTCAGGGCTGAAATGAGCCTCGGAGAGGCTTTCATATACTAGCCCAGTCCGTTTACGGCTGGGCGGATCTGACCACTGGTCACTGATTACTGAAAATTGGCCTGGAGGTGTTTGATGGGGCGAAAATGGATTTTGTGGGGTACGGCCGTATCCCTGCTGCTGGTTTTATGGGTGGCCTGTACTGCGCCTGCTGCTGAAGAAGCAAATAGTGGCGAACTAGAAAATATTGCCAGCGGCACGTCGGTGCCGCCAACGCAGGAGGAGATTGTGGTGGATTTGCCTGACCTGGGCGAAGCGCCCGAATTCAAAAATGATGTTTGGCTGAACAGCGATGGCCCGGTGACGCTGGCCGACCAGCGGGGCAAGGTGGTTCTGCTAGAGTTCTGGACCTTTGGTTGAATTAATTGTCAACGGACGATTCCTTGGGTCAAGGAATGGCAAGCACAGTACGAAGGGGACGACTTTACCGTCATCAGCATTCATTATCCAGAATTTGCCTACGAGCGCGAGATCGACAATGTGCAGGACGCCATTGAGCGATTTGGACTGACTTACCCGGTAGCCATCGACAATGACCGGCTGACCTGGCGGGCTTACAACCAGCGCTACTGGCCAACCACGTATTTGATTGACAAGTACGGCCGTATCCGCTACCAGCACATTGGCGAATTTACACGCGGTTCTGACCAGGAAGCCGTGGCCGCCATCGAAACCCTCATGGCCGAACCCGATCCAGTTGAGAATTAAAAACAAGCCTTTTGTCAGCAGATTACGCAGATTGAACGAATTAAAATCTATTCAATCTGCATGTCGCTTTCGATCCTGCAATTGCCCAATTACATCCCCCTGCGGTATAGCCATAATTTATTCGTTCAAAGCTGATCCCGATGGGAGGCTATTTCACACAGTGGCAGCAAGCCGTGCAGATTGACGAATGACAGCCGTTTCCATCCAATAGCCGCCGAATAATTCGCCAGTTAAGGGACGGGGCGTTTACTTTGCGGCTGAGTGCCCGCATAGGTTTGACCGATTTGGGCAGGTTGGATTAGCCGCTACAAAGTGATGCCGATCATCAATATTGTTGGGATATGCGCAACGGCGTATCCTTTGGCCCGACGACAGTACCGCCTCAAAAATACCCCATCAAAGTGAAAGGGCATTGTGAAGGTGAAACTTGATTAAATTTAATTTGCCACAGAGGACACAGAGGTAAGATTGGAACGGGTTGTAGCGTTGTGATTATCTTTGGGGTGCTGCTGTTTAATTAGCCAGGTGGGGCAAGCAGCCAGATTTCTGTGCGTGGTAAAGTGCGCCGCTGCCGTTAGAAACCGCATCACCACCGGGCAGCAGACCGCCCAGGCATGGCCTGGCGTGCCCGCGTGGGGAACAGCCAACAGCCAACGCACCGGGTGTTTGGCGTGCCGCATCGGACAGTTCCTGCCGCCAGCGCCGCCTGCGCCTGACCGTTTGCTGGGTAGAATTTACGCTTTGATGGGGAATGCACGGTAGCGGCTAAATAATCGATGCCAGTGCTGGGGTGGTGCGCGATGTGCTGTACTGGCCAACTGCAGCCAGGCATTAACCAGCGGCTGGCCAATCGCGCCTCGGCAGCTGAACGGTCGTGATTGAGGTTGGGTTTCCGGCCTGCGCAGGCGAGCCATGGCCCCCGTGGCCGCCGGGCTGCGCAACTCCAGATTCGATCAAGGGGCATTTGTGCGCTGGGCCGCAAACGTTCCGCGTGGGCAGCCGCATTTTAACGGGCGGTTGTGGACCTCTCACAAAACAATCGCCGGGCTGCGCTGGATACCGTTTCTGGCGACAGCGTGCCCTACGCGCGCCAGAGGGGCTTTACCTTGCCTTGGCAGCGCCAACCGGGATGGCTGGGCGCTGAGTTACTGAACCCGCAAGCACCGACGGCTGCGCGTTTAGCGTCGCCACCAGGGGCGCACCGTGCTCCGCTTCCTTGCCAGAGTGGCACGTAGATTCTGTGTCTTTATACCCGGCACGGTAATGCGCTGTGGCGGCAGCGGCAGCGGGTATCCCCATCCCCATTTAGCGAGACAGAATTCGTGATTTGCTGGAGGCGGTGGTGGGCTTTGGTGGTGGGATTTTCAATGTATGGAAATGTGGGGGCAGCCTGTAATTGCTCGCTATGGGCAACATTACAATTTTTTTGCCTGACAGCCGTTTCCGCGTCGTGGTAGGAGCTATGGCCGGGGCTGGCGACGATCGCTTTGCAGCAGCCTGTCTCCTGCAAGCCTGTTGTGCGCTGGACATTGCGGTTGATGGGGATGCCAGCGACAACTGCCGTGTGGGATGGCGAACAGTGGCGGAGTGCAAACAGATGAAACGTATCGCACGCCGTATGAATCGCCCGGTTTTGGTCCGCACCAGCTCAACGCGCCAACGCGACTGATGGTGTCGGTACAACCGGGGCTGGCTATTACATTGAAACCAGAGCGTGGAGCGGTTGACGATGGCGGCTGGGCGATAATCATTTTCTTTATAACGCTGCACAAGCCGGAGGATAGACCTACCCATTTTTTTCCACAACAGGGGCCAAGCTACTGCTGCAACGATGATCATTTGCAGAGCCAGATTCGTTTGTCGGCGATGGGCAATTGCCAATGCAAATTTGGTGCTGTGGTACGTGCCGCAATCGGTGACAGACCGCTTGCCAGCGGCCGAGGATGGCGACGGCCGTACTTGCTGGACGGTCAACGGCGAACCCAATCCAGAAACATATCCTTGTTTTGCCGGGCCGATGTTTACCCCGTTTGGCTTTAGCGGCGGTGGCGTTGCGGCCAATTTTACCGTAAGCCCCACGGTGGTGAACTTCCCAGAAACGGCCGTTTTCACCAACACCACCACGACCACAAACAACGTTCCGGTGAACTACAGTTGGGATTTTGGCGATGGGCAAACGGCCGTTACCAGCAGCGCCAATTTTGAGGTGAGCTATCTCACCAATGGGGTGTTCACGCCGACCTTAACGGCAGATGCTTTTGCCTGGGGAATGGATACGGCCGTAGGGCCAGCCATCACCGTAAATGTAGAAAATGATTTTTTGCCCTGGATGGAACGGCCGTAATTTTGAAGAGATTTTCCTGCGTGTTTGTAAAGTAGCCGCGGTTTCCTACCGCGTACAAGAGCACGGTACGAAGCCGCGGCTACTGAATTTAGCCAGAGCAGGTTAGAGCGGGGCCACCGCCAAACACCAGCGGCACATAAGAAAATTGATCCAGAGCACCCCCCAACACGTTTGTGCCGCTGTTTGACTGAATTTTATAGATGGTGCCGCCGTGGCTGGCCACATACAGCTCGCCATCGCAGCCCTCGCCAAAGCTGCTGGGATTGCTCACGCCAATGCCGCCCAACGGAGTAATGCTCCAGCTCCCGCTGTTTTGCGCCAGCCAGAAGTTGCTGCTAATAAAATCGGCGTAAATGTAGATGCCGTTCAGGGAAGGATAATCGCTGCCCCGGTAAACATAGCCTCCCGTGATAGCATTGCCCGCGTCGCTGCCGCTGCCGTGGGGATACACATCAAAGGGGAACACATAGCTGGCACTGCATTCTGCCATGCTGTCCAGGTTGGTAAACTGGTCACCTTCGTAACAGCGCCAGCCGTAATTTTCGCCGCCGCCGCTGCTGCCCGGCTGGAAGTTCACCTCTTCCCAGGCATTTTGGCCCACATCGGCAATGTAATAATCATAAGTTTCCTGGTCGAAGCTGGCGCGCCAGGGATTGCGCAGGCCAGAGGCCCAAATTTCGTCGCAAATGCCATCGCTGCCAGCGGTGAAGGGATTGTCGTTGGGGATGGTGTAGGGGGGCGAACCGCCGTTCACGGTGCCGCAATCGGGGGCCAGACCGCTGTCGCCATTCACGTTGATGCGCAGCACTTTGCCCAGCAGTTGGGTCATGTCTTGGGCATTGCCAATGGCGGCGTTGTGGCCTGTGCCGCTGTCGTTGCTGCTGCCGCCGTCGCCAGTGGCAATGTAGAGGTAGCCGTCTTGCGGGCCAAAGTTGAGGTCGCCGCCGTTGTGGTTGCCGTTGGGCTGGTCGATGCGCAGGATTTCAATGGCGCTGTTTTTATCGGCCACGTTGGGATCGCTGCTGACGGTGTAGCGGGCGATGACGGTATCTCCTTCTCCAAGAGGTGTTGCCGTATAGTTCACGTAAAAATAGGGCGTGTCGGGATAGTTGGGATGGAAGGCCAGCCCCAGCAGGCCGCGTTCACTGTGCGTTTCGCTGTCTACAATGTCGTTGATGTCCAGAAAGGGGTCTGGCAGCATATTGCCGTCAGCGTCGATGATGCGAATAATGCCGGGCTGCTCCACGATAAAGAGCCGGTCATCCCCGGCGTTGGCGATGTCTACCGGCTGGCTGAAGCCGCTTTCAACTTCTGTAACTGTGAGGCTAATCCCGGTTGGGGCTGCTGGCTGGTTGGTAGGTTGGGCAGAAACGGCCGTGCCGCCCAACCAGCTCGTAAGTATTAAAAACAAACCAATAAAAAACAGCCAATACATTTGCTTCTTCATGCGCCATC